>JAQYET010000033.1 GCA_028723525.1 Prevotellaceae bacterium
AATGATAATCCAAATAGAAAATAAAATGAAAAAGAGAACATATATAATCCCCTTAACCTGCGTTTTGAAAGGTACAGACCTGATGGATGGATTTGTGTTTTTCAGTCCTAACAATAATGGTTTTATTGATGGTAACGAAGGTGGAGCATTGGCAAAGCCGGTAGAGATAGAAGTAGAGGAAGAGGAAGGCTCTGAAACCGCTCCGACAATCTTCAGATACAAGCCTTGGGAGGACTGATTAGCATTTTATAATGGGGTGTTATGGGTGTAAGTTAAAACTCAAAGCATCATAAAAAATATATCCGCAATGCCTATAATAGGTGTTGCGGATATTTTTTTAAACTAAAATTGGTCTTTATAACGTGTACTGTTTCGGACACACTAACATAATCTCCGGCGAGTAATTTTGCGATTATTTGTCCTTTCCCAACTCCTCTTCGATAGCTTTCACGAGTGATGCAAACTCCTTCTCGTTGTAAAGCCGGGTGCGTTTTATAATTTTTCCGGTGCGGTCGAGCAGCACGTTTCGTGTTATACCGGCATCGCGGATGGCAAACATGGCGAAGATGTCGGCACCCGGATCAAGACCGATAGGGTAGGTAATCTTTGTGGCTTCCGCAAATCTCAATACCGTTTCGAGCGGTTCGTTGCGGTCTATTGCAATAAGGGCGAAGTCGGCATTGTCTTTATGTTTCTGCCAAATGTCACTCTCTATGAATGGCATTTCTTTCCTACAAACACCGCACCACGATGCAGTGAACTGTAGCATCACCACCTTGCCTTTCAGGGAAGATAGCGTAACCTCCTGCCCGTCTGTCAGTTTTATCGTGAAATCAGGGCATTGGTCTCCCTCGAATACGATATATCCATTCTCATCGGGCATTGTTGCAACCTTTCTTTTACCACTTTCCTGTGCCGATACAGATATTGTGAGCAGCATCAGCAGAACCATAAAAAACTGTTTTTTCATTATTATCGTGGTCTTGTTTGGTTATTCCTGTCTGTCGTTCTGCCGTGAAGTGTCTGCCGCTTTGTCTGCCGAATAGCTGATGCGCAGTGCATTTGCTTTACGCAGAGCCATTTTGACGTCGGTTATTTTGCCCATATCGGCGTTGCGGTCAGCCTTCAGGCTCACGGTCATTTGTACGCGGTCTTCCGGTGTCATGCGGCTGCGTTCGTCGATAACATAGTCGGTTATCTCTGCAGGTGTCACGTATTTGTCGTTCATCTGCACCCTTACGGCAGTCCCTTCTTTGCCCTGCAGCGGCTTTATCGGCTTGCCGATGTAGATGTATGTCGTGGCAGATTTCTTGGTGAGTTTCTGCAGTTCGGTTCCTTGCGGCATGCGATATTCCACCTTCGGGGCGTCATGACGGATGTGAGTCACAATCATGAAGAAAAACAAGACCGTGAATATCAGGTCGGGCAGTGATGCCGTGTTCAGCCCCGGAACATCTTTCTTATGTCTTCTGAAAATCATTTGCTGTCGTTGTTTTCATATCCCTCGGCAATGCGTTGCGGATACAGTTCGCGTAGTTTCTCCTTCTGTTCGGTGCTGCATTCGTCGTAGGAGCGGCGGTATAACCTGCGTGCGGCATTGTCGCGGAGTGTCCTGTAGGCTGCCACTATCTCGTTCTGTATCTTGAAATAGGCTTCGTAGGTGGCATTGCGGTCGCTTTTCAGCGATATGATATGCCTTGCGCGGTCGGGCGAGTTGGCAACGAAATCAGTCACCGTCTGCCTCAACTGTGCAATGGATGCCGGTTTGTCGTCAATCAGTATGCCGTTGTCGGCGGTCAGTTGCAGTTGCAATATGTTGTCGCGACTTACGTCAATCCTTACCTCTTCGTGGCTTTCCATCGGCGGTAACTGCCGTTGCAGTCCCTTGTCGGCATCCAACGATGTCGTTACGAGGAACAAAATCAGCAGCATGAACGAAATGTCTGCCGTTGAAGTGGTGTTGAGTGAAGGCACATCGCGCCTCCTTTTTGATAGCCGCATATCGTTATCTTGTCACTTTGCTCTGCCGGCAGATGGCATACATCGCCGGCATGTGCTCTTGGGTTTAATGTTCACTGTCTCACTTTCAGCATCGACACTGCCACTGCCACCGCTGCCACGACGAGCATTGTCACGGCGGTGTAGATGAACATATCTGCCGTTTTTAGCCAAAAAGTGTGCACGTATGGCTCACCGTTGACTGTCATGGGCGAAGCCGAACCGAGCAGAAAGGTCAGCACGAGCACCGCTGCCACACCGCCCGTCACCATATATGCTATGCGTGCTGCCGGCACATTGTTGACCACCGCAGCCGACTTGTCGCGCCTTCTGAGAGTAATCACGAGCGAAACTATGGCAAGGGCAAGAGTGCCTGCGGTCATAACCACAGACAGAAGGATGATTACGCCGGTAAGCTTCGGCGAGTTGAACGACGGGTTTTCTTCGTAAGGATTGTCGTATCCGATAAAGAAAAATGCGCAGAATGCCGCTGCTATAATGCCGACCAATATAATCAGCACCCGCCCTGAAATGCGTTTGGTGTCAAGCATGTTGCTATTTTACTTTATGGTTTTTTCCTTAAACTTCACTATTATGTCGAGCAACGTTATCGCCGACTCCTCCATTTGGCTCACGAGATGTTCTATCTTCGAGAGGATATAGTTGTAGAACAACTGCAGTGTGAGTGCCACGATGATACCGAAAATGGTGGTTATCAATGCCACTTTCATTCCCGCAGCCACCACGGTGGCGTTGAGGTCGCCCGCAATCTGCATCTGATCGAACGCCATGACCATGCCAATCACCGTGCCGAGGAAGCCCAACGATGGAGCGATAGAGATGAACAATGTTATCCACGAGCACCCTTTCTCAAGGTTTGCCGACTGCACCGAGCCGTAGGAAGCGATGGAACGCTCTATTTCGTCAATGCTTTCATTGATGCGCAGGAGTCCCTGATAGCATATCGAAGCAACCGGTCCGCGGGTGTTGCGGCATAACTCTTTTGCCCCTTCAATGTCGCCTTCTGCTACCCGTTTGTCGATGTCTTCCATCAGTTTCTTGGCATTTATATGGCTCAGACTGAGGTAGATTATGCGCTCTATGCAGAACGCCAGTCCCAGAACCAATGCCAAAGCCACGAGCGACATGAAGCCGGCGTTGCCCTCGATGAACTTCGTCTTGAGTTGCTTATGGAGCGGCTGCGGCTGCATTGCCACGTCGGTGTAGTCGCTGTCAACGCCAATCATCAACTGTGCATTTGCCACAGAGTCGAGCCGGTCGGTAATTGCCATGCTGTCTGTCTGTGCCATTACGACCGTTGCCGACAGTGTCAGCAACAATAGTGCAATCTTTATTATTCTTGACATAGTAGTATTACGTGTTTGCCTTTTTTCTCTTCTATTCGTGATTATATATGTTGCAAAGGTAGTGCAAATCACCGTTACTACAAAAATAATTAGTTCTTTTTTGCCTCTTCAGCAGCCTGTTTAAACAGTTTTGTATATTTGAACTGAACGAGTTGACTACAAATAACCGAGTGAGTATTCTACAAATACGCCGAATATTTCACATTGTAGTATTATATTGCGTTAAGTTGATTGCCTCTTCAATATGTCAACAAATTAGTAAAAAAGAAGAAAAACGGCAAACAAATGTTTGAGAAAAGAATTTTTTTGCTATCTTTGTAGCAAAAATAAAAGTATTAAATGGGACATCATAGTTTGGATTTGTTAGACAGGAAAATACTCGGCATGATTGCTGAAGATGCCCGAGTGCCTTTCCTTGAGGTAGCACGCACGTGCAATGTGAGTGGTGCTGCCATTCATCAGCGCATTCAGAAACTAACCGATATGGGCGTTCTGAAAGGCTCACAGTTTGTAATCGATGCCGAGAAGATAGGCTATGACACATGCGCTTACATCGGAATAAACCTACGCACACCGGAGTCGTTCGACGACGTGGTGAGCGAACTGAAACGAATACCTGAGATAGTGGAGTGCCATTACACCACCGGCGACTATGACATGTTCATAAAGATATACGCCAAGAACAACCACCACCTGCTCAATATCATCCACGACAGGCTGCAGCCGTTGGGTCTTGCCCGCAGCGAAACAATCATTTCGTTCACCACTGCGTTCGAACGTCAACTGCCGATAACCGACAGCCTCTGTGACGAGGATGATATTTAATCTGCAGTTCTGACGTAATCCACGAAGGCGTACTGCTGTTTGTGGCGGTCGTCTTTGCCGTGACTCTCACGCCAAGTCTCGTGCCATTGGCTGTAGTCGGGGAAGAACGTGTCTGCACCTTCGGGAGTGTCGTCAATCTCGGTAAGGCATAGACGGTCAGCAATGTTCATGGCCTGCTCGTATATGCAGCCCCCACCTATTATATATATATCGTCCTCGGCGGAGCAGTTTTTTATTGCCTCGTCGAGCGATTGATATGTGTCGCAGCCGCTGAACGTCGCTTCAGAGCGTGTCAGAACGATGTTTCTGCGGTTTGGAAGAGCCCCTTTCGGCAGGCTCTCGAACGTCTTCCTGCCCATTATCACGGTATTTCCGGTTGTCAGGTATTTAAATCTTTTCAGGTCGTTAGGCAAGTGGTAAATCAGTTTGTTGCCCTTCCCTATGGCGCGGTTTCGTGCCACCGCAGCGATGATGGATATTCTCATGTCCATTATGTTATGTATGTTAAACAGACACCTCTGCCTTTATATGCTCCCACGGATTATATCCTTCGAGCCGGAAATCCTCGTATCTGAATGAGAACAGGTTCTTCACGTCAGGATTTATCACCATTCGGGGCAGTTGTCTCGGTGTCCTTGTCAGTTGCAATTTTGCCTGCTCGATGTGATTAAGATAAAGATGCGTGTCGCCGGTGGTATGGATGAAGTCGCCGGCTTCAAGTCCCGTCACCTGCGCCATCATCTGTAACAGAAGTGCGTAGGATGCGATGTTGAACGGCACGCCGAGGAAAGTGTCAGCCGAGCGTTGGTAGAGCTGCAACGACAACCGCCCCTCTGCCACATAGAACTGGAACATTGTGTGACACGGAGGCAGAGCCATCTTCTCCACTTCAGCCACGTTCCACGCGCTCACTATCATACGTCGCGAGTCGGGCGAATGCTTTATCTGCTCCACCACGTTCTTTATCTGGTCAATCGTTCCGCCCTGATAGTCGGGCCATGACCGCCACTGATGCCCATATACCGGTCCGAGTTCGCCGTTCTCGTCAGCCCACTCATTCCATATTCTCACCCCATTCTCTTGCAGGTATTTCACGTTAGTGTCGCCCTTTAAGAACCACAGCAGCTCGTGTATTATCGACTTCAGGTGCAGTTTCTTCGTTGTCAGCAGTGGGAAACCATCGCTCAGGTCGTACCGTGACTGTGTTCCGAAGATGCTCAATGTGCCTGTTCCGGTCCTGTCTTCCTTCTTCACTCCTTCGTTCAGGATGCGATTGAGTATGTCAAGATATTGCTTCATAATTACTTTCCGTTTATTACTGTCATCTCCCCGATAATGTCTGCCATGCTGTCGGGAACGTGTGTAGTCTTTATTCTCCACTCTGCGGGATAAAGGTTGTTAGCCCTGTTGCCCAAGTTTTTCACGAAACCGAGCGGCATGTCGCGGTATGTGAGCAGAACGAAACCGCGCTCCACGTCGTCGGATAGCGTCACAGCCTCTTTCCGGAGATAGTCGGTTGCCGTTTTGCGGTCAACCTCTGCCGTAGTGAAAGCGTCGCGACGCAATGCCGTTGACAATGCAAGACACTGGTCGGGAACGATGTCGCGCCCTTTAATGGTGCCGAGTCTGACGCCCTGATGCACCACCTTCAGCGTGCCGGCGAGATGCTTTGCCAGTGCATACCACCGCTTCGGAATTGCCGTTATGCCCTGTTTCAAGCCCTCTGTTATGTAGTTTTCGGGGTTCATAATCCACCCTTCCACAGTCCTGTCTCCGCCGACCTGCCGTTTCGTCTTAGGCATACGCTGGTTACATTCGCCGTTTTTCCTAAGCACCGCCATGAATAAACCCTCGCCGCGAGTCATGCCCGGAATAAACCGATAGACCTTCTCGTTGAAGTCGGCGAGCAGCGACCCTGTGATGTTCCACTCCTTTTCCGTCGGAATATCCACCACTTCGGCATCGAGGTTTTCGCAAATCCACCTCACGTTCTCTTCGTTCTCGCGACTGTTGAATGTACAGGTGGAATATATCATCGTGCCCCCTTGTTTCAGGCATTGCCACGCCTCGGCTACAATTTCGCGCTGCAGCGCACGGCATCTCTCCACATTACGGATGCTCCATTCGGCAATCGCGCCCTCGTCTTTGCGGAACATTCCCTCGCCCGAACACGGCACGTCGCACAGTATTATATCTGCCACGATACCCGTGCGGCGCAGTTCCTGTGGGCGGTTATTTGTCACCACGACGTTCTGCATGCCCCATTTCTGTATGTTTTCCGCGAGGATATTCGCCCGTTGCGGCACCGGTTCGTTGCTCACAATCAGACTTCCCTCGGGCAAGACCGTGCTCGCAGCCGTGGATTTACCACCCGGAGCGGCACACATGTCGATCATCACCACCGGCTCGCTGCCCGACACATGCTTCATCACATGCTGCAGAAACATCGACGATGCCTCCTGAACATAGTATGCACCGGCGTGCAGCAGAGGGTCGAAAGTGAACTGCGGGCGTTCTTTCAGATAATATCCGTTGTCACACCACGCCACTCTCTCTGCCGCTGAAGCCATGCTGCCGACGGTTATCTTATCGGTATTCAGCCTGATACTTGCCGGCGCAGGCTCGTCAAAAGCCTTGAGGAAAACCTGCCACAGGTCTTCTCCGAACATGCTGCGTGTGATGTTTATGAACTCTTCGGGTAGCATCGGGGGTTTCTGTTTTTCGGCTTCAAAGTTACGTATAATCGCGCTAATAATGAAACTTTCGTGCCATTTTGCCGAAAAAAGTTTATCTTTGCTGCAACTTTTCGTTTCCCACCTGCGTCTAACAGATGTGTAACAAACAAAAAGAAAATGAAAATGAGCAGAGTAATAGTATTTTTATTTGCAGCCTTGATGCTTGCACTGCCGTTGTCGGCAAACCGTAGTCAGTATGCCAAGATGCGCCAACATGCCGTAAACATGCCGAATAACGACACGGCAGGAGTAGCGGCATACAGCGACACTACGTCGCTTGCGCGAGCCGACTCGCTTGACATCGACTCACTTGCCTATGCCAACGGCTATTCGCGTAACGTGAATTTCCAGTTAGACGACGCCTCTGTCAGATCTCTCGCGAAGGCATTAAGCAGCCTGTTAGGTGTCGGTGCGATAGGGGTTATAGTGGCAATCCTGATGGCGGTAGTGGGTATAGTGTCTGTCCTTGCACCCTTCGTGCTCTTCGGTTTGTTGATTTATCTCATCGTAAACCACCACAACGAGAAGCAACGCCTTGCACGAGCAGCCATCATGTCGGGGCAACCCATTCCGCAGGACATGGTGAAGAAGGCTTTGGAAACCCCCGACGAGCAATGGCAGCGAGGACTGAAGAATGTCTTCATCGGACTCGGCATTGTGGTGCTTTGCTACTGTTTAGGTGCTTACCGACTGGCAGGAATTGGCTGGCTGGTGCTGATTTATGGTGCAGGTCTGGCTGTAATCTCCAAAACATCAAACCGTAATAAACATTACGAAGACGCTGATGATAAGCCACAGGGTGGTGAGTAATAACACTTCATTCACACTGTTGGGTAACATAACGATAACAATATAAACATAAAGGAATAACATTATGGCAAAGAAACTCTATCGCTCCGACGACAAGATGTTGGGAGGAGTATGCGCAGGACTGGCAGAATATGCCGACATGGACTCCACCGTGGTGCGCCTTATATATGCTGCATTGACAGTGTTCACGGCTTTCAGCGGTGTCATTCTCTATCCGATATTGTGGATTATAATGCCGGAGAAACGCTGATATGGACAAGATGGGCGACTTGACACTTGTGTCTCGGGTGGCTGTATTTCAGGACAAGCGCGCTTTCGATGCGCTCGTGAGGAAATACCAGTCGCCCGTGAGACGCTTCTTCCTCGCCCAAACCCTCGGCGACAGCCAACTCTGCGACGACCTTGCGCAAGATACTTTTGTCAAGGCGTACACCAAAATCACGTCATTTCAAGGCAAGTCGTCGTTCAAGACATGGCTGTTCAGGATAGCCTTCAACGTGATGTACGACTACCGCCGTGCCAACCGCATTACCGACGAGATTGACCATTGCGCCGTTTCCGGTACTGCCTCTGCGGAGCGAGACATGCAGTTGGGGCTTGATGTGTATTCGGCGATGAGTATGCTGAAGCCCACCGAGCGCACATGTGTTGCCCTGCAACTGATAGACGGATATGCCATCGACGAGATAGCGCACATCATGGACATGCCGGAAGGGACTGTGAAGTCGCACCTTTCACGAGGAAAGACAAAACTCGCAACCTACTTAAAACAGAACGGATATGGAAAAAGATAAAAATAATGACAACATAAACCTCGACGACGACAGCCGCCTACTGAGCGCGTTCTTTGCCGAGAACACTATCGAAGTTGCCGACGACGGCTTCACCGAGAGGGTTATGCAGCGTTTGCCGGAGCGCAGAAGCCGACTCGACCGCATCTGGCAGTGGAGCTGTGTGGCTGCGGGAGTGATATTCTTTGTGCTTACAAAGAGTTGGGTTGTGCTTTATTCGGTTGTGCGAAACGCTGTTGCGAGCATCGACATTGAGCGCATTGCCAATGCCAACCTCATGCCATACATCATCGCAATGCTCGTGATAAGCATGATTTTAGGTTACTCCCTTGCAGAGCAGAGAAGGTGAAAGCATGTCAGTCAATCACGAAGTCGAAGAAGTCGTCGCTCTTTTCAGGCTCGTCGTTCTGTTTCGGCTTCGGCGGATTTTTTAAGTTTCCCTTCTCGTCGAACATGCCATAGGTGGTGCGCAAGACGATGAACTCGGTGCGGCGATTGAGTTGGTTGCACACCTCCTGTTCCTTTTCGTTGCGCTTCTTTATGAACTCCTCGCTCAGTACGTCGCCCTCTTTCAGCCACTCATATTTCTCGGTCAGTTTCTTCCTCACGGTCTTCGGCTTCTCCTTTCCGTATCCCATTGGCGTCAGTCGGTCCTTAGCTATGCCGTGGGCAATGAGATAGTTAACCACGGCTTCTGCCCTCCGCTGCGACAATGCCTTGTTATATGCCGCGCTGCCACGGTAGTCGCAATGCGAACTCAGTTCTATGGTGACGTTGCTGTTCTCTTTAAGAAGTTTCACAAGTTCATCAAGTGCCGTTGTAGATTCCGGTCGGAGCGTAGCCTTGTCGAAGTCGTAGAAGATGTTGTCTATGAGCACAGGCACACGTATTGACGCCAGTGGGAATTGCAGAGTGTATTCTTCCGACTGTTCCACCGGTCCTACTTTCAGTTCCTCTTTATGGTTCAGGAAGCCCTTGCAGGTGGCAAGCAGCATGTATTGCACGCCCGGTTCTATCACCTCTGTGAACGAACCGTCGCCCTTGACACTGATTTTCTTGTTCGTTCCGTCATCTCCCACGAGATACACCTGTGCCGCAGGCAGTTCGTATCCGTCAATTTCATACACCCAACCTTTCACAGTCTGCACAATCTCCGGTTTCTCAAAACTATAGATATGATCCCAACCGCGACCGTCGCCACGGTTCGACGAGAAGAAGCCACGGTTGTGCGGACCCTCGAATGTCATCCCGAAGTCGTCGCCCTGCGAGTTCAGTGGGTAGCCCGGATGCTCCAGAACGATGCGCCTGTCTTTCGCCTTTGCGATGAAAATGTCGAGTCCCCCCAATCCGGGATGGCCGTCGGATGAGAAATACAGGTCACCATTGGGACGGAAAGTTGGGAACATCTCGTTGCCGGCAGTGTTGATGGGTTCGCCCAAGTTCTCCACACCTCCGAGTCCTGCCGGCGTCAGTCGCACCCTCCAAATGTCGAAGCCGCCCTTCCCTCCGGGCATATCGCTCGTGAAATACAGCCAGTTGCCGTCCGGCGAGAGGGCAGGGTGGGCATAACTTGAGAGCGTGTCGCGCGTGATTTGCAGTGGCGAAGGCTTGCCCCATGCGGCATCGGCACGGTTGCTGGTCACTATTGTTGCATACCGCGGATATGTCGGGTCAACGGTGCATTGTGTGAGATACATCACCCGTTGGTCAACAGAGAACGAGCAGGCACCCTCGTCGAACTCGCTGTTCAGACCTCCGCCAACTGACTCCGGCTTGCTCCACTTGCCCTTGTCGTCCTTCTTCGACATGAATATGTCTGCCGGTTTGGTACCCGTAATTCCGCTAAGTTCATCACCTTCAGCCTCGTTGCGCGTAGATGTGAAATAGAGATATTCATATTGGTCGCCGAAGAGCATCGGACTGTATTCCGCCCTGCGCGAGTTGAACACATCCATTTTTTTCACCGTGTAGCGCGAGCCGCGCTTCTTCTCCTCGGCTGCCGTGGTAGCACTTTTCAGTCGGTTGCGCACCAAAGCATTGTCTGGCATCGAGTCGAGCACCATTCGCAGTTCCTCTGCCGCCTCCTTGTAACTGCCGTTTGCGAGCAGTTGTCGCCCGAGGTCGATGTGCGTTTGCAGGTCGTCTTGTTTATATCTTATCACGTTACGGTAAGCCGCAATAGCCTTTTGGGTGCTGTTGATGCGGTCGTAACACTCTGCAAGCCGCTTCGCTCTCATTCCTCTTGCCTCCCTCTCTTTGGGAGGTGTCATCTGATACGCTTTCTTATATTGTGTTGCTGCGTCGAAATACTCACCTATCTCGAAGTATTTGTCGCCCTTTTTCACGGCACGTTCCACTCCGCACGACACCGTTGTGAGGCACGCAAGAACTGCCACAATCCACATAGTTGCGACCCGCGCCATCCGTTTTATCATCGTTTTGTTATCATTCATCCTACCTATTTAACGAGCGAAACATCGGAATATTACATCAAGACCTCTCTTTTCGCTTATCTTGCATTGATTGACGGGATATCACTTGATATTTTTATCGGGTATAATAAATATTAAATATTTAGTGCATTTGTTGCTTGATATATGTTTTTTTTATATTTTTGCAAAAGCATAATAGTAACAATATGCAGATGCCGAAAAGCATATAGAGTAGGCAAAATCTAATCTTTACGAATTATGAAAAAAAATTATTAGTACCAATTGTTACTTTTGTATTTGGTCTGTGTTGCATTAGTTGCTCCTCTGATTTGGATGATACTTATTCAGAGGACGTGGAGAAAATCTCTGAAAATGTTGATGGCGTAAATACATCTGTCATGGCAAAAAAATTGGGTAATGCCCTTGCTGAAATTATTGAGAATGTAAACGGGGAGTATGCCAATGGCGGATACATTGTTTTTTCTTCTGAAAATAACGAACTTTTGATACTATCAGAAGATGATTACGTCTTAGCAAGTGGAATTGCAGATGCTTTCCAAAATTTATATCCTGACAAAAAGGATACCAATTCTGAAAAATTTAACAAAGCCCCGAAGCCTAACCAAGGATGGATATGTGCAGGCTCTTGCAGTAGTACATTGGGTGCTATATCGCTGGCAAAAAAGATTGGTAAACGAATTGGAGAAGGGCGAGATTTTGAAATTCATGCAGAGTATAAGGATGGCAAGTACTATGTATGGTACAGAGTTGTCTAATATTGCCTTCTTTTCCCCGTTTACACTGAATTGAAAAGCACTTTGAGTGTTTCCAAACTGCAAATTGGGCGAGACGTCTCGCCCAATTTGCAGTTTGGAAAAGATATGAATTATTTTGCCAAAGCATATTTTTCGTGGCTCGGCATTATATGTCCCAGCCAATGGCAGACGCTCCGAGCACTGCCGCCGAAGACCCGTCGAGACCACTGATTAGGAATTTCGCCTTGCCGCGGAAAATCTTCATCACGTGCTCTTCGTATGCCCGCTTTATCGGTTCCATGATAAGGTCGCCCGCCTTTGTCATTCCGCCGAAGAAGATAAAGGCTTCGGGGCTTGAGAAAGCGGCAAAGTCGGCGCACGCCTTTCCGAGCATTTCGCCGGTGAAATCGTATATTCGCTTTGCCACTTCGTCACCTTTGTTGGCAGCGATGGAGACGTCGAGCGACGTGATATTCTCCGGGTCGATGTCGCGCAGCATCGAAGGCTCCTCGCTCTTGGCGAGTATCTCGCGCGCCGAACGTACCACTCCGGTTGCCGAACAATATGCCTCAAGGCAGCCCTTTCTGCCGCAGCCGCACATGCGACCGTCTTCTCTGACCATCGTAACATGACCGAGTTCGCCGGCAAAGCCGTCGCTTCCATACACCACCTGCCCGTTTACAACAATCCCGGAGCCTACTCCTGTGCCGAGCGTTATCACGATGAAGTTCTTCATTCCGCGTGCCACGCCGTAAATCATCTCGCCAACGGCAGCGGCATTGGCGTCGTTGGTGAGCCCGACAGGTATTCCTCCGAGACGCTCCGAGAACATTTGTCCGAGTGGGACTATACACTCATGTGCCCACGAAAGGTTGGGAGCAAACTCTATTGTGCCCTTATAGAAATTGGCATTTGGCGCACCTATTCCCATTGCCTTGATGAGTTCAATACCCCCCACATAGTCGATAATCGTATGCAACGCCTCCACGCAGGCATCTACGTATGCCTCTACACTCTCGTAGCCCTGTGTTTTTATGGCAGTGGTAGCCTTTATTTCGCCCCTTGCGTCAACGATACCGAAAACAGAGTTTGTGCCTCCCAAGTCCAAACCGATGACATACGGTTTGATGTCTGTCTGTAAATTCATAATAGACTCGTAATTATTTTTTTGTCTTAAAAATCTTTTCCTGCGTACAAAGATAGCAAAGAAAAGATGAATAAGAGACCGTGGCATCGGTTTAAATCATTTATATTAACATATATTTGCTATTTATGTGCCAAATGCGTTGCGTTTACAAAAAATATCATTCATCATTATTTAATTCTGAATTAAAATGTTTACCTTTGCAGCCGTTATGCAATTTCCTTTCCAAATAGACATATTGAGTCTGATGTTCAAAGGAATACTGATAGGTATCTTTGCGTCAGCACCGATGGGACCTGTCGGAGTTCTCTGTATCCAGCGCACCTTGAACAAGGGGCGTTGGTATGGTTTCGTAACCGGCATAGGAGCGTCGGTGAGCGACATAATCTACGCGCTTATTACCGGTTTGGGAATGAGTTTCGTAATGGAGTTCATCGAGCACGGCAGCAATCTTTTCTATCTGCAGATAAGTGGCAGCATAATGCTCATGCTGTTCGGCTTTTACTGCTTCAAGAGCAACCCCACAAAGAAGATGCACGTGAGCGGAAACAAGAAAGGCTCGTTGGTTCACAACGGCGTGACGGCATTCTTCGTGACATTCTCCAATCCGCTTATAATATTCCTTTTCATGGGCTGCTATGCCCAGCTTGCGTTCGTCGTGCCAAACCATCCGCTTGAGATGTGTGTGGGATATGCCAGCATTGTGCTCGGAGCACTGATTTGGTGGTTCGGACTTACGTGGCTCGTGGATAAAATCAGGGGTAATTTCACCACCGGAGGGATAGTGATTATCAATCGTGTAATCGGCTCCGCGGTAATAATTTTCTCCATTTTGATACTCTTTGGAACCGTATTCAACATATACCACTTTCACTGATGTGACGGCTTCCGGAGCCTGACAGGTCTGCGGGATGCCGTGTGCCGACAGATTGTTTTAATGTAAAAATATCAAAGAAAGATGTTTGTTGCCCAACAATTAAGAAAGAACAATATTGCCGAATATCTGCTCTATATGTGGCAGGTGGAGGACATCATACGCGCCTACGGATGCTCGCTGACAACCATCCGTCGCGAATATATATCGCAGTTCGACTACGACGATGAGAAGAAAGACGAACTCACAGACTGGTATGGCGACCTGATAAGGATGATAAATCAGGAGGGATGCAGGGAAAGGGGACACCTGCAGATAAACAGGGTGGTGATGATGCAACTCATAGAACTGCACCAACAACTGCTCGAAAGTCCTAAATTCGTTTTTTACAACTCCGAATATTATAAGGTGCTGCCGTTCATCGTGGAACTGCGCAACCGCGGAGTGCGCTCTGAAGAGGAGTGCAACGAGGTGCGGGAACGCGAGGAAAACGAGATAGAGACATGCTTCAACGCCCTCTACGGAACGATGATGCTCAGGCTGAAGAAGAAGGAGATAAGTCAGAACACGCAGCATGCCATAAAGGAGATAACGACATTCATAGGTATGCTCTCCGACTATTACAAGAAGGAGAGGGAAGAGGGGCTCGACATGGGAGACTGAATACGGACAACCTGAAACAATAATCTACAGACAGAAAATGAATATACTGATAACCGGATGCAACGGACAGTTGGGGCGTGAGATGCAACGCCTGCAGGCTGCACATCCCGAACACAAGTGGGTTAACACAGACGTGGCAGAACTCGACATCACCAATAAGGCAGCGATAGAGCGACTGGTGGAGGAGAGAGAGATAGAGGGGATAGTGAACTGCGCCGCATACACCGCCGTAGATAAGGCAGAGAGCGACAAGGAACTGTGCCGGATGCTGAATGCAGTGGCACCTGCCTATCTCGCAGAAGCGGTTGAAAAGCGCGGCGGGTGGATGATACAGGTGAGCACCGACTATGTGTTCGACGGAACGAAACATACTCCATACTTGGAAACCGACACCCCGGTGCCGACCGGAGTATATGGTTCTACCAAACTCGAAGGTGAAATTGCCGTGAGCAAGGAGTGCCGTAAAGCGATGATAATACGCACGGCATGGCTCTACTCTGTTCATGGAAACAACTTCGTGAAGACCATGATGAGGCTCGGGAAGGAGAAAGAACGCCTCGGGGTGATATTCGACCAGATTGGCACTCCCACCGCGGCAAGAGACCTCGCAGAGGTGATAATGACGGCGATAGACAAGGGCGTGGTGCCGGGAGTGTTCCATTTCTCTAATGAGGGGGTAATCTCTTGGTATGACTTCACTAAGGCAATACACCGCATTGCGGGAATTACAGGCTGCCACGTGTTGCCGATACACACCGCGGAATATCCCACTCCGGCGAAACGTCCGGCGTATTCGGTGCTCGACAAGACAAAGATAAAGCAGACCTACGGCATAGAAGTGCCCTACTGGGAGGAGTCGCTGAAAACCTGCATAGGCGAACTTTCGGAGGGATGAACAAGCGGAATGTATCACAGTGTGACACGATCGCACGGCAAGATAAATAGAAACTGATGACAGAGATAGAAAGAAGAAGAACGTTTGCGATTATTTCGCACCCCGATGCCGGTAAGACAACGCTCACCGAGAAGTTCCTGCTTTTCGGCGGACAGATACAGGTGGCTGGGGCAGTGAAGAGCAACAAGATAAAGAAAACCGCCACAAGCGACTGGATGGACATAGAGAAACAGCGCGGTATTTCGGTTTCCACGTCGGTGATGGAGTTCGACTATCTGCCGCCTACGGGGAAAACGGAGGAGGCGTATAAGGTGAACATCCTCGACACCCCGGGGCATCAAGACTTCGCGGAGGACACTTACCGCACACTGACTGCCGTTGACTCTGCAATAATAGTGGTTGACAGTGCGAAAGGTGTGGAGACTCAGACACGCAAGCTGATGAACGTGTGCCGCATGAGAAACACCCCGGTAATCATCTTTATAAATAAAATGGACCGCGAAGGGCGCGATCCTTTCGACCTGCTCGACGAACTGGAACAGGAACTGGAGATAAAGGTGAGACCGCTGTCGTGGCCCATCAATCAGGGCGCGAAGTTCAAGGGGGTATATAATATATATGAGAAGAAACTCGACCTCTTCACTCCCGACAAGCAGCGTGTGACCGAAAAGGTGGAGATTGACATAAATGATGCGGACATGCTTGCCGACGTGCTGGGCGAACAAAATGCCGCCCGACTGCATGATGACTTGGAACTCGTTGACGGAGTTTATCCCGAATTCGACGTCGATACATATCGTTCTGCCGAGGTTGCGCCCGTTTTCTTCGGCTCGGCACTCAACAATTTCGGTGTGCAGGAACTGCTCAACTGCTTCGTGGAGATAGCTCCGAGTCCGAAAGACACTATGGCAGAAGAGCGCGTGGTGAAGCCGGAGGAAAAGAAATTCTCGGGTTTCATATTCAAGATAACCGCCAATATCGACCCCAATCACCGCTCGTGCATCGCTTTCTGCAAGGTTTGCAGCGGAAAGTTCGTGCGCAACCAGCCCTACTTTCACGTGCGGCAAGGCAAGACGTTGCGTTTCTCTTCGCCGACACAGTTCATGGCGCAGCGCAAGAGTACTATCGATGAGGCGTGGCCCGGAGACATTGTGGGACTGCCCGACAACGGAATATTCAAGATTGGAGACACCCTGACGGAGGGCGAGCTGCTGCATTTCCGCGGACTGCCGTCGTTCTCGCCGGAGATGTTCAAGTATATAGAGAACGACGACCCGATGAAATCAAAGCAGCTGGCAAAGGGCATCGACCAGCTCATGGATGAGGGAGTGGCTCAGCTTTTCGTAAATCAGTTCAACGGAAGAAAGATAATCGGCACCGTGGGGCAGTTGCAGTTCGAGGTAATACAGTATCGTCTTGAGAACGAGTACAACGCCAAATGCCGCTGGGAACCGGTTCATCTCTACAAGGCTTGTTGGATAGAGAGCGACGATGCTGCGGAACTTGACAACTTCAAGAAGCGCAAATATCAGTATATGGCACTCGATAAGGAGGGGCGCGACGTGTTTCTCGCCGACAGCAGTTATATGCTGCAAATGGCGCAGGAAGACTTCAAGAACATCAGATTTCACTTCACGAGCGAGTTCTGACATCCGCAACCGCGGCGCAGATAATACTCCCCGGGCATGGCTCGGGGCTTTAACATTGGAGGCGTAACATTATGATACGTAACATCTTGTTTGTGGCTTTGGGAGGAGCAATAGGTGCCGTGGTGCGTTCCTTGCCACGGGTTTCTGCGGCGGTTTTACCACTTTCAGCACCTTTGCAGAAGAGTCCCTGCGCCATGATGAAGACAGGCGATGTGCTCCTTTCTGCCGCGTATATAGGCATTTCGGTGGCAGTGGCTGTCGTTGCCGTATTCTTTGGGATGTATATTACTGAATAACTAAGCCTTAATATCAATAAATATATGACAAACAATGAAAGAAGTTCAATGCTCCACGGGGTGTTGTTGATAACGCTGTTCGCATGTGCAGCATTTTATATCGGTGAAGCAGAGTTCGTCAAGTCAATCTCTTTTTCGCCTATGATTGTGGGTATCATCCTCGGTATGCTGTATGCCAACAGTCTGCGAAACAATCTTCCCGACACTTGGGTGCCCGGTATCAATTTCTGTTCGAAGAAAGTTCTCCGTCTCGGTATCATCCTTTACGGTTTCCGACTGACATTTCAGGATGTCACTTCCGTGGGTTTGTCGGCTATAATCATCGATGCTGTGATTGTCACGGGAACCATTCTCATCGGGTTGTTCGTTGGCAAGCTGCTCAAGATTGACCGCACCATATCGCTCCTTACATCTGCCGGAAGTGCCATTTGCGGTGCCGCTGCGGTGCTCGGTTGTGAGGGCGCAATCCACGCAAAGCCATATAAGACAGCCGTGGCAGTATCTACGGTGGTGATATTCGGAACGCTTTCGATGTTCATTTATCCTGTGCTCTACCGCGCAGGAGTGTTCCACCTTCAGCCCGAAGAGATGGGAGTGTTTGTCGGTAGCACCGTTCACGAGGTGGCACACGTGGTGGGGGCAGGTAATGCTATGAGCCCGGAAATATCGAGTGTTGCCATTATCGTGAAGATGATTAGGGTGATGATGTTAGTCCCGGTGTTGCTGATTATCACCTTCTTCGTTGCCCGTTCTGCGCGAAATGCGGTGTCCGGCAAGGCACAAGGCAAGGGCAAGATAGCCGTTCCTTGGTTTGCAATACTGTTCCTTGTGGTGATTGGTTTCAATTCCTTCAACCTTCTGCCGAAGTCGCTGGTCGATTTCATAAACAACGTTGACACCTTCCTGCTCACAATGGCAATGACCGCACTCGGTGCGGAGACAAGTATCGACAAGTTCAGGAAAGCCGGTGCAAAACCATTCCTGCTGGCAGCGATACTCTACGCATGGCTTATTTTCGGAGGATATGCAATGACTGCTTACCTCGTTCCGGTGATGAACGCATAAAAAAAGCAATATAGTTGGCTTTTTGTGCATTTGTTTGGAAAAAAAATATTAACTTTGCAGCAATATGGAGAATATCAATCCCGCCTTTGACATACGGGCAGGGATAGCACAATGAGGCATCATACTATGAATAACTAATAAAAATACTTATGAAAAAAAGACTGATTACTTGTGTCATTGCAATTATCTCTGTAGTTGCATTCGCCCAGAACAACGGTGCCGCCAACAGGTCGCCTTGGGCAGGGATTGTGAAAAACACCGGAGTGGCAAACAAACATTCAGAATGGCAGGGAGGCGGAACACTGCCTGATATTGCTGCTCCGCAAAAGGCTGCAACGGTGGTAACTCCTCCCGAAGGATTAGCTGTTGAAGACTATGTGCTCTATGCTATCGACATCGATGGCAAGAAAGCGAGCAGCACTTTGTCGGTAGGCTTCTCCGGAAACGAGGTCTATGTGCAGGGCGTCTGCCACAACTTGCCCGAAGCATGGATAAAAGGAACGCGTTCAGGCAATAACATCTCTTTTCCTACGGGGCAATATTTCGGTAAGTTCATAAACTTTTTCGACATGTATTTCGTGGGCTACGACCACATTGCGGGCAAAGTAACGGATGTCGTTTTCGAATATGATGAGGCTGCAAACACCATGACTGCGAAGCAGGCAGTGCTGATTAACGACAACACAGACACTCCGTCATACTACGATTTCTACATGGATATGTCGTTCCTGAAGGTTATTGAGCAAGCCGGAACTCCCGCAACGCCGCAGATAGACAAAATATTCATCAGCAAAATGGGCAACAAGCCAAGGCTGATGTTTACAATTCCGCTGATAGACACCAACGGAAATGCAATGGCATCGTCTAAGATTACGTACAAGATTTATTCCGACATACACCACACTATGGCTCCGGTCACTCTGAAAAAGAGCGAATATACAGCCATTGAGAGCGACATGACCGAGATTGCTTACAACTATACCGACGATCAGAACATCTATACCGGAGATATAGACCTGCTCATGGACTACACCGGTTGGAACCGTATTGGTGTAAAGGTGACATATAACGGTGGAGGAGAGAGCCACGAGAGTGCCATAGGCTGGTACAGCATAGAACAGGCTGATACACTTCCGGCAGGAGTGATACCGGTGGAATACAAACTATCGGTTGAAGATGTGAACTACAACAACGATGAAGAAAAGCGCATAATAAAGGTTGCCGTTGACGGAGATGATGTTTACATGACCGGGCTGGCAAGCCGTTTCCCCGACGCTTGGCTTAAAGGCAAGAAGGAGGGTGAGATTGTAAGATTCCCTGCCGACAGGTATGTAGGAGAGTTCGTTGTGCCCGGTTCAGGCGAGGTTCAGCACTACTATTTCAATCCCGGGGGCGATGTAGAGTTCGAGTTCAACGCAGAAGAGATGTATTATACAGCCGATGCTTACACCGTTGACTATGCCGACGAGACAAGCGAGACCGGACTTTCCAACTTCGATAACTACTCTGACGCAGAGGTTACACCGATAGAAGAGATTGCAACGATGCCCGCGCTGCCGGAGATTAACACCGTGGAAAGAAACCGTATGGGTGATTATTTTGTCACGATCTATGTTTATGCAAACGACCAATACGGCGAATACATCCTGCCGAGCAAACTAAGTTATCAGTTGTTCGTGGATAAGGGCGACGGCGTAGAAACTCCTTATGTGCTGTCTTCTTTGTTCTATGCCCTTGATAGCGACATGACCGTGGTTCCGTATGGCTTGAATACAACCAACGGAACAATCTTCAACGAGGGCGATTACCACACTGTGGTGTTTCAGACAAGGGATGTCGATTCATGGAAACGCTTAGGAGTGAAGAGCATATACAGCGGAGGTGGTGAGACAAACGAAACTCCTGTGCACTGGGTATATGTCAATATAGTTTCAGGAATTGACGAAGTGGGCACCGATGTTGCCGAAACCGAACTGTACGACATGCAGGGACGCAGGGTGAATGGTGATGTCAAGGGTCTGCTCATCAAGAAAATGCGGATGACAAACGGCACGGTGAAAACCGTTAAGGTGATGAACCGATAAGCCGATCGGGGCAATCCCGGTAGAGAATATTGTTTCAAGGCGTGTTCTGTAAGTTTCTTTTGTGTGTTGACAAGACTGAAAGGAACTTATGGAGCACGCCTTGTTTCGTTTGAAATAAAGGTGTAATGAGTATGGAAACGAAAAAAATATTGTTGTCGGTACTGCTGTCCGTGTCGATTACAGGCATTGCCGGAGCGCAGGAAACGGAATCTAATTTGAAAGAAGACTCTTCTGCAGAGTTGTTGAAAAGGTCTGATGACGGATTATTGTCAAGGCAGCAGGCTGCTCATGACATAGAGTCTCT
Source organism: Prevotellaceae bacterium (assembly GCA_028723525.1). Lineage (GTDB taxonomy): Bacteria > Bacteroidota > Bacteroidia > Bacteroidales > Bacteroidaceae > Prevotella. The sequence goes on from JAQYET010000033.1 coordinate 20,688, forward strand.
CGTCTTCAACATCAGCGAAATACACCCGGATATGTTCTCAACTTGTAATCAAGGGGAGTTCTTCAAAATGCTGAATGGTATAGGAGAAAAGCTGCAAGACTCGTTGTCTGTGCTGAAACTGTATGAACTTGTTCAGCCATTATTAGTTAAAATAGGTGACGGGCACACATCCTTGTTATATCCTTTAAATGCTGTTTTCAAGAAAGACACACCGCGCATTCCGCTCTCTTTTAGTGTAACGCCCAACGATGAGATTAGGGTTTTGTTCTCCATAGATGATAAAATTCCTGAAGAATCGCGTATCCTTGCAATAAACGGGATAACCGATGGCGAGATGTTGGAGAAGATGCTGGAGTATGAAAGTGGCGAATCTATGTCTTACAGGATGCAAAAAGTGCGTAATGATTTTGCTGCCCTGTTCTTCATGCTCTATTCTTCCGACACCTATAATATAGAATATGTGGAACCGGGAAAAAAGAAACCGAGCCATATTACGCTCATGCCGTGCCCAAATCACGAACTGTTTGCGCTGAAAAAGAAGAGGCAAAAAGGAAGCCCTGCGGAAGAAGAAAGAGAGATATATAGTTTCAGAATGATGCCTGAAAAGAATGTTGCCGTAATGGAGTTCAGGGAATTTTCCGACGTGGAGGGCATGAAAGCGTTTGCCGACTCGATGTTTACGGCATTACGCAATCATAACATCACCAACTTGATAATAGATATTACGGAAAACGGCGGAGGACAATCTCAGGTCGGAGACGTGTTGCTTCGCTACATATCCCCTAAGCCTTTCTCACAGTTCGGAAAGTATCTTGGAAGGGTGACATCAACCTCTCAGGCTCTTATGCGCAACAAGATGAATGTCGGTTGGTATTATGGTGAAATTGAGGATGATGACATGCAACAGCCGTTAACCGACGAGGAGGGGCATTTTAAAGGTGATGTCTATTTGTTGACGAGCAGCAACACCTTCTCTTCCGCAAGTTCTTTCGCATGGACTTTCAAAGAGTTCGGGATGGGAACCGTTGTCGGAGAAGAAACCGGTGGAATGAATGTGAGTTTCGGCGACGTGCTTATGTACAAACTGCCAATATCTGGTATGAATGCCTTCATATCATACAAGCGGTTTTGGCTGTATGGAGCAGACGAGAAAGATATTCATGGCACCTTGCCCGATTACAAGGTGGCAAGCCGGGAAGCATTGTCCAAAGCAATCTCGCTTTGTGAGAAACGTTGATTTAAGACGTTTTTCCCGGATAAGTCTTTTTACTTAAACAAAACAGTGCAGGCAATGGAGAGGAAGCGGTATGATGAGGGACAGCGTGCAGTGATAGACGCACAGGAGGGCTATCATCTCGTGTTGGCACCGCCGGGATGCGGCAAAACGGAGGTGCTGGCAGAAAGAATAATGCGTGCACACACATTCGGCGTGGGCTATGACGACATGCTCTGCCTCACCTTTACCAACCGGGCTTCGCGGGGAATGTGTGAGAGAATAGAGCAGCTGGCAGGCGACAAGGTGGATGAGCTGTTCGTTGGCAACATACACAAGTTCTGCTCACAATTCCTTTTCGAGAACGAGGTGCTGCCGTTGGAGACATCAATTCTCGACGAGGACGACAGCATCAGCATCATTGCCGACTTCATGCAGCAAGACGACATAGCCGTGCAGGAAGACGCGAAGATGCGCCACCGATACTCCAAAATTGTCAACCTGCAACATTTCATGCACCAATACACAGGCGGTTATCCGCGCGAACTGACGGTGCACGGCGAAGAACTGAACACAAAGACACTCCGACAGATATGCGCAATACTGTCAAAGGATTTCACACGCGACAGCATATCCGAAATCTATCGCAACATCGACGACTACGAACAACCGGCAGAACTGAACCGAAATGGCGAACTGCAGAACTTCATACACATGATGTCGGCGGCGCGACACTACGAAAAATATAAGCGGCAACATAACCTCGTTGACTTCGCCGACCTGCTTCTGCTTGCCTACGACACGTTGAACGATGGTTATGAGGGCAAGCGATATGGCTGGATTCAGATTGATGAGGTGCAGGACCTCAGTCCGCTGCAACTTAAAATCATCGACATTATCACCTCCCGGCAGTCGCCCACAGTGATGTATCTCGGTGACAGCCAGCAAGCCATATATTCGTTCATGGGGGCAAAGAGCGAAACGCTCAACATCCTCGCGAGCCGCTGTGAGATACACAACCTTTACACCAACTACCGCTCTCCGAAATATCTTCTCGATGTGTTCAACACCTACGGGCATGAAATGCTTGGCATAGACAAACGTCTGTTGCCGCAAACCACACACGAGGTGGAAGCGGAAGCAGGCGACCTTCTTATTACTTCTTCCCCGAACAACATCGAGGAACAGCAGGACGTAGCAGAACTTGTGAAGCGCATCAGCACACGATACCACGACGAGACGATTGCCGTGGTGGTGAGTTATAACTCCGAAGCCGATGACATCAGCGCACGACTTGCAAACCTCGGCGTGAAGCATTTCAAGGTGTCGGGGCGCGACCTGTTCTCCGAGCCTGCCCTGAAACTGCTCTTGGCGCATCTCAGCGTGATTGCCGGCGACCACAACTTCCTCGCTTGGTCGCGCATTATGGCAGGGATAAAAGCCGTGGGGTCTAACTCGGCAGCGCGAAGTTTCGTGCGCGACCTCGCCATGAACGGTATGACCCCTGCCGACCTAATGCGCGACGACGGCATAACTTCGTTGCAGGAGTTCCTGCAGACATATTCCCACGGCGACATAGTAGTCTTCGACACGGAGACAACAGGACTGTCGGTGGAGGACGACGACGTGGTGCAGATTGCTGCCGTAAAACTTCATAATGGCGAAATTGTTGAAGACTCGGAGTTCAACGTTTTCATACGCACCGAGCGCGAAATACCACCCATGTTGGGCGACATGGCAAACCCTCTCGTTGAGGAATACCGCAAAAACCGCCTGCTCGAGCCTACTGATGCCATGCAGATGTTCATGGAATATGCCGCCGGCTGCGTACTGCTTGGGCACAACTCCGAATACGATTACCACATCCTTGACAACAACTTGCACCGACGCTGTGGCATATCCGACTTCAAAAAGCGTTTCCCACGTTGCCTCGACACGTTGCACATGGCACGCATCATCAGTCCGCGGCTGCGCAGTCATAAACTCAAAGACCTGATAACGGAGTTCGGTCTCGAAGGGAATAACTCCCACCTCGCCAACGACGACATCATTGCAACGAAACATCTGGCTGACCACTGTTTCCGAGAGGGGCGGCAGAAAGCGGAGCATCAGGTGGAGATACCGCTCAAATACAGCAAGGCAGTGAAACGTTTGCGCGAGACCTATAAGCCACTCTATGACTATGCCCGCGCCATGCTTTACTCACCGCAACCCGATGATGTCCCGGCATTGCTTGCCGAATGGCGTCGCGCTTATGCTTCTCTGATTTCAACAGGGTGCATCGCGAAGATAGAGAAGATGTCTTACGTGGAACGATACATCGCAGACGACGTTATCGGTGACGACAACCGACCGCTGCATGTGCAGTTAGACAGATACATAAACGTACTCAACACATTGAAAGAAGCGGACCTCTGCGGCAGCCGCACCATGCGCGAGAAAGTGTTCGTCTCCACGGTTCATAAGGCGAAGGGACTGGAGTTCGACAATGTTATAGTGTATGGTGTGACCGACGGCAACTATCCCGGCTTCTATTCCCGCAACGACGTGCAACTCCGGCAGGAAGAGATGCGCCGCCTATATGTCGCCCTGTCGCGTGCAAAACGCCGGCTCATACTCACGTGGAGCAAGGAACGAATAACACAGTGGGGTAGGGTTTTCCCGCAAACTCTGTCTCCTTTCGTCGCATGTATTTCGCAATTTTTCCGCCACTTGTAACAATAATGTCATTTTTTATGCCGCAAAGTTATGGTCAATGGCATGATATTTGCTGATTATAAATTAACGTAGGATTTATGGAAACGATAAAATCAATATTCAGAATAGGTACGGGACCGTCGAGCAGTCACACGATGGGACCGCAGAAAGCCGCGATAATATTCGGCGAGAAGAACCCGCAGGCTAAATCATTTCATGTGACACTTTACGGCAGTCTGGCAGCAACCGGGCGTGGGCACATGACCGACATCGCAATTTCCGATGTCCTCAAGCCAATAGCTCCGGTGGAATTCAGTTGGCAACCGAATGTCGTTCTGCCTTACCATACAAACGGAATGATGTTCAAGGCGAAGGATGAAAACGGCGAAGTCACCGACGAATGGACTGTGTATAGCATCGGAGGTGGGGCCCTCTCTGAAGGAAAAGGCTCAAAAGACATGTTCTCAACCGAGCCGGTTTATGAACTCTCGACAATGAACGACATCAAGAGGTGGTGTGAGAAGAACGGTCGCCACTTCTGGGAGTATGTGGAATCATGTGAGGGAAGCGGTATATGGGACTATCTTTCAGAAGTATGGAGCACAATGCAGGAGTCCGTTGAGCGCGGACTCGACAGCGAAGGGGTGCTCCCCGGACCGCTAAATCTTTCGCGAAAGGCTGCCACCTATTATATAAAGGCACGCGCCTACAAACCCTCTTTGCAGTCAAGGGGCATGGTATATGCCTACGCTCTTGCCGTGAGTGAGGAAAATGCAAGCATGGGAAAAATCGTTACCGCGCCCACGTGCGGCTCATGCGGTGTGGTGCCGGCGGTGCTTTATGCCATGTCTCGCCACTACGACTTCTCTGATACGAGGATATTGCGCGCCCTTGCCACTGCCGGTCTATTCGGAAATATTGTCAAGTCTAACGCTTCTATATCCGGAGCCGAGGTCGGTTGTCAGGGAGAAGTGGGCGTGGCGTGCGCGATGGCGTCTGCCGCAGCATGCCAAATGTTTGGCGGAACACCGTCGCAGGTGGAGTATGCGGCGGAGATGGGGCTCGAACATCACCTCGGAATGACCTGCGACCCGGTGTGCGGACTGGTGCAGATACCGTGCATCGAACGTAACGCCTTTGCCGCCTGCCGTGCGCTCGATGCCCAACTCTACGCCTCTTTCAGCGACGGCAGGCACCGTGTTTCGTTCGACCGCGTGGTGGAAGTGATGAAGAAGACCGGGCACGACATACCGTCGCTCTACAAGGAAACAAGCGAGGGAGGACTGGCTCAAGACTTTGAATGGGAGCAATGACAGCCGGTCGCCGCGTAAATGGGATATTCTAACGGCATATCCTGCAACGATATGCCAATGTCTAATAAAACAAAACAATAAAAATTATGGCAATTTCAGTAGCAAAGTATTTGGGCAAAGCCCGTGTAGAAACAACACATTTGGCTTCAGGACAGAAAGTTGTAACCGACGCAGTGAAGGAATATGGCGGTCAGGGAGAATATCCCACACCGGTTGAAGTGCTCGCTCAGTCGCTCGCAAACTGCGCGCTCACCGTGCTGGCTCTCCGCGGAATGAAGGAGGGAGTAGATATAACAGGCAGTTATGCAGAAATCGGCGAGTGCGAGGAAAACATGGAAAACCACAGCGTATCGAAGTTCAACATCGTGTTCCACATCAAGGGCAATGTTGAAGAAGGGCTTCGCAAGAAGCTTGAGATGTTCGCTCACAAGGGTTGTTTCGTTGGCAACACACTCACCGCAGAGAAGAATTTCACCTTCATCTATGAGTAAAACGTTTACCTCTTGACGGGGTAATCGATATAATAAAGACAGGTTTCGGGAAAACAGATGCAACTAAGCATTTCCCGAAACCTGCCTTTTTTTATTTTCAGCCACAAACCCTGCCCGGCGCTTTTGGCTCAACAGGGCGGAGCGAATTCTGTCAGTAGGTCGGCAACGACATAACTGCTGCCCCCCACGAAGATAAAATCAGTGGCGTCGGCGTCTGCCAATGCTGCGCGGTAGGCGGATGACACGGTGGGGTAGTGAGTGCCGGAGAGTCCGTAACCCCTGCCTTTCTCCATTATCGCGGTGCTGCTCACGGCGCGTTTTGTCTCTGCCTGTGTCCAGTAGTAAATGGCGTCTTGCGGCAGCATAGACATAACGGCGTCAATGTCTTTGTCGTCAACCATGCCGAAAACGATGCGCCGCGTGCTGCACTCCACCTGTCTTATCTGCTGTGCGAGATACTGCCAGCCACCGGCGTTGTGCCCCGTGTCGCATATCACGAGCGGCTGTGTGCCGAGCGTCTGCCACCTGCCTGTCAGCCCGGTAGCCTCGCACACCGTAGCCAAGCCTTTCCTTATAGCCTCGCGCGAGATGCCGAGCTGTCGGGCGGCGCATAATATCGTGGCGCGGTTTTTCTGCTGATAACTCCCTTTCAGTTCAAATTCCATGCCCTCATAGTCGTCGATATTCTCGTTTTCGGCAAAGAAAACGGGAGCCTCGTTCCTCTCTGCCGTAGCCACGAATACCGGCTTCGTTTCCTCGGTTGTCTCTCCGATTACCACCGGAGTGGCATGTTTTATGATACCCGCCTTCTCTGTTGCAATCTTAGCAAGCGTGTCGCCGAGAAACTGCGTGTGGTCTAATGAAATGTTGGTGATGATGCACAGTTCGGGACTTATTATGTTGGTGCAGTCGAGTCTGCCGCCCAGTCCCACTTCTATCACTGCGAAATCAACCCGTTCTTCGGCAAAATACTTGAACGCGAGAGCCGTGGTGAGTTCGAAGAACGACGGATGTAGCGGTTCGAAAAACGCGCGCTCGTTCTCCATAAAGTCTATAACATACTGTTTCCCGATGCACTTTCCGTTTATCCTTATGCGCTCGCGGAAGTCCACGAGATGCGGCGAGGTGTAGAGTCCCACCCTGTAACCCTCGCTCTGAAGCATTGCCGCTATGGTGTGTGAGCACGAACCTTTGCCGTTGGTGCCTGCCACATGGATTGTGCGAAACCTGCGGTGGGGGTGCCCGAAGTGCTCATCCAATGTCATGGTGTTCTGCAATCCCTCCTTATATCCTGCCGCGCCGACGTTCTGGAACATCGGAACGGAGTCATAAAGATATTTCACGGTTTTCTCGTATGTCATCATTGTCTTTTTGATAAATGTTTAAACGTATTATAAAACATATCTTGCCGTAATGCAAATTCGCCGATTTCGCTGACCAAAATCGGCGAATTTGGTCAGTAAAATCGGCGAAATTATTGTTTTGTATTTATGCTTTCGAGATGCTGTAGGGCAAATATTGCGTTCCTATTAGCCGTCTTCGACTCGCTGCTATGGCTTTCAGCGGTGCGCATTGCGCTTACTACGGTGCTCACGAGAAGTAGTTTTTGAATTTCTCAAAGATGCTTTTCTTCGTCGAACTGTCTCCTTTGAAGTTGTCGCTCTGCTGCATTTTCTCAAGTTGTTCCTTCTCTTCGCGGCTCAGTGTTTTGGGCACATAGACGCTGATATTCACCACCACGTCGCCCGTACCGTTGCCGTAGCCCTGAACGCTGGGCAGTCCCTTTCCGCGCAGCCGCAGCGTCTTGCCCGGCTGTGTGCCTGCATCTATCTTTATCTTCACCCGCGAACCGTCGATGTTCGGTATCTCCACGCTGCCGCCAAGTGCGGCTGTCGGGAAGTCGAGCAGGAGGTTATAGATGAGGTCGTTGCCGTCTCTCACGAAAGTGTCGTTAGGCTCTTCGGTGATAAACACCTGTATGTTGCCCGTTATTCCGTTGTGCCTTCCGGCATTACCCTTGTTCGGCACATTGACAACCATTCCCTCGGCGACACCTGCGGGGATAGATATTTCAACCACTTCCTCGCCTTTCACCACTCCCGAACCGCCACATTCATGGCATTTGTTCTTTATCACAAAGCCTTCGCCTCCGCATGTGTGACACACCGTTTGGGTCTGCACCATGCCGAATATGCTCTGCTGTGTTCTCACCTCAACGCCCGAACCGTTACACGTCGGACAGGTTTCTTTATCGCTGCCGTTCTCTGCTCCCGAGCCGTGACAGTGCGGACAGGTGATGTCTTTCTTGACTTTGAATTTCTTGGTCACTCCCGTTGCCACCTCTTGAAGCGACAGGCGCACCTTTAGCCGCAGGTCGCTGCCGCGGTGTTTTGCCGGCTGCCGATGTCCGCCACCACTCCTGAAGCCTTCAAATCCGCCGAAACCTGCATGCCCGCCAAACACGTCGCCGAACATCGAGAAGATGTCATCCATAGAGAAACCGCCACCGGAACCGAAGCCGCCGAAGCCTCCCATGCCTGCCGGACCGTCGAAACCGAACTGGTCATACTGCCTGCGTTTCTGCTCATCGTGCAACACGTCGTAGGCCTCTGCAGCCTCCTTGAATTTCTCTTCCGCCTCTTTGTTGCCCGGGTTGCGGTCGGGGTGATACTTAATGGCAATCTTTCGATATGCCTTCTTTATCTCGTCTTCTGAGGCTTTCTTGTCAACTCCAAGCACCTCATAGTAGTCTCTCTTTGCCATAAATAAGATTTTCTATTGTCCTACTGCCACTTTAGCATGCCTGATGACCTTGTCGTTGAGCGTGTAACCGGTCTGAACGCAGTCGAGCACCTTGCCTTTCTTGTCGTCGCCCATGCCCGGAACCATTGCTATTGCCTCGTGGAAGTCAACGTTGAAGTCGGCATCTGCGGTCTCAATTTTCTCCACTCCGAGGCTTGCGAGCGACTTCATGAACTTCTGATAGATGAGTTCCATACCCTCGCGGAGCACCTGCGGGTCGTCTGTTTTCGCACCGTTTTCGAGTGCTCTCTCCATGTCGTCGGCAACGGGCAGCACCGCCTGCACAGCCTTTTCAGAGCCGTTGAGTATCAGTTCCGACTTCTCTTTTATCGTGCGTCGGCGGAAATTGTCGAACTCTGCAGCCTTATAGAGCAGTTGTTCTTTCAGTTCCTTTATCTCGTCGAGAGCCTTGTCGAGCGGCGATGTCTCTTCACACTCTTCGTTATTGTCTGTCTCAGAGCCATCGGCAGAGCCGGCATTGGCTTCCGCCTCACCGTCATGTTGCTTTCCTTCGTCGTCGCATCGGTTACTGTCATTCAGGCTTTCGCCCTCCGTGTCGAATATTTTTTCGTCTTTATCCATTATCACATATATAATAAATGATTAAAATAAAACTTATGACACGCTTGCTCATGAAGTTTCATGGGCAAGGTGTCATAAGTCTGTTATGCAAATAATGTGCCAATTTTGGTTCAATACATTTTTTCCTTCTGTGCCTTTATCTGCTCGTCGTAGATATAGTCGTCGTAGGTCATGAGTTTATCTATCGTTCCGCTCGGTGTGAGTTCGATGATGCGGTTGGCAACGGTGTTGATAAATTCGTGGTCGTGGCTGGCGAAGAGAATGTTGCCCTTAAACTGCACGAGGTTGTTGTTGAACGCCTGAATCGACTCGAGGTCGAGGTGGTTTGTTGGCGTATCGAGGATTATGCAGTTGGCGTTTTTCAGTTGCATTCGTGCTATCATACAGCGCATTTTTTCGCCTCCCGAGAGCACGTTGACTTTCTTCTCCACCTCTTCCTGCTTGAAAAGCATGCGCCCGAGGTAGCCCTTCATGGTTACTTCGTTGCCTGCGCCGTATTGCGAGAGCCAGTCAACGAGGTTCAGTTCGCTGTTGAAGAACTCGGTGTTGTCAAGCGGCAGATATGCTGTTGTTATCGTCACGCCCCACTTGTAGGTGCCTTTTTCCGGCTCGCGGTTGCCGTTGATAATCTCGAACAGGGCAGTCATGGCTTTCGGGTTGTGCGAAAGGAACACCACCTTCTCGCCTTTCTCTATGTTGAAGTTCACGTTGTCGAACAGCACTGTGCCGTCTGTGTCCACCGCTTTCAGGTCTTGCACCTCCAGAATTTGGTTTCCCGGCTCGCGCTCCATTTGGAAAATTATGCCCGGATACTTGCGGCTTGAGGGGCGTATTTCCTCCACGTTGAGTTTTTCGAGCATCTTCTTTCGGCTCGTTGTCTGCTTACTCTTAGCCACGTTTGCCGAGAAGCGGCGTATGAATTCTTCCAATTCCTTGCGTTTCTCGTCGGCTTTCTGTTTTTGGTTCTGTGCCTGTCGGAGCGCAAGTTGCGACGACTCATACCAGAACGAGTAGTTTCCGGAGAACACCGTAACCTTTCCGAAGTCGATGTCAACGGTCTGTGTGGAGACAGCATCGAGGAAATGTCGGTCGTGACTCACCACGAGCACGGTCTGTTCCACGTTGCTCAGATACTCCTCAAGCCACTGCACGGTGTCGAGGTCGAGGTCGTTGGTAGGCTCGTCGAGCAGCAGGTTGTCAGGGTTTCCGAATAAAGCCTTTGCCAGCATCACTCTCACTTTCTCGTTGTTAGACAGTTCCGACATCTGTTTCCGGTGCTGCGGCTCTTTCACTCCGAGGTTCTGCAGCAGTTGCGCTGCATCACTCTCGGCGTTCCAACCGTCCATTTCGGCAAACTTCTCCTCCAGTTCTGCCGCCCGATTTCCGTCGGCTTCGGTCATCTCCGGCTTCGAATAGATTGCTTCTCGCTCCTTCATGTTCTCCCACAAAGGCCGGTGCCCCATGAGCACGGTGTCCATAACGGTGTATTCGTCATATTTGAAGTGGTCTTGGTCGAGCACGCTCAGACGCTCGCCCGGTCCGAGTTCCACTGTTCCTTTGTTCGGATCCAGTTCGCCACTGATGGCTTTCAGCAGCGTGGATTTTCCCGCTCCGTTAGCACCGATGACACCATAAATGTTTCCGTTGGTGAACTTGATGTTTACATCTTTATACAATACTCGCTTGCCGAATTGTATGGCAATGTTGGAAAGAGTTATCATTCTTCGTTTCTTCTTTTATAATTCCGCTGCAAAGGTACAACTATTTTTCTACATACGCAAACCCTTGCTGTTCTTGTTATATCGCAATGCGCAATCCTTTTCGTGACGACATGCAGGATAATATATGTCAACAACAACTTCTGGTCGTGCCATATACATTCACAGCGATTGCTGATTTTGTCGGTTTTAAAGTCGGTTTTTCTCCGGAAATCACTACTTTTGTAATTACTAACGGAGAAATACTGTTTTTTATTCTGCCGTGGGGGGTTATGAAATAAGGGGTGAGTTCGTTATATAAGTAGATGACAACAAACAATCAGATGCTAAGGAAAGATGAGGTGGAACGCCTCTACCGGAGTTGTTATGGCCGTATGTGCCGCTTGGCAGGCGTGCTGCTTAACGACGACGAAGAGGGCAGAGACGTTGCAAGCGAGGTGTTTGCAAGGCTGTCGGAGGGAGCGTTTCGCCTGCCGGAAGACAATGCGGAGGGCTATCTTCTGTCGTGTGTCCGCAATCGATGTTTGGACAACATTGCAAAGATGAAGGTAAAGGAACGAATGATCAGGCACCTCACGCTCAATGTTTCGCCGACGGTCGTGCCGGTTGTTGAGCGCGAACAAAAGATAGAACGCATGCTTTGCTATGCCGAGCGCGCACTCACCCCGCAGACGTTAAGAGTGTTCAGTCTGCGTTATGAGAAGCAGATGTCGTATCGCGAGATAGCCCTACAACTTGCGATAAGTGAGACAGCGGTATATAAACATCTATCACAGGCATTGTTGAAACTTAAAAAATTTGCTGACAATGATGAATGAACAGAAAATGGAAAGGCTGCTGCAAATGGCAGAACACCCCGAAAGGTTTGACGAAAAGGAGATTGAACTCCTTATGAGCGACGGCGAATGTCGCGAGTATTACGAACTGATGGTGATGTCGGAAGAGGGGTTCAGGCGCAGGAAATATGACAAAGAGTCAGATGCTCCGGCGTCAGACTCTCGCACAGACATGTCGTCATGTGGCAACAAAGCCGGTGTAATGCGCAAGGCTGTAGCCGTGGCAGCGATTGTAGTCATGTTGGCAGGCATAGCCTTCGCCGCGATACATGTCACGGTTGGCGGCAGACAAGAGCCGGAGGAAACGTGTCAGACAGAGCGCATAACGGCACCCGAAGCGGGCAATCAGGCAGAAACGAAGAGGCGTGAAGTGCAGGCGACGGTCGGTAACAACGAGTCTGTAGTGTTTGAGAATGTGGAACTTGAGCGCATACTTTCAGAAATGAGCGAGTTTTATAGTGTCGGCGTAGAGTTCCGCAACGACGATGCGCGCAGGCTGCGACTGTTCTTCAAGTGGGATAAAGGCAGCAGTGCAGAACAAGTGGTTGAAGACTTGAGCCATTTTGAACGTGTAAGAATAAGCATGGCTAACAACTCCTTTGTCGTGGAATGAAATAACTGCCGGGCACTATGAATACAAAAATCTTATTGACAATGCTCTTGCTGTGCGGCATTTTCAGCGCGGCAGAGGCTCAGAAAATCACTCGCAGCTATCACGGAATATCGCTCTCAAAGGCACTGGAAGACTTGAGCAGGTCTGACAACCGCTACACCATAAACTTCATATACAACGAACTGGAAGACTTCACCGTCACGGTTGACATACGCAACAGCACCATTCCCGATGCCGTGCGTTCGGTATGCGGGCTGTATCCGATGAAAATAACTTTTGATGACAACCGCATCTACGTGGAGTGTACGCAGAAAGCCGAACGCAAGTTCACCGGAAGGGTGGTGGATAATGCCAACCGCCCGATAGAGTATGCTAACATATCTCTGCTTTCGCCGCGGGATTCGAGTTTCGTGAATGGCGGTGTGTCAAACCTGAATGGCGACTTCGTGATACCATGCGACTTGCAGAAAGCACTGGTAAAGGTTTCGTGCATAGGCTACCGCACACTCTACCGTATGCTTACTGTGGCAGAAGTGGGAACGGTGAGAATGGAAAACGAGTCATACAGGATAAAGGGTGTGGTGATAAAAGGAGAGCGACCGCAGTATAAAATGGCTAATGGCGGACTGACGGTAGATGTGGAACACTCGCTGCTTTCGCAGATGGGAACGGCAATCGACGTGCTGGCAGAACTGCCGAGGGTGAAGGTCGGCAGCGACGGAGGGGTGAGTGTGTTTGCTAAGGGAACACCTCTTATATATATAAACAACAGACCTGTGAGGGACAATGGCGAACTGCAGCGACTCAAGTCTGCCGACATAAAGTCGGTGGATATAATAACAAGCCCCGGAGCACAGTATGCTGCAACCGTGGAGTCGGTAATCCGCATCAAGACCCTGCGTCCGCACGGCGACGGATTTAGTTTCCGTTCGAGCAACAACGCCAAATACAACAAGGAGTTGTCCGGCAATAACGACATATTCGTGAAATACCGTTCGAAGGGCTGGGAGACATTTGCCGAATTGTATTATTACAGCTCGTTCTTGGGAGAGGACAACAACCTGTGGAAGGATATTTATTCAAACGGAAACCATATCAATGTTGATGAGAAAGCATTGACAAAGATGCGCCATCGTGGACTGTATGGAAATGTGGGCGCAAGTTATGACATTAACGACGACAACTCCTTCGGAATGTCTTATTCAATAACGAAATCGCTCTATGGAAGAGGCTTGATAGACGATGCGGAAATGCTCGTTACCCGCAACGGAAAGTTTGAAGGCGGTTCTAAAATATATTTTGACCGCAAGAGTTACGACGGTCCGGGGCATGAGTGGAATGTCTATTACGTTGGCAAATTGGGAAAGATGAGTGTCGATTTCAATGCTACCTATGTTTGGAACAAGTCGTTGGTGGTTGTGAACAGTTCTGAAAGCAGCGATGAGTTGGACGACAGGGACATCTACTACGAAACAAAGGGGCGCAACAACATGCTCGCCGGGAAAATCATCCTCGGCTATCCGATTGGTAAGGCGGTGCTGAACGTTGGTTCGGAGGCGTCGCACACCGGCGTGTCGGGCTCCTACGAAATGAATGCCGACTATGTCTCGCCCTCTAAAACCAACATCAAGGAGAACAACATTGCGGGCTTTGCGGAACTCCGGTTGCCTTTAGGTAGATTTTCTTTCAATGCCGGATTGCGTTTAGAACATGTCAAGGTGGATTATTATTCGTTTGATACGTGGCAGGAAGCACCCAGCCGCAGATACACCGATTGGTTTCCAAACCTTTCCGTTTCATGGAATAAGGATAAGTGGTCGATACAGTTTAATTATGTGAGTAAGACGGTGCGACCCTCATATAGATCGCTACGCAACGAGAAACAGTATGACAATCGCTACATGTATGAGGAGGGAAACCCCTATCTTCGCCCGTCGATAAAGCATAATTTAGAGTTCAACGCCCTCTACTCGTGGCTTAATCTTTCTATTGGATACACCTACACGAAGAATGTTCTGAGCTGGGTGTCGTCTCTGTATGAAGATAAGGAAGTTTCATTCCTGCGCAACATGAACTTCAATCATTCCGGCAATGTCTATGCTTTTGTTCAAGCCTCGCCGAAATTAGGTTGGTATGAACCCTCGGTGGAGCTGTATTACCGGCAGCAGATGTTCCACACGAGGAGATACGGCAGCAGCCGCGAATTGGACAAACCATGTTTCGAAGTGGTGTTGAGAAACAGGTTCGTGCTGAGTCCCACTTGTTTTGCCATGATCAACGCCGGCTATAGTACGGAGAGCAACAGCGGTTTCAGGGTCAATCGCGAGTCGGGTTTCCTGAATATAGGACTGGTGAAGTCGTTCCTGAACAAGGCCCTGACGTTCAGTCTGTATGCCAACGACCTGTTGAAAACCGGTCGTGAACGCTGGACTATGTACGGCTTGGGAGTGAATGTGGGGAAAGATTGCTACAACTATTCACGCAACATATCGCTCTCCGTGACCTATAACTTCAATGTTTCGCGTAGCAAATATAAGGGAACGGGTGCCGGTAACGACGAGAAGAGGAGGTTCTGAACGAAATGACAACACCTTGATTAGATGCAGCTTCGCACCATAATGCTGCCGCGCAGGATATATAATGCCGACCAAAATCGGCGAAATTGTGAACTAAAATCGGCGAAATTACAATGCAAAATCGGCGATTTTGGTCGGCAATTTCGCCGATTTTGCTTTATCAAAGGTCTCCTTTTGATGAGTTGCAGATAAGCACTTAGGAGTACGGTGGGCATACTTCCTGCAAGTGATAGCCCGCACCGGAGTTACACTCCTTCGAGAGCGTAGTACTGATAGTCATGAAGTATTGTCACGAGAAACTGCTCGTCGCCCATCCTGATGCTTGAAACACCGAACATGGTGCGCAGTTTCTGTGCCAGTCGGGATATGCGTATGATGCGGTGACGCTCCTCTGATTGAAGACAACGCTTTATCACGTCTGCCTGTTTCAGGGTGAGGTCGGCTGCCTGTGGGTAATATGGCACGTAGTTGCCGGACACATAGCCGAACTCGCTAAGCGAAACACGGTTGCGCGAATAGCCGTTCAGCTTTATCACCATCGTGCCCGCTGCCATGTCGCCGAGCCGCTGGCTGTCTTTGGATAGCAATATGAAAAGTATTCCGAGGCACCCCAGCATGGGTCCGTCGATGATGAACAGCAGCCATCTCATGACATAATCGCCCAGCGTAGGTATCGAACCGTCTTTCTTTACCACGCGGATTTTCAGCAGTCGCTTGCCAAGGCTCTGCCCGTTGAAGAACATTTCGCAGAGCAGGGGATAGCCGAAAGCTGGGAAATAGACGAGAAACAGGAATATCACGAGCGAGAAACTGCCCTCGATATCGGGAGAAATCTCAATAAGAATGTATGTTATTCCTGTGGTATATATAATGATTGCAATTATATCAATCAGCCAAGCCGCAATCCGCGAGGCAAGACTCGCAGGCGATTGGCTGATTTTTACATACTGACCTGTTATGATATTTGTTTGCGACATTTCACTGATTTTGTTGCAAAAGTAATTGTTTTTTTGTAAATTTGCAAACAAATTCCGTGGAAGTTGATTTTGACTCTCCACATAGAACGTTTGATTTTGAAAGAGGCTTCATTCATAAGAAACAACATAGAGAAGTGGAGGCGTACCGAAGAACTGGTCGGGACTCCGGAGGATGCGCTGCCGGATGAGATGGCAGAAGCATACACCGAAATCACTGCCGACCTCGCTTTTGCGCAGACTCACTACCGAAGGTCGAGGATAACGCTGTATCTCAACGACCTCGCTTCGGCTTTGCACAACGCTATATATAGTAATAAGAAAGAGAAGTGGACACGGATTTTCACTTACTGGACACATGAAGTGCCGCTGACGATGTATGATGCGCGCCGCGAGTTGCTCGCCTCGTTCCTCATCTTTGCGGCGTTCGTGCTGGTCGGAGTGGTGTCGCAACTCTACGACACGGACTTCTCACGGCTCATTCTCGGCGACTACTACGTTGACATGACGCTCGAAAACATCAGCAAAGGAGAGCCGATGGCGGTGTATAACGGTGGCAGCGAGGTACCGATGTTTCTGCAGATTACGATAAACAACGTCATGGTGTCGTTCTTCGCTTTTGTCTTGGGCATATTTGCTTGCGTGGGTACGGGAGTGCTGTTGATGCAGAACGGTATAATGCTCGGTGCCTTCCAGACGTTCTTCTTCTCGCAAGGTCTGCTCCTTGAGTCGGCTCTTGCCATTTGGCTTCATGGCACATTGGAGATTTCTGCCATTATAATAAGCGGTGCGGCGGGCATGGCTCTCGGCAGCGGGTGGCTCTTTCCGGGTACGTATAAGCGGGGAGTGGCGTTCAGAAGAGGTGCCCGGCGCGGACTGAAGATAGTAGTCGGCACGGTGCCCGTGTTCATTCTTGCCGGCTTTATCGAAGGTTTCGTGACGCGACACACCGAGATACATGATGCCGTGAGAGCCGGAATTATCCTGTTCTCGCTCGCTTTCGTGATATTCTATTTCGTGATATGGCCGAGGGCTTTGGCAAAGCGCGTTGCCGGGCAGAGCGGAAAATTGAGTGGTTTTTAAAGATAAGATACTGTTGGAAGATATAGATAAGATACCGTTTTATAAGGAACGGACTATTGGAGAACGGATGACAGCCGCGTTAGACTTCCTGCGCGGGAACTGGCAGGTGATGTTCAGGACTGCAATTTATATGTTGCTGCCGCTGAGCATTGTTCAGACTGTGGCTCTGAACAGCTTCTTCGGCGACTACATGGGGCTTTTCTTCCTTGGTTATAATTCCATAGGGGCCGACACGGAGTTAGGTGTCGTACTGCGATTGTTGGGCAGCTACGGGGTGCTAAGCATCTGTTTCGTGATAGGCAGCATACTTCTTCAGGCGTTAGCCTTCACTATGGTGCAGGTGTATAACGAGCGGGAAAACGGTCTTGAGGGTGTGACACGTTCCGAAATTCGGCGCAAGATGCGGCACAATGTTAAGAAAGTGCTGAAATCCACATTGTCATTGGTGGCTGTGGTGCTGGTCTTCGCAGCCATATCTTTCCTCAATCCGATAGCCCTGATATTGCTCATCCCGGCACTGATAGCCATGAGTGTGCCCATGCAACTGTTCCCCTGCATCTATACTTTCGAGGAAACAAACATGAAAGAAGCGGCGTCGCGGGCACTGCGTCTGGGCTTGGGGACATGGACAGGACTGTTTCTGATAAACCTTATAATGGGTTTCGTGATTAACATAATAGAGCAGGTGGTGGCTGTTCCGTGGGGCATTGCCACGGTCTTTGTAACGATATTCACAGAGATAGACGACACTCCGGAGTGGGCTATGGTCGTAACACGTGTGCTGTCATTCCTCTTCGGAGTGCTCATGATGTTCGTAACCTATATGGCAATGATGATACAACCACTGGCAACAACCTATCATTACGCCCACGCTACGGAACGAAAGGACAGCATTTCGGTTGACTCTGACATTGATAATTTTGAGAACCTTGAATAAGAGATGATTGCAGACACACTGACATATAACGCAAAGCAGGTTGCCGAATGGCAGGAGAGCGGCGACTATGACTACAACCGGGAGTTGATTGGGTCGCAGAGAAATCTCTTGGAATGGCTCTTCGAGAAGATAAATGATTGGCTCAGCGACTTGTTTTCGGGCGTTTCCCACAAAACGGAAATGACATTATACATAATCGGTGGCATCCTGCTGCTGTTGCTTTTGTCGTGGATTATATACAAGGTTAAACCCCGGTTGTTCCGCCGTGAGGAAGAACCTGTGTTGGATTATACCGAGGTCGAAGACACCATCTACGGCATAGACTTCTCAAAAGAGATTGCCGATGCAAAGGAACGGGGCGACTGGTTTGAGGCAGTGAGGCTCGTATATCTCGACACCTTGAAACATATTTCAGACACAGGCAGGATTACATGGCAGCCGTGGAAGACCCCGATGCAATATACTTACGAAATGAACGACGAGGCGTTGGGCTGCATGACCAACCTGTTTGTCAGGGTGAGATACGGAAAATACGAAGCAAGTGAGAGCGATGTGACCGACATGGAGGCGTGGAGAGAGTCGCTGCAATCCGCCGTAATGCCTGCCGGCGAGAAAGGAGGGGAGGATGAATAACAGCAAGATTTTTGTCATCGCCATAGCGGTATTGCTCGTAGTGGCAGTGCTTATCGAACTTTCCGTGCCGAAACGGTTCAACTGGGAAGCCACGTTCCGGCATAATAGCGTGGAGCCTTTCGCATGTAAACTCTTCGACAGTCTGGCAACAACGAGCATGAAGAATGGTTATTCGGTGATCCATTCCACATTTTATCAGTTGCGTAAGCGCAATTCCAAAACACCGTGTAGCATAATAAAACTTTATGATAATTATTATAATGCAGAAAGCGACTTGGAGTTTAAGTCGATGCTTGGCTTCGTTGCCGACGGCAACAAGTTGCTGTTCTGTGCCAATGACTATGCCTACGAACTGCTTGACACGCTGCAGTTGAACATGGAGACGGGCTATTTCTCTCCCAGTTTTTTCAAGAAATCGTCTATGTATGGCTTGTTGAATAACATCGATACGTTGCTATGGGATAAGGATTCTGCCTATGAAAGGCAGACATATACTGTCTATTCGAGTCTCTGCGAAAGCCATTTCAAGTTGGGCGCAGATACCACTCTCGTGCCAAAAGACGACATTCAGGTAGATACTGCCTATGTTGAGGATACCGATGTTGATGAGATTGAGGTTGCGAATGTGGATTACGACACCATTATTACAAAGACAAGCGAGGCGTGGAAGCCGCTCGCGTGGAAATTCATTGACGGCAAGAAAGTGCCCATTTTGATGAAACGCCAATGGGGAAATGGCGAAATCGTGGTATGCACAACGCCGCTATTGCTAACCAACTACGGCATTATGGATGGCAAGAACGTGGGCTATGTTTATCGCGTTCTCGGCACTATCAGCGACAATCCGGTGGTGCGTATTGTTGACAAAGACGACGAAGCGACGGCAGAGAACAGCGAAAGCATGTCGCCGATGCGCTTCTTCATCGGCAATCCTCCGCTGCGTTGGGCTACCTATATTGCACTGCTTGCCTTGCTGCTTTTCATGATTTTCACTGCCCGACGCCGGCAACGGGCAATACCGGTGGTGCAAAAGCCGGAGAACCATCAACTTGAATTTGCCAAACTGATAGGCACATTATACTATCAAGAGGGCATACACGGCGATTTGGTGCGTAAGAAATACATCTTCTTTGCAGAGCATCTGCGGCGCGAGACACAAGTGGATATTGACAACGACGCCGAGGATGACGACAACTTCGGCGTGCTCGCGCGCCACACCGGAATGCCGCAGGGCGACATAAGTGCGAGGATAAAGACAGTGCGTCGTGCCTGCAGGAGCGGCATGTCCATGACAAGTGAGGAAATGATGATGTATGTTGACTACATGAACGATATCATATCGAAGATTTGATTTGTAACATTTAATGCTTAAAATAAATGGCTGAAGAACAAAAAAGAATGGATTTGACGGTATTTTCGGAGAAGATACAGCAGTTGAGAGAACAGATAAGAAAGGTGATTATCGGGCAACATCAGTCGGTTGACCTTATCCTCACCGCGGTGCTTGCCAACGGTCATGTGCTCATCGAGGGTGTTCCGGGAGTGGCAAAGACGCTCACCGCGCGACTCATAGCGCGGCTGGTGGATGCTGATTTCAGCCGTATTCAGTTCACGCCCGACCTCATGCCGAGCGATGTTCTCGGCACAACGGTGTTCAACATGAAAGACTCGGAGTTCAATTTTCACGAAGGTCCGGTGTTCTCCGACATCGTTCTCGTTGACGAGATAAACCGCGCTCCGGCGAAAACACAGGCTGCGCTGTTCGAGGTTATGGAGGAAAGGCAGGTCAGCATAGACGGAACGACATACAGAATGGGCGATGTCTTCACCATCATTGCCACACAAAACCCGGTGGAACAGGAGGGAACATACAAGCTCCCGGAGGCGCAACTCGACCGCTTCCTCATGAAAATCACAATGAACTACCCCTCGGTCACGGAGGAAGAACAGATACTGCAGCTGCATCAAGGGAAGCGGGACTTCGTGAAACTTGCCGACATCAAGCCTGTGATTTCAAAGGAAGAATTGATGCAGTTGAGGCGAAATATAGACAATGTGTATATCGACCCGGCGTTGGTGAGATATATCGTGAACATCGTTCAGCAAACACGTACAAGCAAGAGGGTACTGCTCGGGGCATCGCCAAGGGCTTCGGTGGCAATGATGCAGTCGGCAAAGGCATTCGCAGTGTTGCAGGGTCGCGACTTCGTTACGCCCGAAGACGTGAAGATTGTCACGCCGAGCATACTGCAACACCGCATGATTATCACTGCCGAAGCAGAGATGGAGGGTTTCACTCCGCTGAAAGTTACCCAACGCTTGATTGACAAAGTGGAAGTGCCTAAGTAATGTTTCTCACCGGAAGATTTTACCTACTGACGACTGCTGTCATACTAACCGTTGCCGCAGGATACTGGTTCGCACCGCTGTTTGTGGTGGGAAAGGTGATGCTGTTGCTGCTTGTCGTAGCCGTACTCACCGAGATTGCAATGCTCTACCGGCGTCGTGGCATCACAGCGCGACGCTCATGCAGCGACCGTTTCTCCAACGGTGACGACAACATAGTGAGGATACACGTTGACAACACCTTCCCATACAAGGTGAAGATAGACGTGGTTGACGAGATACCCTTTGTCTTCCAGCGGCGCGATATATCGTTCAAGGCGGTGGTGAAAGCCGCCGAAAGCACCACCATAGAGTATCGTCTATGCCCGAAAGAGCGCGGAGTGTATGGCTTCGGCAGCATAAGAACGTTCGCAACCGTGGCTCTCGGGCTTGTCAGCAGGCGTTTCACCACAAAGGCAGAGCAGGACATAAAGGTCTATCCTTCTTTCCTTATGCTGCGCCGATATGAGTTGCTTGCCATGAACAACAATCTTCAGGAACTAGGCATTAAGCGAATACGGCGCGTCGGGCACAACACTGATTTCGAACAGATTAAGGAATATGTGCAGGGCGATGACTACCGAACGATAAACTGGAAGGCAAGTGCGCGACGCCACGCGCTTATGGTCAACGTCTATCAAGACGAGCGTTCGCAGAACATATACAGCGTAATCGACAAGGGAAGGGTGATGCAACAGGCGTTCGACGGAATGACATTGCTCGACTATGCCATAAATGCCGCGCTCGTGTTGTCGTTCGTTGCAATAAGAAAGGACGACAAGGCGGGGCTGATAACATTCGACGAGAAGTTTGACACCTTTCTTCCTGCGGCGAAACAGGCGGGACAAATGGAGAAGATGATGGACTGTCTGTACGGTCAGAACACATCATTCGGCGAAACCGACTACTTCTCGCTCTGCACGCATCTTGACAAACACATCAATCGTCGCAGCCTGCTCGTGCTCTACACCAACTTCTCCGACATCGTGTCGATGAGCCGGCAACTGCCTTACCTACAGCAAATGGCACACAAGCATGTGCTGCTCGTGGTGTTCTTCCTCGACAAAGAACAGCAGGAATTCATCAATTCGCCGGCACGAGGAGTGGAGGATTACTATCGCCATGTGATAGCAGAGAAGTTCGAGTATGAGAAAAGGCTCATCGTGAGCACGCTGCGACAGAATGGCATATACAGTCTGCTCACCGAGCCTGCACAACTCTCCGTGAACATCATAAACAAATATCTCGAACTGAAGGCAAGGCAGATTATATCATGACAGCCTGTCTCCGGCAGCGTGGAATGATACTTATATATAAACGTTTGAAATCAAAATGACCGATTATTTTATATTCGACTTAGACGGAACTCTGCTCGACTCTCTCGGCGATTTGGCTGCGAGCACCAACCACGCATTGCGCAGTTGCGGTATGCCGGAGCACTCAATAGACGACATCAGACGCTTCGTGGGCAACGGAGTGCGCACGCTCATGGTGAGAGCCGTGCCCGGTGGAGATGAAAATCCGCGCTTTGAAGAGGCTTTCTCCGCCTTTCGCGAGCATTATATGGAGCATTGTTTCGACACCACAAAGCCATATGAGGGCATCCCCGAAACGCTTTCCCGCCTGAAGGAGAGGGGAGTGCGCATGGCGATTGTGAGCAACAAAATGCAGGAAGCCACCGAACATCTGCGCCAAAGATTTTTTTCCGACTACATCAACGTAGCCATCGGCGAGAGCAGGAAGATAAAGAGAAAACCGGCACCCGATGCCGTTGTTGAGGCACTGCGGCTGCTGGGCTGCAACGACCGCGACCGTGCTGTCTATATAGGCGACAGCGATGTGGATATTGAAACTGCCCGAGCATCGGGTCTGCGGTGCATAAGTGTGCTGTGGGGATTTCGCAATCGCCGCTTCCTTTTAGATCACGGCGCAGACTGTCTGATAGACACCCCGGCAGAATTGATACCTTTCTGCAGCATGAATACTGGCATATCGCAAAACAGGTGATAATATAATGCAAAACAAAATCGGCGAAATTGAAAACCAATTTCGCCGATTTTGGTCAGTAATTTCGCCGATTTTACTTTTCAATTTCGCCGATTTTACTCTGCATTGTATATACGCTTGCGCTCCATTATACCATTAACCGATGGCAGAAAAGGTGTAAATCCGGATAGACTATAAAGTCATTACCGTCCATAGAACTTGAGCATCGCGATGTTGAAGATAGCGAGGTGCTTGCTCTGAAGTTCGTTTTGCTTTGCCACAAGCAGTTTATCCTTGCCGTTCATCAGTTCCACGATGTTCTTCAAACCCAGCCTGAACTGTTCCTGCAGCAGGTCGAAACTCGCCTGTGCGCTTTCCGTGTTCACCTTCGCAGCTTTGAAACGAGTCTGGTTAAGTTCCGCTTGCAGCCAGTAGTTCTCTATGTTGCTGTAAAGGTTTGTCCTCTCGTTCTCCAAGTCTAACATGTAGTTCTGCTTCTGCAACATCGCTTTGTTTATCGCCGTTTTTGTCTGCCTGTTGTCCGACAGCGGTATGCTCACGGTCACGCCGGCACCCACGTTGAAGTTGTTTTTCATCTGCACATCCCAGTCGTTGTCGCTCATCGAGGTGGTGTTCGTGACGATGTTCGCGTTCAGACTCACCGTCGGCATCCTCTGTGCCTTGGCTATGCTCACGCCGATGTTGCTGCTCTCTATCCCGAGCATTGCGTTCCTAATCTCCGGTCGGTTTGCAAGTGCATTCCGATAGATGTCGTTGAGAGCCGGGATTTGCTCTAAAGCCATTTCATCTGTGGTGCTCGGTATGCTCACGTCGAAGTCGGTGTCTGTCAGTTGCAGCAGTTGTTTGAGTTGTCGTTTGTAGTTTTTCACATTGTTCTCCGCCTCTACGACGTTGTATTCTGCCTCTGCCCGCTGTGCTGTAAGTTGCGCGAGGTCAGCCCGACTCATCTTTCCTACCTCTACCAGCGTCTTTCCTCGCTCCTCGTTAGCCTTGCATGTCTCAAGGTTTTCCTTGTTTACGCCTATTGCTTCGCCGGTGTAAACTATCTGTGTGAACAACTGAATAATCTGCTCTTGGATGCTGTTTGCAGTCATGGCAGAGTCGGTTTCCGCCATGTCTTCGTTTATCTTGTTCTGTTTTACGGTCTTGGTGTTCCTCCCTCCGTTCCACACTGTCCAGTTCATATTCACCCCATACGAACCGTTGTAGAAAACTTTGTCAACGGAGGTCTGTACATATCCGTTAGCCACTGTTGCTCTTCCGGTCTCAGGCCATGGGCTGTAAGTCATGTTCTGTGATGTCTGTGCCATTATCGAGGGCAGCATTTCTGCCTGCGACTGCAGCACGTCTTCGTGTGAGATGCTTTTCTTTATCAGGCTTTTCTTTATCTGAATGTTGTTCTGCAGAGCATAGTCAAGACACTCTTGCATTGTCCATTTCTTCGTGTCCTGTGCCTGTGCCGCAGCAAAGAATGTGCAGAGGATGAGGGTGATGATGTTCGCTTTCATTTTAGATGTTGTTATAACGACAGATTGATTGATGCAAAAAAAGGTTGAGCCTACACTCAACCTTCAAGACTTTTCATTCTCGCTATGTATTTACCCAGTATGTCGAACTCGATGTTTACCACCGTTCCGACGCGTATGTCACAGAAATTCGTGTGTTCCAACGTGTAGGGTATTATTGCCACTTGGAACGTATCTCTCGTTGGATTGCACACTGTGAGCGACACGCCGTTCACCGTCACGCTGCCTTTATCCACCGTGAAGTAGCCTCTTCCTATCATTTCGGCTGTGGTTTCGTGGCGGAAAGTGAAGTAAGTGCTGCCTTGCGCGTCTTCCATAGCGACACACTCGGCTGTGGAATCAACGTGTCCCTGCACTATATGACCGTCAAGTCTGCCGTTAATCATCATCGAGCGTTCCACGTTAACCTTGTCGCCGACCTTCAGTAGCCCGAGGTTGGAGCAGTCGAGGGTCTCTTTCATTGCCGTGACCACGTATTTGTCGCCTTCAATCTTCACCACCGTGAGGCACACTCCGTTGTGTGCCACGCTCTGGTCAACCTTCAACTCGTTTGCAAACGGGCATGTCAGCGTAAGGTCAACGTTCTCTTTATATCTCTCTATTGCCGCTACTGTGGCAAATGCTTCTATAATACCACTGAACATTTTATATTCCTATTGATTATCATATATCCTAACTCCGTTCTTCACTCAACTCCAAACATTCATCGCTAAACGCAAGAACCGGTCGGCAAAAAAGAAAAAGGCCGTATCGATGAAGTGATGAAACTCCGAGCCTAAATGATTTGAGAGCTCTCCGTCTTTGTAATCCACCGGCCTTACGGCTTAGGTTCAAGAATGAACTTTATATGGCCCGCCATTGACAAAAGAAGTCTTCTCGGTTTTCAGTAATTATTTGATGAGTATCCCTATCTATACGATACGGCCGAATTTTTCTCCTTTTCAAATGCAAAAGTAGTGTTTTATCCAATCAGTTCCAAATATTTTAAGAATTATTCAAAGAAAATCCTAACAGCAGTTTCATGAGCTCTTGCGAATGGATAGTGCCGTATGCACCTTTTGCCGCGCTATGTTCGTCGTATGTGTTTACGCCGTCGGGGACCATTCCCTTGTGATAAACAACGAATGGCACGGGCTCGTTTGTATGCCTGCGCATTTCCACCGGGGTGGGGTGATCGGGCAGAACGGCTATCACCACAGGCTCATCCCATTGCATCACATTATTATATATGGGTGCTATGAGTCGGCGGTCGAGATTGCTTATTGCCTGCAGTTTCGTTTCAAGGTCGCCGTCGTGCCCGGCTTCGTCGGTTGCTTCCACGTGTACGAAAACGAAATCCTGCCGCCGCAATGCTTCTATTGCCGCCTGCGCCTTGCCCTCATAGTTGGTGTCGGCGAGTCCTGTCGCACCTGCCACTCCCACCACATCCAGCCCGGCATAACGCCCGATGCCTTTCACAAGGTCAACGGCACTGATTACGCTGCCGCTCCTTATGTTGGGGTGAAGTTGTGAAAGCGTCTGCATCTTAGGTCGGTAGCCCCCGCTCCAAGGCCAGATGCAGTTTGCCCCGATGTTGTCAAGTTTGCCGAAAGAGTGCGCGGAGAGCAGGCTGTGTGATTTCTTTATGAGAGAGTTTAGGAGGTCGGCGGTCTCCTGTCCTGTCATTCTCCGGTGTTCGTTTCCGTCGGCATCGGTATAAATGTCGTGCCTGTCAGCCCACCCGGTTTCGGGCTTTACGAGCAGACTTTCCCATTCCTCTCCTATGTGTTCGTGTGGCGATGCGCATAGGATATGCTTGTTTCCGCCCTTTATCACGAGCAGATGGCAATACTGCCGACCCTTTATGAAGCGCACGTTATCCGTGCCAAGTTCCTTATTGAGATATTCGATGAGTGCTCCGGCGTCATCGTCGTTGATGCCGCAGCCCTTATGATTGACAATCTTTCCGTCGGAAACGGTTATTGTGTTGCACCGGAGCGTCATTTCGTCTGCCGTCATCTCATAGCCCATACCGGCGGCTTCCAAGGGTCCTCGACCTTCATACACCTTGTTCAAGTCGTACCCCAAGATTGCCGTATTCGCCACTTCGCTCCCCGGCATGAAACCGGCAGGCACGCTCTTCAGCAGTCCGCTTCGCCCCATTCGTGCCATCATGTCCATGAATGGCTTGTCGGCATACTGCAGCAATGTCCTCCCTCCGAGCCTTGCAACGGGGTGGTCAGACATTCCGTCGCCGATGATGACAATACATTTCACCTTTTGCTGCCCAGCAATTTCTTAACTGCAAAGTAAGCGATACCCGCGAGTACCAGTGCTATGATGCCCCACTTGATGTAGTCGCCGTACTCAATGAGTTTGTCATGAAGTTGCTCCTCGGGCACTATGGCATGCAGATACCATCCCAATGCCGCAAGAATACAGTTCCAAATGCCGGCACCTATCGTGGTGTAAAGCAAGAATTTCCAGTAGTTCATCTTAGCAAGTCCTGCCGGTATGGATATGAGGTGACGTATGCCGGGAATGAGACGACCGGTTATGGTGGCAAACATCCCGTGATTGTAGAAGTACTTCTCGCTCTTCTCCACTTTCTGTTGGTTGAGCAGACAGAGCCTGCCGAGCCTGCTGTTTGCAAACTTGTATATTATCGGTCTGCCGAGGTAATACCCCGAGACGTAGTTTATCGTTGCCCCGAGGTCAGCCCCCAGTGTCGAGAAAAGTATCACGAGGAAGATGTTAAGGTTTCCTCCCGCTGCGTGATATGCTGCCGGCGACACCACCAATTCGGAGGGAACGGGCACCACGGTGCTTTCCAACATCATAAGGAAAAATATGGCAGGATAGTTCAGATTTTCAAGTAATGATGTAATCCAAGTCATGTTCAATATGTTTTGTTGTTACTGTTTGTCGAGGGTAATGTCGCCGAGCAGTGCCTCGGCAGTGGCAGGGTCTTTCTCGAAAGCAATCTCCCGGTATTTCAGATATTCGCTCTCATGCCCGGCATACAGGCTGAACAGGGCATGATAGGCATATACCTCGGGCATTTCTTCGCCGTAAATCTCAATCAGCGATACCGTTGTAAGATAGGCAGAAACATACAGCTTGCTTTCATACAGAGCCATGCCTATCTTCATATAGACCTTCGGCGAGTAGCCCGACGACTTCAAAACTTTCTCGTAACACTGCTGTCCTTCTTCGTATTCGCCCTTAGACATCAGCACCATACCCCTGAGAATTTCCATGTCTGTGTGGTCACATTCGGCATGTTCGCTCCTCTTTATATACTCCAGAGCCTCTTCGTAATGCCCGAGTTTGCACAGAACCACGGCGAGTTCGGTGTAGATTTCGCCTTTATATAGCGAGTCACTTGATATTTTTTTCTCCGCAATCTTCAGCTGCTGCGCCGCTTCCTTAAGTCTGCCTTGTGCTATCATAGACATTCCGAGCATCATATATCCGCTGTCTTCGTCGGGTCGGAGCGTCGTGAAATGGCGGAAAAGCTTTATCGCTTCGTCGTAGTTTCCGAGCTGATAGAGTGAGTTAGCCTTGCTCTGCACTGCCTCCTCGTCGTCCGGATTGATAGCAAGACTGTATTCGCTGCTTATGATTGCGTTCTCGATGTCGTCGTTCATGAACTGAGTTTTGGCGAGCAGGTTCCAGTAGTTCGACTGATATGGGTCGCTGTCAATCAGTTCGTTCAGTATTTTCTGACTCTTCTCCGTCTCCCCCTCGTTCATAAGTATTCTTGCCAGAAGTTCCTTTCGGGAGTCGGTTTCTTCCGTTCCGCTCTTTTCCAACCACGCTTTCGCATGGTCAACGCAGCCATAGTCGATATAGATTTTTGCTATCTCTTCGGCTATCTGTTCCTGCTCTTCGGCGTCATCGTCGTAAACACTCTGCAGCAACGACTCCGCTTCGCTGTCTTGCCCGCGGCTGAGCATTATCTCGGCTTTCAGATACTTATAGTCGATGTCCTGCTTGTCGGTTATATCTTTGGCAACCCTTTCAGCCTCGTCGGGCTTGTGCTCGTAGATCATCAGCATGCGTGCTTTCATCAGCAGAGCATCGTCGTTGTCGGGAAACGTTTCCAGTACGCGGTCGATAAGTTCCTTCGCGCGCGCCAGTTTACCGTAAAGACAATAGTAATCCACTATATCCAACAAGTTGTCGGGGTCGAAAAAGCTGCTCTTGCCACTCCTTTCCGACTCCTCGAACGATTTCAGAATGTCTCTGAATTCCTTGCTGTCATAATAGTTGTCTGTCATGTGATAACGATGCCGTCGTGTGCTTTCAGGTTACGCTACGATATGTTCAGTGTCCCTGCGGTTATTCCTTGGACTTCTTTGCCCACGTGTCTTTCAGCCCCACTGTCTTGTTGAACACAGGGTGTTCGGGCGTAGAGCCGTTGTCTGCCATGAAATATCCGATGCGCTGAAACTGCAGATACTCGCCTGCCTTGCGCTCTGCGGCGAAAGGCTCAACGTAACATTCGCTGATGATATTCAGCGATGTGGGGTTCAGCAGATCGCGGAAGTCGCGCTCGTCGGCACCCGGGTTCTCCACGTTGAACAAGCGGTCATACTGTCTCACTTCGGCTTTCACGCAATGGTCGGCACTCACCCAGTGCAGCGTTCCCTTCACCTTGCGGTTTGCTCCCTCCATTCCGCTCCTGCTCTGCGGGTCGTATTCTGCCTGAATT
The DNA here is from genome assembly GCA_028723525.1 of Prevotellaceae bacterium. GTDB lineage: Bacteria > Bacteroidota > Bacteroidia > Bacteroidales > Bacteroidaceae > Prevotella. The sequence goes on from JAQYET010000033.1 coordinate 49,770, forward strand.
TCAATGATGTTGCCCTCGGCATCCTTTGTGCATCCGGTGCATTTCACGATATAGGCGTTCTTCAGTCTCACCTCCTTGCCCGGTGCCAGACGGAAGAATTTCTTGGGAGCATCCTCCATGAAGTCGTCACGTTCTATCCACAGATTGCGCGAGAATGTTATGTTGTGCGTGCCGTCAGCCTCGTTTTCCGGGTTGTTCACGGCCGGCATCTCCTCTGTTTCGCCCTCCGGGTAGTTGGTGATTACAAGCTTCACGGGGTTGAGCACTGCGCTCACTCTCAGCGATTTCCGGTTAAGGTCGTCGCGCACGGCGGCTTCGAGCAGTGCAATGTCGTTCAGAGCGTCGAACTTGGTGTATCCTATGGAGTCGATAAATCTGCGTATGCTCTCCGGCGAATATCCCCTGCGGCGCATTCCGCAGATAGTAGGCATGCGTGGGTCGTCCCAGCCGTCAACGAGTTTTTCGTCAACGAGAGCCTTCAGTTTGCGCTTCGACATCACCGTGTAGGTAAGGTTGAGGCGGTTGAACTCAATCTGCCGTGGTCTGTACTCGTGCTGCTTCTCCATCTCCTGCAACTCATCCACGAAATAGTCGTAAAGCGGACGGTGAGGAACAAACTCCAGAGTGCAGATAGAGTGGGTCACTCCCTCGAAGTAATCGCTCTGTCCGTGGGCGAAGTCATACATCGGGTAGGCATGCCACTCGGTTCCGGTGCGATGATGCGGGGTGTGTATCGTGCGGTAGATTATAGGGTCGCGGAAGTGCATGTTGGGGTTTGCCATGTCGAGTTTAGCCCTCAACACCATAGCCCCCTCCACTGCTTCCGGCGTGTTCATCATGCGGAACAGCCTCAGGTTTTCCTCTATAGGGCGGTCGCGGTAGGGCGATGGTGTGCCGGCTTGAGTGGGCGTTCCTTTCTGCTCTGCTATTTGTTCGCTGGTCTGTTCGTCAACGTATGCCTTGCCTTGTTCTATCAACCAAATGGCGAAGTCCCACAGTTGTTTGAAATATTCAGATGCGTAATACACGTTGCCCCACTTGAAGCCGAGCCACTCTATGTCGTGGAGTATGGAGTCAACATACTCCGTATCTTCTTTTGAAGGATTGGTGTCGTCGAAGCGCAGGTTGCATACACCGTTGTGGCTTGCTGCCACCCCGAAGTCCATACATATAGCCTTGGCGTGTCCGATGTGCAGATAGCCGTTAGGTTCGGGTGGGAAACGTGTTTGTATTCGCCCTCCGTTCTTTCCCTCCGCAAGGTCCTGTTCCACTAATTGTTCCACGAAACTAAGGCTTTTCTTTTCCTCTTTGGCATTCTCTTGTAGCACTGTCATATATCGTATTCTTTTTGATTTATTGTTTTTGCGGCATGATGTCGCATGGAAAACGTTGCAAAGTTACACATTTTATTTCGTATAACTGATATAATGAAGCAAATAAATTTCCTGTGGGTTCGTATCGTAACCGATTGGTGGCGTTACGTATGTCTGCGGCATACATGTCTTGTCGTTATGCGGAACGATACCTATGTCTTTGCGGTTTGTTACAGACGAAAAAGCAATTTCGCCGATTTTGTTCGGCAAAATCGGCGAAATTGCGAAGTAAAATCGGCGAGATTGGTCGGTAAAATCGCCGACTTTAGTCACTTGATGCCACGCTTGTTGAGAGCCTCCGAGTATCTTTTGGCGTTCAGGAGATGCTCTTCGTAGGTCTTGGCGAAGTTGTGCGTGCCGCTGAAGTCCTCCTTTGCGCACATGTACAGATAGTCGTGATGGGCATGGTTGAGCACGGCATCTATCCCCGAAACAGAGGGTATGCGTATCGGTCCGGGCGGAAGTCCCTTGTTGCGGTAGGTGTTGAACGGACTGTTCACGGATAGGTGCACGTTGTAGATGCGTTTCAGGTCAAATTGCTTCAGGGCGAACTTCACCGTGGGGTCTGCCTGCAGTGGCATGTCTTCGCGCAGTCTGTTGAGATACATCTGCGCCACCATCGGCTTCTCTGCGTCGTTAGCAGTCTCCTCATCCACTATGCTTGCGAGCGTCATCACCTGCACCTCGGTCATGCCCATTGCCTTTGCCTTGCTCTGCCGGTCGCCTTTCCAGAATGCCCGGCTCTCTTTCTGCATGCGGTCGAGCAGTTCGCGTGCCGAGATTGTCCAATACACGTCGTATGTGTTGGGAATGAACAGGCACGCAATGGTGAGAGTGTCGAGTCCGTATCTTGCGCAGGTGGCAGGGTCGGAGAGTTCTTTCATCAGTTCGAGGGAGTCAATCTGCAGTTTGCTTCCCAACACTGCCGCGAGCTTGTCGGTGGTGCGGACGCTCGGAATGGTGAGATGCAGCGGTGTCTGTGCACCGTTTTTCAGGTTTCTCAGCAGTCGCAGTGCCCCCATTCCGGGCTTTACGGCATATCTTCCCGGTATGATGTTCCTTTCATATCCGTTGTGTCTCGCAAGCATTGAGAACGCTGCCATGCCCGAAGATGTGGTCATGGTGTCGAGTCTTGCATTGATAGAGTCGATGTTGTCGTCGGCATCTATATATATATAATATGTTTTCCCGTCCTTCGCCAACGAAGCGAACAGGTAGAAATATGCCGTTCCTGCCACTATTGCCAAGCATATCAAGATAGGTATCCAGTATCTTTTCGATGTCATCTTTCTTATGTAATATCTCGTTTGTTATGCCCCAAAATCAGTCGTCTGACCGAAAATGAATGCACATTGTTTAATAACTTCGCGTGCAAAATTACAAAATACGTGTGTTACGGCAACAAAAAACGTCGTTTTTTTCTGTTTTTTTCTTTTTTATTATTAACTTTGCCGCACAAAAAGACAAATATATCTTAAATAACACACAAAGCAATGAAGTCACCATATAACAGAATCTTTATGCTGTCGGGAATAGTGACGATTGTCGATTTACTGACATTTAACGCAGTTCTGTTTTTTTTCTATCTCTTTGGCATTTGGCCATATATTGATGATGAAGCCCTATTGTTTTCAGACGTATTTATAGCCAACATATCGTATGTCATCTCATATTATTTCGTTGGTATCACGCTCCATTCACGCAGGTCAACGTCGGTTTCGGTGCTGCGCAACACCTCGCGCACGGCTGTGTTGTTCGCGATAGTGAATGCGGCAATATTGGGAATGTCTCACTTTATGGTGCCCGGCTTCTGGCGTTCGCTGTTTGTAGCCGCTGTGGTTTTCGTTGTCACGAGCGTTGAGCGACTGCTCATGCGAAAGGCATTGAGAAAGATGAGAGGAATGGGGCGCAACAGAATGAGCACCGTAATCATTGGCTACGGCGAGATGGTGCAGCGCGTGGCAGACGTTATGCTCGACCCTTTGAGCGGCTACAACCTGCTCGGCATCTTTGCTTCGTCCGGCATAGCGGAGAGATATAAGCGGTTGGGCGAGCTGGAAAACGCTCTGGAGTGGATTGAGAACAATGCCGTTGACGAGGTGTATGTGGCAGAAAACGTGTATGACGATGACGAGATAATGCCACTGCTTGAAGTATGTTACCGCAGGGTGATAAGGGTGTATTACATTCCGAGAAGCCACTCCACGGTGAACCGTAACACAGATATCGTGGAAATAGGAAATGTGTATGTGATGGCGCGATATAAGGAACCGCTGATGAGTGTGAAGCAACGGATGAAGAAAAGGGCGTTCGACATAACTTTCTCCGCATTCTTCATGCTGCTGTTCTTCCCGTGGATATTCATCATCGTGGCAATAATCACCAAGATAACCATGCCCGGGCCGATATTCTTCAAGCAGAAACGCACAGGCTATGACGGCAAAGACTTCGTGTGTTATAAGTTCCGCTCGATGAAGGTTAATGCCGACAGCGACAAGGTGCAGGCAACACAGGGCGACCCGAGGGTGACGAAGTGGGGACTGTTCATGCGCCATGCCAACATCGATGAGTTGCCGCAGTTCTTCAATGTTCTTGTGGGAAACATGAGCGTAGTTGGTCCGCGCCCTCACATGCTCGCCCATACCGAATATTATTCGGAGAAGATTGACGACTACATGATACGCCATTACGTGAAGCCGGGAATAACCGGTTGGGCGCAGATTAACGGTGAGCGCGGGGAGACAAAGACCGTTGACGACATGGCGAGGAGGGTTGAGAAAGACATTTGGTATATAGAACACTGGAACTTCTGGCTCGATATTCAGATAATATTCAGAACCGTGAAGAATGCCATCGTGGGCGATGTGAAGGCATACTGATATGTTCCATTTTTTACAGATAATATAAATGACTATAGCAATCGACTTTGACGGTACTGTGGTGGAGCACAGATACCCTGAGATAGGGGCGGAAATTCCTTTCGCCACAGAGACCTTGAAGATGCTCATCAGGGACAGGCATAAACTGATATTGTGGAGTGTGAGAGAGGGAAAACTGCTCGAAGAGGCTGTGAATTGGTGCCGGGAGCGTGGCGTGGAGTTCTATGCCGTGAACCGTGACTACCCGGAAGAGAGCCTTGAAAACAACAATCACTTCAGCCGTAAACTAAAGGTTGATATGTTCATCGACGACCGCAACATCGGCGGACTGCCGGATTGGGGCACGATGTATCAGATGATAAAAGATAATAAGTCGCTGGAAGACGTCATGAGGGAGCGGCTCGGACAAATATCCGAGTATGACAGACCTAAGAAAAAGCACTGGTGGCAGATAGGGTAACGCCGGTTCCGCCCCGTGTTATGCCGCATTGCCGCCCTCGCTTTTCAGTATAATCGTCAGAAAGGCTTGCGGAACCGGCACGGCTCTTGGGCGTCGTTCCATCGCGAACAACCGTAGGCGGTATTCCCTTTTATCACTTTTCCCTTTCCGCAAAGGGGGCACTTCATGCCGGCGCGGAGACGTTTCGAGATGGTCTCGGCGGTCTTGCTCCTGCCCTTTGCCGGCTTCTCTTTCTCCTTTGTGGCAGGAGGGGCTGTCACGTGGCGGTTGGTGTTGTCGCTGATAACTTGCTTCACGATTTCAGTAACCTGCTCTTTCAGTCCGTTGATGAATTCCTCCGGCGAACCGCCTCCGTGCTCGATGTCGCGCAGACGCTTCTCCCAAATGCCCGTAAGTTCGGGACTTTTCAGCAGCTCTTCGTGTATCACGTCAATCAGTTCCATTCCTGTTGAGGTTGCCACGATGTTCTTTTTCTCTCTCCTTATATAATTACGCTTGAAGAGAGTCTCTATAATTCCTGCCCTCGAAGAGGGTCGCCCGATGCCGTTTTCTTTCATCGCAGCCCGCAGTTCGTCGTTATCCACAAACTTTCCCGCCGTCTCCATTGCCCTGAGCAGCGATGCCTCGGTGTAGTGTTTGGGCGGTACGGTGGTTTTTTCGGTGAGCGTAGGCATGTGTGTTCCGCTCTCACCCTTGGCGAAGTCGGGCAGTGTGCGCTCATCACCGGTGTTCTCTGCTGCCGCGTCTTGCGGAGAGTCGCCCTTTTCATGAGTGACAGTCGCACCCTGTCCGGCATAAACCACACGCCAGCCTTGGTCGGAAATGACTTTTCCGGAGACCTTAAACTCAATGTCTTCTACCATTCCCAGCACCGTTGTGGTGGCAAATTTGCAGTCGGGATAGAACGCCGCGATGAAGCGTCGCGCCACGAGATCGAACACCTTTTGCTCGTCGTCGCCCAGTCCTTGAGGCGTTACTCCGGTGGGGATTATGGCATGGTGGTCTGTTACCTTTGATGTGTCGAACACTCGTTTCGACTTCTTCAGCGGCTTTCCGCTCAGCTTTTTCACCAAATCAGCATACGGATGCTGCCCGTCGAAGGTGGTTTTGAAGAGCCCGTTCATGGTCTGCGGACATTTCGGATAGATGTCGTCGGATAGGTATTGCGTGTCAACGCGAGGATAGGTGGTGAGTTTCTTCTCGTAAAGACTTTGTATGAGATTGAGCGATTTCTCTGCCGAGAAACCGTATTTGCGGTTGAGGTCAACCTGCAGCGATGTGAGGTCGTATAGCTGCCGGGGTGCTTCCGTGCCGTTCTTCTTCTGCACATCGGTCACGCTGAACGGCTTGTCGGCAATGGTTGCGAATGCTTTCTCGCCCTCTTCCTTCGACATGAACTTGCCGCTTGTGGCTGTGAACTGCGTGTCGCGGTATATCGTGGCGAGCACCCAGTATGGTTCGGGCTTGAAGTTGTCAATCTCTTTCTGCCGGTTGACAATCATCGCCAGCGTAGGAGTTTGCACCCTGCCTATGCTCAGCACCTGTCTTCCCTGCCCATACTTCACGGTGTATAGCCGCGTTGCGTTTATTCCGAGCAGCCAGTCGCCGATTGCCCGCGACAGTCCTGCCATGTACAGAGGGCGGTATTCGTCTTGGTCTTTCAGTTTTTCAAATCCTTCGCGTATCGCCTCGTCGGTCATCGACGAAATCCACAGCCGTTTCACCGGGCACGTCGCACCCGCTTTCTGCATCACCCAACGCTGTATCAACTCTCCTTCTTGTCCCGCGTCGCCGCAGTTTATAATGCCGTCGGCAGCCAGCATCAGTTGCTGTATTACCGCGAATTGCTGTTTTATGCTCGATTGTTCTATAAGTTTTATGCCGAAACGTTGCGGTATTATGGGCAGCGAGGAGAGGCTCCATGCCTTCCACATCGGCGTGTAGTCGTCAGGCATTTTCAGTTCGCAAAGGTGTCCGAAAGTCCATGTCACCTGATACCCGTTACCCTCCATATACCCCTGTCGCTGTGATGTTGCACCGATAATTTTGGCAATGTCTCTTGCCACACTTGGTTTCTCTGCTATACAAACAATCATTTCAATTTGTCGTTTTTACGCCTGCAAAGGTAACAATTTTTGCCGTAAAACATGTTTTTTTTAGCAAAAGCCTTCTCGGTTTCGTTTTATTTTCCTATCTTTGCAGAGTAAAATCATTAAGACATTGTTTTTTTTGTTTACACGTATAGGTTTTAAAAAATACTAAGAACATTATGAAAGTAGGTTTGTTTATACCATGTTATGTCGATGCCGTTTATCCCGAAGTGGGTATTGCGACGTATCGATTGCTGAAGCATCTTGGCGTTGACGTGACATATCCGCTTAACCAAACGTGTTGCGGACAGCCTATGGCAAACGCCGGATTTGAGAAAATGGCGACGCCGTTGGCAGAGAAGTTCGAACAGAAGTTCAAGGACTTTGATTATATTGTGGCTCCATCGGTAAGCTGCACGGCGTTTGTGAAGCTTAACTATCCGCGCCTGCTGAAGGGGCATCACGAGTGTATGACGTCAGGAAAGATAATGGATGTTGTCGAGTTCCTGCACGATGTGCTGAAGGTTGACAAGCCCTTGGGCAAGCTGAAAGCAAAGGTCAGTCTGCACAATTCATGTCATGGCGTGCGCGAGCTTGGGCTGTCGTCTCCGTCTGAAGAGAATGTCCCGGAGTTCAACAAGATAAAAGACCTGCTGAAGTTGGTGGAAGGTCTTGAAGTGGTAGAGCCGGAACGCTCCGACGAATGTTGCGGTTTCGGAGGAATGTTCTCCGTGGAAGAGACCTCTGTCAGCGAGCAGATGGGAATAGATAAGTTGAAACGTCACATAGACACAGGGGCAAAGTACATCACCGGTCCCGACTGTTCGTGCCTCATGCACATGGCAGGTATATCGAAGAAGCGCGCAATGCCTATCGAGTTTAAGCACGTAGTAGAAATTTTAGCGACAGGATTATGAGTACATCACATTCATTAGCAGCAGATAAGTTCCTTCAAAATCAGAAGTATGCTGCATGGCATGACGCAACGTTCTGGTCGGTTCGTACCAAGAGAGACAATATGGCAATCGGATTGGATGAATGGGAACAGTTGCGCGAAAAAGCGTCACAGATAAAGCGTCACACAATTACCCATCTTGACGAATATCTCGAGCAGTTTGCCACTAACGCCGAGAAGAACGGCTGTATCGTACACTGGGCGAGCGATGCACGTGAGTTCAACGAGATTGTATTGGGCATTCTCTGCGAACACAAGGTTAAGAAACTGGTGAAGAGCAAGTCGATGCTTACAGAGGAATGTGACATGAATCCATACCTTGAGATGCACGGCATTGAGGTGGTGGAGACCGATTTGGGCGAGCGTATCATACAGTTGAAGAACCAAAAGCCGAGCCATATCGTAATGCCTGCAATCCACTTGAACCATGATGACGTGGGAGAACTCTTCGAGAAAGAACTCGGTACCGAGCCCGGCAACCACGACCCAACATATCTTACATACATGGCGCGTCTGAGTTTGCGCAACGAGTTCCTCACGGCAGACGCCGGAATGACAGGAGCAAACTTCGGAGTGGCAGACACGGGAGACATCGTGGTGTGTACAAATGAGGGCAATGCCGACATGAGTACATCGTGTCCGAAACTGCACATCGCGGCAATCGGACTCGAGAAGGTGGTGCCTAACTATGACAGCCTTGCCGTGTTCCAGCGCATGCTTTGCCGTGCCGGAACAGGTCAGCCGACAACAACCTACACCAGCCACTTCCGCAAAGCGCGCCCCACTGCAGAGAAGATGCACATCATCTTGGTGGATAACGGACGCTCGGAGTGGATCGCCGACCCCGAACATTGGGAAGTGCTGAAGTGCATAAGGTGTGGTTCCTGCATGAACACATGCCCCGTATATCGCCGCTCGGGAGGATATAGTTACAGTTATTTCATCCCCGGTCCGATTGGAATTAACCTCGGAATGTTGCGCAGCAAGCAACAACACTCGGGCAATGTCTCGGCATGTACGCTCTGTCTCAGTTGTCAAACGGTGTGCCCGGTGAAGATAGATCTCGGCGACCAAATATACAAGTGGCGTCAGCGTCTCGATGAATACGGTACTGCCAACAAGCAAAAGAAACTCATGTGTAAGGCAATGAGCTTCCTCTATGGCAACCCCGCGGTGTATAACACGGCACTGAAGTTCGCCCCGATAGCCAACTACGTGCCCTCGTTCATCATGGAGTGCAGTCTTAATCCTTGGGCAAAGGGTCATAGCATGATGACCTTCCCTAAGAAGAGTTTCCACGACATGTTCAAGAGTGGTATGCTGAAATGAAGGCAGGAAATAGTCAACTTCTAACATCTAACATTCAACTTAAAAGTTTATGAGCAATAAAGAAGATATTCTGTCGCGTTACAGAGCAAACATAAAGCAACGGTTCGACATGCCGAGTCTTGACGACATTAAAGCCATAACCTACCCGGACCCGCTGGTACAGTTCATCACAATGAGTCAGAACGTGGGCGGAAAGGTGGTGGAATTGCAATCGGGACAAGACCTTAACAGCCTCGTTCGCGAACTATATCCAGAGGCAAAGGAGATTGCAAGCAACCTTCCGGAGATAACGATAGCCACCCGCAACCCCGACAGCATTGGCTCGGCGCAGGCTCTCAACAACACTGATGTGGGCGTGATACGCGGCATCTTCGGCGTGGCAGAGAACGGTTGTATATGGGTTCCGCAGCAAATGGAGGAGAAAGTGATGTGCTTCATATCCGAAAATCTTGTCATTCTGCTGAAGAAGTCGGAGATAGTAAACAACATGCACGAGGCATATCGGAGAGTGGAGTTCAACGACTACGGCTACGGAACGTTCATCAGCGGACCGTCGAAGACTGCCGACATCGCACAGGTTCTCGTCATGGGAGCACAGGCGGCACGCTCTGTCACTGTGGTACTCATACCCTGATTTACACTCGCCGGCGTGATATTCCGGCAGATAATCAGACACGTAGCAGCCGTTTACGTGTCTGATTATTTTATACTAACGCCCCTCGTATGACTCGCTATGGCAGATAATAATGCAGAAAAATGGAAAAAAGTGGGGCAAAAATGCAAGATTTTCCGCCGTTTTGTGTTATTATATATAGGTGGAATGAATATAATTCCACACCTGACAACAGATATACCGGTGCAGACACGGCGAGAAAAACACTGCTGTGAATTGTGGATATAGAAAGGATGTAAATACAATAAGAAAGCGTGGCAGAGCAAAGTGGGCACGGAAGAAAGACTATTGCATGACATAAAGGCTGGGAAACGTGAGGCTTCGCGAAATCTCTACGACCGTTATTCGGGTGTCGCCATGTCAGTGTGTCTGCGCTACATGGGCAATGAAGAGGATGCCCGCGACGTGTTGCAAGACGCTTTCGTGAAGATTTTCACACGCATCGGCGAGGTCAGGTTCAATGGTGAGGGCACACTGAAAGGCTGGATATTGAAAGTCACCGTAAACGAAGCCCTCAACGCTTTGCGGCATCGAGTGCGGTTCTCCGATACCGACGAACTGCCCGATGTTCCCGAAGAGGAAGCACCCGACGTGAGAAACGTGCCGCTGGAGGTGCTGATGCAGATGATAGGAGACTTGCCCACAGGCTACAGAACGGTGTTCAACATGTTCGTATTGGAACAGGTGAGCCACAAGGAGATAGCTTCGCAGCTCGGCATAAAAGTGAGTTCGTCGGCGTCGCAACTGCTGAGAGCAAGGAAGATGCTTGCACACAAGATAAACGAATACGTAAAACGAAACGGCAAATGATAAAGGAAGACTGGACATCAAGGCTTAGAGAGAGGTTGGAGGGACATTCCGCTCCTGCCCCCGAGGGACTGTGGCAGCAGATAGAACGGCGGCTTCCTAAGAACGTAAAGCCCGGAAACTCACCACTGAGGAGGTGGCTTTCTGCGGCTGCCGCTATCCTTTTAGTACTTGGAGTGGGGCTGTCGCTATTCTGGAAAGGCGACAAAACCATTGGAGACAATGCAAAAACCGGCAACATCACACTTCAGAATGACACATATCATGGCGCAGAAAATGTGCCCGGAGCACTTTCCCCTGCCGACATTGCAGATGACATGGCAGCACAGACAACGGCAAGTGGCAGAGAACAGATAAGTTTCAGCGTCGGCAACAAGAACTATATCCTGCAGACAGAAACCGTAGATGGCAAGCCCGTAACGGTGACAGTAAGGGTGGAAGACAAGATAAACGCGGATAAGGAAGTGGCGTGTAACTCCTCTTCATATCTCTCACGGAAAGACGACGGGCAGCGATTGGTGCGCCGTAACAGCTACTCTGTGATGCCGAAATCGTTTGAGCCCATTCCGCGTTTCCGCCATCGCTTCACGGCAAGTCTTGCTGCGAGCGGTCTGGCAATGACCGACCTGAGAAGTTCTAACGGCATCTTTGTAAACCCGGTAATGCTCAGCGGATATGGCAATGGCAACAATGGCGGCGCAGATGGCAACCCCTTGCCGTCGCAACTCTACCTCTCCGGCTACGAAGAACGTACCGAACACAAGGCTCCGTTTGCCATTGGCGTCAGGTTGGGATATGACATAACGCCGCGTATGTGGGTGGAGTCCGGACTGCAATACAGCAAGTTGTCGTCAACCTTTGTCAGGGAAATCAGCGGAAACGAATTTAAAGCCGAGCAGTCATTGCACTATGTGGGAGTGCCTCTTGCCGTGGGCTACAGACTGCTTGATGTTGGCAGACTGTCATTCTACGGCGTTGCCGGAGCACAGGCAGACTTCAACGTGAAGTCGGATAACAGTGTTGATGGCGTGAAGAGCGAACCGGTGAGAGACAACGTTCAGTTCTCTGCCAATGCCTCCCTTGGCGCACAGTTTAAACTCACGCCGCAACTCGGTATCTACGTTGAGCCGGGAGCGCGTTATTATTTTGACAACGGCAGTTACGTTGACAATTATTTCAAGGATAAGAAACTCAACTTCAACCTGCAGGTTGGAGCGCGTTGGAACATCGGAAAAAAGTAATCCCTATGTCTTTTTGTTATTGCATGCTGTCTTCTTTCGGCTTCAGCAGCACGTGGTTTTCGCTTCGCCACACCTCCTCGTATGACGACATCGAAGACAGAATGCTTCTCACGTGCCTGAAACCGTCGGTCTCTTGGTCTTCGTCAATCAGCAGATAAGGCAGCCTTTTGCCTTCGATGCCCTTTTCGTAGGCAGTGCGCAGGTAGCGTTCTGTCATGCTTTTGGTGGAGAAGATGTCGGTGAATATGCCGTAAGGCTTGCAATCGAGCACCGAAATCATTGTTATTGAGAAGTTGCAGATGAGGTGGCTGCCACTCGGAATTATCGGTTTCACCTCTCTTACCATCCTGTTGTGTAGGTCGGCATTGTCCTTGTTTGTGAGCAGTAAGCGCGTGGCTTTGCTGTCGATAGTGTAGCGGCAGTCGATGCGGTTGCCGTCTTCCATCATCGGGCGTAAGATGTTTGTCACCGTCAAACCTATGCAAATGGATGCTATGATATACCTTACAGCCTTTGTTTCTCTTTGGAACGACGGCTTTTTCCCACCCTTTGCAATCACTGCCACAGCCAAAGGAAGGGCGAGGATGCACATTGTCTGACCGTAGAATTGACTCGTACCGTTGCTGCCGAGAGGGAAGAACAGAGGAGGGAAGAATGAGAGAGCGACGAGCGTTAAGGCTTGATATTTGAGGCTTGAGGATTCTTTCTTCGCTTCGCTTCGAAAGCCTGTTCCGGCGGAGCCGAGCCGAGCGATGAGCGAGGATGAGTGTTGGGAGGGGAATTTTCTGCTGTATATATAGAGCAGGAAGGCGGCGAGACAGAAGCCGACGGTGGTGTTTGCGGAAATTCCGTCTTGCCATACAACGATGATTACCATAGCCGAAAGTATGCAGTAAGCAAGGTGTAGGAGGCGTTTTCCCACCTGTATGTTTGCCAGAATGAAACCATACATCACAAAGGCGATGAACAGCGACATTCTTATTTCTCCCAAAATATCAATGAGATAACATCTTATTATCGACTTCATACTATGCGGGTCGGTGCTGTCACCGCTTATATGTATAAGGTCGCCGACGGTGAGTTGCAACACTCCTAACGTGCCGTCTGCCCACGCCATGCCGACAACCATGAGGCAGCCTGCTGCCACCCCGGTGAAGAAAGCGGCGATATGCTTCAGCCAAGCCACCTTGATGTCATAGAGCAACGAGATGACTATGGCAAAGAACGGCAGCATGACGAAAGACAGATTGACAAGGCGGAGGAAAAACGATATGCCTATCACCACTCCCGATAAGGCAATGGCAGTCAGCGGTCGGCGGCAGGAGTGCAATCCCTTGTGATACAACAGAATGGCGCATACGAGCATAAATATCGACAGGTCGTTATAGTTGATTTCGCTGTAAGCCCCATACTGTGCAAGCACCGTTATGGCAAGTCCGGCGATGATATGCTTAGTCTTTATGAAGTTGCGCAGATACAGGTAGATGATGACTTGCAAGGCGGTGAGCAGAACAACCCTCAATATGCGCAGCCCGAGCAGCATTTCAATGCCGAGCAGGTTGCACACCGCGCTGCACAGGTGATAAGTGAGATACCACTGTCCGAGATAATAGGTCGTGTAAGGGTCGGCATTGAAGTGCCTGTAGCCGGAGATGTAAATTCCGATGTCGAAGTGTGATATGCCTTGAAAGGATGTAGCGAGAAGGAATATCGCAGCAATGGCAAGATATATTGCGAACGACAGACTGCCGTTTCCGCTCTGCCTGTCATAAATAAAATTGTTGTCTCTCTCAGTCATCACGTTAATATGTTTTGTCGTTAATGTCCTTTCATACGCAGTATTGTTACCACCGACGCTGCCGAAGCAGGCTTGCTGCATCGTAAATTTGCCGATTTTACCCACCAAAATCGCCGAATTTGCAATGTAAAATCGCCGAAATTACTTTGCAAAACCGCCGAAATTGCTTTTGTGGAGAAATCCTTTTAAAGGCGGAAAAGGCTGCTTCCGGTCAGCAAAAGCCGTTCAGCCGCTCCACCACCAGCTCCACCTCGGCATCGGTCATTGCCTGATTGCAAGGCAGACTGAGCTCGTCGCGATGTATTCTCTCGGTCACGGGCAGACTCATTCCGTTCCACTCGGCATAGCACATTTGCTTATGTGGCGGGATAGGGTAGTGTATCATTGTTTTCACACCTTGTTCTTCGAGGTGTCTCTGCAGCCTGTCACGCTCTTTGCAGAGCACCGGAAAGATGTGGTGAACGCTGCGCCGGCAGTATTCCTGCGTAGGCAATGATATTAAGGCATTGGTGACGTTCTGCGCGTAATATTCCGCAATGTCGCGCCGCCGCCTGTTTTCCTTGTCAAGATATTGTAGTTTTACACTAAGCACTGCAGCCTGAATTTCGTCGAGGCGACTGTTCCGCCCCTTGAGACGGAACACATATTTCTCGGCAGACCCATAGTTGGCGATAGCCCTGATGGTTTCTGCCAAGACATCGTCGTCTGTAATTACCGCCCCACCGTCGCCCAAAGCACCGAGATTCTTACCGGGATAGAAACTGTGGGCAGCGGCATCAGACTGTGTCTCCCCGGCTTTCAGCCCATTCAATATCTCGCTGTGCATCATGCCGTGAGCCTGTGCGCAGTCTTCTATCAGTTTCAGGTTGTGGCGTTTGCAGATTTCCTTTATCCTGCATGAGAACGCCGGATGCCCATAGAGGTGAACTATCATTACAGCCCGTGTGCGCTCGGTTATCTTCTCCTCTATCAGGTTGTCGTCAATCTGAAACGTGTCGATGCGAGGCTCCACGAGCACCGGTCGCAGCCTGTTCTCGGTAATCGCAAGAATGGAAGCGATGTAGGTGTTGGCAGGAACGATAACCTCGTCGCCCTCTTTCAGTGTCCCCAGTTCCATATAAGCACGCAGGATGAGGGTCAGTGCGTCAAGACCGTTCCCCACGCCGATGCAATGACGGCTGGCGGTGTAGGCTGAATATTCGCGCTCGAAGTTGCTCACAGCATCGCCGTGGACATACCATCCGCTCTCAATCACCCTGTTCACGGCGTCTCTTATCTCGTCGGCGTGCATGCCATTGATGCGTTTCAGTGATAAATATTCTATCATAATTGCTCCTTTCTCGTGGGTTTGGGTTATTTCTTCTCTGTTCTAATCACATCGTAGTCAACGCCGTCTTTTATCATCCTTTTCCTGCCGCGGTCATACGAACCGCTTAAAGGATTATCCTCCTCGCGGTAAAACTTGGTGGAAATGCCGCCGAGGAAAACCAGCATCTGGTCGATGTCTATCATTCCCAACAGATAGGCGAGGACATAATTCATCGCCTTTACCGCATTGCGAAGCAGACGCGGAAGCAGGTGAACCACAAGACAGAGAAGATAGACCTCGAAAAAAAGTTCGAAAATGCTGACATGCCGCTTGCCATGATGCACGAATATCACAGAAATGAGACCCACGGCGAACATCACGATGAAGAAACGCAGGTTAGCCACCACCGGTTTCGGTAACGTCTTTAATATCTTCTTTATGGTGTTCGGTTCCGACATGCCGTTAGTGTTATAATGTCCATTCGTAGGTGTCGTAGCAAATCGCCCTGCCGCCGAAGCCTTCCTTCTGATATATAAGGTCCTCGTTGAGTGTCATGCTGTTTCCTTCGGTTGACTTCCCGAAGTCGATACATCCCACGTTTGGGAACTCACGGTTCAGTAGATGGTCGATGATGATGTCTATTGCTCCGTTCCTCTTTCCCTCCCTTGTTGCCGAAATATACTGCGTATGCACCATGTCGGGCATCACATAAACCACGCAACCGCCCAGTGTCTCATCGCCTCTCCTGCTCACATACAGCCGTATGCGGTCGGGGAAACGCGAGTGCAGGAGCAGCATTTCGTCGAGGGAATGAACAGGTTTTGTGCCGTGGTTTTCCATAAGGTTTGCCGTGAGAATATCCCAAAAGACGCCGAAATCGGTGCTACGCTCCACCGTCATGCCCATGTCGTGAGCCTTGCGCAGTCCGTGGCGGCGGTCTTTCTTCCACTTAATGGCAGCTTTCGGGAAAATCGTTGACGACACGTCGCGTTCCAATATCCTGTAATCACATTCGCGGTGAATGGCATATAGGTCTTCTTCCGACGGCATGCGGTGATAGATTGTCGGCGTTGCCTTATACACAACGCGCCTTATCCCCTCGCTTCTGAGGGAGTCGTTGAGCAGCCGGAACATCTCCATGACATGCACCGTGCGCGCTTCGTGGGAGGTTATCAGTCCGCCGTAAGTGAGCCCTTGATGTGAGAAAAGCGTGTCGCCGCAGACATTGGCAGGGAGCATTGCGTAAAGTCTGTTGTCGCGATAGAACATGAACGAATGGTCGGCAAACCTGTCTTCGTGGTAGTCCATGTAGCGCCGGTCGAAAAGGAAAGTGCCGTTTTTCGACCGCTCCACGAAAGAGTTCCACTCCTGTTCCCGGGCTTTTGCATATCTCCTTACTTCGAACATCCCACGTAGTCTAAGAAATCGTCGTAGTCATAGATGTAATCCTCCTCTTCGTAACGCCGTGATGCGAGCACGAGACACACCGCTCCCGACGAGAAATCGTCGAGTGTTCGCCATATTCCGGTGTCTATAAGCAACCCCTGCCACGGGTGATTGAGGAGATATTTCTTCTGCTCCCGCCCGTTGTCGAGCGTCACGGTGAAACTTCCGCTGGTAGCCACGATGAGTTGCCGGAGCCGCTTGTGGGCATGCCCTCCGCGACTTTCGCCCCCCGGAACGTCGTAAACCCAATAGGTCCGGGCAATCTCAAACGGAATTTGTCTGCATCCCTCTGCCACGGTGAGATTGCCCCTCGGGTCGGTAACTTTCTGCAGTTCGATTACTCTTCCAAGTTCTCCCATTGCTCAGCGGTTGCTATACATCTTCTCGTAGTATTTCAGATAGTCGCCACTTGTGACATTGTCGAGCCATTCGTGGTTGTCGAGATACCACCTGACGGTCTTTTCTATGCCTTCTTCAAACTGCAGGCTCGGTTCCCAGCCCAGTTCTTTCTGTAGTTTGGTGGAGTCTATGGCATAGCGCATGTCGTGCCCCTTGCGGTCGGTGACGTAGGTGATGAGGTTCATGTCCTCGCCCTCTTTGCGACCGAGAAGTCGGTCAACGGTGTTTATCACAACCTTTATGATGTCAATGTTCTTCCACTCGTTGAAGCCGCCGATGTTATAAGTCTCGGCAATCTTGCCGTTATGGAAAATCGTGTCGATAGCGCGTGCGTGGTCTTCCACGTAGAGCCAGTCGCGCACATTCTCCCCCTTGCCATATACAGGGAGCGGTTTGCGGTGACGGATGTTGTTGATGAACAGCGGTATAAGTTTCTCCGGGAACTGGTAAGGACCGTAGTTGTTGGAGCAGTTGGTGACAATCACCGGCATGCCATACGTGTCGTGAAAAGCCCTTACGAAGTGGTCGCTTGATGCCTTTGATGCCGAATATGGCGAGTGAGGTGCGTATTTTGTTGTTTCGAGGAAGAATTTGTCGCCGTAAGCCTTATGGTGTTCTGCCGAGGAAGCCGTGGTTGAGAATGGAGGTTCGATGCCTTCGGGGTGGGTTATTTCGAGTGCTCCATACACCTCGTCGGTGGAAATGTGATAGAAACGTTTGCCTTCGTAGCCTTCGGGGAGCGACTCCCAATAAAGTTTTGCTGCCTGAAGTAGCGACAAAGTGCCCATTACGTTGGTGCGTGCGAATGTGAACGGGTCTTTTATCGACCTGTCAACGTGGCTCTCTGCGGCGAGATGTATTATGCCATCGACGTGCTTCTCCTGCATCAGTTTGTAGAAAGCGTCGAAGTCGCAGATGTCCATTTTAACAAATTCGTAGTTCTGTCGGTCCTCAATGTCCTTGAGGTTGGCAAGGTTGCCGGCATAGGTAAGGCTGTCAAGATTGATGATGTGATAATCGGGATATTTGTTCACAAACAATCTTACGACATGGTTTCCGATGAAACCTGCTCCTCCGGTGATTACTATAGTTCTCATAATATGATGTTTTTACTTAATAACGTTGGGATTTGAAATAAATTGTGTCACAGCAACTTTATGAAATCCATGATGAAAGATGCAGTCCCTTCGATGCCGAGAACGGAAGAGTTGATGCACAGGTGATAATTGGCGGCATTTCCCCATTTCTGCCCTGTGTAGTAGTTGTAGTATGAAGCGCGCTCGTTTTCCTGACTGTTTATTATTTTGCATGCTGTCTCGTCATCGCAGAGGTCTCTTTTCTTCACTCTTTCGATGCGCTGTTTTATGTCGGCGGTGATGAAAACGTTCAGCACGTTGTCGTATTCCCGAAGCACGTAGTCGGCGCATCTCCCCACAAACACACATGCTCCCTCGGCTGCCGCTTTCTTTATTGCGTTGCTCTGAAACATGAACAGGCTCTCCTGAGACAGGTTGCTGTTGTAGAAACTGTTGTCGCCTATGTGTGGGGCGTGCATGCAGAAGAGCGAGCGCAGAAACCCCTTATGCTCATCGTTCTTCTCAAATATTTTCTCGGAGAAACCGCTCTCCTTTGCCGCAAGATTTAGTAACTCTTTGTCGTAGAACCTGCATCCCATTCTGTCGGCGAGACGTTTTGCCACCTCATGCCCCCCCGAACCGAGTTGTCTTCCTACGTTTATTATAATCTTTTCCTTGTCCATATCTGAAAAAATAAAAAAGCGTTTCAGTTTAATTTGCAGTCTCTTGCCTTGCCTTCCTCATGTATGTTATCATAATGATGAGCGTGACGATGAACGATACTCCGTCGGCAGCAGGCAGCGACCACCACACTCCATCGACCCCCATTGATATTGGCAAGATGAGAAGCAGCGGCAGGAGGAATATTATCTGGCGCGAGAGAGCAAGGAAAATGCTCACCTTCGCCTTGCCGATAGACTGGAAGAAATTGGTGGTTACGGCTTGGAAACCCACCGTTGGGAAGAATATAAGACAGATGCGCATGCCGTGTATTGCCATGTCGATGAGTTGCTCGTCTGTTGTGAACATTCGTGCACAGGCGTATGGTGCCAACTCTCCTATGAGAAATCCGGTGATAGTGAAGAGTGTCGCTGCCACCCATGCAATCTTCAGAACGAGCATAAGGCGGTCTTGTTTCTGCGCTCCGTAGTTGTAACCAGCTATCGGCTGCATGCCTTGGTTGATGCCCATCACCACCATGAAGAAAATAAACGAAATGCGGTTGACTATCGCGTAAGCACCGACAGCTACGTCGCCTCCGTGTTTTACCAGTGTTGTGTTTATCAATATCACCACCACGCATGAGCAGGCATTCATCGAGAAAGGTGACATACCGATGGCAAAGATGTTCTTTACGATGTCGGAACGCAGTTTGTATTCGCCTTTTGTGAGGTGCAGTATCTCGCTCTTGTCGCTGAATATGCGCAACTGCCATAACAAGGCGCAAGCCTGTGAGATCACCGTTGCTATCGCCGCGCCGCGTATTCCCATGCCGAAACCGTAGATGAAGAGCGGTGCTAACAATGTGTTCAGAACCACGGTGAACATTGTGGCATACATTGCCACCTTCGGCTTTGACGCCGCACGCAGTATGGCATTCAGTCCGAAATAAAGATGAGTGATTACTGTTCCAATCAAGAGAACCGTCATGTATTCCCTCGCGTATGGCAGAGTGTTGTCTGTTGCACCGAAAAGTCGCAGTATAGGGTTGAGGAACAGGAGACACACTGCACCGAAAGAAATACCGATTATGATATTTAGCATGACGGTATTGGCAAGAATTTTCTTTGCCGTTTCATAATCGCGCTGCCCCAACTTTACCGAAATGGTCGTGGAAGAGCCGATGCCGATGGCAGAACCGAACGCCGTGCTGAGGTTCATTAAGGGGAAAGTGATTGCAAGTCCCGATATGGCCATCGGTCCCGAACTCTGTCCAATGAATATGCTGTCAATCATGTTATACAGCGAAGAAGCCATCATTGCAACTATCGCCGGAGTAGCATATTTCAACAAAAGCCTGCCCACGGGTTCTGTACCGAGAGCCAATGTTGCTTTCCTTTTATCCATAATTCGAGCGCAAAGGTAGTGGAAATTGCGTAAAATGACAAATTTTCATTTGTGTATTTGTGGAATATCATTATCTTTGCAGACAATTAAGTGAAACAGGAAGAACAACATACAGGATGAATAGAAACGCGCTTTCACTGCTCGAACTGAACAGTCTTCTCGCCGAGGTGATAGAGATAGGTATGCCACGCGAATACTGGGTTGAGGCGGAGATTTCCGAACTCCGTGTGGTGCGTGGGCATTGCTACCTTGACCTTGTGGAGAAACGCGAAGGCACGAACACTCCGGTGGCAAGGGCGTCGGCAAAGTGCTGGCAGAACACTTGGAGCGTGATTTCTCCTTATTTTGAGAAGGTTACGGGGCAGACACTGCATGCCGGGATGAGAGTGCTGATGCTCGTGAGCGCGAACTTTCACCCTGCCTACGGTTTTTCTTGGATAATAAATGACATCGACCCGACATATACACTCGGCGACATGGCTCGCAAGCGTCAGGCAATAATAGAGCAGTTGAAACGCGAGGGGGTGTTCGATATGCAGAAGGAACTCACGCTGCCGATGTCCTGTCGGAATATAGCAGTGGTGAGTAGTGCCAATGCTGCAGGGTATGGCGACTTCGTTGACCAACTTGAGAACAATGCCAACGGATTTCGTTTCACGGTCAGACTATACCCGGCAACAATGCAGGGAGAGGGCGTGGAGCAGAGCGTTATCGCGGCATTGAACAAGATATACGATGCCTTGTCGGCAGAGGATGAAACCTCGCCCGACTGCGTGGTAATAATAAGAGGTGGCGGGGCAACGAGCGACTTGTCGGGCTTTGACACCCTTGCGCTTGCCGAGAACGTGGCACAGTTTCCTATCCCGATAATCACAGGCATAGGGCATGAGCGCGACGAGAGCATACTCGACATGGTAAGTCACACGCGAGTGAAGACTCCCACGGCTGCTGCGGCGTTGCTGATAGACCATTTGAAGCGCGTGTGGGATTACCTGCTTGAGGCGCAAGGCACATTGGAAACGGCTGCAAGGCGGCGAATGGATATGGAACAGATGAGATTTCAACGGGCTGCACAGAAAATACCACCCCTATTCTCGCTGTTCAAGGAACGGCAGGAACATCGCATAGACAGGATAATGCGGGATATGGTAGCTGCTGCGCAAAGGTCTGTTGCGGCAAATATAAACAGGATTGATGAGTTGAGAAACGGTATGTCGCCAATGTTAGAACGCACTATTACGGGCGAAAGTCACAGGTTGCAGATGCTCGGTCAGCGCGTGAAGGCTCTCGACCCCAAACTCCTGTTGAAGCGAGGCTACAGCATCACGCTGCACGAGGGCATGATAGTGCGCGACGCATCGCAACTGAAGTCGGGCGACCGGATAGAAACGAGGGTGGAGAAGGGCACGATACTGTCTGTGGTTGACTGTGGAGGAAAGAAGAAAAAATGAGCAGTGAAGAACAATTAACAAGCAAAAGCATGAAATACGAAGAGGCACTGAAAGAATTGGAACAGATTGTTTCGAGAATGGAAAACAACGAAGTGGGCATTGACGAGATGACAACCCAACTGAAAAGGGCAAAGCAACTGATAAAACTATGCCGCGACCGCCTCACCAAAACCGATGAGGAAATAAAGAAAATGCTGTGACAGGGCAGTGTTATACATAAATATATATAGGGTTGTAATATCATTAGCATAGGAGGAGTTAATGTCGTAAAAAAACAAAAATAGTGAGTAAAAACTTGCAGTTAACCATTATTTTATTTACTTTTGCACCATTGTAACATTAAAATTCTTTTAGAAGCTATGAAAAACTTAGACTGGGCAAATCTGTCTTTCGGCTATGTGCCGACCGATTACAACGTTCGATGCTACTATCGTAACGGTAAGTGGGGCGAAATTGAAGTAAGCTCCGACGAGTACATAAAAATTCACATGGCAGCAACAAGTCTGCATTACGGTCAGGAGGCTTTCGAGGGATTGAAGGCTTATCGCTGTCCTGACGGTAAGGTTCGCGTGTTCCGTATGGAAGAGAACGCAGCGCGTCTGCAATCGACATGCCGTGGAATTCTTATGCCGGAACTCCCGACAGAGTTGTTCTGTGAAATGGTAAAGAAGGTGGTTCGCCTTAATCAGGAATGGATTCCGCCATATGAGAGCGGTGCAACGCTCTATCTCCGTCCGCTGCTTATCGGTACGGGTGCTCAGGTTGGAGTGCGTCCGGCTAACGAATATCTGTTCTTGATATTGGTTACTCCGGTGGGACCATATTTCAAGGGTGGTTTCTCAACCAATCCTTACGTGATAATGCGCGACCATGACCGTGCCGCTCCTCTCGGAACCGGTGTGTATAAGGTGGGCGGAAACTATGCCGCTTCGTTGCTTGCAAACAAGAAAGCACACGACCTCGGTTATGCTTGCGAGTTCTATCTCGACGCAAAGGAGAAGAAATATATCGACGAGTGCGGTGCTGCCAACTTCTTCGGAATAAAGAATAACACATACGTTACTCCTAAGTCTTCAAGCATCCTGCCGTCAATCACCAACAAGAGTCTTATGCAGCTTGCTGAAGATTTCGGCATGAAAGTTGAGCGCAGACCTATTCCTGAAGAAGAACTCGCTACGTTCGAGGAGGCGGGAGCATGCGGTACGGCAGCTGTGATAAGCCCTATTTCACGCATCGATGATGTTGAGACCGGCAAGAGTTACGTGATTTCAAAGGACGGAAAGCCCGGACCTATATCAGAGAAGCTCTACACACATCTCCGCAATATTCAGTATGGTATTGACGAAGACAAGCACGGCTGGACAACAGTTGTTATAGATTAAGTTTAGAAACAAGGGTGGGTCTTATCAGAAAAACATAAAAAAAACTGCATACACACCAATAGATTTAATGAGGCGTGGAATGAAAGGACCACCGGCATGATAATCACTCGCCCCTCCTTGCTTGAAAAAGCAGAGGGGCGTAGTGTTTTGTTTGTGCCAAACGTTTCGAAAAGACAATGCTGATAATATAACTAAAAATAATCATGGTAAACAAAGTTAAGTTCTTAAAGATTACAAACAGGCTGTTGGTGCCTGTGCTGGCGGTAGCTTTCTCGCACACTGCAATGGCGCAATCCAACGATGGTGGCATATCTACAGACATGCTTAACCGGATAGTGAAAACCCAAGGCGGCAATCCTGCAGACAAGGCTATATTCAATGCAATGGCAGGAAACAATATCGACAACCTTGCACGCAGTTACATGAGCAACGCCGAGACAGACACCCACTTCAGCGTGGAGACAATGGCGCAGAGCATCAGCGACCAGAAAAGTTCGGGCAGATGCTGGATGTTCAGTGGTTTCAACGTGCTGCGTGCCAACTTCGCAAAGCGCACCGACTCGCTGAGAGTGGAGTTCTCGCACGACTATCTGTTCTTCTACGACCAGTTGGAGAAGGCTAACTTGTTCCTTCAGGGCGTGATAGACACCGGCAAACTGCCGATTGACGACCCTAAGGTGCAGTTCTTTTTCAAGTCGCCGATAGCCGACGGAGGTACGTTCTGTGGTGTTGCCGACCTCACAGAGAAGTACGGACTTGTGCCCAAGAGTGTAATGCCGGAGACATTCAGTGCAGACAACACCTCAAAAATGCGCTCACTGCTGATGAGCAAACTGCGCGAACAGGGACTTCAGTTGCGTGACATGGTGAAGCAAGGCAAGAACAAGAAACAGATAAAAGAGGAAAAGACGAAGATGCTCGGAGTGGTATATCGCATATTGTCGCTCACTCTCGGCAATCCGCCTCAGCAGTTCACTTATGCCTTCAAGAACAAAGACGGAAAGACTGTAGGCACTCCGCGCACCTATACTCCGCAGGAGTTCTACCGCGAAGTGGTGGGAGAGTCGCTCAACGGAACATTCATCATGGTGATGAACGACCCACGTCACGAATATCACAAGACATACGAGGTGGAGTATGACCGCCACACTTATGACGGACATAACTGGGTTTATCTGAACCTTCCGATGGAAGAGATTGCGTCACTGGCAATAGCATCGCTGAAAGATGGGCACAAGATGTATAGCAGTTATGATGTTGGTAAGCAGCTCGACCGCAAGAACGGTTTGCTCGCTCTCGACAATTTCGACTACGAATCATTGCTCGGAACAACGTTCCCGATGAATAAGGCGCAGCGCATCTCTACTTTCGACAGCGGTTCTACACACGCCATGACACTCAGTGCTGTTGACCTTGACGCCGACGGAAAGCCAGTGAAATGGAAGGTTGAGAACTCTTGGGGTCCCGACTACGGTCATAAAGGCTGCTTGATAATGACAAACGACTGGTTTAATGAATACATGTTCCGCCTCGTAGTGGATAAGAAGTATGTTCCGGAAAACCTGATAAAGGAAGCACAGCAAAAACCTGTAATGCTTACTCCTGACGACCCCTTGTTCGCAGAGGACCGTTAAGTGTTATTTCTCCGCTTTACTATGAAAGCGTCTCCTTTGGGAGTCGGGCGGAGCAATAAAAATTGAGGGTTGAGCGTTGTTAGTTCTGACAATAGGCTAACAACGTTCAACCCTCAACTTTCAACATATCTCCAAACTACACAAGATGCTCTACAATATCGGCGCGCTCGCCCGCAAGCAAGTCGATAACAGGGATTTCAATCATCGTGTAGCAGCCGGGTTGTTGGCGCATTGAAGCGCGGGCTACGTTCACGAGAACTTGACCTGTGAGTGCCGGGTTGTTGATACTCATGTTAAATTCAAGTCGCTGGTTCTGTGTCTTACCGCTAACACCTTTGCGAACGAGGTTGACACCGTGTCCCATATCCCTCACTTCATCAACCGAAGGCACCGCAAACACGTGTGTTTCGTCGTGAGAGAAGTATGGGTCTGCCTTTATTTCCGCTGCCACATCCTCAATCTTTGCGCCCTCTTCCAATTCCACATAAACCATGCGTCGGTGTATTCCTTCGCCGAGTGGAATTGTCATTGAAAGTGCATTCGCCACACCTTTTTTAGAGCGAGCGCACACCGAGTGCCCCATTGACATGCCCGGTCCGAAGTTGGTGTATGTCAATCCTTTGGGAGCAAGACTCTGCATCATTGTGCGCACAATGCTGTCAGAACCCGGATCCCAGCCGGCGGCGATGACACTCACCGTTCCTGTCTTCTTGTTCAATTCCATCAGGCGTTCGCGATAACCGCGTATCTCGGTGTGAATGTCGAATGAGTCAACAGTGTTTATGCCCAGAGGCAGTATCTTGTTTGCATACTCTTCGCAACTGCGTGTCGGTGTAGAGAGTATAGCCACATCCACATCTTTCAGTTCCTTTATATCCTTCACCACTTCATACCCGACCAGTTCTTTCGGCCTGTTCTCCGCACCATTACGTCTCACGATGCCTGCCACCTCAAAATCGGATGCCTCTTCGAGTGCTTCGAGTGCGTATCGTCCGATGTTGCCATAGCCCACTATGGCTGCTCTTATTTTCTTCATATCTCTTTATTGTTTTGTAATTTGTCACTGCAAAAGTATATAATTATGACCACATATTAAAAAAAAACTCGGAAAAAAATGCCACGCCAACCGCCGATTACCAAATGAATTTTGTTATAAAATACACCGAAATGCAATAAAAGTAGGCAGGCTTGCGTTAATAGAGATGTATATATACAAAAGGAGAAAATAAATGATTGAGTATATAAAGGGTGCACTTGCTGATGTCACCCCTGCCTTTACCGTGATAGAAGCGCATGGTGTGGGCTACGGATTGAACATTTCGCTAAACACGTTCAGCGCAATTCAAGGCAAGAAAGAGGCGTGCCTGTGGGTGTATGAGGCTATACGTGAGGATGCGTATGTGCTCTTCGGATTTGCCACAAGGAAAGAAAGAGAAATGTTCCTGTTGCTCATTTCGGTATCCGGAGTTGGAGCAAACACCGCGCGAATGATACTCTCGGAGATGACGGTGGCAGAACTCTGCAACGTTATATCATCCGGAAACGAGCGCATGTTGAAGTCGGTGAAAGGCATCGGTCTGCGCACCGCACAGCGCATCATAGTGGATTTGAAAGACAAGATAATCTCATCTGGCGTTGCCGAAGAACTCTCTTCAACGTCAGGACAGCCGTCGGCAGTGCTTGTAAGTCCGGTTAAGGACGAGGCAGTTGGTGCGCTGACAATGCTCGGTTTTGCCCCGGTACCGTCGTCGAAGGTGGTCACTGCGATACTCAAAGAGCAGCCCGACATGCCTGTGGAGCAGGTGGTTAAAATAGCATTGAAGCAGATAAAGTAGATACTCTCGTGCCGGATGAAAAGCCTGAAGAAGATATACATATTGCTATTGGCTACGGTAAGCATAAACATGCTTGCATGGAATGTTGCGCCATTGATTCAGGACGACTTGACGAGAAGGGTAAACAAGAACAAACTGCAACAGCGTATAGGCAATGAGGAGGCAATCGGCAATCTGAAAGACGACGACTCCATTCCCGACTCGTTGCTCAACCCACGTTGGAAAATACAACGCATATCACCTATAACATTCGACGACCTGAACCGTAACTCCACCGACCTGCGGCTGCCGGACAATATGCGCCATGATGTGGTTTACAACGACACACTCGAGCGTTATGTGATTGGCTCAAAGATAGGAGACACCTATGTCAACGCTCCGATAATGATGACTCCTGAGGAGTATTGGAGGTGGAGCGAGAAGCAGCAGCGTGACAGTTTCTACCGGTTCAAGAACAGCGAAATACTTCAAAAAGAGGGCAAGGAGAAGTTCGATTTCTCTGATATGCACTTCGATTTGGGACCGGCAGAGAAGATATTCGGTCCCGGAGGAGTGCGCATAAAGACACAGGGAACGGCAGAACTGAAGTTCGGTGCAACACTGAAAAACATAGACAACCCTTCTTTGCCGATAAGAAACCGCAAGACAACGACGATGGACTTCGACGAGAAGATAAACCTCAACGTGAACGGAAAGGTTGGAGACAAGGTGAACATGAACCTGAACTACAACACCGACGCAACGATGGACTTCGACGCGCAGAACATAAAACTGAAATACGAGGGTAAGGAAGACGAGATAATAAAACTGATTGAGGCAGGAAATGTGTCTTTCCCGAGCAATTCATCGCTGATTAGAGGTGCTTCGTCGCTATTCGGTATCCGCACCGATTTGCAGTTCGGGCGACTGAAACTGCAGACTGTTTTGTCGCAGAAGAAGTCGTCGTCGAAGAGTGTATCGTCGCGAGGAGGAGTGCAGTTGACGCCTTTCGAGATTGATGTGGCTAACTATGAAGAGAACCGTCACTTCTTTCTTTCGTTCTATTTCCGCGATCGTTACGACGCATCGATGCGCACACTGCCCAACCTCACAACAGGTGTCACGCTCAATCGTGTCGAGGTATGGGTAACGAACAAGACAGGAACGACCACAAACACCAGAAACATCATAGCACTGCCGCAACTCGGAGAAGGCTCTCCGGGTGTTGTCCCGTCTAACAACGCCAACAGTCTTTACACCGAACTTACCACGACCTATGCTTCTGCGAGAAATATCGACATGTCGTCGAGCGTTCTCGATACGTCGTTTATGGGTGGTACAGACTATGAGAAACTGCAGAGTGCGCGCCTGCTAAACCCCTCTGAATACAGCATAAATCAGGCTTTGGGTTACATCTCGCTGCGCACCGCATTGCAAACCGACCAAGTGCTTGCCGTGGCATACGAATATTCTTACGGCGGAACTACCTATCAGGTCGGTGAGTTCGCAAGCGACATCACCGACGTTTCACAGGCATTGTTTGTAAAGTCACTGAAGAACACTGCCAACAACCCTACGCAGTCAAACTGGTCTTTGATGATGAAGAACGTCTATTATCTCGCGAGTTCGATTGATAAAGACAAGTTCCGCCTCGATGTGAAGTTCCAAAGCGACACCGCAGGTGTGTATATATCCTATCTGCCCGAACCGCAGGTGAAAGATCAGACGCTGATAAAGATATTGGGTGCCGACCGTCTCGACAACAACATGAAGGCTCACCCTAACGGATACTTCGACTTCGTGGAAGGCTATACCGTTAGCAACGGTCGAGTATTCCTGCCTGCAGCTGAACCGTTTGGCGAGTATCTCTATAAGTATCTCATGCAGAAAGGAGTGGATGCCGCAGTAGCAAAGAAGTATTGCTTTACCGAACTGTATGACTCTACGAAAAACATTGCCAAACAGATAGCCGAGAAAAACAAGTATATTCTTCAAGGACAATTCCGCGGAACGTCTGCAAACGTAATCTCGCTCGGGGCATATAACGTTCCCCAAGGCTCGGTCGTGGTGACAGCCGGCGGCGTAACGCTTATGGAAGGCTCCGATTATAGCGTTGACTACTCGGCAGGCGAGGTTACGATACTAAATCAAAGCATAATAGATGCAGGAACATCGGTAAACGTCAGTCTTGAAAGCATGAGCGATTATGCACAGGAACGAAAAACGATGATTGGTGTCAACTGGCAGTATGACTTCTCAAAAAACTTCCAGTTGAGCGGTACTTTCCAACATCTTTCCGAACAAGCACTCACCACAAAGGTGGCAATGGGAAGCGAACCTCTCAACAATACGCTGTGGGGAGTGAACATCAACTGGAAGAAAGAGAGCCAGTGGCTAACCAACTTGCTTGATAAGATACCTTTCCTGCACTGCACCCAGCCTTCTAATATCTCCTTCACAGGTGAGTTTGCGCAGCTTCTGGCTGGCAAGGCGAAAGGAACACAGGACAATGCGTCATACCTTGACGACTTCGAAAACACCAAGAACGCCATTGACGTGAGTGCACCCACATCGTGGATTATCTCAAGCGTGCCTACAATGTTCAAGGAATATAATGACAAGACCACGCTAAGCAGCGGCTACAACAGGGCCCTCTTGTCGTGGTATAACATCGACCGGCTTTTCACCAACCGCTCTTCGTCACTCACGCCGGGACACATCAAGAGCGATCTCAACCAACTTTCAAACCATTATGTGCGCGAGGTTTACGTAGATGAGTTGTATCCCAACCGCGACCAAAGCAGTTACAACGGTGCGACATCCACTCTGCCAATCCTTAACCTTGCATATTATCCTGCCGAGCGCGGACCGTACAACTTCGACCCGCAACTCAACAGCGACGGCACCTTGCCCAATCCGAGCCGGAGGTGGGGTGGTATGATGCGCAAACTCGATGTTAACGACTTTGAGACAGCAAACATAGAATACATAGAGTTTTGGATGCTCGACCCCTTTATATATACGCGTGAAGACGGTACGGCTTATCGGCACAGCGGCGACCTCTTCCTCAATCTCGGCGAGGTGAGCGAAGACATTCTCCGCGATGGCAAGAAATTCTATGAGAGCGGCATGCCGGTTGACGGTTCGCAGAGTTTCACCACCACCCAGTGGGGAAAGATACCAACCCAGCCTACGGTGACATACGCATTTGCAACAACCCAAGGTTCGCGCCGGTTGCAGGATGTGGGATATAACGGATTGAACGATGCAGAGGAAAAACAGTTCTCTACATATCAAGAGTTTCTCAACGCTGCGAGCCAAAAAGTGACAGGAGCCGCGCTCGACAGTATCATGGCAGACCCGGCTAACGACAACTACCACTACTTCCGCGGACGCGATTACGACCAAATGGAGGCTTCTATTCTCGACAGATATAAGCGCATAAACATGCCGCAGGGTAACTCTCCCGACAACGACATGCGTACAGAGAACTACGATACCTCCTACAAAACCACGCCCGATGTGGAGGACATCAACCAAGACTATACACTCAACGAGTATGAGAAATATTTCCAGTATCGTGTTGCGATACACCCCGACTCTCTCGTGGTTGGCGAGAATTTCATCGTAGATAAGCGCGAAGCGGCACGTACCCTGCGCAATGGCAACCGCGAGACAGTGAACTGGTATCAGTTCAGAATACCTATACGCGAGTTTACAAGTCGTGTGGGCAACATCTCCGATTTCTCTTCAATACGTTTCATGCGCATGTTCATGACTGGCTTCGAACAGCCCGTGGTGCTCCGTTTCGGCAGCCTTGACCTCGTGCGTGGCGAATGGCGCGTATATCAGCAGCAACTGGGCGCAAACGGTTCGGGACGCATGGCGGTCAGCGCAGTAAACATAGAGGAGAACAACGACAAAACTCCTGTCAACTATGTGCTGCCTCCCGGCATACGCAGAGAGCAAGACCCCACACAGCCACAACTCACCGAAAGCAACGAGCAGGCACTCGCAATACAGGTCAATAACTTGTCTAACGAGGAGTCGAAAGCGGTTTATAAGAACACAACCATAGACTTGCGACAGTATAAGCGACTGCAGATGTTCGTGCATGCGAACTCTTTTGAGAACAATGCCACAGACTTGAAAGACAACCAACTGGCTGTCTTCGTGAGACTCGGAAGCGACTATAAGAGTAACTACTACGAGTATCTGATACCTCTGAAACTTACTCCGGCAGGGCATTACGACCGTTATTCACTCGCCGATTGCCGTGCGGTGTGGCCGGAGGAGAACATGCTCGACATAGATTTAAGCGTCTTCACAGACGTAAAGAAGGCAAGAAACATTGCTAAGGCAAGCGGAAGGGCATCCTACAACCGAGAATATAGCGAGTACGACAGTCACCGCCCGAACAACCGTGTTACGATAATGGGCAACCCGACGCTGGGCGAGGTGAAGACAATGATTATCGGAGTGCGCAACCTCGACCGCGACAATAAGTCGGGAGAGGTTTGGATTAACGAACTGCGACTGCTGGAATACAACAACGAAGGAGGCTGGGCAGCACAGGCTGCGCTTAACGTTCAGTTGAGCGATGTGGGCACACTGAACGCCACCGGAAAGTATATGACCGAGGGCTTCGGCGGACTTGAAGAGGGTGTGATGCAGCGCTCGCAGGATAATTACAAGACTTACAGCGTGACCACGAACATCGAACTCGGCAAGTTCTTCCCCGACAAAGCCAAAGTGTCGGCTCCGCTCTACTATTCGGTGACGAAGGAGGAGACACGCCCTAAGTATAATCCGCTTGACACCGACATGCGTCTCGACGACGCTCTCGAGGCTGCCGAAAATGCCTACGAACGCGATTCTATAGAGAGTATAGCCGTGACAAAGACCACAAACACCAACTTCTCGCTCTCGAATGTACGTGTAGGCATTGCCACAAAGCGGCATCCAATGCCCTACGACCCTGCAAACTTCAGTTTCTCTTACAGCCACAGTCATCGCTACACCTCGGGCGAAACCACTGTGTATGAGAAAGAAGACAACTGGAGGGGGGCAATGAACTACAGCTACACGCCTGTGTATAAACCGTTCGAGCCTTTCAAGAAACTCATAAAGGGGAAGAGCAAGTGGTTTGAAATATTAAAACGCTTCGGACTGAACTGGCTTCCGCAGAACATTTCGTTCAACACCGAGATAACGCGCAGCTACTACGAGTTGCAGGAACGTGACATGGAGACATTGAGCAGTTCGCAAATGCCACTGACATTCAGTGAACAATTCCTTTGGAATCGCGACTTCTCAATACGTTGGGACTTGACAAAGAACCTGCACATGAATTTCCAAAGTGCCACGCATGCGGAGATAGAAGAGCCTTACACGCCGGTGAACAAAGACCTGTATCCCGACCAATATACAGCATGGAAAGACTCCGTGAAGACTTCTTTGCGCAATTTCGGCTCGCCGCTCGATTACAACCAGTCGTTCTCGCTTTCCTATCAGTTGCCGCTCAACCTCATACCAATCTTCGACTGGATAAATGCCGATGCTAGTTATACGGCTACTTACAGATGGATTCGCGGAACCGACCTTGAGGACGGGACTTCCCTCGGTAACACGATAAGCAACAACCGCAACCTGAACATCAACGGCTCGTTCAATCTGGAGCGGCTCTACAACCATGTGCCGTTCCTGAAAAAGACCAACGAAAGGTTCAACAGGTCTGTGAGCAGTTCGTCTTCGAGGAAAAACTTGAAGAAAACAGAGAGGGCAAATATAAAGGACAACGACAAGGAAAAGGAGGCTCTGCCGAAGAACCAACGCTCATTCGAACAGGAGATAACACTGAGACCCGACACCGTGATTACCATTGCACACGGCCGTAAGTCGAAGAGGCTCATTGTTTCGGCAAAGACAAGCGAGGGCAAGGCGTTCCCTCTGAAATACAAAACGGTGGGGCAGGATGAGATAAAGATAACATCGAAAGTTGATTCCGCAACTACTCTGAAGCTTACCGTCACTGCCAAACCGTCACTTGAAGACAAAGGCTGGTATAAGACGGCGCAGAGCGTGGCAAGGGTGCTCATGATGGTGCGTTCGGTGAACATATCCTACCGCAACCAATATGCCATGTCGCTGCCGGGATTTTTGCCCGAAATAGGAGATATGCTCGGTCAGAGAAGGGGAGACATACTCTCTCCGGGACTCGACTTCGCATTCGGTATGATTGGTGACAGTTACATCTCGAAAGCCGCCGAGAACGGATGGCTGATGATGACCGACAGTGTGGCAACGCCGGCAACAACAAACAGCAATATCGACCTGCAGTTGCGCATGACGCTTGAGCCGGTGAAAAATCTTAAAATAGACCTCAACGCTGCAAGAAACGAGAACCGCGCCAATAGCATACAGTATATGTACGAGGGGCGTCCGACAACGCGCAGCGGCACATTCACAATGACAACGATCTCGCTGAAGAGCGCGTTTGAGGGCATAGGCTCTGCAACCAGCGGCTACCACTCCGCAACGTTTGAACGTTTCTGCCGCTCTCTCGAAGGATTTCGCAGTAGAGTAGAAGCGCAATACGAAGGTGTGCCATACCCGGCAAACTCTGCATTGGCTGGGCAGAGATACTCTTCGCAGGCAGCTGAGGGCAGACTCGGTCTTTACAGTTCCGATGTCATGATACCGGCGTTCCTCTCTGCCTACACCTCCGGTGGCGGCGGGCTTGACATCTTCCCCGCATTGTCGAAACTGTTGCCCAACTGGACTGTAAGATATAGCGGCTTGTCGCAGCTGCCTTGGTTCAGCGACGTGTTCAAGAGCGTAAACCTCAATCATGCTTACAAGAGCATATATTCAGTAGGGTCTTACAACACGTACAGCACTTTCCAAGAATACATGAACGGACTGGGCTTTATCACCGATGCCACAACATCAATGCCGGTGCCGTCTTCGATGTATAACATATCCACGGTAAGCATAACGGAGTCGTTCAGTCCGCTGCTCGGAATTGACGTTACGCTGCATAACAACATGACGTGCAAACTAGAATACCGCAAGACTCGCAACCTGTCGCTTTCAATGACGAGCATACAGCTGAATGAAATGTATAGCGATGACTGGGTTGTGGGTATGGGTTATAAGATTAACGACTTCAAGTTATTCGGTGGAAGAAACCATCGCAAGGTGAAATCTGCCAATAAAGGTGATGGCGAAGAGAATGACAATAACCGTGGTACGAGCCAAAATTCATCGAAGACCAAAGGTATCAGCCATGACTTGAACCTGCGTCTCGACATGAGTTTCCGCAATCAGGCATCGATAGTTCGCGACATAGCATCGATGACAAGTTCGGCTTCGTCGGGCAACAAGGCATTCAAGTTGGCTTTCCATGCCGACTATACTCTCTCGCGGCTGCTCACAATGAGTTTCTATTACGACTGTCAGACAAATACGCCTTTGCTCACTTCAAGCAGCTACCCGACGACGACTCAGGATTTCGGACTGGCTCTGAAGTTCTCGCTAACGAGGTGATAACCATTGGAAAACAAATTAAAATTTAAAACAATGAAGCTAAAATCAAGATTTCTAACACTGTTGTTATTTGCCTTTTCTGCTGTTAACACTTTCGCCGAAGGCAACCAAGGACTGCGCCCGAAACTTGTTGTGGGTATAGTGGTTGACCAAATGCGCTGGGACTATCTCTACCGTTTCTACGACGAATACACCACACGCGGTTTTCGGCGCATGCTCTCCGAAGGATATTCTTTCGATAATTGCCAAATCAACTATATCCCCTCGGTGACGTCGATAGGGCATACCTCTGCATATACCGGCTCTGTTCCGAGCATCCACGGCATAGCCGGTAACAAGTTTTTGCTGAACGGTAAACTGACGTATTGCACCGAAGACACAACCGTGCAGACCGTTGGCAGCCGCTCGAAAGCAGGATTGGAGTCGCCTCGAAACCTGCTCGTGACTACTATCGGCGACGAACTGAAAACAGCCACCAACTGGAGGTCGAAAGTGATAGGCATATCGTTCAAAGACCGTGCCGCCATACTGCCTGCAGGACATTCGGCAGATGCAGCCTACTGGTTCGACAAGAAAGAACTATGTTTCATCACTTCTACCTATTATATGTCGTCGCTGCCATCGTGGGTAGAGGATTACAATAAGGAGATTTCGCGCGATGTGAAAAAGCAGAAACCGGTTGACACCGGCAAAACATTGCTCGCCGAGCCTGCCGATATAGTGCAGTATTCACCCTACGGAAACCTCATCGTGAAGGATATGGCGAAACACGCCATTGCAGAAGAGCGGCTCGGACAGCGCGGAGAGACCGATATGCTGTGTGTGAGTTTCTCATGTACCGACATCGTTGGTCATGCTTTCGGCACTCATTCCGAACTTATTCATCGTATGTATGTGGAACTCGACAAACAACTTGCCGACCTATTCGACTATCTCGACCAAACAATCGGAAAGGGAGAGTATGTCGCCTTCCTCACTGCCGACCACGGTGCGGCAAACGGAATATTGCAGAACAGAGAACATAAAATACCCTCCGACGGTTTCTATACAAATAGTGAGGAGGAGGCAGTGAACAAGTATCTTTCGGGGAAATATGTCGGTAGAGAACATCTTGTGGAGCGCATAATGGACTATAAGGTGGTTATCGACCGCAATGCTGCCGCAGGACTCGACTTTGATATGCTGAAAGCAGACATCGCGGACTATTTCAAGAAGCATCCGCAGGTGATGTATGTGGTTGACCTTGAGAACATATCGGCGGCGAGTGTGCCTGCATATATTCGTGAGAAAATATATAACGGATATAACCGTAAGCGTAGTGGCGACATACAATTAGTGCTTAATCCCGGAGTATATGGAGTCGGGCAGGAAATAGGAGAGGGAACAACGCACGGCTGTTGGAACCCGTATGATTGTCACATTCCTTTCGTGCTCATGGGTAGGGGAGTGCCTCATGGCTCGTGTCCAACCGAGGTTCACATCACCGACATTGCCCCCACGGTGTGCAACCTGATTAAAAT
Organism: Prevotellaceae bacterium; assembly: GCA_028723525.1. Lineage (GTDB taxonomy): Bacteria > Bacteroidota > Bacteroidia > Bacteroidales > Bacteroidaceae > Prevotella. The sequence continues at coordinate 85,021 of JAQYET010000033.1, forward strand.
ACAGATGCCGAGCGGTTGCATTGGTACGCCGAGAGCAATGACTGTTGATAGATGAAAATTCTTTTTCGTATTGCTTCTAAAGCATCTCCTTCTGAAACCAAACGTAAGTAATGAGAGATACATGAACTATTGGAGGCATACCAATTATAATTTACACCCTCAAATAAGAATGAAAAATATAAATATGGCAAATACAATAGATAAAGAAAAGGCTATACGTGGTATCGTAAGCAGTGCAGTAATGTCGTATGCAAGTGGTTTTTCAGCCCGTCATCTTGCAGAAGTTGACAATGAGGATGGAGTTATTAACATGAAAATACATAACGTGTTCATTGCAGCATTGGGTTCTGAAATTCAGTACTATTCTGCATTAGCACGGTCTCTCGATAGTTCTTTAGGCAACATGCTTGAGCGCATGGCAATCTCTATTGCAAGACTTAGTTATACTGTTAGTCAGCATGTAGAAGGTACTCTTTACAATGAACAGACCGACTATATTGCAGAAATACTTGAACAATATAAAAGGAAAGAAAACAGAAGAACTCCGGAAATCTCTGATTATAAAGGCATATCAAATAAGAGAGGGGCTGCTCACACCAAACGTCACGAAAGTGATTATTATCTGATTGACGAAGAGTCGGGCATGAATTATCTCATAGAGTTGAAAATCGGAGGTGACTTGGATAATAAAAAAGCGCGTTCTGAAAAAGAGGCATTGCTTGAACAGTATTGCATCTTGACAAATCAACTTGGAGAAGAGAACGTGAAAATTCTCTTTGCCACGGCATACAACCGTTATGGTGAAGGCAAGCCTTGGACACAAGGTCGTGTACGCCAGTTCTTCTGCGAAGAAGAATTGTGCATCAGCCGTGACTTTTGGAACTTGGTATGTAAATCAGAAGACGGATATGATATTGTTATTGATGAGTATAAAAAGAATGCCCATTACATCAATGAAGCATTAGATGAAATAAAGTACGCTTATCTGCCCCACGAGTAATGAAAGACCCAAATTGGCGAAAATGTATTCTCAATGCTGATAGTAGGGATGTGATAAAACGCATCCCAGATAACTCTATCGACTTTATTCTGACTGATCCTCCATACAATTTAGGACAACATTCCACCGGTAATATTCCTTTGCCGGGACGTTCTGCCATGAATAATGATGTGGCAGAATGGGATATGATTGATTTTAATCCCGAGGAATGGGCAGATGAGTTTATCAGGATATTAAAACCTACCGGCAATTTGTTCATATTTACTTCTTACAATCAAATTGGTAGGTGGCACAGTTGCCTTGACAATAAGTTTGATACATCAAATTTTATGATTTGGCACAAGACCAATCCTGCCCCAAAGATTTTCAAGGCTGGGTTTTTGAACAGCTGTGAGATGATATTCACATGTTGGAATAAGAAACACACATGGAATTTTATCTCGCAAAAAGAAATGCACAATTTCATAGAAAGTCCTATCTGTATGAGACCGGAGCGGATAAGCAATCCTAAACATCCTGCCCAAAAGCCGATTTCAATCTTAAAAAAAATGATTGAAATTGCTTCTAATAAAGATGATATTATCTTTGACCCATTCATGGGAGTTGGTTCAACAGGGGTTGCTTCCTTAGAACTTGATAGAAGATTTATCGGGGTGGAATTAGATAGGGAATATTTCGATGCTTCAAAGAAAAGAATTGATGAGATAATCAGCAACAAGGCAAAGGTGACAAATAACTCATCATACGATATTATAAAAGAGGAGGAGTTGGCAATGGTTGGTGAACCGACAGTTGCATACCAAACTAAATTCACGGAACTATACGCATTCTTTGACAAAAAAGAAAAAAATACAAAACTTTATAACCATATTCCAACAGGTTTACAGCCAATCATAAAATGGCCCGGAGGAAAAGAAAAAGAATTAAAATATATTCTTCCGAATATCCCGGAATTTGAAAACTATTATGAGCCATTTGTCGGTGGAGGTTCCGTATTTATGGCTGTAAAGGCGAATGGGTATTATATTAACGATTTGTCAGAAGAACTTGTGTCGCTCTATAAATACATTTCCACATCAGACAGAGATTTCTTCAAATATGCAAGAATGATTGACCGCTCGTGGTGCAACGTGCTCAATTTCTTTAAATCAAACCTTACACTTATTGACACCTATATTAAATATAGGAACGAAAATATTTCTAAAGAGAATCTAAAGTTAATTGTTCATGAATTCTGCAAAGAGAAGAAGGCAGACATTCTAAACATTATCGAAACAGAATTTTGTTCATATCCTTGCATCTTACTAAAGGAAATGGAAGCAAATCTGTTCCGTAAGATGACAAGAATGAAAGTGCTCGAAAATGAGAAACATATTCTTCCTGACAGAGATGTTTATGACAACATTGAAACGGCGATTAAGAGTTCGGTTTATATGAACTATCGCCACATGTATAATTGTAAAAACATTGCCAAAGAAAACAAACCATTATATATAGCATTGTTTTTCTTTATGCGAAATTATGCGTATAGTGGAATGTTCAGGTATAGTAGCAAGGGGGATTTTAATGTTCCTTACGGAGGTATCGCTTATAACAGCAAACTGTTGGAGAATAAACTTAATTATTACCAGTCCGAGCCTCTTTTGAGCCACTTTGCTACTACTCATATTCATAATCTTGACTTCGAAATGTTTCTGCGCGAAACAAATCCGAAAGAAAACGATTTTGTATTTCTCGACCCTCCATACGATAGCGAATTCAGCACCTATGCTCAAAATAATTTCACTAAAGAAGACCAAGGGAGGTTGGCTGATTACATGCTAAATGAATGTAAAGCCAAGTGGATGATGATTATCAAATATACTGATTTTATTTATAGCCTATATAATAAGAATGGCATTAAAATCAGAACGTTTGACAAGGAATATCTCGTTAGTTTTATGAACAGAAACAATAAGAGAGCCACTCATTTGTTGATAACCAACTACTAATATCTACGCCGGTTCGATACCGAACCGGCGTAGATATATAGATGCGAGACTGCTTCTCGCAACTATCCTTTCTCACTGCATTTCATACACCACTTGCATTATCTTCTTGCCGAGAGCGTCAGCCTCTTCCATAGTCGATGCCTCGCTATATACTCGTATTATAGGCTCGGTATTGCTCTTGCGCAGGTGCACCCATGAGTCGGTGAAGTCTATCTTCACACCGTCGATGTCGTTCACCTGTTCGTTGCTGTATATCGACTTCACCTTTTCGAGTATCGCATCCACATCGGTCTGCGGTGTGAGGTCAATGCGGTTCTTCGCTATGAAGTATGGAGGGAAGGTCTCGCGCAACTGAGATGCCTTCATCTCTTTGCGAGCCAGCGAACTCAAGAACAGAGCAATACCCACGAGAGCGTCACGACCGTAGTGGCTGGCGGGATAAATCACACCTCCGTTTCCTTCGCCGCCGATTGCCGCTCCCACCTCTTTCATCTTCGTGGTAACGTTCACCTCGCCCACTGCAGCGGCGTGATAGTGTCCGCCGTGAGCCTCGGTGACATCGCGGAGGGCGCGGGTGCTGCTCAGGTTGCTCACCGTTGTGGGGCTTCCTTCTCCCTCTTCCTCCATTCTTGACAGCACATAGTCTGCTACCGACACCAGCGTGTATTCCTCGCCAAACATCTCGCCGTTTTCGCAGATGAATGCGAGACGGTCAACGTCGGGGTCAACAACGATGCCGAGGTCGTAGTGCCCGTTCTTCATCTCTTCCATTATGCCTTGCAGGTTTTTCTCCAGCGGCTCGGGGTTATGTGCGAAGTCGCCGTCAGGCTCGCCGTTGATGAGTTTGTAGGAAACCTTCAGTTGTTCGAGAAGTTTCGGCAGTATCACTCCGCCAACCGAGTTTATCGTATCCACGCAGACATTGAAGCGCGAATTTTTTATTGCGTCTAAATCTACGTATTTCAACCGCAATACCTCGTCGATGTGCTTTTGGTCGAACGAGTTATCTTCTATATATTTGCCCAAACCGTCAACATCGGCATATTCAAAATTCTCTTCCTCTGCCAGTCGTAGCACTTCGTTGCCTTCTTCCTTGTTTAGAAATTCGCCCTCGTGATTGAGCAGTTTCAACGCGTTCCACTGCCTTGGGTTGTGACTTGCCGTGATTATTATTCCTCCATCGGCATCTGCAATTGTCACAGCAAGCTCCGTTGTAGGAGTTGTAGCCATACCAATGTCCACCACGTCGTAGCCAAAGCCCATCAGAGTTCCGCATACAACGTTCTTAACCATCTCGCCGGAGATGCGGGCGTCGCGCCCTACAACAATCTTGCCAGAGCCTTCACGACGGTTCTTGCGTATGAAAGTGGCGTATGCCGTCACGAATTTCACTATGTCGAGCGGGTTAAGCGTGTCGCCTGTCTGTCCGCCTATTGTTCCGCGTATGCCGGAAATTGATTTTATCAGTGTCATTATATTGTATTTTTTACATTCCTCTCTCGTATGTTATGGTGTAGAAGCAAGGATATACTCCGGCTGTGGCATAACTCTGTCCTTGCGAGTGAGGCACAATAAGATTTACCTGTGCAATTTCCTCCTCTTTGTCGCTCTGCCTGCCGATTTTTATGTAAGGCAGCGGCGCGAGCCAGCCCGAAGGCACCGAAGCACTCCCGTAGGCATGGTACATCAGGCTGCTGTTCATATCGAAAGAGGCAGTGAATGTTCCGCTTGTGTTCGTTACAACCATCTTGTCGAGTATCGACGAGAATTGATGATAAATCCTGTTATCGAGCATAATGGAGTCGGTGAGGATGTTCTTTTCGGTGAAACGGCAGAGGATGGTTGCCCTTTCGCCGTTCTGTATCAGTTCGCCACAGCCCTTTCTCACTATCTGCATATACACTCCCGACGAGTTGAAGAGCACGTATTCGTTGCTTGCCACGTCGGTGGTGAAGCCCTGCTGCTCGAAAACATTTTCCGAGATTACTTTTATCTTGTTCTCCCTTATGAACAGTTTTATGGCATCGTTCTCCTTTTCCATCTGTTCCGCGTAGGTCTCTATCTTGTTACAGCTTGCCGTCATCATAAGCGTAACGACTGCCAAAAGGGTAAAAAGCGTTTTCTTCATGTTAATTTATTTTTTTTCGTTTCAATTTATATCAGTGTTACAGAGCGGCGGCACACCATTGCGATTGGCGCGCGCACCACAGCATAATGCGCCGCAAAATTACAAAAATAGTGCGATATAACATAATTTTTTCGATACTTTTGAACCGCGTTACGTCAATTTAACCACAAATTGCAGAGATGCTCTGAAAAGGTTAATTGATGTTGAAAATATGCACAAACATTTCAATATGTGCATAAAATGGGGCTTTTCATGAGCATTTTAATTTCTTTTTCTTTGTCAAGGAGCAAAAATAGCGTAACTTTGCAGCCTTGAATATAGAATATTATTTATTTGTTTTATGAAATTGAAAATCGTTGTACTTGCTAAGCAAGTTCCCGACACGAGAAATGTCGGCAAGGACGCAATGACTGCCGAAGGCACTGTCAATCGCGCAGCTCTTCCGGCAATCTTCAATCCGGAAGACTTTAATGCTCTTGAGCAGGCACTTCGCCTGAAGGAGCAAAATCCCGGTTCAACGGTAGGAATACTCACTATGGGACCGCCGCGTGCAGGCGAGATAATACGTCAGGGGCTTTATCGTGGAGCAGACACCGGCTGGCTGTTGACCGACCGCCTGTTTGCCGGTGCCGACACATTGGCTACCAGTTATGCCCTTGCCACGGCAATAAAGAAGATTGGCGATGTTGACATAGTGCTCGGAGGGCGTCAGGCTATCGACGGAGATACCGCTCAGGTTGGACCGCAGGTGGCGCAAAAACTCGGACTGAATCAGGTGACATACGCTGAAGAGATACTGAAAATCGAGGACGGGAAAGTCACAATACGCCGCCATATCGATGGGGGAGTGGAAACAGTTGAGGCACCGCTGCCCGTGGTTATAACCGTAAATGGCAGTGCTGCTCCGTGCCGTCCTGCCAACGCCAAACTGGTGATGAAGTACAAGCGTGCAACCTGTCCGATGGAACGCCCGGCAGAAGGAACTCCATACGATTATCTGTATGAAGAGCGTCCGTATCTCAACCTCAATCAGTGGAGCGTGGCAGACGTGGACGGCGATGTCGCACAATGCGGTCTGGCAGGCTCGCCCACAAAGGTAAAGATTGTCAAGAACATCGTTTTTCAGGCAAAGGAGAGCAAGACCATCACAGCAAGCGACAGCGATGTTGACGGTCTGATAAAGGAATTACTTTCAGAAAAAATCATTGGATAAGTTATGAACAACGTTTTTGTATATATAGAAATCGAAGGCACAAGCGTTGCCGAGGTATCACAAGAATTGCTTACAAAGGGTCGTAAACTTGCCAATCAACTGAATGTGGAACTCCATGCCGTTGTGATTGGTACCGGTATAAAGGGTAAGGTGGAGAACGATATACTGCCGTATGGAGTGGATAAACTCTTTGTTTTCGACGGCGAAGGACTGTTCCCATACACGTCTGCTCCGCATACCGATATCATGGTGAACCTGTTCAAGGAGGAACAGCCGCAGATTTGTCTCATGGGTGCCACCGTAATAGGTCGCGACCTCGGACCTCGCGTATCTTCTTCGCTCACCAGCGGACTTACAGCCGACTGCACCGAACTTGAGATTGGAGACTTCGAGGACAAGAAGGAGAAGAAGGTTTACAAGAATCTCCTATATCAGATACGCCCGGCTTTCGGAGGTAACATCGTTGCCACAATCGTAAATCCGGAGCACCGTCCGCAGATGGCAACAGTGCGTAGCGGCGTGATGCAGAAGGCAATCTATGACGGGGAGGCTAAGAAAGAGGTGGTTTACCCGGAGGTTGGCAAATATGTCGATATGGCTGTTGCAGGCGTTGTGAAGGTGCTCGACCGCCATGTGGAGGCTGCAAAGCATAATCTAAAGGGCGCGCCGATAGTGGTTGCCGGAGGTTATGGCATGGGCTCGAAGGAAGGTTTCGACCTGCTGTTCCGCTTGGCGAAGGAACTTCATGGCGAGGTGGGTGCCAGCCGTGCTGCCGTTGACGCAGGTTTCTGCGACAACGACCGCCAGATTGGTCAGACCGGTGTCACCGTTCATCCTAAGGTTTACATCGCATGCGGCATCTCTGGGCAGATACAGCACATCGCAGGTATGCAGGACTCGGGTATCATCATCTCGGTGAACTCCGACCCTGATGCACCAATCAACAAAATAGCCGACTATGTCATCGTGGGAACGGTGGAAGAGGTTGTTCCAAAGTTGATTAAATATTACAAGGAAAACAGCAAGTAAGTTGAATCAGAAAAGAAATAAATTATGGCAAATTATTATAGCGACCACCCTGAATTGGAATTCCACCTTTCACACCCTTTGATGAAGAGAGTGGTGGAACTCAAGGAGAAAGGATATGCCGACGCAAAGCAGTTCGACGATGCTCCTGTGGATTATGAGGACGCAATAGAGAACTACAAGCAGATACTTGACATCACTGGCGACATCGCCGCAAACGTGATAGAGCCTAACAGCGAGTCGGTTGACTTGGAAGGTCCGCACCTTGAAAACAAGCGAATGGTTTATGCCTCGAAGACTTTCGAGAACATCGAAGCCACGCGTAAAGCAGGACTGTGGGGCATTTCAATGCCCAGAAAGTATGGCGGTCTGAACCTTCCTAACGTCACTTTCTCAATGCTTAGCGAGGTGATAGCCGCTGCCGATGCCGGTTTCCAGAATATATGGAGCCTGCAGTCGTGCATCGACACACTCTATGAGTTCGGAACAGAGGAGCAGCGCGAGAAGTTCATACCGCGCGTTTGTGAGGGCAGCACGATGTCGATGGACCTCACAGAGCCCGACGCCGGTTCCGACCTGCAGCGCGTGATGCTCAAGGCTACGTTTGACGAAGAGAACAACTGTTGGCGACTTAACGGCGTGAAGCGTTTCATTACCAATGGTGACTCCGACATCCACCTTGTGCTTGCACGCTCCGAAGAGAACACCCACGACGGTCGCGGACTGTCTATGTTCATCTACGACAAGCGCGACGGAGGTGTGGATGTGCGTCACATAGAGCATAAACTCGGTATTCACGGCAGCCCTACGTGCGAACTTACGTACAAAAACGCCAAGGCAGAACTCTGCGGAAGCACCCGAATGGGACTTATAAAATATGTGATGGCATTGATGAACGGTGCCCGGTTGGGCATCGCGGCGCAGTCGGTAGGTGTGGCACAGGAGGCTTATAACGAAGCACTGGCATACGCAAAAGACCGCGCGCAGTTTGGAGAGAAGATAATAAACTTCCCCGCTGTCTATGACATGCTTAGCCGAATGAAGGCGAAACTCGATGCCGGACGCTCGCTGCTCTATCAGACTGCGAGATATGTGGATATATACAAGTGCCTTGAAGACATTCAGCGCGACCGCAAACTCTCTCCGGAAGAACGCGACGAGATGAAGAAATTCACGCGCTTGGCTGATGCTTTCACACCGCTGGCAAAGGGTATGAACTCGGAATATGCCAACCAGAATGCCTACGATGCAATCTCAATACACGGCGGTTCGGGTTTCATAATGGAATATAAGTGCCAGCGTCTGTATCGCGATGCGCGCATATTCTCAATCTATGAGGGAACGACACAGTTGCAGGTGGTGGCTGCGATACGCTACATCACCAACGGAACTCTTCTCGGTATAATAAAGGAGATGCTGGCAAACATCGTGACCGACGAGACTCATGCAGCCCTGAAGACACGCATCGAGGCTCTCGTAGCCATCTACGAAGACTCGCTCAACAGCGTGAAAGAACTTGGCAGTCAGGACGCTCAGGACTTCCTCGCACGTCGCCTTTACGACATGACGGCAGAGATAATAATGTCACTGCTGCTGCTCGACGATGCAACACGTGCTCCGGAAATGTTCAGCAAGTCGGCAAACGTATATGTAAGAATGACAGAGGAGAGTGTTCTCGGCAAGTCGGCATACATCAGGAACTTCAATCCGGCAGACCTTGAGAGTTTCAAGGCTTGCAACTGCAACGAATAATAGCAACAGTCAAGTCTGTGACTATCCAGAACAATAGTTCGCACAGATGCTTGATGAGATAAAACCAAGGGGATATTTCTATCTGCGAAATATCCCCTTTTTTATGTCTTTACAGTGCGTTGCAGAGTGGTATATATGCTATTGGGTGCTGAAAGAGCGTTCTGCATGGTATGACGAGCGTACCAACGGACCGCTTTCAACAAACTTGAAGCCTTTGTCAAGGGCAGTCTGTTTGTATTTCTCAAACTGTTCGGGAGTTATATATTCCGCCACCGGCAGGTGTCGTGACGTGGGTTGCAGATACTGCCCGATAGTGAGTCGGCGGCAACCGGTGGCGAGGATGTCGTCCATCAGTTCCTCCACCTCTTCCGTTGTCTCGCCCAGTCCAACCATAAATCCGGTTTTTGCCATCACTCCCGACTTCGTTATCGCTCTCAGCACATCAAGACTGCGCTCGTAACGAGCCACGCTGCGCACGCTCGGAGTAAGCCGGCGCACGGTCTCCATGTTATGCCCTGCGACGTTGGGGCGAGCGTTCATAACCTTGGAAATGAGCTGTTCGTCGCCCATGAAATCAGGTATGAGCACCTCCAGTATGGTGTCAGGATTTTCTTTTTTTATGCACGAAATGGTCTTAATCCAATGTTCTGCGCCGTAGTCTTTCAGGTCGTCACGGTCAACCGATGTTATCACGGCATACCGTAGCCCGAGAGCCTTTATCGAGTCTGCCACGCTCTGCGGTTCGTCGGGGTTGAGTTTCTCCGGTCGTCCGGACAGGGTGTTGCAGAACTTGCAGCTGCGTGTGCACACGTTTCCTCCAATCATTAGCGTCGCCGTGCGTGCAGCCCAACACTCGGTGCGGTTCGGGCACAGTCCGCTTGTGCATATCGTGTTGAGGTGATGTTTGGCAATCACGCTCGCCGTTTCGCGCGAATGTGTTGTTGAGGTGAGGTCAATCTTCAGCCATTCGGGTTTTTTCACGTGTGGCGGTCTTCCAAAGAAGAGACGCAGCAGTTGCGGAAGTTCCATGCCGCGGATTATGGCTGAGAGGTCTATGCCTTCGAGTCGTTCGGCAACGGCATCCCTCGTGAACGGCGTTCCGCGCAGAAGGTCGATCAGTTCGCGGTCAAGGTCGCCTATCAGAAAGTAGTCGCCGGCGATGTTTATGTTCGTTATGATGTTGTTTTTCAGTTCGATATGCGCCTCCAAAGTGCCGATGTCGGGAAATCTCTTCTTCCTTACTTCGGTGAATTTCGGATTTTTCCCATATACGAAAGTGTCTGATGCCAGTTGCTTTTCTATCTCGGCGATGCTCCGCATATCGTCGTCGGTCAGAATAATTTGTTCCGAACCGCACATGTATTCGCGCACGTGCTTGAGGAAACCGTCGAGCGATAGGTCGGTGAATTGCCCTATGTTGGTAACTCGTTGCGACACAGATGCAACGCCTTTGCTCTGCAACTTCTCGTGCGAGGGGGTGATGGCTTTTGACAGATGTTCCAGTTGCGTGTCGAAGAGCATGGTGTTGTGCAGCACGCTTCGGTTGCGAAGGCGGTAGAAAGCACTTCCCGACACCTTCCTGCCGTCAACGAGTATGTCGTTGCGCCCGGAAAGTTGTGCGTCGAGACCGATGCTCCGGAGCAGCCGTGCCACGTCGTTCATATAGTCACCGAAAGCCAAATTCACGCTCTCTGCAAACGAAATATATGAGAACTGAATGCAACCGCCGTCTGCATATACGCATCCGCCGCCGCTCTTTCTGCGGAAGATGTGTATTCCGTTGTCTCGGCAGTAGTCCACATTCACCTCATTGTCTATGAGTTGGTTGCGTCCGAGCATCACCGTCGGCTCCACAATCCATGTGAAGAAATAGTCGTCGTCGGTGTATTTGCTTGCCACATATTCCTCCACTGCGAAATAGAACGGCAGTAGTTTCGGCTCGGCTCTGTCGGGTATGATTACGTATTTCATAATTGAAATGGATATATCTTTTTTCTTTTTGGAGTTAAAAATTCCCTGCAAAATTAGGCAAAATAATCCAATTCATAGTCATCAACGAAACAAAACATTATCATACAGACCAACTTTAAAACGGTTTAGGTTAAAAAAAAATAAATCAGCGGCTTGCCGGAGGGCGTTTAATGCCTGTCTCATGATTTATTATTAACTTTGCAACCTAAACTCACAAGACGTGAAAATAAAAGAAGTGCTTCGTGCCCTTGAACGTTTCGCGCCTCTGCCCTTGCAGGAAAGCTACGACAATGCAGGCTTGCAAATGGGATTGACGGAGGCGGAAGTATCAGGGGCATTATTGTGTTTAGACGTTACCGAGGCTGTGGTGGCAGAGGCTGTTGCCACGGGATGCAACCTCATAGTAAGTCATCACCCGCTCATCTTCCGCCCCCTGAGGCGGATAGCGGGCGAAAACGACGTGCAGAGAGCGGTAATCGCGGCAATAAAGAGAGATATTACGGTGGTGAGCATGCACACCAACATAGACAATGCCGACGGCGGGGTGAATTTCAAGATAGCAGAAAAAATGGGACTGCAAAGCCCTGCTTTCTTCGGCGAAAGGAAGTCTGCCACGGCGTTCGACGGCACAGAGGTCTCCGGAGGCAACGGAGTTATCGGCTTGCTGCCCACCCCGATGGCTGCCGACGACTTCATAAAAATGCTTAAAACAAGGTTCGATGTGAACTGCGTGCAGGCTAACCAACTGTTGCGACGCAAGATAGAGCGCGTTGCCGTGTGCGGAGGGGCAGGCTCGTTCCTGCTCGGCGACGCTGTAATGGCCGGTGCCGATGCTTTCGTTACGGGCGAGATGCACTATCACGAGTATTTCGGGCATGAGCAGGAAATACAGATAGCGGTAATCGGGCACTACCAAAGCGAGCAGTTCACAAGCGAGATTTTCAAGGCGATAATAGAGCGAGAATGTCCCGGAGTGAAGACTGTGATGAGCAAGTCGGCTGCCAATCCGATACTCTATCTTTAGCATTCAAAGCAGGAAAAACCACGAAATTTAATATTAACGACAAGGCCCGAGCCCCTGTTAAGGCCTCCCCGTTGGGGGATAAAGAGAGGGGAAAAGGTGTTATGGCAAAGAAAGACCCTACAGACTTATCGGTGGAAGAGAAACTCAAGGCTCTCTATCAACTGCAGACAACATTGTCGTCAATCGACGAAAAACGCGCAATCAGAGGCGAACTGCCGCTCGAAGTGGAAGAACTTGAAGACGGAATTATCGGTCTTAACACGCGAGTGGAGCGTATAGAGGCTGAAATTCAGGAGTTTCAAGACGCTATATCGCAGCGCAAACGTGAAATAGCAGAGGCAGAACAGAGCATCGAACGTTATAAGCAACAGCTCAACGAGGTGCGCAACAATCGTGAATATGACACGCTGAGCAAGGAGATCGAGTTCCAAGAACTTGAGGTTCAGCTGTGCAATAAGAAGATACGCGAGGCTCTGCTCAAGATTGAAGAGAAGAAACAGGAGTTAGAGAAGAACAACGAGGTGATAAAAGACCGTAAAATGGCTCTTGAGGAAAAGAAGAACGAACTCGATGAAATAGTGGAAGAGACACGCACCGAGGAAGAACGACTCAAAATCAAAGCCAAGGAACTGGAACTGAAAATCGAACCGCGCCTGCTCACAAGTTTCAAACGCATACGCAAGAATGCACGCAACGGGTTGGGCATTGTCTATGTGAACCGCGATGCCTGCGGAGGATGCTTCAACAAGATTCCGCCACAGCGACAGCTCGACATCAAGATGCACAAGAAGATTATCGTGTGCGAATATTGCGGACGAATAATGATTGACCCTGAACTGGCAGGAGTGAAACTCGACAAGCCTGCAGCAGAAGAAAAGGCAAAGCGCAAGCGCACAATACGCCGCACAAAGAAAGAAGACGATGCTGCGGCAGAGGCATAACACCTCAAGGCAACATAATCTCCGGTTCTGATAACGCGCGCTAAAACACTTTTACTGGGCGCAACCGGTAGCAAGCCGAATAAGAAAAAGGCGTGAATTATACGAGATACATACATTGTATTCCTGTGTAATTCACGCCTTTACGTATGTTTTGCAATCTCAGTCGCCGAATGGTTTCCATCTTCCCTGATTGCGATAGATGCCAATCATCTTTCCATTTGATTATCCATCGCTCGGCGAAAGCATATCTTTTATCGTGCAAAATCGGCGAAATTGCTGACCAATTTCGCCGATTTTACTTTGCAATTTCGCCGATTTTGCAGTGCGTTTAGGTATATAATGCACTGCAGCAGGTGTCATTTCAACTTACCATTGCGATACTCCCACAGTTCCAGCGAGTTGATGATGTTCTGCCAGAGCACGTAACAGCCTGCGCCGACCGATGCCACAGGGTTGAGATACATGTATGCCACCCAAATGCTAAGTGCCGTATTCTTCTGAAAAAGAGCCTGTCCGGAATTTATTTTCTCGCCGAAACGATTGCCGATGGCGCGCCCTATGCCGAACTGAACAAAACAGACAATGAGCGAGAACAGGGCAATCATGATGAGCAACGGCAGAGAAGCATCAGAATGGATGATGTTCTTCACCGTGATACCGGTGGTTATGGAGAGCGAAACTCCCCAAAAATAGAAGCCAAGATTGGGTTTCGAGACAATCCAACGGTGCATCGGGCCGACGTAGTGGCGTATGAGGTAGCCCAAAATGAGCGGCAGAATGAGCACCATTGCCACCTTTTCGAGGATTATGATGAAGGCGGCGAGGAATGTGATGCCGGCATCCTGTTCGAGCAGTGGGAACACTGCGGGTATCATGAAAGCCGAGGCGAGCGAGGATATAATGGTGAAGGTGGTCATGGTGCTGATGTTACCGCCGAGTTTGCCGGTGACTACCGGTGCTGCCGAAGCCGACGGACCGATGACACAGGTGAGCACTGCCTCCCACAGAATTTTCTGCTCGCTGCCGTTGTCGGCAAACAGAATAATGGCAATGTTGAGGACAACGAGCACCACTTGTGCTACGAGCACCCACAAATGCCAGCGGTGGGGACGCATCTGGTGGAAGTCAACCTTGCAGAATGTGACAAGCAACGTGAGGAAGACAAAGAACGGAAAGATGACATCGAACACCGGTCCGAACACGCGAGCAGCACCATCGAGTGCCGGAATATAGCAGAAAGGCAGGTAGCAGAGTGTTCCCAATACTATTGCCACGGGCAGAGTCCAGTCTTTAAGAAATTTTATCATGGCGTTTTAAAGTTCTTTATATTCAGGTATTTCCGGCAGGAAAGAATAACTGTGATGCTCGTAATCCATTTTGCAGCAGATGTGTTGCATGCCGTTAGACACGGTGAGATAATCCACGTGAAGCAACATGTTGTAAGCCGTTATCTGGTCGAAAACGCGCTGCGTGAGTTGTATCGTGGGGGCTTTATATTCCACAATCATCAGCGGATGAGCCTCCTTATTATATATAATGGAGTCGCAGCGCAACCGCTTTTCTGCCACACGAAGCTCCACCTCGTTAGCCATAAGCCCGGCAGGGTAGCTCTTCTGCTCGACGAGAAAATGCACAAAGTGCTGGCGAACCCATTCTTCCGGTGTCAGGGCGATATACTTGCGCCGCAGGAAATCGAAAATATGAGGCTTGCCGTCTTTCTCTTTTATTTTTATTTCGTAATCGGGTAGGTTTAATCGAAACATTTTATTAACTTTGTAACCCAAATTGTTGTGTGCCACGTATGGCAACCGCAAAGTTACTTATTAAAACCGAAAGAAACGAAGAATATGGCAGAAAAGAAGTCGGCAGTGTCTTTTGACAGCGTGATGCGTGACCTCAGAGCAGGGAAATATGCACCTGTGTATATCCTGATGGGCGAGGAACCGTATTATATAGACCGTACATGCGACTTCATTTCCGATAATGCGCTGCGCGAGGAGGAGCGCGACTTCAATATGACCGTAGTCTTCGGGGCTGACACCACGGCAGCGAAGATTGCAGACATGGCACGCCGATACCCCATGATGGCTGAACGACAGGTGGTGATTGTGAAGGAAGCGCAGGCGGTGAAACAGTGGGAACAGTTGGAACACTATTTGGAAAATCCGCTTGCAACGACAGTTCTCGTAATCTGCTACAAGAACGGTACGATTGACGCGAGGAAGAAAATCATCGCGTTGGCACAAAAAGTTGGAGTGGTGTTCACGAGCAACAAAAAGCGTGAACAGGACTTGCCGCCTTTCATTGAGAACTTTCTCAGAGAGCATGGGGTGGGCATTGACTATAAGGCGGCGCAGATGATTGCCGACCATATCGGCTCTGACTTGAGCCGAATGACGAGCGAACTTGAAAAACTCAGACTCTCGCTGAAGGAGAGTGAGAAATATGTCACGCCGGAACTCGTGGAAAAAAACATCGGGGGCAGCAAGGATTATAATCCTTTTGAGTTCAGAAATGCCATCGTACAGAAAAACGTGTTGAAGGCAAACCGGATTATGATGTATTTCTGCAATAACCCTAAGGCGGGCGGACCTTATATTCTCGTGCCGCAACTTTTCAGTTATTTTCAAAATCTGATGATTGCTTACTATGCTCCCGATAAAAACAATGAGCAGTCGATGGCGCAACATCTCGGACTGAGAAGTGGGTGGGCGGCTCGCGATTATATCACCGGAGTGAGAAATTACTCGGGCAAAAAAGTGCTCGAAATAATTTCAAAACTACGCGAAACTGATGCTAAAATCAAGGGCATTGGTAAGGGAAATGCCACAGATTTTGACCTTATGCAGGAGCTTGTGTTCTTCATTTTGCACTGAAAATCGCCCTCCGAAAGGGCGATTTTTTCTATAATCATAGTTTCATTATACATGTTTTTTTTGCGTAACTATTATCGCTTTCAGCGCGTTTGGCGAAAAACTCCTCCTCATTTCGGGGCATAAAATCATTCATTTTTATATTAGTTCGGAAACAGGTCGTTTTCATCAAAAAAACAACTCTTGTGAGTTCGGATATTTACATTTCACATCTTTTCGTGTTTACAATATTGAATTTAAAAACGCAAAACAATAAAACAAATAAACATAATTCACAAACGCAAACATAAAAGGATGCAATTTAAAAAGTAAAACGGGTTCAACGGTTATGCGTTTTAATATTTAAATCAAAATATTACATACCGGAACGTTATACATATACAATTCAGACGTTTTGTATATAATTGCTATATAATCAGTGTTTTATGCCCTTTTGTGCACCTAAAGATGTAAGATTTATGTCCAATGTTTGCCTAATCATTGCATAGCCGGGCATTCATGCGCTTTCGCTTTGTAAATAACGCCATTATAGTCAGTATTTTATAAAATTCCTGTAAACAAAGGGTTTTAGAGCGTTTAGGTGTCTGAATTTAGATTTATGTTTGCAAATATACAAAGATAAATTCACAGATTAGAGATTTAGAGGTTTTGATTTTGAAAGTAAAAGTTTCGGGATTAAAATTTATTTCCAAATGTTTGGATGTTTGAATTTTTTGCTTTACCTTTGTAAACTGAAAAGAAAAACGCCTGAAAAGGCAAAAAACAGTCCTATCAGTAGATGAAAGACAGAATTCGACAGATAATGGAGAGTCAACACATGACTCAACAAACGTTCGCTCAGTTCATAGGAATCTCTCCTGCAGCACTGAGCAGTATCTTCAACGGTCGCACCAATGCGACCCTAAACACGGTTGAGGCTATCAAGTCAAAACTGCCGGCACTGAACACGGATTGGTTGATGTTCGGAAAAGGTAAGATGTATGAGGGTGAAGCGTTGGGCGACGGTGACACAGTCGTAGGTGGTCAGACGAATGGCGAACCGATGCTTGACTTCGGTGATAACGACACCAATGCTGTCCCATATCCCAACCATCCGCCTACCGTAAGCAATGCCGTTCGTGCGAGTCAGATGCCGCAGCGTCAGGTCGTGAAGCCCGAAGTGAAGTATGTGGAGCGTCCACAGAGACAGATTACAGAGATACGTATCTACTTCGATGACCTCACTTACGAGACTTTCGTGCCTAAAAGTAAATAATGCCTCTGTCTCTTTCCCGTAACTTCGGGATGATTGTTCTGATGAGGTTTGGGCTTTCACGCCTAAAGGAACTCCGCATAAGGCATGTTCCGTAAATCCCTTTTCGCTATACATTCCTGCAGAAGCGATTTATGTAACATGCCTTTGCGCTATCTCTTATTTTGATTATTTTCCAATAATAGCCACCTTTTTCTCGTTTTTTTTGTATAAATTTGCCGAAAATTTTTGGTAAATGAAGAAGTATATTCTTGACCTTACGGTTTCTGAAGTGTGCCGTATCAACGACAAGTATGTTCTTGTAAAGCTCACGCACGATGAGAAACTGCCGCCCATGATACCGGGACAGTTTGTGGAAGTGCGTGTCGATGACTCGCCAACAACGTTCCTGCGCCGCCCCATATCGGTGAATTTCGTAGATATAGAGCGCAACGAACTATGGTTGCTTGTGGCTGCAATAGGCGACGGAACTCGGCGTATCGCCATGTTGAAAAAGGGCGACATGCTGAATTGCATCCTCCCTTTGGGTCGCGGATTTACGATGCCTGAGAGTCCCGATGACAAGGCATTGCTTGTGGGTGGAGGTGTTGGTGTCGCCCCGTTGCTGTATATGGGCATGGCGATGCGCGAACAAGGAATGGAACCTACGTTCCTGTTGGGAGCGCGCCGGGCGGCAGATTTGCTGCTTCTTGACGAGTTTCGCAAGTATGGCAGGGTTATGATAACCACCGAAGACGGTTCTGAAGGCGAGCGCGGTTTTGTGACAAACCACAGCATATTGAGCGCAGAGCGTTTCAACTTCATATTCACGTGCGGTCCGAAGCCGATGATGCTGGCAGTTGCCCGCTATGCCAGTAAAGCAGGGATAGCCTGCGAGGTGAGTCTTGAGAACTGCATGGCGTGCGGCGTCGGTGCTTGTCTGTGCTGCGTGGAAGACACCACCGAGGGCAATGTCTGCGTCTGCACGGAAGGTCCGGTGTTTGATATAAAGCAACTGAAGTGGGACTTATGACATCCATTTCCACACGTACATTATATATAATACAGGTCAATAAATAGAGAATATGGCAGATATAAGCGTTAATATAGGTGGTTTGCGGATGAAAAATCCGGTTATGACGGCATCCGGAACATTCGGTTACGGTCCGGAGTTTGCCGACCTTGTTCCTATCGAAGATATTGGCGGAATTATTGTCAAAGGCACTACGCTCCGCCCGAGGCAGGGCAATCCCTACCCGAGAATGGCAGAAACGCCTCAAGGTATGCTCAACTGTGTGGGTTTGCAGAACAAAGGTGTTGACTATTTCTGCGAGCACATCTATCCGGAAGTGAGCAAGATAAATACCAATATCATTGTCAATGTGAGCGGCTCGAGCATCGACGATTATGCCGAATGTGCCGCCCGTATCGATGCCTTGGAGCACATCCCTGCAATAGAACTGAACATCTCATGCCCCAACGTCAGGCAAGGCGGCATGGCTTTCGGCGTGACGTGTGCCGGTGCAGCAGATGTGGTGCGTGCAGTGCGCGGACGTTATAACAAGACATTGATAGTGAAACTGTCGCCCAATGTCACCAACGTGGCAGAAATAGCGCGTGCCGTGGAGTCGGAGGGAGCCGACAGTGTGTCGCTGATAAACACCATCATGGGCATGGCAATCGACATAGAGAAGCGTCGCCCGGTGCTAAGCATTGCCACAGGCGGACTGAGCGGTCCTGCCGTGAAGCCCGTTGCGCTACGCATGGTGTGGCAAGTGGCTAAGGCGGTGCACATTCCCGTGATTGGACTTGGCGGCATAAGCAACGCAAGCGATGCAATAGAGTTCCTCATGGCAGGTGCAACGGCGATACAGATAGGCACAGCCAATTTCATTGACCCGCAGGTAACTGTGAAGGTGGCGCGCGGAATAAGCGATTGGCTTGATGCCCACGGGTGTCGTGATGTGAGCGAAATAATAGGAGCATTGGAGGAATGAAAGTTTCTCCAATGTTTTTTTATAATACAACAGATAATGCAGAGCCGGTTGTTTCGTCGGTTGCGACGTTTCCATTTCTTGACAACAAACAAAAGAGGGCGACCAAACAGCCGCCCTCAACCAACACAAAAACTAAATTAGACTTAATTGACAGTCGTGATTTTCGCAAACCTCCGCTGTCCGAGTACAAAATTACTATGTTTTTTTTTATCTGCAAATATTTTCGGCATTTTTTTTATTTATATTAGAATTAAGGGCAAATTTTCACAGTTTTTGCCAATAAATAGTGGTCGAGAACGGTGATTGCAGCCATTGCTTCCACTATAGGCACAGCTCTGGGGAGCGCACAAGGGTCGTGCCTTCCTGTTGCTTTAAGTGTGGTTTCGTTGCCATTGGTGTCAACAGTCGGCTGTTCTTTCATCACCGTTGCTATCGGTTTGAACGCCACTCTGAAGAAGATGTCCTGCCCGTTGCTTATCCCTCCCTGTATTCCTCCGCTGTGATTAGTCGCCGTTTCGAGCCGTGCGGCATTGTCTTTGTTGCCCTTGAAAATATCGTTATGCTCGCTTCCACGCTTCAGTGCGCTGTCAAATCCGTCGCCATATTCGAAGCCCTTGGCAGCGTTAATGCTAAGCATTGCCGCGCCGAGTTCGGCATGCAGTTTTCCAAATTCGGGTTCTCCGAGTCCTGCCGGACATCCCTTTATCACGCATGTCACCACTCCTCCCACGGTGTCACCCTCTGCTTTCACCTTCTCTATGAGCCTTTCCATTTCTTCAGCCTTGCCTACATCGGGACATCTCACGGCGTTGTTTTCTGCCAGTGATAGGTCGTAGCGTGTGTAATCCTTGTCGAGCGCGATGTCTGCCACCTGCGAGGTGTATGCCCGAATGGATATTCCCAATTTCCCCAATACCAACTTTGCCAAAGCCCCTGCCACGCACCGGCTTATCGTTATGCGTGCCGAAGAGCGTCCGCCGCCGCGATAGTCGCGCACACCATATTTATTATAGTAGGTGTAGTCGGCGTGCGAGGGGCGGAAGAGACTGCGCATCTCGTCGTAGTCTTGCGGTCGCCGGTTGTCGTTGCGCACAATAAATCCTATTGGGGCTCCCGTGGATTTGCCTTCGAAAACGCCGCTCACGAGTTCCACTCTGTCGCTTTCCTTGCGGCTTGTGGTGATGTGGCTCTGCCCCGGGCGACGCCTGTCAAGCTCGGCTTGTATGAAGTCGAGATCGATGTCTATGCCCGACGGCATGCCATCGACGATGCCACCGATTGCTTCACCGTGGCTTTCGCCGAAGGTGGTGAGGGTGAAAATTTTGCCGAAAGTGTTGCGCATTTGGGGAGTTTAGAGGTGTTGCTGAGAGTTATTGTGGGATTTTTTGAGCAGGCGTTAATGACAGCCACCGCAACCGCAGTCTGCTCCGGAGTCTCCGCCGCAACTGCAACCGCCATCTCCGCAGTTGCATCCGCTGCCGCATGAACAGCCGCCCTCGCCGCTCATCCGCGCTACAAACATTTCTATCTCGGCGTTGGTGGCCTCCCTGTTCTCTATCACATGACCGACGAATTTCAACGATTTGCCTGCCAAAGGATAGTTTAAATCGACTGTGACGTTAGTTTCGTCAACCTTCACTACACTTGCTTGGAAACGCTGCCCTTCCTCGTTCATCAGTGGCACCATAGCCCCCTCGAATATTCTTTCGGTGTCGAAGTGTCCGTCGATGGTGAACACATCGCGTGCCAGTTCCACCACTGCAGCATCGTCGTGCTCGCCGTATGCCTGCTCCTTGTCTATCAAAATCTCGAATTTCTCCGACTTCTGCTTGTCCATCACAGCATCTTCGAATGCGGGGAGCACCATTCCGAAACCACTTAGGAACGTATATGGATTGTCTGTCGTGGCTTCTTCCACGAACTCCTCCTTGCCGTCATCTACAGTGTAAAGGTTGTAGGCAACGGCAATAAACATGTTTTTTTTATTCTCTTCCATTTCTTTCTTGATTTATTCTTGTGGCTGCAAAGATAACGTTTTTATTTGACATTCGTTCAAAATCCGGGTAAAAAGAATTCCGTCTTGCGGCAAACTTTACAGCCGAAGGATATGTAATGCACGCCGCGATGCACCCTTAGGCTATACAAAACTGCCGAATTTGCTGACCAAAATCGCCGATTTTACTTTGCAATTTCGCCGATTTTACCCAACAATTTCGGCGAATTTATATTGTGGTAAGATATATGATACCATGCGAAAGGGCATGTATTTTTAAGCGTCAGGCTTGCTATTCTCGTTTTTTTTCATTTACTTTGCAGCAACAAAACCGTTATCCTGATGAAACGAACACTACTTTCGATATTCCTTGCAGTGGTCGCTGTTGTAGCCATTGCCCAGTCTTCTGCACTGTCTAAGATGTCGCCGATGGTGAGAATGGCGGCAATGAGTTATGGCAAATCTGTTCCGGCGGGTTCCTCAAAGACCGCTATTTCGGGCGTGTACGACGACTCCGGGATATGCGCCTTTGTGAAAATAACCGGCGACGCAGATGCCCTGATGAGCAAATACGGCTGTCGCAGTCTTGCCACTTTCGGCGACATACACATCGCCCACATCCCCCTTGCCTCGCTTCAAGCATTGGCATGCGAGCGCGGAGTGGAGCGTATAGAGGCTTCGCCCACACGGACAGAGATGCTCGACAAGTCGGCGACAATTATTGCTGCCGACAAACTGCATTCCGGAGCACAGCTTCCGCAGGCATTCACAGGCAAGGGAGTCGTGGTGGGTATTCAGGATATAGGCTTCGACCTGACCAATCCAAACTTCTACAACACCGACCAAACGCAGTATCGCATCAAGCGTTTTTGGGACATGCTCTCCACCGACACCGTGGGCAGCGAGCTCTATGTGGGAGCCGACTACACCACCGAGGCAGAGATACTCGCCTACAAACACTCGCGAGACGGACTGGACAATGGGCACGGCACATACACCCTCGGCGTGCTGGCAGGCACAGGCTATGGCACTCCCTACCGCGGAATGGCGTACGAGAGCGACATCGTGGCAGTGAGCAATGCCGTGACGAGCGACACGATATTCATAAGAAAGGAAGACCTTTACAAATACACCTCTGCGACAGACGCGCTCGGGTTTAAGTATTCTCTTGACTATGCTGAGGCGCAGGGCAAGCCATGCGTGGTGTCGTTCAGCGAGGGCAGTCATCAGGCGCAGGACGACGAAGAGCAACTATTCTATGAGGTGCTGCGGCAGATGACCGGACCGGGCAAGATAATCGTGGCATCGGCAGGCAACGAAGGGCACTACGGAACCTATATCCACAAGCCGGTGGGCAAGTCGGGCGTGGGTAGTTTCCTGAAAGGTAATGGTCGTTCAGCCTATCTCCGACTCTCTGCCGACGGAGATTTCGGGCTGCGCATCAAAGTCTATGATACGGAAAATGGTGTTGAGAGCGCGGAATACAAACTGTCGGAGGTAATCGCTTCCACCGACTCGCTGCTCAAAGACACGGTGCGTCTGCATGGTGCCGACTATATGTTCACGCTCGGTGCCTATCCAAATGCGTTCAACGGCGAGCGCGTGATGGTTGATGTGGCGTTGGAGGCGAGTGCCGGTCAGTTAGGGGGGGATAAGCCACTGTCGGTTCAGTTGACAGGCGAAGAGTCGGATGTGGAACTCTACCGCATCTCCGGTAATCTCGTTGGAAACGCTTCCGACATGTCGCTGAAAGATATGGAGTACAGCCACACCATATACTCTCCGGGCAGTGCGCCGAGCGTTATCTGCGTGGGAGCAACAAGTTATCGCACGAAATACACCAACTACAGGGGCGAGGAGTGCGGCAATGTTGACACCGAGGAGGGAGTGCTGGCATACTATTCCGGTCGCGGACCAACTTTCGACGGTCGCGTGAAGCCCGATGTCGTTGCTCCGGGGTCTAATATCATCACCACGTCAAACAGTTTCGTATATGACGTCTATCCCTATCCGCGGTCGATGGTGAGCGTCAGTGAGTTCCGCGGTCGCAAATATCCGTGGCAGGCAACGCTCGGAACATCGTTCTCAGCACCTATGGTTGCCGGTTGCATCGCACTGTGGCTGCAGGCAAATCCGCAACTCACCACCGGGGAAGTGATGAATATCTTCAGCGAGACATGCAACCGCCCGGACCCCACAATCGACTATCCCAACAACCTTTACGGATATGGCGAGATTGACGCCTACCGCGGTTTGCTGCGCATACTCGGTATAAACGGCATCGAAGGCATTTCCGAAGAGCAGCCCTCGGGCGTTGCATTCCGTCTTGACGGGGCGTCGATGTTGCACATGGATTTCGCAAGTAAGACCGCAGCTACAGCCGCCTTATATATATATAATGTGTCGGGAAGCAAACTCTATGAGGGCAGGATAGAGGCAGGCAGAGAGTCGGCAGAGGTGAGCATGGCGTCGTTCCCTGCCGGGGTGTATGCCGTTCAGTTAACATCTTCAGACCCTGCGGTGTGCGGTTCCACGCTCGTGAGAGTTGGGAATTGATTGGATTTAAGTAGATTATCAGTTGCCGGAACACTGCGCTTCGTTATCACCATAACTCGGTATTTCGTTAAAACCACTATTTTTAGGTATTGCAAGTATTATTTTTTCGGCTTACCTTTGCAACCGAAAGATGAACAAATAATCATTTAAACGAAAAACCAAAATGGGAAAGACAATAGTTGTTTACGGTTCTTCTACCGGTACATGCGAGTCAATCGCAGAGAAAATAGCAGAGAAAGTTGGTGCAAAAGCCATCAATGTTGCAGACCTTAATGCTGCCGTTCTGTCTGAAAACGACAACCTGCTCATCGGCACTTCCACGTGGGGAGCCGGCGAAGTGCAGGACGATTGGTATGACGGAGTGGAACTGCTGCGCGGAACCGACCTCGCAGGAAAGGTGGTTGCGGTGTATGGTTGTGGCGACTCGGCAGGCTATGGCGACACTTTCTGCGCCGGGATGAAAGCACTCTACGATGCAGCAAAGGCTGCCGGAGCAACGCTCGTGGGCGAGGTCGGCGTGGAAGAATATAGTTTCGACGACTCCGATGCCGTGGTAGATGGCAAGTTTGTCGGACTGGCTCTCGACGATGTTAACGAGGACGACCTCACCGAAAGCCGCATCGACGCTTGGCTTGAGCAGATAAAGGGCAGTTTCAAATGATTTCCTAAAGCAGATGAAAGCCGAAATTATGCCCGTTGACATGAAGGTGCTCATGAACCATATTTATGAGTATAAGAAAGGGGTGCGCAACATGGTGCTCTACACCTTCAACCGCCGCTACGAGGAGTTCGCTATCCGTCGTCTGGAGCGTCAGGGCATAGACTACATTGTTCAGCCGGTAGGCAACGATCGTCTGAACCTTTTCTTCGGCAGGAAAGAATGTCTCGATGCCATTCGTATGATGGTTAATCGCCCCCTCAACCAATTATCTCCGGAGGAGGATTTCATTCTCGGAGCGATGCTTGGGTATGACATCTGTGCACAATGCGAACGCTACTGTGAACGCAAGTGCCGCAAGTGCCGGAATGTTCAGTGATTTGGAATGACGTAATAACAAATAAAATTGGAATATTAGGATAAACTTTTTTTTAAATCTTGTTCGCTAAATAAAATTCATAATGTTTTTGTATAATATGCTTAGGCTGTCCGTGAGGATGGCCTTTTGCATGTTATGTATGGTTTTGAGAGGCTGCCTTTTATTATGTTCAAGGCTACAATGCCTTGTTTTAATGACGTTAGAAGATAATAATAACTGCCGATATGTTCAATATGAAGCCGCAATAAACGTTGTTACAGTGCAGAAGTGAATTATCTTATCTCACTTTTAGTCACTGTCATATTTGGAGTTATATGAAATAATTTGTATCTTTGCAACCTAACGAATATCGATGATGAAAAAGACTCTTACCATTATATTTACGGCTGTTGTGGTTCTGGCAGTGGCTTGCTTCTTCTTTAATCCGGCAAAGGAGAGGCATGTTGATGCCATAACAGAGCATTATGCGAAAAAGTTCAGTGTTGATTCGCAGAACGCGGTCGATGCACGTTCCTACTCAAGACTTGTGCTTAACCATGCCCTTAAATATGACGATTATGTACTGTTCAGCAAGGGTAGCATGCTCGGTGAACCCTTGTCATTCGGCATAATGGGGCATGTCTTTGTTTTGGATAACTGACATTGCATAATTAGGTAATATCAACCGGCATGCACTTGCTGCACATGCCGGTGACGGTTGTCATTGTAACAGAAAACCGAAGAAACGGATTGCTGCAACGGTACTCCGCTTCACGTTGGGCACTTTGCCGATGTAAGAGCCGGTTCGGTCGTATATGTTCCCGCTCTTGTCAATCTTTCCCTTGTATGAACCGGTGCGGTCATACACGTTTCCGTTGTCTTCTATCTTCCCGATGTATGCCCCCGTGCGGTCATAAAATCTTCCGCGGTCAACCTTTCCCCTGCATGAACCGGCACGGTCGTATATGTTTCCGCTACTATCCACTTTTCCCTTGTATGAGCCTGTGCGGTCATACACCGAGCCGTTGCTCTCCACCTTTCCCTCGTAAGAACCGGTGCTACTGTGTATGCTCTGTCCGAATGAAATCATCGGAAGAAGCATCAGTGAGATGATAAAAATGATTTTCTTCATAAGCCAATTTCGTTTTTATTATTATTATAAGGTGATGGCTGGTACGGAAAACACACTTACATGGGTTTGCCGACAGCCTTTCCGCCGTTGCGAAGATACTGAAAAAAAAACAAACCGGCATGAAATCACTCCCGAAAACTTACTGTTTTTTGTATTATTAACGTTTGATACATGCCTTAGCAAGTCATAAAATGCAATTACGAATGTTAAATAAACACAAAATAAATGTTATCTACCCGGTTTGTGTATCATTATCAGAATAAAAGAGTTATCTTTGCACCCACAAATTTTCGAGGGGCCTTAGAACCCCCAGAACCGTTGTGTAAATAGCAGTCACCTTGCTGAAACGAATGGTCATTGCGGTTTGTGAATCGGCGGTTCACTGGCAGGCGGAGAGTCTGCTCGCTCCCAGGTGCGTGAAGCCAGGCGCAATCGGATGGCGACATATCCGGTAAGTTATAAAACGTTTTAAGTAATATTTTCAGATTACATGAACACTTTAAGTTACAAGACTATTTCCATTAACAGGGAAACAGCGCAGAAAGAGTGGGTTATTGTCGATGCCACAGATCAGGTGGTCGGTCGCCTCTGCTCTAAAGTAGCGAAGCTAATTCGCGGTAAGTACAAGCCAACTTTCACTCCTCATGTTGATTGTGGCGACAACGTTATCATCATCAATGCCGAGAAAGTGATATTTACCGGCAAGAAAGAAACCGACAAGGTTTACACCCGTTACACAGGTTATCCCGGTGGTCAGCGTTTCAACACGCCGGCAGAGTTGCGTCTTCGCAAGGGCGGTGTTGACCGTATTCTCCGTCATGCAGTAAAAGGTATGCTACCGAAGGGGCGTTTGGGTCGCAAGTTACTTGACAATCTCTATGTTTACGAGGGTCCGGAGCACAAGCACGAGGCGCAGAAACCAAAGGTAATTGATATAAATCAGTACAAATAAAGGATAAGGAAAAATGGAAGTAATTAACGCAATAGGTCGCCGTAAGAGTGCCGTAGCACGTATATACGTTAGCGAAGGAACAGGCAAAATCACGATAAACAAGAAAGACATCGATACGTATTTCCCCTCCGCAATACTTCAGTATGTGGTTAAGCAACCGCTGAACCTCCTCGAAGTAGCAGAGAAATACGACATCAAGGTAAACCTCGACGGTGGTGGTTTCACCGGTCAGAGTCAGGCTTTGCGCCTCGCAATAGCACGAGCACTGGTGAAAATCAATGCCGAAGACAAGAAAACTTTGAAAGACAAGGGCTTCCTCACACGCGACAGCCGTGCTGTTGAGCGTAAGAAACCGGGTCAACCGAAGGCTCGTCGTCGCTTCCAGTTCAGCAAGCGTTAAACTTTTTGTTTGGCGGGACTTGTGCTCGGATGTTCCCGAAAGGTGCGTGTCGTGTGGCATGTGTTGTTGCCTGATGTGCCCGAGAGATGCAACGAGTGCGCCACATAATCCCGCCATGCAGCAAAGTTGCTGGCAGTTTAGTATCTAAACCTGCGAGACTTAGGGCAGAAATCCTGATTACTCGTGGGTTGGTTCTAACCGAAATAAGAATTCAAAAGAAAGTAAACAACAAACAAAATTTAAGCAAAAATGGCAAGAACAAACTTTGAACAACTGCTTGAGGCAGGCTGCCACTTCGGTCACCTCAAGCGTAAGTGGAATCCGGCAATGGCTCCCTACATCTTCATGGAGCGCAACGGTATTCATATTATAGACCTGCATAAGACCGTGGGTATGATTGACGAGGCTGCAGATGCCCTGCGTCAGATTGCTAAGTCGGGAAAGAAAATCCTCTTCGTAGCCACCAAGAAGCAGGCAAAAGACATCGTAGCAGAGAAAGCATCGAACGTTAACATGCCCTATGTTATTGAGCGTTGGCCCGGCGGTATGCTCACAAACTTCCCCACAATACGCAAGGCTGTGAAGAAGATGGCAACCATCGACAAGATGATTAACGACGGAACATTCTCTAATCTCTCAAAGCGTGAGATGCTGCAGGTGACACGTCAGCGTGCGAAACTTGAGAAGAACCTCGGTTCTATCGCAGACCTTACACGCCTGCCGTCGGCACTTTTCGTGGTAGATGTTATGAAAGAGCACATCGCTGTGAGCGAAGCCGTGCGTTTGGGAATACCTGTATTCGCTATCGTTGACACCAATAGCAACCCGAAAGACATCGACTTCATCATTCCGGCAAACGACGATGCCAAGGACTCTATTGAGATAATACTCGGTGCTTGCTGCGAAGCAATCAACGAAGGTCTCGCAGAGCGCAAGGCAGAGCGTGCCGACGAGAAGGCTGCAAAGGAACAGGACGAGGAAGCAGAAGATGCAAAGCCTCGTCGCCAACGTCGCCAGCGCAAGGATGAGAAGGCAGAGGAGGAAATAAAGGAGGCACCGGCAGCAGAGGAAACTCCGGCTGAAGAGGCTGCCACCGAGGAAGCTCCTGCTGCAGAATAAACCGCGCTGCCCTGACTCATAACAATACATCTCCCATTGGCTTGGCATACTCCGAGCCAATGAGAGAATATTCAAAATCAAATCTTTAACATTTAACGTATATAAGAAATGACTATTTCAATAGACGATATAAAGAAACTCCGTGCCATGACCGGAGCAGGTTTGGCTGACGTGAAGAAAGCATTGTCTGAGGCTGAAGGCAACTTCGACAAGGCAAAAGAACTGCTTCGCGAGCGCGGACTCGCCATAGCAGCAAAGCGCAGCGACCGCGAGACATCCAATGGTTGCGTTCTCGTGAAGTATGAAAACGGCTTTGCAGCAACGTTGGCACTCAAGTGTGAAACAGACTTCGTGGCAAACGGTGCCGATTTCGTTGCCCTCACACAGTCTATTCTCGACGCAGCAGTTGCAGCGAAGGTGAAAACCCTCGATGAGGTTAAGGAACTTACGCTCGCTGACGGACAGAAAGTTCAGGACGCAGTGACACAACGTTCAGGTATCACCGGTGAAAAAATGGAACTCGATGGCTACCTCATTCTCGAAGGAGAGAACATCGAACTGTATGACCACATGGGCAAACACACCCTTTGCACAATGGTACAGACCAACAAAACAGCAGCTGATGCAGGTCACAAAGTTGCAATGCAGGTGGCTGCAATGAAGCCTGTGGCTCTTGACGAAGCAAGTGTTCCGCAAGAAATTATCGACGAAGAGTACAAGGTTGCTGTGCAGAAAACAAAGGAAGAGCAGGTTGAGAAGGCTGTTGTTGCTGCCATAAAGAAGGCTGGCATCAACCCGAACCTCGTTGACAGCGACGAACATATTGAGTCTAACATCGCCAAAGGCTGGCTCACTCGCGAAGAAGCTGACAAGGCAAAAGAAATTCGTGAGAAGACAGCTGCAGAGAAAGCAGCAAACCTCCCGGAGCAAATGATAGAGAACATTGCTAAGGGGCGCGTTGCAAAATTCCTGAAAGAGAACTGTCTTGTTGACCAAGAATTCCAGTTCGGCGACGGCGACAAGGCTACCGTTTCACAGTGGCTTGCTGCACAGGACAAGGAACTCAAGATTGTAGATTTCAAGCGTTTCACCCTCGTTGCAGACTAATCTGCGGGGCGTAATGCCGTGACGCGAAATCGGGGAGGTGTGCCGCAAGGCAACGCTTTATTCCCTGACACAGTGTCTTTAACGACAATATAAAGAACCATATCCGGTTTCATAGTGAAGCATGGATATGGTTCTTTTTATTTTTTCATTGCAAGCTCAGAAACCAACTACTCCGAATTACCCAATCCTCGCAAATATTACATGCCTAAATACAGCCTATAAATTGGCGGAAAAATTTGGCTGTTAGAAAACTTTTTAATATATTTGCACCAACTAATGATTTTCCGTAGGGTCAATGAATTTGCTGTCTGTCATATTCAGAGTCAAGCGACCGAGCTGCATTGCGGACATGCAGGCAATGGTGAACACTTTCATCTGTAGGAAAGATTTCGCCGGAATAATGCTCTTTGGGTGGATATTCACCAACAGCCGGAGCGTTGCCGACTCGCTGAACAGCAGTTACTCGGTGATGAAAAACCACGAGATGATACACCTGCGACAGGCGCAAAGCACCGCTAATAACTGGTTTCGCTACTACGCCTTGTACCTTGCATTTTGGCTCCGGGGCATCTGTCTCGCCCGCAAGCGCAGGCTTCTCGCCTACTATCTTAACCCTTTCGAGATGGAGGCATACCTCAACGAGCGCAACATGCACTATCTCGACAGGTTCGAGAACGGTGTAACGGGCTGGAAGGAATACCGCAAGATGACCATCGCCGAGCGTTACAGAGTGATGAAAAGGAGCGGAAAGATATGATGTTTGGAAAGATTGTCAATAATGAAATAAAATCAAAATAAAATGGGAATATTCGACTATTTCACTCAAAACCTGTGGCAGTTATGGGCGATAGTGGCTTTCATACTGCTCATTCTTGAACTCACGAGCGGCGACTTCTTCATACTCTGCTTCGCGATTGCGGCAGGAGCAACGTCGCTGTTGTCGCTAACCGGACTGCCATTCATGTGGCAACTTCTCGTCTTCGCGGCACTCTCCGTGCTCTGCCTGTTCTTCGTTCGACCGGTGATGCTGAAATATTTCCACCGCAACGACCCCGGGCGCAAGAGCAACGCCGATGCACTGATAGGTCAAGAAGGCAGAGT
Organism: Prevotellaceae bacterium; assembly: GCA_028723525.1. GTDB lineage: Bacteria > Bacteroidota > Bacteroidia > Bacteroidales > Bacteroidaceae > Prevotella. Next base: position 115,544 of record JAQYET010000033.1, read on the forward strand.
GAGCGAAACCATAGATGCCGACGGTCATGGTAGGGTGGCTATTGACGGCGACGACTGGAAAGCCGTTTCTGCCGACTCCGGCGAGATAACGAAAGGCACCAAGGTGAGAGTGGTGGGGCGCGACAGCATCATCATAACCGTTGAAAAGTGCTGAAAATAAACAATCACCGAATAATAACAACAACAACAAATACCGGAATTTATGAATACCACACTTATTGTAATCGCCGTGATAGTGCTGTTGGCACTGTTGCTTGTGAAGAAAAGTCTCGTGATAATCTCTCAGAGCGAGACAAAAATAGTAGAACGTCTCGGGCGTTATCATGCCACGCTGCAACCGGGTATCAACGTGATAATACCTTTTTTCGACCGTGCCAAGGATATAGTGACGCTGCGCAGCGGAAGATATGCTTACAGTTCGACTATCGACTTGCGCGAACAGGTGTATGATTTCGACAAGCAGAACGTAATCACGAAGGACAATATACAGATGAAAATCAATGCTTTGCTCTATTTCCAAATCGTTGACCCGTTCAAGGCTGTGTATGAAATAAACAATCTTCCGAACGCTATCGAGAAACTCACACAGACAACACTGCGCAACATCATCGGCGAACTGGAACTCGACCAGACCCTGACATCGCGCGACACCATAAACACCAAACTGCGTGCAGTGCTCGACGATGCCACCAATAAGTGGGGAATTAAGGTGAACCGCGTGGAACTTCAAGACATCACACCGCCCGAAAGCGTGCTCAACGCAATGGAGAAACAGATGCAGGCGGAGCGCAACAAACGTGCCACGATACTCACCAGCGAAGGAGAGAAGCAGGCTGCCATATTGCAGTCGGAGGGTGAGAAGACATCCACAATCAACCGTGCCGAGGCAGACAAGCAGCAGGCTATACTGCGTGCTGAGGGTGAAGCGACGGCGAGAATAAGAAAGGCTGAAGCAGAGGCAATAGCGATAGAGAAGATAACAGAGGCAGTAGGGCAGAGCACTAACCCGGCAAACTATCTGCTCGCGCAGAAATACATACAGATGATGGAGCAGCTGGCAGACGGCAATCAGACGCGAACCGTCTATCTGCCTTATGAAGCAACCAACGTGCTTGGCTCCATTGGAGGCATAAAAGACCTGTTTAAGTCGGAGTAAAGGAGTAACGACAGCAAATCACAGTATAATGAAAAAAATATGTATTGTTGCCGGCGCACGACCTAATTTCATAAAGGTGGCACCGCTGATACGTGCCATTGACAGGACCGACGGCATCTGCTACCGACTTGTATATACCGGAAGGAGCGACGACCCCACGCTTGAAGACTCGCTCTTCAGCGACCTGCAGATACCGCACCCCGATGCTTTCCTCGACGCCGACTGCGAGAACCTCAACGAACTGACAGGCAAGGTGATGAGTGCTTTCGAGCATTATATTGAGAACAATCCTGCCGACGTGGTAATAGTGGTTGACGACCTCGCCTCCACAATGGCAGCAGCCATAGTGACAAAGAAGCAGGGACTGAAGCTGGCTCACCTCGTGGCAGGCACCCGTTCTTTCGACATCAAGATGCCTAAAGAGATAAACCGCCTCGTGATTGACGGACTGTCAGACCTCTTGTTTACCGCAGGAATGAGCAACAACAGCATCACAAACCGCGAGGGAACGGAGCAAAGTCGCGTCTATATGGTGGGTAACATATTGATAGACAATCTCCGCTTCATCCATTCCCGTTGGCAACGACCGGCTGTTTTCGACGACTTGTCGCTCTGCGAAGGCGAATACCTCGTGTTCACCCTCAACCGCAAGGCACTCCTTTCCGACGTCGCCAACCTGCAGTCTATGCTTCAGGCAATGGTGACGAAAGCCGGCAGCGTGCCCATTGTGGCACCCCTGCGCGGCAAGGCGAAGGACATCGTGTGCCGGCTTTTGGCAGAAATGGAGTTCGGAAGTCGTGTCAGCGTCATCGAACCGCTTGGTTATCTGGAGTTTGGCTATCTCACTTCGCATGCCAAAGGCATAATAACCGACTCGGGAAACGTGGCAGAGGAGGCAACGTTCAACGCTGTGCCGTGCATCACGCTGAACAGTTACACCGAGCACATCGAGACGGTTAAGGTGGGTACTAATGTCCTCGTGGGCGAAGATGCGGAGCAGTTGTCGCATGCCGTAGATGCCATAGTGTCAGGCTGTTGCAAGCCATGCGCCATTCCCGAACGCTGGGATGGCAGGTCGGCAGAGCGCATCGTGAGCATATTACTTAACGTATGACAGCCCATTGAGAGCTTTCTTGCCAACTAAAAGATAATAAACAGAAAACCAAAATCGCCGAATTTGCAGAGTAAATTCGGCGATTTTGCATTTCAATTTCGCCGATTTTACCGAACAATTTCGGCGAAATTGCTTTATGTTTTGATGCTAAGCGGCTTATGATTGATACCCTGTGGCGCGCCGATTGGGGTTTAAATCTGCACACTCGTGCGTGCGAGGCTGAGCATAGACTCCGGAACCGACTGTCTGATGCGCTCTATAATCAAGTCGAGCAGGGTTGTCCTTATGAAATGTCGGTTAGTAATCATCAGCACTTCGCGCGTGGGTATGGGGTGAGCGAACGGTCTTACGAGTTGCATTTGCTTGTCGGTGAGTTGCATCGTGGCAAGTTCGGGAATGAACGTCACGCCTTTTCCGTTCTCCACTATGCGCATAAACGTCTCTATGCTGCCCAGATTATAAGCCTTCTTGCTGCGCGATGCCGCCTTCAGTTGGCAGAATTTCACCAACTGGTCGCGGAAACAATGCCCCTCATCGAGCAGCCACAGGAACTCATCTTTCAAGTCTGCCACGCGTATTGCTTTCGAATTCTTCAACCTGTCGTGCTCTGACACGTAAGCCATGAACCGCTCGTAGAACAGCGTATGGCAGCGATACTCGCCGAGCCCGTCAACCCTTGCCAATATCGCGGCGTCAATGTCGCCACGGATGATAGCCTGTTTTATATCGGAAGTCTTCATCTCGGTGATGCGAATATCCATATCCGGGTTCTCATCGAGCATTTTCGGGAAGAAGCGGGGCACAAGATATGGCGCGATTGTCGGCAACACGCCTATGTTGAACGTTCCGAGAAGCGACTTCTTCTGTTCCTCTGCCGTATCGCGCAGTTTCTTTGCCTTAATCAATACGCCCCAAGCCTGTTCGATAACGATTTTCCCGGCAGGCGTGGGCATTATCGGTTGCTTGTTCCTGTCGAATAGTTTCATGCCCAGTTCTTCCTCTAATTTCTGTATCATCGAACTCAATGTGGGCTGTGTCACATTGCAAAATTCGGCTGCCTTTGCAAAGTGTTTGAAGCGAAAAACAGCCATTACATATTCTAATTGTTGCAGTGTCATGGTTTCGGTCCTCCTTGTTTGACAATGTTATTATCATTGGCAAAGTTAGCAAATTTATTTGTTATCAGAAAGCAGTTATATATTTTTTTTGCCGATGCGTAAATATATATGTTAAAACAAACTACCTTATATACAGCGTTTTAGGCGTGATTATAGATTTTTTCGATTGCATGATAGAATATATCTGTTGTGGGCACTGTGGTTTAAGACTACCTTTGCAGTGTGAAAATGAAACAATAACAATTTAAATAAAAGAAATTATGAAAATAAATATGCCAACCCTCCCATATTCAGCTAACGCTTTGGAGCCGGTAATCAGCGAGCAGACGATAAACTTCCACTACGGAAAGCATCTTCAGAACTACGTTAACACAACCAATAGTCTTGTCGAGGGCACAGAACTCGAGGGCAAGTCGATAGAGGAAATCGTAAAGGCGGCACCCGAAGGACCGGTCTATAACAACGCCGGACAGACCCTGAACCACAACCTTTACTTCCTACAGTTTATGTCTCCGGTTGAGAACAACGTTCCGGAAGGCAAGATTGCCGAAGCCATCAATGCCTCGTTCGGCAGTTTCGAGGAGTTCAAGAAGCAGTTCTCACAGGCTGCAGTGACGCTCTTCGGCTCTGGATGGGCATGGCTGTCGCAAGACAAAGAGGGAAAACTCGTTATCACTAAAGAAGCCAATGGAGGCAACCCGCTGCGCAGCGGACTTAATCCTCTCATGGGAATAGACGTTTGGGAACATGCCTACTACCTTGACTATCAGAACCGTCGTGTAGATCACATCGATGCAGCATGGTCTATAATCAACTGGAAGACCGTTGAAAGTCGTTTGAAATAAGAAGAAACAGGTAGAAAGAAAATAAAAAAAACAAACTAATAAAATATATAAAGATGGAATCAATAATAAATTCAAGAGTACCTGAGTTTAAAGTAAACGCCTTTCAGAACGGTGAGTTCAAGACCGTAAGCAGTGATGATATAAAAGGTAAGTGGGCATTGTTCTTCTTCTATCCTGCCGACTTCACTTTCGTTTGTCCGACCGAGTTGGTTGACCTTGCAGAGAAATATGACGAACTGAAGGCTATGGGTGTAGAGGTGTTCTCGGTGAGTTGCGACACTCACTTCGTTCACAAGGCATGGCACGACGCGTCAGACAGCATCAAGAAAATCAAATACACCATGCTCGCCGACACTCTCGGAACGCTGGCAAAGGGCTTCGGAGTGTATATCGAAGAAGAGGGTGTGGCATACCGCGGAACGTTTCTCGTAAACCCGGAGGGACAAGTGAAAGTGGCAGAGATACAGGATAACAATATCGGACGTAACGCCGAGGAACTTGTTCGCAAGGTTCAGGCTGCACAGTTTGTGGCATCTCACGCAGGAGAAGTTTGTCCGGCAAAATGGAAGCAGGGCGAAGAGACCCTCAAACCAAGCATCGACCTCGTTGGCAAACTCTAATAGCCCGAGAAGAGAAAGAGATAAAAACGGGGCTTCGGTCTCGTTTTTATCGTTCATGGAAGATGTTATGCCGTACCCATTGATTGAGTTGAAATAGAATAATAAACCCCGAAACAGAAAAAGCGACATGATTGACAAGGATATATTACAACAGGTGAAATCTGTCTTCGCGTCATTGAAGACAAACATAAAATTCGTTGCCACGGCTGCCGAAAGTAACAGTCACAAAGAAGAACTCATGGCTTTCCTCGCAGACATGGTGTCGTGCTCGGATAGGCTCAATATGGAAAGCCGTGCCGTCGATGATGATTCGTTAGGCTTCAGCATACTGCGCGAGGGCGAACCTACCGGCATAGGTTTCCGAGGAATACCCAACGGACACGAGTTCACATCGTTATTGCTCGCCATACTCAATGCCGACGGACAGGGAAAGAACCTCCCCGACGAGGCTCTGCGCCGCCGTATAGCGTCTCTGAAAACTCCTTTAAATCTGCGTACATACGTGTCGCTGACCTGTACTAACTGCCCGGAGGTGGTGCAGGCTCTCAATGTGATGGCTCTGATCAATCCCGGTATCAGTCATGAGATGGTTGACGGCGGGCTTTTCCAAGACGAAGTGAACCGCCTGAACATACAAGGCGTGCCAGCAGTATTCGTCGGCGACGAGCAGATTCACGTGGGACGTGGCGACCTCGGCATGCTTTTACGGGAACTGGAAGAAAAAGTGGGAACCGAACATGATGCTGTTGCCGAGACCGTGGAGCATAATTTCGATGTCGTTGTCCTCGGAGGCGGTCCCGCAGGAGCGTCTGCTGCAATCTATTCTGCCCGCAAGGGGCTTGACGTGGCGTTGGTTGCGGAGCGTGTCGGGGGACAGGTGAACGAGACTGTGGGTATAGAAAATCTCATCTCCGTACCAAAAACCACAGGCAATCAACTCTCTGCCGACCTGCTCACTCATATTGAGCAATATCCGATAAAAGTATTCACGAACCGCCAAATCAGCAGTGTGAGTTTGAAAGACAAGGAGAAACGCGTCACGGCAAAAGGTGGAGAGGTGTTCGTTTCGCCGGCTGTAATAATAGCAACCGGAGCCAACTGGCGACGGCTTAACCTCAACGACGAGGATAAATACATCGGTCATGGCATACATTTCTGCCAGCACTGCGACGGTCCTTTCTATAAAGGTAAAAGCGTTGCGGTAATCGGTGGCGGCAATTCCGGTATGGAGGCGGCTATCGACTTGGCAGGTATTTGCTCGCATGTTACGGTATTCGAGTTTGCCGACAGTCTTTGTGCCGACAGCGTATTGACAGAGAAAGCGGAGAGTATGCCGAACATTGATATTCACACCAATGCCATGACAACGCGCATTATAGGTGACGGGCAACGGCTTACGGGACTTACCGTGAAGAATCGTATTGATGAAAAGGAGTGCGATTACGACTTCGATGGGGTATTCGTGCAGATAGGTCTCGCAGCCAATAGCGACCTCTTTGCCGGTGAAATGGAACTGTCGCCACGTCGCGAGATACCGATAGATGCCACATGTCGCACCTCTATAAGCGGTGTTTATGCCGCAGGCGATGTCTCCACCGTGCCATACAAGCAAATCGTAGTGGCTATGGGAGAAGGAGCAAAGGCTGCCTTGTCTGCCTTTGAAGACCGTATGCGAGGGATTATCTGAGAGATAGCTGTTTTTCGCAAAGGCTGCATCACGAATTCTTTAGAATATAATAATAGCCGCCGGAGGAGTTTGTTCGATTTAGGATAAACTCTTCCGGCGGCTATTAAATGTATTGTGTTTCAATATCATCAGATTGTATTACTAAATAATATGGTGGGTTATGTATTTCTAATATATTCATTATATATTGATATTATCAATCGGTTGCAAAGGCAAAGAATATTATTTGATTATACAGGAAAAAAGTAAAATATTTGTTTAAGCAGGTGTTTGCCTAATCAGAATTTGTTGGATAAGATAAAAAAACGTAACTTTGCATCCTGCATTATGACAACATGATGGAAACAAGAGAGAGACAACCGTTGTTGGGAATGACGCCCGACGAGATGACTGCAGCCGTAACCGCGCTCGGCATGCCTGCCTTCACGGGCAGGCAGATAGCGAACTGGGTCTATGAAAAGGGCGTGGGGAGTATCGACGAGATGACAAATATCTCGAAGAAAAACCGCGAACTGCTGGCAGGAAGTTTCGCCGTGGGCAGAACGGAGCCAATCACAGTGCAGACATCGGCAGACGGAACGCGGAAATATCTCTTCTCCGCAGGCAACGCCGGGGCTACGATAGAGACCGTGTATATCCCCGACGGAGAGCGGGCAACGCTATGTGTCTCGTGCCAAGTGGGGTGCAAGATGAACTGCCTTTTCTGTCAGACTGGCAAGCAGGGGTTTGAGGGACAACTCTCGGCAGCCGACATACTGAACCAGATTTACTCGCTGCCCGAGCGCGACACGCTGACAAACATAGTCTTCATGGGGCAGGGAGAGCCGATGGATAACCTTGACAACGTGCTGCGCACAACCGAAATATTGACCGCAGAATATGGTTGGGCATGGAGTCCTAAGCGCATAACGGTGAGTTCGGTTGGAGTGAAGAACAAACTGAAACGCTTTCTTGACGAGAGCCGGTGCCACGTGGCAATAAGTCTTCATTCGCCCTTCCATGACCAGCGCGAGCAACTGATGCCGGCAGAGAAGGCCATGCCGATAGAGGACATCGTGGCATTACTCAGGCAGTATGACTTCAGTCATCAACGGCGTCTGTCGTTCGAATACATCGTTTTCGGCGGCATCAATGATTCGGCAGACCATGCACGGGAGATTGTGCGACTGCTGAACGGACTGGAATGCAGGATAAACCTCATACGGTTTCACCAAATACCTGATGTGCCATTGCAGGGCGCAGACGACAGGAAAATGGAACAACTGCGCGACTATCTCACCTCTCACGGCGTGTTCACCACGATACGTGCATCGCGCGGTCAGGACATCTTTGCCGCCTGCGGGCTGCTCAATACGAAGCACAAGGAAAGAGCGCAGCGACAATGAGATGCTTTTTGCACATCGCGGTGCTGCTGTTGTGTGTCACGGCATGCACCGGAAACCGATACAAGCCGTCGCCCGCGGGCAGTATGTTTGAGGTTTTCGTGGCTTCAACCACCGACGACGGCGAGGCTGTATCGCTCGTGTGCAGCGAGTTGAGCATGAATATTGGCGGACTACCGCAGGCAGAACCGCAGTTCGATGCTGTGAGGATGAGTTACGAAGAATATGAGTCGGGCATTGACAAGAGAAGCACCGTGCTCATCGAGATTGACCCTGCGCGGAACGCTTCGCCTGAGGTGACGTGGGTTTCCGGCGACGGCATGATGCGGATTTTCGTGCGTGCAGGCAGCAGGGAGTCGCTCGCCGAAGGCATAGACAGCATAGGCAATATAGTGAGAGCCAAACTGCAGAGCCACGAAATGGCGATTGCCGCAGAGCAACTGCGTGACAGACATAATCCGAAAGCGGAGCAGAAAGTGTGGGAAACCACAGGCATTGAGGCTCTGATACCGCCCGACCTTATGAAAAGTAAGCAGGGAGAGGCTTTTATATGGCTTAGCAACGATGCGCTGCAGGGCATGAAAAACATCTGCATATACTCATATCCGGGCACCGTTCTTACCCCCGCCAAAGCCTTGACAATGCGCGACAGCGTGTTGGGAAAGAACATCGTAGGCGAGACTGCGGGCATGAGAATGGCTACGGTGGCAAAAACCGTGACAACGAAAATTACACGCATCGGAGGGAATGAAGTGATGGTGCAGCGCGGATTGTGGGAAATGACGGGCGACGCAATGGGCGGACCTTTCGTGAGTGTGAGCAGAACAGACCCGGCAAACAATCGGATTGTGGTGAAGGAGGCATTCGTATATGCCCCGGAACGTAGAAAAAGGAACATCCTGAAACCCTTGGAGGCAGCGATATTCACCGAAAAAGAAAACAGAAATGATAAATATAATAAGTAAATATATAACAATATGGAAGACAGGAAGATACGCATAGCCATAACGCATGGCGACACTAACGGCATAGGTTACGAAATGATATTCAAGACTTTCGCAGCACCTGAAATGCTGGAACTGTGCACTCCTATAATATATGGTTCGCCAAAGGTGGCTGCCTATCACCGTAACGTGCTCGACCTGCAGGCTAATTTCAGTATAATAAATAGTGCGGAGGAGGCTTGCGACGGCAGACTGAACCTGCTCACAGTGTTAGATGACGACATGAAAGTGGATATCGGCAGACCTACCGAAGAGTCGGGCAATGCCGCAGTGAAGGCTTTGGACCGCGCTATCGATGACTGTCAAAGCGGGCTTGTGGATGCTATCGTGGGAGCACCGGTGGGCGACGATAATTTCAAAACAGGCGGAATGACGTATGACGGACAGACAGATTTCTTGGAGAAGAAGCTCGGCAGCGACGCAAAGGCATTGAGAATGATTGTCGGAAAGAGGCTGCGTGTGGCTTTCGTGACCACCGAAATACCTCTGAAAGACGTACCCGGGGCTATCACTCAGGAACTTGTGGAGGAGAAAGCGGCAGCATTGCATGAGACGTTGCACCGCGATTTCCGCATCAACAATCCACGTATAGCGGTACTTGCAATGAACCCAACCACAGGAAATGGTTACGAAGAAGACATGGAAGAGACCACTATCCTGAAACCGGCGATAGAGAAACTTGAGAAAAGCGGGTGTCCGGCTTTCGGTCCGTATGCCGCAGAGGAGTTCTTCGGAGAGGCGCAGTATATGGCTTTCGACGCGATACTGGCAATGTATAAAGACCAAGGAATAGTACCTTTCCGCACAATAGAGCATGAGAACGGACTGAAAATTGCCGCTGCGATGCCCGTTGTGATGACGATGCCCGACATGGGAGCGGAGTTCAGAAAGGCCGGAAAGAACGAGATTGACGAACAGACAATGCGCAATGCCATTTACTCTGCGATAGACATAGTGCGCAACAGGGCGGATTATGACGATGCAAGAAAAGACCCGTTGAAGAAACTCTACCACGAAAGACGCGACGAAAGCGAGAAGGTCAGGTTCAATATTCCAAAGAAACAGGTTAGGGAAGAGTAGGCAGAAATGAAAAAGAAATACCGCAACGGGTTCTTTATTTTCGGGTTGGTGCTGCTCGGACTGATGATGACCCAACTTGATTTTCAGCAGGTTTGGGACGGGCTTGCCCATGCAGGTTATTGGTTCTTGGCAGTGCTTCTTCTCTGGTTCTTCCTATATTTCTTCAATACAACCTCGTGGTATATTATAATAAGGAGTACCATTCAGCCATCTTACGCTCAATCATCATCGCTCACCGCTCAACCCTCATTGTCCAATGCTCAACCAAAAGTTCCCTACTTTTGGCTTTACAAGGTAATGGTATCGGGCTTTGCGCTCAACTATGCAACGCCCGGAGGTTTGATGGGAGGCGAGCCTTACCGCATAATGGAACTGTCATCCTATATCGGCACAGAGCGGGCATCATCCTCTGTGATACTCCACACGATGACACACATCTTCAGCCATTTATGGTTTTGGCTGCTGTCTGTGCTGCTATTCATCATCACCGAACCGATGACACCCTTCATGGCAGCCATTCTTGCGGCAGTGACAGCGTTCTGCATACTCGGTATATGGTTTTTCATGAAAGGTTATAAGAAAGGACTTGCCAACCGTGCTTTTGCCTTCTTGAGCCACATTCCAGGTGCCAAGAAGTGGGCAAAGCGGTTTATTGACAAGCATCACGACGAACTCGACAACATCGATATACAGATTGCGGCACTCCACAAGCAGAACCCGCGCACCTTTCATGGTGCACTCTTGTTGGAACTGGCATGCCGTTTCTTGTCGGCATTGGAGATATACTTCATTCTGCTTGTCATCATGCCGTCGGCAGACTACATCCAATGCGTGCTGATACTCGCGTTCACCAGCCTTTTTGCCAACATCCTTTTCTTCATGCCATTGCAGATTGGCGGTAGGGAAGGAGGGTTCATGATGTCAACCTCCGGACTTGCACTCACGCCGTCTGCCGGCATCTTCGTGGCATTGATAGTGCGCATAAGAGAGTTGTTTTGGACTGCTATCGGAATGTTTCTCATAAACGTTGGCAGGAGGAAAACAAACCATTGAGGGCGCGTTATTCTGCCACTTCCAAGCCGAACCGTGCCACAAGTGGCAGGTGGTCGCTATATCCCCCTTTATACTTGAAGCCGTTGTAGGTGCGCAGCGGTGTCTTTCCGCCGTATTTCTCATCATCTTCGAGGAGAAACATGGGGTCGGATATGTATGACCTTGTTACCCTTCTGCTCATCTTCGGCGATGCCATGATATGGTCGATACTGCGCCATTCACCCTTGTATTTGTATGTTCCCAGTGCTCCGTTGCTGCCTTTGGCATCGGCAGTGATATTTTGCAGACCGTGTCGATACAGCAAGTGCGGTGCCGGATCGTCATGATAGTCGTTGAAATCGCCTGCCACGAGGATTGCCGCATCGGGCGAAATGCTGTATATGGAGTCTATTGCCGATGCAAGGGTTTTCGCCACCTGAAGGCGATAAGGGCGAGTGGAGTGCTCTCCTCCGTATCTGCTCGGGGCGTGAACCACGAATATGTGTAGCGTGTCACCACTGATAATGAGTCCGTTGGCATAAAGAATATCGCGAGTCGGGCGCATGTTTTTAAGTGGCTTTACACGTATGCTGCGGTGGCTGATGAGGCGGAATGATGAGGGACTGAACAGCAACGCCACGTCTATTCCGCGCAGGTCGGGACTTTCGGTGACAATATATTCGTAGCGCGAAGTGCGCAGTAGGGAGCGTCGTGTGAGGTCTCTCAACACGCTGTCGTTCTCCACTTCGCACAGAGCGACGATGTCCGGAAGCCGCCAGTTGCCGTCGTTCTCGCCGCATGCAATTATTTCCTTGCCGATGTTGTTGAGTTTTTGTCGGTATCGTTTATATGTCCAGTGACGTGGACTTTCGCTCATCCACTCCGTGTCTTGCTTCAATGTGTCGTGAGAATTGTCGAAGAGGTTCTCGCAGTTGAGTTCCACGAAAGTGAACGGGCGTGTGCTGTCGTCGTTGCGTTGTCGGCTTCGGGCAGTAGTAGAGACAAGCAAAAGGCATGCCGCAAGCACGGTAATCCTGAAGCCATAAGCGCAGAGACATGTCGTCGTCGTTGCATCCTTTCCTCGCATGGGCATCATTTGTTGATTACGTCAATCTGTTGTCTTACGCTCTCCTCGTGTATTGCGGCGTATATTTTCTTAACGAACTCTGCGTCCATGCCCCACTGCGAGCCCTGCGCTCCGAGCTTATCGAGAACCTCATTATAGCGTTGTGCCTGCAGAACGGTGATGTTGTGCTCCTTTTTATATTGCCCTATTTCCCGGCAAACCTTCATTCTCTTTGCCAGAATTTCCATTACGCTGTTATCGAGTTCGTCTATCTGCTGCCGCAGTTGGGTTATGTCTTCGCTGCTGGCAGTATTGTCGCGTATCACGAGATTTGCCAATATGTTTTTGAGAACGTCGGGAGTTATCTGTTGACCGGCATCGCTCCACGCCTTTTCCGGGTCGCAGTGGCTCTCTATTATCAGTCCGTCGGCACCGAGATCCATTGCCTGCTGGCACAGCGGAGCAATCAGTTCCCGCTTTCCTCCGATGTGTGACGGGTCGCATATTATCGGCATATCCGGTATTCTCCGGCGCAGTTCGATGGGGATTTGCCACATCGGTCGGTTGCGGTATGTAGTGTTGTCGCAACTTGAGAAGCCCCGGTGTATTGCCCCGAGCCGCTTTATTCCGGCACCGTTTAGCCGCTCAAAAGCCCCTATCCACAGTTCAATATCGGGGCTTATCGGATTTTTCACGAGCACGGTGATGTCTGTTCCCTGCAGAGAATCTGCCAAAGCCTGCATCGCGAAAGGGTTCGACGTGGTGCGTGCGCCAACCCACAGCAGGTCGATGCCATACTTCATTGCCATTTCTGCGTGCTCCGGTGTTGCCACTTCGGTGGTGACAGCCATGCCCGTTTCTTTCTTAACGCGCTTCAGCCACGCCAATGCCGGCTCGCCATGTCCCTCAAATCCGCCCGGTTTTGTGCGCGGCTTCCACACTCCGGCACGGAAAATCTTGCAACCGTTGCGTGCCAGTTGTGTTGCGGTTTCCATAATCTGTTCTTCGCTTTCGGCACTGCATGGTCCTGCTATGACGAAGGGGCGTTTGTCGTGTTTTGGCAATTTAAGTCTCTCCAAGTCAAGTTCCATTATTTCATTTTGTTTCTTATGTTATCACTTTCCGCGTGATATAGCCTGTGATATTATGAAAAAGTCCCGCTCCAAACGTCTTGAAGCGGGACTTGAACAAATCCTTTGTTTCGTCTTTTTGCCGCTTTCCGCTGGCATTTTAACCCCAATCGGTCATCAGGTCACGTATGCTTGCATCTTGTTTGATGGTATAGTTCCCTGACAGCTTTCGTTCGTTTTACATCATCTTTCCGACCATCTCATCTTAACGTAGTCTGCTAAGCGTTCGATAAGAGCAGCAAATATTCTGCCTGACAAACAAACTCAATCAGTTTATGTCCTAATGACCGATTTGGGCTTATCTTACTTTGTGGTTACTTGCTTACATATTTCTTGCCGTTCTTTATGTATATGCCACGCTGCAGTTTACCGTCGGCATCGGTCTTAATCCTGCGTCCTGTTACGTCGAATATCTGTGAGTTGTCGTCTTCCTGTGCGTCAACACCGGTGTTCTCGATACCATTCGTGTTAGGTGCTTTTGCCGTGAAGCGATACTCTGAGAACTTAACCATCTCATTGTATTCATAGAAGAACCTGAACATATATTTCTTGTTCTCAACCATTCCGTTGAAATTAAACGGAATTTCAGTGCTCTCTCCGGAGGCTATGTTAACCAAATTTTCCGTCTGATACTCTGTAACGTACATACCATCCTTACGACCTGCGAGCTCGATTTTTACGTTATGGTTGTAAGCATCCTTGCCGGTGTTCTTTAGGATAACCTTACCATTGGCAACACCTGAGTAGAGATAATTGGAATTGTTGTTCCTTACCATATCCTCAACATTTAAATCCACCTCAAACGAAGGCTCCGTTTCGCCTATTTGGTGGGTCTCGTCGGAGAGACGGTTGCTGTAAGTGTTATCGCTCGAAAGAATTATACGATACTTACCGTTACGCTTAGGTGTGAACTTGATTATGATGTCTTTCTTTCCCTTAGGATTGACAACACATTCCGCTTCCTGCTTTATCTCGTCTTTTCCGTCGATACTCTTGGCGTTGAAATACATCTGTCCGTTGTATGCTTCATCCAACTTGTTTGACAAATTATATGTTACGGTAATCTCCTTGTTGGTCTTCGTGGTGTCTGTCATGAGCACCTTATCAACGTTTATTGCAAAGACCGGGTAGAGAGTGCTTGTCATTTTGCCTTCGTTATCAAGCACAGTTTTAACATAGATGTAATCTGCCGCGTCTCCCGGCTGCCACTTCTCTTCTGTTGAAAGTTTGCTTATAGGGAATATTTTGTATGTTCCCGGTTCATGAATGAGCGAACTAAGGTTGTAAGTTATGCTGGGGAAATAGTTGAATTTTCCCAGTTCTGCAGTCCCATTTTGTGCTAACACCTCTATTCTACCATTCTCATTGTAGTATCCTATACCAATATCGAAGGTGTTTCTCTTAGGTGTCAGGTTTATGTATGAGCAGTCGATGACGTTGCCTCGCAGCGAGTTGATGCTTGAAGTAAGGTAGTCCTTGAACGGATCCTGATGTCCGGTAGGCTTCTGCATGCCGATAATGGCATCCTGCTGGAGGGCAAAACCTTCGTTTGTAGATGCCGAACCGGTACTTGTGGTGTTGTTAGGATTGAGCACGGTGATGTCGAAGTAGTTGTCGCTAATACCGTTCCAACCCCAGTTTACATGGAAGAAACCGTCAGACTGGCGGTATCCGTCGAGCACGAAAGAGTGCCCTTCTTTCTTGCTTGTCACTCCGCTATACACCACGGGGCGATTTTCGGCAAGTTCGTTGTAGATGATATTTATCCACACATCGATCGTAAATTCGTCTCTCTCGATAAGTCTTGTCCTATTGTCGTAACCAAAATATTTCTTCAGAGCGTATGGCTGCAGGAATGAAAAAGCCCCCGAGCCCTCTGCAGAGTAATTCATCTCGATGCTATAACCGCAGTACTGCATAAGCTTTGACACTGCATTGTCAGTGTCAGTTTGCCACCAGCCGTAAGTGTTTTGCATCTTATCCCACTGGAAAGTGGTAGCAGGCAGTTCGTCAAGGTTTTTCTGCAGGGTGGATGTATAGTATGCCGGAATAGGCTCACAATTTGCTTCGGGCCATTTGTGATAGTACATCACCTGTGCCATTGATGTGGCGGCACATCCTGTTGCAGAATATTTTGTACCGTCTTTCGGGCACAACGTGTTGTAAGGTTTATCCTGACTCCATTTTGTTTCCAACAGAGGATTGATGCCGGTCTTTGCCTGTCGTCTTGCCAAAGAGATGTTCTCTGGCTTGTAACTTTCCGGTTGGCTTGCCACATACTTCACTAATCTGTCATACATGTCGAGCACCATCTTCATGTTTTCGGGCATATTCTCAGTGTCAAGGTTTTCTTTCTCGCCATATCCGAACACCTCAGGCAGTCTGTCTTCGCCGCTTATGATAACAAATCCCTGATTGTTGTCAGCGTTGAAGATATAGTAGCTTTGCAGTTTTTCGTTGTTTGCGGCAACGCCTTTCTGCACTTTGCCTGCCATTTTCACGGCTTTCACGGCGTTTTGTCCGTCCTTATTCATAAACTGCATGGCTTTTTGGTACGCTTGTTTCGGCGTTACCGGTCCTGCCACTGCCACGATACAGACAAGCATCATGGTCAAGATAGTATAGATTTTTTTATTCATAACTGTTAATTAAGGGGTTTAAAAATTCTTTGAATTAAGTTGCTTTGGGGGCGATTTGGTTTAAAAACCGTATGGATTGTTGTCCTTATATTTCTGTTCCATTTCCTTTTCAATATCCTCCTCGTTCACTTCCGGCGATATTTCGCTTGCCTTCTGCATGTCTTCATCATGCCCGGCTTGGTCGCCTTTCTCAAGTTTCACGGCGGCACGTTCCCTGTATGCGTCGATTGAGAACGGGTTAATGTCTATTACTTTGCCGTAAACCTCAATCGCATTGTCGGCATTGCCCTTGGTCTTTTCAAGCCGGGCTTTCAGCAGCAGCGCCTCTTCTATGTCGGCATGGTGCTCCATCAGCCAGTCGGCATCTTCCTCTGCGCCTTCCGTATTGCCGTTTTCCAGCAGCGTCTCTCCGCGCAATAGATAAGCGTCTCCGTAGTCTTCGCGCAGGTTGATTGCCTTTGTCAGCATTGCCACGGCGTTAGAAGTGTCACCCAATCCGACACATGCTTGAGCATAAAGGTACATCAGTTCGGGCATATCCTTATCCACCAGCATCGCTTTCTCACACGCATTAGCCATAGCGTTATAGTCCTCCATGACGAATGACACGTTAGCCATGCGCATATATATCTTTACGTTGTCCGGTTCGGTTTCCGACAATTTCTGAAGTTGTTCGTAAGCCTTCAGCATGTCGCCCTCCTTTATCAACGCCTGACTCAGATAGTCGCGCGTCTCCGGGTCGTCCTTGATATTGAGGGCATGTGTAAGGCATTTCACGGCAAATCCGGTGTTCCCTTGAACCAAAGCCTGCTTACCATCGTATTTCAGAACATTGAAGTCGTGTTCTTCAGAGTCTTTTTTTTCCTCCTCCGGGGTTTTTGCCTTGCCCCCGAACAAAGCCTTTAATAAATTCATTTGCCGTTATATTTGTATATATTCAGGGCGCAAAGATAATTAAAAAAAGATTTATTCAAGCAGAACGGAATGTTAATCAATTAAAAAACAACTTAAAGACGTTGCCGGTTAGGAGCGTTTCTTTAGTTTTCATGGGAATATACGAACAAAGTGTCATTGATGATGCGTCGCGTATTACAACGTTTCTAAAACAGCACTTCGCGTTAGCATTTACGGCATCGCGATGTAAAATTTCATTAAAAAATTTGGTATTCTGCAGATAATTACATACATTTGCGAAAAGGATAACTCATTGACCGGCTATTCCCCAAGCCGGAAATAGTGGTAGAATGTTCGGTAAGGGGAAACCGACAGGAGAAAACGTATAGGAGATTTTGCCATGAAAGTAAAGCCGAAATGCTACAATCAAGAAGAGTTTGAACTCGACAACGTCTATAACGACGATGACGAGATGTATAGGGAGTCGTCTGTTTCCAATTTCAGTTACAGATGAAAGCAGCCTCCTTTAAATCACCCTAATGACCGTGACCCGAAATCAATGCCGCAGGTCGCGGTCATTTATGCTTCTCCCGAAAGATACCAACCGCTCTTCAGGCAATGAAAATCAATAAAAAAGAACCTTACGTAAAATATTCCATATTTGTTTTGGCGGTTAGCGACTATTGGTTTAATTTTGCAGCCCGATTTTATATAATAATAATGAAAAGAATATTTTTTTTTCTATCCTTTGCCATTGCTGCTGCAACGATGAGTGCGCAGAACATCTTAGGATTTAATTTCGGAATGACCCTTGACGAGGCTTCCGAGGTTGAGGTAGATTGTGACAGCGTAGTTGTTGACGAAGAAACCAACACGTTTCTTTTCCTCAACGTGGAGTATAAAGGCAATGACTACGACCTGCTCGTGGTGCTTTTTGACGACGAGGGAAAACTTTCCACCATTTCGCTCGGTACCGAAGTGAGCAATTTGGAAGAAGGAGCGGCATTGCAGAAGAAAATAATCGGAAACAGCATGGTTATCGACAGTTTCGACGACCCCGACATGTCCGGAGCCCGGCTCTATTATGTTGACGATACAGGCGACGACAATCCCGAATACATATTGTCTATAGTAAGCGACGACGACGACGGAACTCTCTCCGTGGTAGCCACTTACCCGCGCGATTGGGAGTAGGTTTCGTAAGCCTTTATAACGGCAGGATGATGGGAAAAGGAAACTGCGACAGGCGGGTGCTGACAATCACCGGAAGCGACGGAACAGGCGGAGCAGGCGTTCAGAGAGACATAAAGACGATTGCCGAACTGGGAGGTGTGCCGCTTACGGCTATCACAACGGTAACGATGCAGAACACCATCGGAATACAGGAGTTTTTCGACATTCCTGCCAATGTGCTCGAACAGCAGGTGGAGGCGATAATGGACGACATGAGTCCCGAGGTTATAAAGATAGGTATGCTGCGCAATCAAGGACAGGTGAAGGCTGTTGTGCGCACGCTGAAGCGATACACCCCCCGCTGGATAGTATATGACCCGGTAGGCACTTCCACCCGCGGCGAGCGACTTTACTCCGAAGAACTGTCTGAAGAAATCATCCGGACACTGCTCCCGATGTGTCATATCGTGGTGCGCGAATTACAGGTGCAAAGTCTTGTAGATTGGGAAATCCACGGCATGCGCAGCGTCTTTTCGGCCTCAATAGCAGCTTATCTGGCTCAGGGACTGCCGAAGGAAAAGGCGATCAGCGAAGCCACGGCATACGTTAACAGGCAGGCTGCGCTGGCAGGGAATATCGAAGGTCGCGGCGCAGAGCTGTACAACGAACTTCTAAACCTCATCGCGGAGCACCACGAGCGACACAGCGACGTGCAATTCTATGCAGACAGGATGAACGTAAGCAGTCGCTACCTCGCCCAAGTGACAAAACGCATGGCAGGAATATCACCTAAGGCAATGATAGACGAATACCTTCTGAAACAGCTGAAGATTGCCTTGCAGAGCACCGATTGCACCATTCAGGAAATAGCATGGCAGTTTAACTTCACCTCACAATCCCATTTCACCAAGTTTTTCAAAAAAATGACGGGCGAAACTCCTACCGAATACCGGGGCAGACAGGAGTAATGGCAATTTTTCAAGCATTACCCGGTAGCCCTGTATGACACGCACGCGAATAGGTTCATGCTCATTAGAGTGGAAATAAAAGATAAATCCGAAATATTAAACCCCAATCTCTAAGTTTGCAATTCATATTGCAAACTTAGAGATTGGGGTTAAAATATCTTTGGCATATACACATTTATTACATTTTGCAAATACACAATTTTCTTCCTATAAAACGATGAATGATGTATAAACAATGGTCTTTACCAATTAGATAACTGCAAACCAAACCTTTTTCTGCGCGATTAGTTGAACAAAAGCGAGTTGTATTTGTCAATAAGGGAACACCGTTTGGCTCGTTGATTGTTTTTTTGTTCCTTTGCAAAAACTTTTAAAACAGGAAATAAAAATGAAAGAAAACAGACAACAACTGAACCGCCAACTCGCACAGATGCTGAAGGGCGGGGTAATAATGGACGTTACAACACCCGAGCAGGCACGCATAGCCGAGGCAGCAGGAGCATGCGCGGTAATGGCACTTGAGCGCATCCCCGCAGACATCAGGGCTGCAGGCGGAGTGTCGCGCATGAGCGACCCCAAGATGATAAAGGGCATACAGGAAGCCGTAACTATTCCGGTAATGGCAAAATGCCGTATCGGTCACTTCGTGGAGGCGCAGTTGCTACAAGCCATCGAAATCGACTATATCGACGAGAGCGAAGTGCTCTCACCGGCAGACAACGTGTATCACATCGACAAGGCTAAGTTTGATGTTCCTTTCGTGTGCGGTGCAAAGAACCTCGGAGAGGCATTGCGCAGAATAAGCGAGGGCGCAACGATGATTCGTACCAAGGGAGAACCGGGCACGGGCGACGTGGTTCAGGCTGTGACACACATGAGAATGATGCAGTCGGAGATGCGCCGTATCGTCAACATGAGCGAAGACGAACTCTACGAGGAAGCCAAGCAGTTGCGTGCTCCTTACGAACTGGTGCGCTACGTGCATGACAATGGCAAACTGCCTGTCGTAAACTTCGCCGCAGGAGGTATCGCAACACCGGCCGATGCAGCCCTGATGATGCAGTTGGGAGCAGAGGGTGTGTTCGTCGGAAGCGGTATCTTCAAGAGCGGAAACCCCGAGAAGCGCGCGCGTGCAATCGTTCAAGCCACTACAAACTACACCGACGCGAAGATGATAGCCCAACTTTCTGAAGACCTCGGAGAGGCAATGGTGGGCATCAACGAGCAGGAGATACAGTTGTTGATGGCAGAAAGAGGCAAGTAAGCGATATATGAGAATTGCAGTTCTTGCGCTCCAAGGTGCTTTCATAGAGCACGAGCAGATGTTGGAACGTCTCGGAGTGGAGACCTTCGAGGTGAGGAAACTCAGCGACTGGCAGCAGCCGAAAGACGCCATCATAATACCGGGCGGCGAGAGCACCACCATGATGCTCCTGCTCAAAAGACAGGGTATGCTCGCCCCCGTACGCGAAGCCATAGCCGGCGGAATGCCCGTGCTGGGCACGTGTGCAGGGCTGATACTCCTCGACCGCGAGCATATAGGCACAATGGACATCCTCGCACGGCGCAACGCCTACGGGCGACAACTCGGCAGTTTCCACACCAATGCTAACTTCCGAGGCATAGAAGGCGAAATACCAATGACGTTCATACGTGCCCCTTACATAGAGGAAGCGGGGCGCGAGGTGGAGATACTGTCGGAGGTTGACGGCAAGATAGTTGCTGCCCGACAAGGCAACCAACTCGTGACGGCGTTCCACCCGGAGCTCGATGACGACCTTTCGCTTCATCGTTACTTCCTTAACATCGTGGCATAGACCAATTACCATATTGTAAAATCGGCGAAATTGCTCTGTAATTTCGCCGATTTTGCTTTTCAATTTCGCCGAATTTGGTTTGCAAAATCGGCGATTTTACTTTATTGTTGCAAATGTGCCGATGTGCAATAGAATGTTAAACAATCAATGTTATTACGCCTTTTGCAGATTATTTCTTAAATTTGCAGTCAATATGGCAATAGAGACAAGACGCATATCAATATCACGCCTTTTGCTATTGGTGTTCGTTCCAATGTTTATGGCGGTGTCGTTGCATACTCATGGGGGCTATGCAGCGCATGTGGATTGTGTCGATTGCGTCAACCATGCGCCTCATGCGGGGCACTTCTCTAACGGAAACCTTTCTTTTGACAACTGTCTGCTGTGCCAATTCAGCACGCTGCCATATCTCATGCCGGTTGTCATTTTCACAGTCGCCCTTGCTGTCAAGGGGCAGGTATTGCCACGCAGCAGAAACTCTGTTGTATGTTCGCGTGCGACACAATATAACAATCTGCGCGGACCTCCGGAAGTGATACTCTTTTCTTAGTTTTTCCTTTGCCGGCACGATGATGTGCCGACGAGGGATATAGTATCAATATCGGACGTCAGTTTATGAAAAGAATAATTCATGTCGCTGTGTTGTTCGCAGTCGTATTGTCAGTATATGGACAGACCGGCAAAGGCGAAACCGACACGATAACGGGCGGCAGTATGCAGAATGTCACGGTTTTGGGCAATACTTCACAGCGCAATCTGATTATGAAGTCGTCGCAGAACATGGTGCGCGTGACCGAAGATTTTATCAACGAAAACCTCGGAGGGAGTCTGATGCAGAGCCTTCAGACCATACCGGGGGTGAAGGCCATGAGCATAGGCTCGGGCGAGTCGAAACCCACGATACGCGGACTGGGCTTCAACCGCATGGCTGTAACCGAGAACGGAATAAAACACGAGGGACAGCAGTGGGGTGAAGACCACGGACTGGAGATAAACCAGTTCGACATAGACCGCGTGGAGATAGTGAAGGGACCGTCGGCTCTGCTCTGCGGCTCTGATGCCATAGGGGGAGTGATAAACCTTTATAGCGACCGCGTTCCACAACGCAGCTTCGAGGGGAAGGCGCGCATTTTCGCACGCAGCAATAACGCCTCGTTGGGGGCTGCGGTACAACTCGGCGGCGCGCCGGGTAACGGATTCTACTGGAAGTTGAGTCTGTCGGGCAGTGACTATGCCGACTATAAAGTGCCGACAGACAGCATACAATATTATTCATATTATATAAAGCTCCATAAACACAGGTTGCGCAACACCGCAGGTCGTGAACTTGACGGCAGTGTGATGTTGGGGTATCAGGGCGCGAACTTCTCTACGAGCCTCCGACTCTCCGACACCAACGGCAAGAGTGGCTTCTTTGCCAACGCTCATGGGCTGGAGGTGCGCCTGTCTGAAATAGACTACGACCGCTCGGAGCGCGACATCTCGCTGCCTTACCATTCGGTGAACCACCTGAAGGCAGTGAGCCACTCCGAACTGCATCGCCCCAACCTGCATCTCTCGCTCGACCTCTCTTTTCAGCATAACATGCGCAGGGAAGAGTCGGAACCTGTGAGTCACGGCTACATGCCGAAACCGGAGAGTTCGCTCGAGCGTAAGTTCAACAAGACCACATACACCGTAATGGCAGGGGCAAAGACCCTCGTGGCAGAGCATCACAACCTGAGCATGGGAGTGAGTGCCGAACTGCAGCGCAACAAACGCTACGGATGGGGATTCATAATCCCCGACTTCCGCAATGCCACGGCAGGAGCGTATATATACGACCGTTACCATGTCTCGGAAAGGCTGATACTGAATGCCGGACTGAGATATGACCTCACGCGAACCCATATATATGAATACACCGATTGGTTCACAACGCCCGAGAACGACGTTCCGACATATAAGAAAAGGTCGGAGAACCGTGTGCTCAATTTCGGCAGCCTCACATGGTCGGCAGGGGTGAACTATATCCTCGGCAACTGGATATTGAAAGCCAACGTGGGTAAAGGCTTCCGGACACCCATTGCGAAGGAACTGGGCACCGATGGAGTGAACTACCACATCTTCAGATATGAGCGAGGAAATGCCGACCTTGACCCGGAAGAGTCGTATCAGGTGGACGCCGGGATTAACTGGCAGGGCAAAAGGCTCAGTCTGCAGTTTGACCCATATTTCAACTATTTCACCAATTATATATATATGAACCCCACATCGGAATACTATGAGGGGCTGCAGGTGTATAACTACAGCCAAAGCAAAGTGTTGAGATGGGGCTGCGAGGTGATGATGAAATATGAATGGATGCCGTGGTTGGAGAGCGAACTCACCGGCGAATACCTGTATGCTCGACAGCAGTCGGGTGCAAAGAAGGGCTACACGCTGCCTTTCAGTCGCCCGTGGAGCGCAGGGCTGACGCTTAGGTGGAAGTCGGAAGATGACGAGAACAAAGGAGCGGCATTCGCACAACTGACCTACCAAATTACCGGAAGGCAGAGTGAGATAGTGCCTCCGGAGAAACCCACTCCCGGTTATTATCTCATCGGCTTGTCGGCAGGCAAGACGTGGAACCTGAAAGGTGTGACACTCTCTGCCAACATGCAATGCAACAACCTGCTCAACCGCAGGTACTACGACCACACCAGTTACTACCGCCTGATAGGAGTGTCTGAAGCAGGGCGCAATGTCAGCCTTTCGGTGGGACTGGAGTTTTGAGATTTTAAACAAATCCGTCTCGGAAAGGTCTTGCAAAGACAGGGCTCGGGACATTAACCTAAAATAAAAAAAAGACAATGAAAAAGATTATCATATCAAGTGCAGCAATGCTGCTTTCTGTATTCTCAATGATGTTTACCTCTTGTTCAGACGACAATAAAGAGACCACAGGCAACGCCCCGGTAGTGAAACTCGAAGAAGTGGGTCACGAGAACAGCAAGGAGGCGGAAGCCGGCGACGACCTTCACCTTGAAGGCGACATATTTGCAGAGAACCTTATACGGAGCATAGAGGTGAAGATAGTGCAGGACGGAGGCTCATTTGTCATCTCAAAGAGTTACACCGACGATGAGTTTGTGGGAAAGAAAAACGTGAAGTTCCACAAGCACATAGATATTCCTGCCGAAGCACCTAAGGGCAAATACACCCTGTATTTCAAGGTTACGGATGCAGTGGGAATGTCAACAACGGTTGAAGATAAGATAACTGTGACAATACCTGATGCCAATGCACCTAAGATTGAGATAACCGAGGTGGGGCATGACAACAGCATGACTGCCGTTGCCGGTAAGAAAATGCACCTCGAGGCACATGTCGTTGCGGCTAACAAAGTTCAGAAAATAGTTGTTGAAATACACAAGGTCGGCGCAGACTATGAGAAGGAATTTGAGTACACCGGCGATTACGTGGGGCTTGAGGATGTGCATTTCCACGAGCATCCGGAGATTCCTGCCGATGCTCCAAAGGGCGAGTACCACCTTCACTTCACCGTGACAGATGCCAAGGGTGTGTCTGCGACAGCAGAAGTGGAAGGGCTTCAGGTTCAATAATGCGTGAATACCTATAATATAAAGAAAGGAAAAGCATGATGAAAAGATTTTTTTCGGGCATTGTGGCATTGATGGTCGGGGTGCTTATGGTTTCTTGCGGCGACGATGCCGACACCGTGGAAAAGGACATGGAGAAGCCTGTAATAAGCGACGACAAGGACTCTTATCCTGAAAACTGTCAGGTGTATGAACGTGGTGACGTTGTTCCGTTGCGATGCAAGTTTACCGACAACATGGAACTCGGCAACTATAACATTGAGATACACAACAATTTCGACCACCACTCGCACGGTACCGTGGCCGGAGATTGCGTGCTTGAAGAAAAGAAAAAACCGGTAAATCCCTGGGTGTATAACAAGAGTTTCGACATACCGGCCGGTCAGAGGGCGTTTGAAGCCAAGGTGGATATACCCATTCCGACTGATATTGATGCCGGCGACTATCACTTCATGGTGCGCCTTACAGACAGGTCAGGATGGCAGGAGCTAAAGGCCATCTCGATAAAAGTGAAATGATAACCATCTGTTCTCCATGTGTTTAGTGGAGAACGGGGGGGGCTTTGGCTTCGCAATCAAGCCTGACAGTGCGCATGAGGGTATGCGGCGACGTTCCGGTGTGATGGCTTTGCGCCTGAAACGGAATGTTGCGGCATACCCTTGTCGTAGATATGGGCTTGAAAAACATCAAAACAAGGTGTTTCCGACCGCGTTTTTTTGTAAATAAAAGTGCCGATACGGGCATTTTTTTATTACTTAGTTTTAAAATAGTTTAAATCAACGTCTATCTTTCATTGTGTTTCCATTATTTTCATTATCTTTGCCAAAGAAAAGGCAGAGGTGGCTTTTGAGTCCCGCTGTCATAATCGGAAACGATATTGCAAATCAGAAAAGAAAATTAGAAGACTGATGTTTGAGAATCTAAGTGACAGACTTGAAAGGTCATTCAAAATACTTAAAGGTGAAGGAAAAATCACCGAGATAAACGTTGCAGAGACGCTGAAAGATGTGCGCCGCGCCCTGCTTGATGCTGACGTAAACTACAAAGTGGCAAAGCAGTTCACTGACACGGTGAAGCAGAAAGCCTTGGGAATGAATGTTCTCACGGCAGTAAAACCGGGGCAGTTGATGGTGAAGATAGTGCATGACGAGCTTGCCGAACTCATGGGAGGCTCCGCTTCGGAACTTGAACTCACCGGAAAACCGGCAGTGATATTGATGTCGGGATTGCAGGGCTCGGGTAAAACGACGTTCAGTGGAAAACTCGCCAACATGCTGAAGACAAAGCAGCACAAGAAACCTTTGCTCGTGGCTTGCGACGTTTACCGCCCGGCTGCCATAGAACAGTTGAAGGTCGTGGGCGCATCTGTCGGCGTGCCGGTGTTCTGTGAGCCTGAAAGCAAGGATGTGGTGAGCATCGCAAACCACGGCATTGCGGAGGCAAAGACCAATGGAAATGACGTGGTGATTGTCGATACCGCCGGTCGTCTCGCCGTGGATGAGGAAATGATGCAGGAAATAGAAACCTTGAAAAAGGCTTTAAATCCTGATGAAACTCTGTTCGTGGTTGACTCAATGACCGGTCAGGACGCGGTGAACACTGCCCGGGAATTTAACGAAAGGCTTGACTTTGACGGTGTGGTGCTGACGAAACTCGACGGTGACACGCGTGGCGGTGCTGCCCTGTCGATACGCACAGTGGTGACAAAGCCTATAAAGTTTGTGGGTACGGGAGAGAAGATGGAAGCCATCGACGTGTTCCACCCCGAGCGAATGGCAGACCGAATACTCGGAATGGGCGACATCGTGTCGCTCGTGGAAAGAGCACAGGAGCAGTATGACGAGGAAGAGGCGAAGCGTCTTCAGAAGAAGATAATGAAGAACAAATTCGACTTCAACGACTTCCTCGGACAGATACAGCAGATAAAGAAAATGGGAAATCTCAAGGATTTGGCTGCGATGATTCCCGGAGTGGGCAAGGCTATAAAGGATGTTGACATAGACGACAATGCTTTCAAGGGCATTGAGGCTATCATATACAGCATGACCCCGAAAGAACGCACAAACCCGGAAATACTGAACACCAGCAGGCGCAACCGCATCGCAAAGGGTTCGGGCACGAACATTCAGGAAGTGAACAGGCTGATAAAGCAGTTCGACCAGACGCGAAAGATGATGAAGATGGTGACAAACGGAGGCATGAAGGGAATGATGAAAGGCATGCCTATGCCTAATGCCCAGAAGAAATAAATGAGTGAATAATTACAGATAATGTTTTTCTTACATAATAATATACGTGCATATAATGGACACAAGTAATAATAACGCAACTGCAAATGTCGGCAATGGTAAGACCGGCTACACTCTGATTGACGGAAAAGCAACTGCCGCGAAAATCAAGGAAGAAATAAGGCAGGAGGTTGAGCAACTTGTGGCGCAGGGCAGGAAGCGTCCTCATCTTGCGGCAATACTCGTAGGACACGACGGAGGAAGTGAGACTTACGTGAAGAACAAGGTGCTCTCGTGTGAGGCTTGCGGCTTCAAGTCGTCGTTGATACGCTACGAGGACAACGTTACAGAAGATGAACTGCTCGCAAAGGTGCGCGAGATGAACGAAGATGCAGACATCGACGGTTTCATAGTTCAGATGCCTCTGCCTAAGCATATCGACGAACAGAAGGTGATAGAGACTATCGACTACCGTAAGGATGTTGACGGTTTTCACCCTATTAACGTCGGAAGAATGGCGATAGGTCTGCCGTGTTTCATCTCTGCAACGCCCCTTGGCATTATCACCCTTATACAACGCTACGGCATAGAAACGTCGGGAAAGAAATGCGTTGTGCTCGGACGCTCTAACATTGTGGGAAAACCAATGGCGCAACTGATGCTGCAGAAGCAGTATGGCGATGCCACAGTGACTGTTTGTCACAGCCGCTCAAAAACTCTGAAAGAGGAATGCCGCAACGCCGACATCATCGTGGCAGCAATCGGACGCCCCGATTTCGTTACGGCAGAAATGGTGAAAGAAGGTGCCGTGGTGATAGATGTCGGAACGACGAGGGTGGCAGACGAGACCCGCAAAGGAGGCTTCCGACTGAACGGCGACGTGAAGTTTGATGAAGTGGCAGACAAATGTTCGTACATCACACCGGTACCGGGCGGTGTCGGTCCGATGACCATCTGTTCGCTGATGAAGAACACTTTAGAAGCATACAAGAGAAAATGACAGCCGAAGAATATTATCAGCAGGGCAACAACTACCGCCGAGAGGGTAACTATGTTGAGGCAATCAATAGTTATCTCGAGGCTATAGCCTTAGATCCAAACAGCCCTGCCGTCGATGCAAAACGCATGCTCGACGACATACTTAACTACTATTGTAAAGACATGTACAACCCCTGATAACCGTGCAGCCTCGGCTGTGGCAGCGTGGTTAAAAGGATTAAAAAAAACATTATGGCAAAATTTAGAGGTGCTATCGTGGTGGATACCGACCGATGTAAGGGTTGCTCGCTGTGCGTAGTGGCCTGCCCGAAGGACGTAATCGCCTTGGAAGCAAAGAGAGTGAATGTCCACGGTTACACGTATGTGCAGCCGGCGCGCCCCGATGACTGCATCGGATGCGCGGCGTGTGCTACAGTGTGTCCTGATGGATGTATTACAGTTTACAAAAAACGTATGGAGAATTAAGCTATGGCAGAACAGGAAGTAACTCTTATGAAAGGTAATGAGGCGATAGCCCATGCCGCAATACGCTGTGGCACTGATGGATATTTTGGTTATCCCATCACTCCGCAGAGTGAAATAATCGAGACGCTTGCCGAGCTGAAGCCTTGGGAGAAAACCGGTATGGTGGTTCTTCAGGCAGAGAGCGAGGTGGCTTCTATCAACATGGTATATGGTGGCGCAGGTGCCGGAAAGCGTGTTATGACATCGTCTTCAAGCCCCGGCGTGGCACTCATGCAGGAAGGTATAGCATACATGGCAGGTGCAGAACTGCCGGGGGTGTTCGTAAACGTGCAGCGCGGCGGTCCCGGACTGGGTACTATTCAGCCGTCGCAGGCAGACTATTTCCAAGCAACACGCGGTGGTGGTAACGGTGACTACTATGTTATTACGCTTGCCCCGAACAGCGTGCAGGAAATGGCCGACTTCGTGGAACTCGCCTATGAATTGGCATTCAAGTACCGCAATCCGGCAATGATTCTTTCCGACGGTGTTATCGGACAGATGATGGAAAAGGTGGTTTTGCCTCCTTACAAGGCACGCAGAACCGAAGAGGAAATCAGAAAAGAATGCCCGTGGGCAACTTTCGGTCGCACTAAGGACCGTGAGCCTAACATCATAACATCTCTCGAATTGCAGTCTGAAGAAATGGAGAAGAGAAACATCCATCTTCAGGAAAAATATCAGGAGATACGTGACAAAGAGGTGCGCTACGAGACACAACAGCTCGAAGACGCCGACTATATGATTGTAAGTTTCGGCTCTGCAGCACGTATTGCTGAGAAGGCTCTTGAACTTGCGAAAGAAGAAGGAATAAAGGTCGGACTCTTCCGTCCTATCACTCTGTGGCCGTTCCCGACCAAGCAGATTGTAGAAGCAGCACGTGGAAAG
Source organism: Prevotellaceae bacterium (assembly GCA_028723525.1). Lineage (GTDB taxonomy): Bacteria > Bacteroidota > Bacteroidia > Bacteroidales > Bacteroidaceae > Prevotella. The sequence continues at coordinate 144,469 of JAQYET010000033.1, forward strand.
AAGGGTGTGCTGGTTGCTGAAATCAATGCCGGACAAATGGTAGAAGACGTTCGTCTTGCTATCAATGGTGCCCTGCCGGTGGAACACTTCGGACGTTTGGGTGGAATCGTGCCCGAACCGGATGAGATTGTGAATGCTATCAAAACCAAACTGATGTAAGCCATGGAAAAGAATGATATAATAAGCCCAGAAAATCTGGTGTATAAGAAGCCGACGCTGATGAACGATGTCCCCATGCACTATTGCCCGGGATGCTCTCATGGTGTCGTACATAAACTCGTTGCTGAGGTAATCGAGGAAATGGGAATGGAAGATAAGTCTATCGGTGTTTCGCCGGTGGGGTGTGCAGTGTTCGCTTATCGTTATCTCGACATCGACTGGCAGGAGGCTGCTCACGGTCGTGCGCCTGCCGTTGCTACGGCAATCAAGCGTCTGTGGCCCGACCGTCTGGTGTTCACTTATCAGGGAGACGGCGACCTCGGATGTATCGGTGCTGCTGAAACAGTGCACGCTCTCAACCGTGGTGAGAACATTACGATTATCTTCATCAACAATGCTATCTACGGAATGACCGGTGGTCAGATGGCTCCTACGACCCTCGTGGGACAGAAGACTGCCACATGTCCGTACGGACGTGAGCCGCAGTTGCATGGTTATCCGTTGAAGGTGCCCGAAATGGCAGCCCTGTTCGAGGGTACATGCTACGTTACACGTCAGAGTGTAAACACCGTTGGTCATATCCTCAAGGCAAAGAAGGCTATACGCAAGGCTTTCGAAGCTAATATGGCAGGTAAGGGCTCGTGCTTGGTTGAGATTACATCTACATGTAACAGTGGTTGGAAAATGCCACCAACCAAGGCTAATGAATGGATGGAGGAGAACATGTTCCCATTCTATCCGCAGGGAGATCTTAAAGACACAACAATAGAGTAAGGAGAATACAGACTATGCAACATGAAATAATTATATCAGGTTTCGGAGGACAGGGTGTCCTTTCTATGGGAAAAATTCTCGCTTACTCCGGACTGATGGAGGACAAAGAAGTTACTTGGATGCCGGCATACGGTCCGGAGCAGCGCGGAGGTACAGCCAACGTGACAGTTATTGTCAGTGATGACCGTGTATCGTCGCCTATCCTTAGCCAGTATGACATTGCTATCGTGCTCAACCAGCCGTCACTCGATAAGTTTGCACCGAAAATCAAGCCGGGCGGAATACTTATCTACGACGGATTCGGAATTATCAATCCGCCTACACGTGAGGACATCACTGTATATCGCATTGATGCTATGGATAAGGCTGCAGAGATGAAAAATTCGAAAGTGTTCAACATGATAGTACTCGGTGGATTGCTCGAAGTATGCCCGGTGGTAAGTGACAAGGGCGTTGAGAAGGCTCTCTACAAAACTTTGCCCGAGCGTCACCATGCCTTGATACCTCTCAACATGGAGGCTATCAAAGCAGGGCGTTCAATCATAAAGAAGATGTAATAGCTTTTTCTTATGGCAATAAAAAGCCTGCCGCATGGTGACTTAGGTCACTTGCGGCAGGCTTTGTTTTGTTATATGTTTATAATCTGTATTCCTCCGTATGGAGTGAGGTGGCGGAAGCAGTCGTCCTCAGGGAACAGCCCGGCATACACTCCTGCGCAGATGAGAACACCGCCGTGGGCGAAGATTGCCACTCTCTTGTAATCCTTTTTGCGCAGTTCATCGAGAAAATCGGCTACCCGGCGATACACTATGCGATAACTCTCGCCGTTGGTTGCGGCAAGATTCATGTAGTCTTCATACCATTTTCTTATCGCAGGGTCACGTTTCTCGATGTCGTCGTAGAGCAACATTTCCCAGTCGCCCATATTCATCTCCTTCAATCTGTCATCTGTTTCCGGGTTTTCATGACCGCAAAATTCTGCGAGTTTGCGTGCTCTTGTCAGTGGCGACGAGAACACTTTGTCAAACACAATACCCTTGAGGTTTTCCTTGGTGACGCTCGCCTCCTGTTCGAATGTATCGGCAACGGGCACGTCACTCCAGCCGTAGCATGTGCCTTTTGGTACACCCACGCTCGTGTGTCTTATCATATATACTTCCATATTCTTTGTATATTGCTTGTTATTAGATGTCTATAGAATTGTTATCGGAGTGCCATAGTGAGGTAGAACGACAGTTCGATGATGAGGAAAAGTGCTCCGCAGCAGTCGCCGGTGTATCCTTTAATCTTGCGGAGCATCATATAATAAAGGAAATACATCACTATGCAGGGCACGAATATCAACAAGTCCCACCGCAACATCAGCCCGTGCATACCGGCATATATGAGTGGCAGCATCGGCAGTGTGCCTTGAATGAAGAGCGCAATGCCGGCTCGCAGACTCATCTTGCGATAAACGGAGCGCATCTTGCTGGTCTCCTCGGTGCGTGCATACGGCAGAAACATTATTATCTGCGCAGCAATCATCTTGGAATAGGCATCACCGGCAAATATTGTTATTGCGGCAACCAATGGCGTAAGGGTGCTTAGTGCGGAGTAAAGCAGTGCCAGATAAACAATCAGACCCAGCACTCCGTAGGTGCCGATGTGCGAGTCTTTCATTATCCTTAATATCTTTTCGCGGTCGTTCCCCCCGCCTCCGAAGCCGTCGAGAAAGTCGGCAAGTCCGTCTTCATGCAGTGCTCCGGTGAGCAGTATGCGCGCAATGATTGCGAGAATTAGCGCGATGTGGAAAGGGAACAGCATACTTCCGAAATACACTGTCGCTGCCATGACACCGCCGGTGAGCCATCCTGCCATAGGCCAATGCTCCACGACGGTCTGATAACATTGCTGCGGAGGTTGATAGATGCGCCAAAAGGGCAGGCGAGTGAAAAAAATCAGGGCGGCATAAATGCGCTGCCACCACTTTGTTTGGTCTATTTTTATTTCCATTACATTTTCAGAAATATTTCGTTATGTGTGCGTTGGCGAAATTGTTCATTTCGTTCACCATCTTTACTGCACTCTCTATCAGAGGATATGAGCACAGCGCGCCTGTTCCTTCGCCAAGTCGCATGCCGAGGTTCAGCAGCGGGCGGGCATTCATCAGTTCGAGCATTCGCTTATGACCGCCCTCATCTCCGCAATGACCGAATATTGCATAGTCGAGCACATGGGGATATAGGTGAGAGGCGGCAAGCATACAAGCCGACATTATGAACCCATCCACCATTACAATCATTCCGAGTTCTGCCGCGCGCAGCATTGTTCCTATAGCCGCAACCATTTCAAAACCACCGAAATATCGTGTTGCAAGCACAGTATTCTCCATTGTCCACTGCCTGCTATCTGCCGTCAGCAGGGTGTTGAATTTATCCACTGCCTTACCGAGTACATTCCGCTTGTGCATCACTCCTTCGCTGTTGAGTCCAGACCCGATGCCGATGCAATCGTCAAGAGGTATGTTTCCGAAGAGGTGCATCCATATACTCGACGGCGATGTGTTGGCAATCCCCATTTCGCCGGTGCATATTATGTTGCAACCTTCTTCTTTACAGCGGTCTGCCATATCCGCTCCGATGTTTATTGCCGTGTCAAACTCCTCCTCGCTCATTGCCGCTTCATACATGAAATTGCGCGTTCCGTTAGCGATTTTGCGGTTGATGATGCCGGGATTGCTGCTTAGGTCGTGGTCAACACCTACGTCAACGATGAACAGTTTGAAGCCATGCTGCCTGCAGAACATATTCACTCCGCCTCCACCGTTTGTGAAGTTGTTCATCTGTTGCCACGTTACGTCTCGCGGACTCACGCTGACTCCCTCGCGTTCTATGCCGTGGTCTCCGCCATAGAGAATGTGGCAGGGGCGGTTTAGTTGCGGTGTCAGCGTCTGTTGCACCATACATATCTGTTCTGCAAGCACCTCAAGCATTCCCAAAGAGCCCTTGGGCTTGTTTAGATTGTCTATTTTTTCACGTATCGAGGCGCGCAAAACCTCGTCAGGTTTCCTAATATCAAAACTTCTCATGTCGTTGAAACGTTAATTATTCTTTTATCAAGGATAGCTGCGAACATCGCCTCGCAACTCACCCTTTGATTTTTACCGGTATTCCGCTCACCATCATTATCACCTCGTCGGCATGCCTTGCAACATATTGGTTCATCCAACCTTGTAAGTCGGTGAAGCGTCGCTGTGTAAAGTCTGGGCTAACACCGCCACTTCCTATCTCGTTGGTCACAAAGATGAAAGTGGCATCCTGATTGGTGAAACGGTCGAACTCGTCTTCTATTTCTTTCAGTGCAGTATCCACCGAAGGCTGTTCCCATTCCTTCGCAGAGTGGTTATAGAAGAAATTGGTACACCAAAGAGTGATGCAGTCAATCACTGCCACCTTGCTGGAAATGTTGTGCCGGCTAAGCCATTTTTCCTCTTCGATGTTCTCCCATTGCTTTCCTCGACGTTCCTGATGCCTTAACACTCGTTGGCGAAACTCCTCATCCCAGATGTGCGCAGTTGCGATATATACAGGCGCTTGGCTCAAACTCAACGCCAGATTCTCTGCGTAAGCACTCTTACCCGAACGCTGTCCGCCCGTAATCAGTATAATTCTTTTCATGCTGCGAAATTACAAAAAATATGAGAAATAACCCTTATATTTCCTGTTTTTATTAACTTATGTCAACAAAAGTTCGTTTACAATGATGTTTTTAGGCTGTTTTTTTTGGAAGTTTCGATGTTTTTTTATTACTTTGCAGGCGATAACAGTTCTTGAACAAGAATTTATTGAAATAATAACTATTTATTTAAAATCAAGAAAGAAATGAAAAAATTATTCGTATTGTTGGCCGCTGCTGCAATGACACTCACTGCTTCGGCGCAGGCTCTTGAGGAGAGCAAGACTTTCGACAATTTCTACATTGGTATCAATGGAGGAGTTTCGACGAAAATGACAGGTCAAAACGGTTGGCTTGGTGGCTTGAACCCGAATGCAGGTTTGCGCATCGGTCGCTGGTTCACTCCGGTTTTTGGTATTGCTGTTGAAGGTAATGCTTATTTCTCCAACAAGTCTATGGAGCCGGGCATTTTCCCAGAGAAGAAAACTTTTGTACGTTATACTAACGTTGGTGCAATCGCAACTGTTAATCTGAGCAACTGGTTTGGAGGTTATACCGGCGAACCACGTTCTTTCGAGGTTGTAGCTATTGGTGGTCTTGGATGGGGACACCAGTTCGGTACTAACGATGAAGTTAAGATGAACAACATCAACAACACTACCGCAAAGGCAGGTCTTGACTTTGCCTTCAACCTTGGTTCTGCAAAGGCATGGCAGATTTATGTTGAACCTGCTGTTACATGGGGACTTAATGGTCCGACACCTTTAACTCTCAACGGAAAATATGTAGGTAAGGCATACACAGGCACACAGTTCAATGTGAACCGCGCTAACTTCCAGTTGAATGCAGGTATTGTTTACAAGTTTAAGAATTCTAACGGCACTCACAACTTCAAGGTTGCCGACCTCCGTAATCAGGCAGAAATCGACCGTCTGAACGGTATCATCAACGGCTTGCGTAACGACCTTGATGCTAAGGATCGCGAAATCTCACGCCTCCAGAAGTTGCTCGATGAGTGCAATGCACGTGTTTGCCCGGAGTGTCCGGAGAGCAAGGAAGTTGCTAATCTGCAGCCTACAGTTCTTTTCCGTCAGGGTAAGAGCGTGATTGACCCGGCACAGTATGCTCCGATTGAACTCATCTCTAACTATATGAAGAACCATCCTGAGGCAAAAGTTAAGATTGACGGTTATGCTTCTCCGGAAGGCTCTCTCGAAATCAATAAGAAACTTTCTATCGACCGCGCTGAGGCTGTTAAGAACGCACTCGTTAAGAAGTACAAGATTGCCGCAGACCGTCTCACCATTGAGGGTCATGGTCCTACAGACAAACTCTTCGAGCAGGTTGAGTTCAACCGTGTGGTTACATTCCACGACACTACGAAGTAATTCTGCTTGGCAGATTTAGTTTAATAACACTCCCGCTCCTCCGGTTTAGAGGGGCGGGATTTTCTTTTTATAAACGCTTCTTTCATGAAGAGAAAGTAATGTTATGGCAGGTTGACTTCGGAGAAATAACACCTATGTAGATACCATTATGCAAAAACTTTCAATGCCCTGTTTGAGGCTTATTCGTTTTTTTTCAGTAACTTTGCGCTGCCACAGACATGGTAACTCCAAATCGGGCAGATGCTTTTAAAAACGATATTATGGAAATGATAGACAAAATAGGGAGATACGATAACCTGGCAGAGCCGTTCCATTGCGACTTCAGCCATCACCTTTTCATGGGGCATTTGGGCAATCATTTGCTCAATGCAGCCGATTTTCACAGCCGAGACCGTGGTTTCGGAATGGACTATCTCAACTCAATCAACAAGACTTGGGTGCTTTCACGATTAGCAATAGAGATGTATGAGATGCCGATGCAGTATGAAAAATTCTGTGTTGAAACATGGATAGAGAGCGCAATGCGCTATTTCACGAACCGCAATTTCCGCATCGTTGCTCCCTCATCTCTCAATTCTCAACCCTCATCTCTCGCCGCTCAACCCAAAATCTACGGTTACGGTAGGAGCATCTGGGCAATGATAGACACCGAGACCCGTCAACCTTGCAACGTGTTTGAAGTGAATGAAGGAGCATTAACGAAGTATGTGGAAAGCGAGAAAGAAAATCCTATGGATAAACTTTCGCGCGTGAAAATGTCTGATGATGCAGAACTTGTACGAACGATAGACACATTGTATAGTGATGTGGATATTAACGGTCACATCAATTCGGTAAAGTATATAGAGCATGTTCTCGACCTCTTCTCAATGGAGTGGTATCGCGAGAAAAGCCTGAAACGTTTCGATATAGCCTATGTTGCCGAGTCGCATTATGGTGACAAACTCAATTTCTACCGCGAGATTGATGCTGATGACGCGCTTGCTTTCAAGATAAGGATAACCAAAACGTCAAGCGGTAATGGTGAAGAGGTAGAGGTTTGCAGGTCGAAACTGAAGTTTGTTTAGTCCCTCAACGGCTTTAAAGGAATATAAAACTTCCGTTCATCCTTATCTTCTCTTCAGAGAGAAGGTCTTCGAGAGCCTCGTCCAACAAGTCGAAATCTATTTTAACTCGGCGCAGTTCGGTCACATGGTGACGTTTACCGTCATCCAACAATTCCATTATCTGCTTCTTTGCCGGCTGCAACCGCTTGTCAGACAGGTGGTTTATTCTGCGTTCGCGGCACACGTCACATTGTCTGCAATCTTCCGAACGTTGCTCTCCGAAATACTTCAACAGCAAGCGAGAGCGGCAGTTATTTTCATCCACAGCATACTCAATCATCTTCCTCACACGTTTCTCCATATCAGCCTTACGGTCGTCATACACCGCGGCAGGCAACACAATGTCTTCTCCGTCCTCCCTATCGCGCGCGTATGTTATATAAGGTGTCTTTTTCTGTGGTATGAAATGCAGTATGTGTTTGTCGTTAAGCAATTTCAGCAACGTATATACTTCCACCATATCCATTCCTGCCTGCTGTGCGAGAAAACTCTCATTGATATACTGATAGTCAACAAACAGCCCGCCGTAGCAGCGCAACAGCGTCGTTATAATTTTGTTTTCGCTGTCCGACAAGTGGTTAAGTCGGTCGAGTTCTTCGCGTCCGAGGGTGAAATGCAGGCGTGCTCGATTGTCGCGTTCTTCGTCGTATGCGATATATCCGGCACGTGTCAGGATGTGCAATGCCGACTCCACCTGAATGGGGAAGTGCTTGAACGCGACACAGAACTTATCCATATTGAACTCCTTTGTAACTCCTTTGCCACTGCCAACAGCCATTTGATAGAAGTAGGCAAGGTGCTCATAGACCGTCTTTATATACTCTTTCGGAGGGAAAGTGTCGGCAACGCGCTTCTTCAGTTTGCTACTGTCGGCATCGTTATACAGCAATACTGCGTAACTCTTTTTGCCGTCCCGCCCTGCACGTCCCGCCTCTTGGAAGTAGGCTTCGAGCGAGTTTGGACAGTCGGCATGCACCACAACCCTCACGTCAGGCTTGTCAATACCCATTCCGAAGGCGTTTGTGGCAACCATTACCCGCACTTTCGATGTGCTCCATTCCTCCTGTCGCCGGTTGCGTATCTCGCTGTCAAGCCCTGCGTTGTATGCTAATGCACTGATACCGTTGCTTGTCAGCAGTTTAGCAAGTTCCACCGTGCGTTTCCTACTGCGCACATAAACAATCGCACTGCCCTCAACCGAACTGAGAATATGCAGCAGCTGTTCTTCCTTATCTGTGGCATGGCGCACGATATAGGCAAGATTTTTGCGCTCGAAACTCATCTTGAAGACGTTTTTCTCGCTAAATCCGAGTCTTTCCTGAATGTCTTCCACCACCTCCGGAGTGGCTGTTGCCGTGAGTGCGAGCACCGGAGCATCGGGTTTCAGTTGCCTGATTTTCACTATTTCGAGGTAAGACGGTCTGAAATCATACCCCCATTGGCTTATGCAGTGAGCCTCATCCACAGTGATGAAACTCACCTCCATGTGTCTCAGTTTGGTCTGGAAGAGTTCTGATGAGAGACGCTCGGGCGCGACATAAAGCAGTCGTATGCCGCCATATATGCAGTTTTCAAGTGTTGTAAGCGTCTCGCTGTGACTCATGTTGCTGTTGATGTAAGCCGCCCTGACGCCTAATTTTCTTAGGTTCGACACTTGGTCTTTCATCAGTGCGATGAGAGGAGTTATAACGATGCACACTCCACGACATGCAATCGCCGGCACTTGGAACGTTATCGACTTACCGCCGCCCGTAGGCATCAGTCCCAGCGTGTCTTTCCCACTGCCGATGCTTTCGATTATCTCGCGCTGAATACCCCGGAAATCGTCATATCCCCAGTATTCATTCAGTATCGATTGATAGTCGTTTGCGCTCATACCCTTTCCCGATAAATCATAGCATGCGTGCGTCTTAGTGTTTTGGCAGTCAAGCCAACGCCTGCAAAGAACGTTCAGGCAGGTCAGTTCTCCACCTTCTCGTCAGGCTTTATGTCCTCTATCTGCAGTTGAACGTCGCCTTTCTTGAACACATTATCCTCTATTGTGTATGCTATGCTGAACGAACGCTTGCTCTTAATATACTTCACCGACTCGCTCTGTCCGAAAGCGATACCGTTCATCACGTTGTTTGAGTTAGAGTCCACGAGTTCGAGTTTGATATGCTCCTGCTGTCTTCCCACCACCTTGCTTGTTCCGAAGTCATACACACCTTTGGTCACGAACACCGGCTTTGTGTTTGCCGGACCGAACGGTGCGAAGCGTTTCAGGTCGTTGTGCAGTCGGCGGGTTATGTCTTTGAAGTATATCTCTGCATCTATGTCGAGTATCGCTTCGGTCTGTTCCGGGCGGATGTTCTCCTCCACATATTGCTGAAATCGGCGTCTGAATTCCGGCAGGTCGCTCCATTTCATTGTCAGTCCGGCGGCGTATGTATGTCCTCCGAAGTTCACGAGCAGGTCGCGACAACTCTTTATCGCGCCGTAGATGTCAAACCCCTGCACGCTTCGGGCAGACCCTGTTGCCATGTCGCCGTCGCGTGTCATCACCACCGTTGGGCGGAAATACAGTTCGGTGAGTCGTGAAGCCACGATACCTATCACGCCCTTCTTCCAGTTTTCGTCATACAGAACGATGCTGCTGTGGTGGTTCCGGCTGTCTATGCGAGCCACAATCAGGTTTGCCTCTTCGGTCATCTGTTTGTCGATGTCCTTACGTTGCTCGTTATATTCGTTTATATTTTTCGCCTTTTCTATAGCCTTCTCTATATCCTTTTCAATCAGCAAATCCACGCTCATCTTACCGTTTTCCATTCGCCCCGAGGCGTTTATGCGCGGTCCTATCTTGAATACGATGTCGCTCATCGAGATATCTCGCTCTCTCATTCCGCAGATGTCGATAATAGCTTTCAGTCCGATGTTCGGGCTTTGGTTCAGTTGTTTCAGTCCGTGGAATGCCAAAATACGGTTCTCATCGGTCACGGGAACGATGTCGGCAGCGATACTCACGGCGCAAAGGTCAAGCAAAGGCTGTAGTTTCGAGAACGGAATGCCGTTATTCTTTGCAAATGCCTGCATGAATTTGAAGCCCACACCGCAACCGCATAGATGCTTGAAGGGGTATGAGTCGTCCGGGCGTTTCGGGTTGAGAATTGCCACTGCGGGTGGCATTACGTCGTCCGGGACATGATGGTCGCAGATAATGAAATCTATGCCAAGGCTTTTGGCATAGGCTATTTCATCGACAGCTTTTATTCCGCAGTCGAGAATGATAATCAGTTTTACACCATTTTCGTTGGCATGGTCTATTCCTTTATAACTCACGCCATACCCCTCGTTGTATCTGTCGGGGATGTAATATTCTATGTTAGAATAGAATTGCCGCAGAAACTTATATACCAGTGCAACCGAAGTGCAGCCGTCAACGTCGTAGTCTCCGTAAACCATGATGCGCTCCTTGCGTCCCATCGCATCGTTGAGTCGGTCAACGGCGATGTCCATATCTTTCATAAGGAAAGGGTTCAGCAAGTCACTGAGTTGCGGGCGGAAGAACCTTTTTGCTGCCGACTCGGTCGTTATGCCGCGTTTTACCAGTAGTGATACCAGCACGGGCGACATGCCTAACTTTGCGGCAAGTTCCTCAGTTGCTTTCTGTTGTTCCGGAGATGGTGTTTCGTAGTTCCATTTGAAGTGCATTTATATCGTTTTTATTTTCCTCTTTATCAGTCACCTCTTTCGGTTTATAAGTCCTGCTCTGCCAAAAGTTTTAGCTTGTCAAGTGAAAGAGGGTCATTTTATAATTGCGCAATATTAGCCCCCAAAGTTAATAAATAAAACTGACATATCCTATTGTTGACTGAAAAATCATGTTTTTTTAGGTTTAAAATATATATATTTAGGAGCAGTGATACGCTTTTGAACTATTGTTCTTGTGCCTTATATTATCATGGTGCTGTTTGTGCCTGATACGTATTGATACGACAATGGCTCGCTGCTCAGTTTACATGTCTGTGCAGCAAGCCATTTGTTTTTCAAGCGATTGCCAATCCGGGATTAGATACCCAGTTTCTTACGGATGTCCTTTGGAATGGCGTTCTTGTTCACGAGGTAGTCCATTGTCTTCGCGGCAACGAAAGCCTTGGTCATATACCAAGTTCCTTTGTAGTCGCCATACTCGCCCCATGAGTTCTTTACCATGTAGTATTCTTTGCCGTTCTGGTCTTTTGCCAGACCGTATATGTGCATTCCGTGGTCGTCGGTGAGTTCCCATGTATCGAACCCTTCCTGACGCAGTTGCTGTGTAGGAACGATTTCGGGAGCGTTAATTCCGAGTTCTTCGAATTTGTTGTTCTTCTCTTTTGCAGACAGTTTCAGCCAGCGTGCAGCGTCGCTTCCCGACAGGCTCTGAACAGCCTTGGTGTCGTATGCTATTGCAAGTCCCTTGCGTGTGAAGCCCTCTTCGCTGACGTCGCCACCCCATGCTATGGTGTAACCGTTGTCAAGAGCGTTGTCAATGATGCGCATCATTTCGTCCATCGGAACGTTGTATGAGCGATCCCAACGCCAGTTGTCCTGTACTTCTACGGGGAATGAGGTGTAGAATGGGTGGTGTGTGTAGCTTGTGATGCTTACGTAGTCGTTCCAGTTGAGACCGAGGCTCTCTGCAAACTGTTTCGGAGTGTAGGTTTTGCCCTCGTAAACGAACTTCTCGGGGCACTCTCCGAGGTAAGCGTCAAGTATGCCCTGAAGTCCCACGCGCCACTGGTTGGAGATTTTCTTAGCCTTATTCTTTGCCACTGCATCAACGAAAGGCGACATAACATCGAAGAACTCGTTGAAGTTGGCGAGCGAGTCGCCCTGCATGGTGCCCGGCAATGGCATTGCTGTCTCGGGGCAAATACCGTGACGCTTGATGATATCGAGAACGTCACCTGCCGAACCTCCCTGTGAGAATTGGCTGTCGCCGTGCATGCGCACGGTGAGTATTGCACGCTCCATGTAGTCCTTGTTGGCTACGAACATTTCGCAGAGATCAACGTTTTTGCCTGTTGCCTTCAGTATCTCGCTCTCGAAGAAAGAGAGTGTTGAGTATGCCCAGCAGGTGCCCGAACGGTTCTGGTCCTTGATACTTGTGATAGGCATTTCCTTGATTGTGGTGAACACAGGTTTGTTCTTGTTTTCTTCTGTTTCCTGTGCCATTGCGCCTGTGGCGAGCATTGCTGCCAAAGCGAGAGTTAAGATTTTTTTCATTGTTGTTTGTTTATTTTACTTTTATTTTTCAAAATATGGTTGTTACTGTTCTTTCATGTCGCCTCATCAGAGCCATAAGTCAATGCGGTTGTTGGCCATATATTCCTCCACGTCTTTCGGGTGGTATGGGATGATGTCATTGCCGAGCACCCTGCATCCGTCTGCTGTTATCAGTATGTCGTCCTCGATGCGTATTCCTCCGAAGTCCTTATAGGTCTCCAGCAGGTCGTAGTTGATGAAATCGCGGTGCAGACCGCGTGCGCGCCAGTCGTCGATGAGTGCCGGAATGAAGTAGATACCCGGTTCGTCGGTCATCACGAAGCCCTCCTGCAACCTCTTGCCGCAGCGCAGACTTGCCGTACCAAACTGTGTTGAAGGCTGTATTTCGTCGTCAAATCCCACGTAGTTCTGTCCCAGTCCTTCCATGTCATGCACGTCCATGCCCATCATGTGACCGAGTCCGTGGGGCAGGAACATTGCGTGAGCACCTGCGCGCAGAGCATCTTCGGTGTCGCCTTTCATTAGTCCCAACTCCTTGAGGCGGTCTGTCATCATCCTGCAGACGCCCATGTGTACATCGTAGTAGAGCACTCCGGGCTTGGCAACCTCAAGCGCGTAGTCGTGACATGCTTCCACGATGCTGTATATTTCCAACTGTCGCTGTGTGAATTTTCCGTTCACCGGGAATGTACGAGTGTTGTCGGAGCAGTAGTTCTCTGAGTTTTCTGCTCCCGAGTCGCACAGTGCGAGACGTCCGCTTTCAAGCACATCATAAGACGGTGTGCCGTGCATTATCTCGCCGTGCTGTGTGAATATCGTTGCGAAACTCACCTGTTCGCCCAACGAGTGAGCCACACCGTCAACCTGTCCGCCGATATATTTCTCTGTGAGTCCCGGTCGGGTGAGGCGCATTGCGGTGGTGTGCATCTTGTAGCCTATGGCGCATGCCTTCTCTATCTCGGCAATCTCAATGTCGGTTTTCACCTGACGCATCTTCACCACAGCCATTATCAACTCCACTGATGCTGCTTCTTTCTGCTGCGCCGGGTGCAGTCCGAGCAAGTCCATTATCTGAATCTTTGTGTCGAAACGGTATGGCGGCAGGAAGTGGATTTTGCGGTTTGCCTTCTTCGCATCGTTGCAAATGTCCTGCAGTCGAGCCATTGGGCGGCTGTCGCTTATGCCCACCTGTGCTGCGAGTTCGCTCACGCTTTCAACCGAGCCATACCAGACGATGTCTTCGATGTCGATGTCGTTACCGATGAGTATTTCGATGTCGTTGTCGCAGTCGATAACACCCACGAGCCCGTCGCGCTTCTGTCCGAAATAATAAAGGAACGAAGAGTCCTGCCGGAACGGGTAATACGAATTTGATGGATAGTTGTTTGGCGACTCGTTGTTGCCAAACATTATTATTACGCCGCTCTTTACCAGTCTTTTCAGCTGTGCGCGACGTTCCACATAGATTTCTTTATTGAACATGGTAAGTAGTATTTTGAATAATTTTTGCAAATATACAAAGATTATTTATAAACCCGCAAATATTATTTCTAAATAAATCTAAACACACTGAACATACCCGCTTGGATTGCAATATTTACTTATGAAATGGTTCGATTGCAATTTTTTTATTATCTTTGCATCGCTTATTTGGTCGGTTATGAGGATAGACAAGAATACAGGATTGGTGCTTGAGGGTGGAGGGATGCGCGGCGTGTTCACCTCCGGAGTGCTTGATGCGTTCATGAAGCACGATTTATATTTCAAGTATGTCGTGGCTGTTTCGGCGGGAGCATGCAACGGAATGTCTTATATCAGCAGGCAACCGCGACGTGCAAGGCTTTCCAATATCGATATGTTGGGGCGTTACGACTACATCGGATTGCGGCATCTGTTCATGCAGGGGTCTATCTTCGACCGAAAACTTCTTTATGAAGACTTGCCCAACAGGTTGCTGCCATTCGACTGGGAAACCTATTTCAGCAGCCGTACTGAGTATGAAATGGTTACTACCGACTGCCTCACGGGACTGCCGCGCTACCTCTCAGAGAGAAGCGACAGCCGGCGTGTGCTCGACATTGTGCAGGCATCCAGTTCGCTGCCGTATGTGAGTAAGATTGTGATGGTTGACGGTGTGCCGATGCTCGACGGTGGTATCATTGACAGTATTCCGGTGATGCGCTCCGTAGAGAAAGGTCACGGCATGAATGTTGTGGTGCTGACACGCAACAAGGGGTATCGAAACACGGGTAAAGACCGTAAAATCCCTTACTTTATATACAAGAGGTATCCTCGCCTGCGTGAGGCTTTGAGTCGTCGCATTGCGGCGTATAACGAGCAGCTTGACATGATTGACCGCATGGAGGAGGAGGGGTCGATTGTGTGCATACGCCCGATACGCCCGATGGAGGTTGACCGCATAACGCGCGACATAGACAAGTTGGAACGCCTTTACGAGGAGGGTTTTATGCTTGGAGAGCAGTTTGCGCAGACCGTCGGGAGACAGTAGGCGAGGGGAGAAGCCCGCCTTGTTTTCTGCCGATGCTGTTTTTCAGTTAAGCATAACCGGCAAAAGACATTTCTTACGGGAGTTGTTATTGCAGTTTCATTTCAGCAAGTCGGGGCGCAGTCGTTGTGTCCTTTCCATTGCTTGCTCCATTTCCCACTGCTTTATTTTTGCCTCATGCCCGCTCAGCAGGATGTCGGGCACGCGCCAGCCCTTGTATTCTGCCGGGCGAGTGTATATCGGGGCAGCGAGAAGATCGTCTTGAAAGCAGTCGGACAAGGCACTCTGTTCGTCGCCGATTACGCCCGGCACCACGCGAACCACGGCATCCGCAATGATGGCAGCGGGCAGTTCGCCTCCGGTAAGCACAAAATCGCCTACGCTGATTTCACGTGTTATCAGATGGTCTCTCACTCGCTGGTCAACCCCCTTGTAGTGTCCGCAAAGTATGATGATGTTCTCTTTCAGTGAGAGGTCGTTCGCCGTGTGCTGGTTGAACTGCTCTCCGTCGGGCGAGGTGAATATCACCTCGTCGTAGTCGCGTTCTGCTTTAAGTGCTGTGATGCACTTGTCGATAGGCTCTATCTGCATCACCATGCCCGCAAATCCGCCATACGGATAGTCGTCAACGCGCCTCCACTTGTCTGTGGTGTAGTCTCTGAGGTTATGCAGGTGTATCTCTGCCAGTCCTTTTTTCTGTGCCCTTGCCAGTATCGACTCGTTTATGAAGCCCTCAAGCATTTCGGGCAGCACTGTTATTATGTCTATTCTCATTGCTGCTTGTATGTTTATCCCCCTCCGCTTTATCATCGTGCGAACAATCGTTTATGGGGCTTCAAAGTTAGTAATTTATTCCCGAATGGGCAAGGGAAAAGTTTTTTTTCTGGCAGTTTACCTTGTATAGATTACACCTTAATGGCAAACCGCCCCACGAGGTCTTGCTGAAGACTTTCGAAGGGCGGTTGCCGTTATGCCTGCTTGTGCATTTTATTCGTAAATCTTTATTTTCTCTTCTCCCTTCATTGCTCTGTAAGCGTTGTTGGCGAGAGCAGCGAGCTCATCTTCGCCGGGATAGATGAACACGGGAGCGAGATACTCCGTGCGCTTCTTTATGCCCTCGGTGACATATTTGCTGTGTGCTATCGCTCCGGTGATTATTACTGCGTCAACGTGTCCGTTGGTTGCCGGTGCGAGCGAAGCAAGGTGGCGCGAAATGCTGTATATCATGGCATCGAGAACCAGTTTTGCGTGCTTGTCGCCCTCTTCAATGCGCTTCTCCACTTCGCGCACGTCGTTGGTGCCGAGGTGTGCGGTGAGTCCGCTGTGTCCGTTTATCTTGCGTAGCATCTCACTTTCGTTGTATTTGCCGCAGAAGCAGAGATGTATGATGTCAACGGGAGAGATGGCTCCGGCGCGTGCCGGGGTGAAAGGACCGTCGCCGCTGAGGGCGTCGCTACATTCTATTGCGCGTCCGTTGTGGTGCATTGCGAGTGATATTCCGCTACCGAGGTGGCACACTATCAAGTCCTGCTCTTCGTATTTCACACCCTGCTCGCGGCAATGTCTCTTGGCAATCTCGCGCTGGTTCAGTGCGTGCCATATCGTGCGGTGAGGTGCTTCTGGGATACCGGTGATGCGTGCGATGTCGTCGAGTTCGTCAACCACGCCCGGGTCAACGGTGAATGCGCGGCAACCGGGAATGTCCTTCGCCATTGAGAGTGCTATCAGCGAGCCGAGGTTACAAGCATGTTGCAGGCGTGGGTTCTGAGTGTCGGCAATCACCTTGTCGTTTAGTTCATATACACCGCTTTCTATTGGCTTTACCAATCCTCCGCGACCCACTATCACATCGAATTTCAAATCCTGTCCTTGTTTTTTCAGTTCGGCAATGAGTGCATTCTTGCGGTAGTCGAACTCATCCATGATATGCGGATATTTGCACAGTTCATCGTATGGATGGTCGATGCAAGCTTTCATTACCATCTTCTCATCTTCGAACACTCCTATCTTTGTGGAAATCATTCCGGGGTTTACTGAGAGTATTTTCATATAGGCTGAAATTAAAAGTTTGATATTGTTTTTTTATTGTTTGCTGTGTGTTATTTCTTTTCAAGTGAAGCCTGCAGGCATGCCATTGCGAGTGAGTTGAGTTTGGTCTCTGCACTGTCACTGCGCGATGTCAACGATATTGGGCATGCTGCGCCCATGAGTCCCACTGCGAGCTGTGCGTCGGTGAAGGCGGTCAGAGCCTTATATAATACGTTTCCTGCCTGTATGTCGGGCATTACGAGCACGTCGCTGCGTCCTTCGAGCGGACTGTTTATTCCCTTTATGTCTGCCGCTTCCTTGCATATCGCGCACTTCAGGTCGGACGGACCGTCAATTATTGCCTTGCCGAACTCCCCGTTCTTGCACATATCTATCAGTTTTTGGTAGTCGAGAGTTATGGGGAACTTCTCCGAAACTTTTTCGGTGCAGTGTATCAGTGCGATGCGCGGTTCTTCTATTCCGTATGCTCCTGCCAGTTTTATGGCATATCTGATGATTGCCTCACGCTGTTCGAGAGTGGGATAAGGTATCACTGCAGGGTCGCCCATGAGCAGTATTCTTCCCAGCATAGGAATGTAGATTGCGCTCAAGTGGGTCAGCACGTTGCCCTTTGGCAGCAGCCCATGTTCCTTGTTCAGCACTGCACGCAGCAGGACATCGGTGTTGATGATGCCCTTCATTATCACGTCGGCATCCCCTCTGTGCACCATCTGCACTGCCTCGTTAGCCGACTGTTGCGGGTCGCCCGTGGCAAAGTTTGTAACTACGGCCCAGCCCTCTTTCGTGGCTTTCTCCACCGCTTCGCGTGAATGCTCGTCGGTTGCCTCTACTGCAGCCACACGGCATGGTTCGCCTTGGCGCAGTCTTTCTCTCAGTTCTTCAAAATTATGTATAGTATTCATAGTGTTTTACATATTCCGTGCAAAAGTAATATTTTTCTTCTTACTCTCAAAAAGTTTTGCACATTTTTTGTCATTTTGTGCGAAGTTTGGGGAGAAATATTATATAACCCACGTCGTTTTGTGTCTTTATGCCATTCCGCTGATAACCAACAAGAAAGCAAAATCGGCGAATTTAGTCTGCAATTTCGCCGATTTTACTTTTCAATTTCGCCGATTTTGCAGACCAAATTCGTCGATTTTACTCACCGCTCAATGCTCATCTGTCTCCCCAAACATCTCTTTCCTGCTCCTCAAGGCACAACTTTCATACGCCGCTCTGCGTTCATCCCTCGCCTCTCAACGTCTCCAAAAACTCCTCCTCCGACACAATTCTGACCCCGAGTTTTTCTGCTTTCTGCAGTTTGCTCGGTCCCATGTTGTCGCCGGCGAGAATGAATGAGGTCTTGGATGATATGCTGCCCACGTTCTTTCCGCCGTTCTGTTCTATCATTATCTTATATTCGTCGCGGCTGTGATGTTCGAAAACGCCACTTATCACTATCGATTTTCCTGCGAGGATGTCGCTTGTTGCCGACAGTTGTTCCTCTGACAGCGACATGTGCAGTCCGCAGGCGCGCAGCCGTTCCACGATGCTGCGGTTCTCCTCGTTGTTGAAATATGCCATGACACTTTTCGCAATCACCTCGCCTATGCCCTCAACCTCCTGCAGTTCTTCTGCCGTTGCCCTCATCAGCGAGTCGATGTCTTTGAAGTGCCGGGCAAGAAGTCGGGCGGAAGTTTCACCCACAAAACGGATGCCGAGGGCGAACACAACACGCTCGAAAGGCACGTTGCGCGAGGCGTCGATGCTTGCCACAATCTTATTTGCCGATTTCTCGCGGTTTCCGTCGCCGTTTATCTGTTCCACGCGGATGTCGTAGAGGTCGGCGATGTTGTGTATCAGTCCTTGTCGATAGTAGTCGTCAACGGTCTCCGGACCGAGCGAATCGATGTTCATTGCGCGGCGACAGATGAAGTGCTCTATGCGCCCCTTTATCTGCGGAGGGCAGCCGCTGTCGTTGGGGCAGTAGTGGGCAGCCTCGCCGTCTATGCGCACCAACGGCGTGCCACACTCCGGACAATGGGTGACAAACCTCACCGGCTGCGACATGGGAGGGCGTCGCTCCATATCCACCCCGACAATCTTTGGTATTATCTCACCGCCCTTCTCCACATAGACATAGTCGCCGTTGTGCAGGTCGAAGCTGTTGATGAAGTCCTCGTTGTTCAGCGTTGCACGTTTCACCGTTGTCCCGGCGAGCTGCACCGGCTTCATGTTTGCCACCGGAGTCACTGCCCCCGTCCGCCCCACTTGGTATGTCACCTCCAACAGTTGCGTGCATGCCCGCTCCGCCTTGAACTTATAGGCTATTGCCCAACGCGGGCTTTTCGCCGTGAAACCCAGTGCGCGCTGCTGGCGCAAGGAGTTCACTTTCAGAACTATTCCGTCTGTGGCAACGGGCAGGTTCTTGCGTTCCCTGTCCCAATAGTTTATGAAGTCGAAAATCTCTTCCACCGAAGTGGCTTTCCTTATGCTGTTGCCGTTCTTAGGAACAACCTGAAATCCCCACGCCGCGGCAGCCATAAGGTTCTCGTAGTGACCGTCGGAAGGCACGTCGTCGCCCAGCATATAGTATAAATATGCGTCGAGTCCGCGCTTCGCCACAACTTCGCTCTTCTGGCTTTTCAGCGTTCCGCTGGCAGCATTTCGTGGGTTTGCGAACAGCGGTTCCTCGGCAGCCTCGCGCTCGGCGTTCAGTCTTTCAAACGATTTCCACGGCATAAGCACCTCGCCACGTATCTCAAACGACAGCCGTTTACCGGCGGTTGAGGCAGCGTAAGAAAAAAGGTCGTTGCCCGGTTCGCGGTTGATTACGAGCGGTATGCTGCGTATAGTCTTCACGTTCTCTGTCACGTCGTCGCCCTGTATGCCGTCGCCTCTCGTGACAGCCTGCACGAGTTGCCCGTCTTCGTAGATGAGTGAGATTGACAGACCGTCGTATTTCAGTTCGCAGCACACCTCAAACGGTTCTCCGGCAAGTCCTCTTTTCACGCTCTCAAACCATTCCCTCACGTCATGTTCGTTGTAAGTGTTGGTGAGCGAGAGCATCGGGTGCCTGTGCTTTACTTGCCTGAACTCCTGATTTAGATCGCTTCCTACTCGCCGTGTGGGTGAGTTCGGGTCATCCATTTCCGGGTGTCGTTCCTCCAGTTGCTGCAGTTCCTTCATGAGGAAGTCGAACTCTTGGTCGCTTATCTCCGGACTGTTCAATACGTAGTATTTATGATTGTGGGCGTGCAACTCCTTCCGCAGTTGCATTATTCGCTGTTTCTCTTCCATATCTCGTTTGTCGTTCATCATTCCGCAATCACCTTTCCTTTCACTGTTTCTACGCCATCGTGAGTTGTAGAGGTTGGTGTTTCTTGTGAGATAGAGTCGATCTTTGCAGGTGCTTCTCCTTGCAACATCCAGCCGGAAGCATTTGATGAAGTAGAATTGGGATCTTCACATTTAGCAGAATCAATATTTATAATCATCTTACCCCTTGGCATTTCTGTACCTTTCGGTGCCCTCTGACAGCATGATGACAGTGAGGCAATGCCTGTGCTTATGCCTGCTATCGTTACCGCCTTGCCCATCATGCGGCGCAAATCGAGTTGTTTCTCAAGGTATCTCACCTCCTGTTCGCATGCCGGACATGTGCCGGCGCAGTCGCCTTTGAAGCCACATTCCGCCGGTTCATACTCTATACCATTGGCATCAGCAATCTTCTTGCGTATGGTTTTCAGAGTATTGCATATATTTTTACCTACATTCATATCTATAAAAACGATGTTTGTTCAGTTGGCAAAATAAATAAAAAAAAACGAGGTGTGCAAATTCTCGTCAAGAAAAGATGCCGGAGCCGCAGTGGTCATTTATGAAAAAGAAGAAAAGATTTGGTGTTTCGCGTAACTCTTGTTATCTTTGCAGCCTTAATTTAAATAAAAACAAGGTAAATAAAATCAAGATGAAAGCATTTGTTTTTCCCGGACAGGGAGCACAGTTTGTAGGAATGGGCAAAGACCTATACGACAACAATCCGTTGGCGAAAGAACTATTTGAGAAGGCTAACGACATTCTCGGCTATCGCATAACAGACATTATGTTCGACGGAACAGACGATGAACTGAAGCAGACAAAGGTGACACAGCCTGCTGTTTTCCTCCACAGTGTTATCACTGCGCTCTGTATGGGCGAAGATTTCAAGCCGGAGATGACTGCCGGACACTCGCTTGGGGAATTCTCTGCGCTCGTGGCTGCCGGGGCGTTGAGTTTCGAAGACGGTCTGCGTCTTGTCTATGCCCGCGCAATGGCAATGCAGAAGGCTTGTGAGGCAGCACCATCGACGATGGCTGCCATTATCGGACTGCCCTTTGAAAAGATAGAAGAGATATGCGTGGAGATAAGCGAGAAAGGCGACAAGGGAGTTGTCGTGCCGGCAAACTATAACTGTCCCGGACAGTTGGTCATATCGGGAAACATCGAGGCTGTCAACGAAGCGTGCGAGCAAATCAAGGCTGCCGGTGCGAAAAGGGCACTGCCGCTGAAGGTTGGTGGAGCGTTCCATTCGCCACTGATGCAGCCGGCGAAAGACGAACTGCAGGCTGCGATAGAGGCGACAGAGATAAATGCACCTAAGTGTCCGGTATATCAGAATGTTGACGGCAAACCACATACCGACCCGAAAGAGATAAAGCAGAACCTCATAGCACAACTCACAAGCAGCGTTCGCTGGGCACAGAGTGTTGAAAACATGGTGGCAGACGGTGCCGATGATTTCACAGAGTGCGGTCCGGGCAAGGCTTTGCAGGGCATGATTGTGAAGATTAGCCGTGATGTTAACGTCAGCGGCGTTTGCTGAGCAGTATTAGGTGAACGCAGAAAGTTGAGGGTTCTTTCTTCGCTTTCAGAGGGAAGCGAAGAAAGAACAAAACTCGCTCAACCCAAACAATGAAGCCCATAATATACCAAGTCCTTACCCGTCTCTTCGGGAACAGGAACTCCACGAACAAAGAGTGGGGAACCATCAAGGAGAACGGGGTTGGGAAGATGAACGACTTCGACGATGTCGTGCTGGGAAAAATAAAAGGTCTCGGCGCAACACACGTGTGGTTTACGGGAGTGATACGGCATGCGTCGCAGACCGACTATACCCGTCACGGCGTGCCATGTCAACACCCCGATGTGGTGAAAGGCATAGCAGGGTCGCCATACGCCATAACAGATTATTACGACATCGACCCCGACATCGCGGTTGATACGGAACATCGAATGGGCGAATGGCAGGCATTGGTGGAACGAACTCATCGTGCCGGTCTGAAAGTTGTAATGGATTTCGTGCCCAACCACGTTGCCCGCGAGTATAAAAGCATCTGCAAACCCGACGGCGTGAAAGACCTCGGAGAGGGCGACAACACCGATTATCACTTCTCGCGCGACAACAATTTCTATTATATCAACGCACCGCTCGACCTCTCGTGTATAGAGAACAGCAATACGAAAGACGGTGCATGGCGGTCGGCTTCCGCGTGTTCCGAACTCCGCCGATACGAAGAAATGCCGGCTCGGGCAACAGGAAACGATGTATTCTCTGCCGCTCCGTCGCGCAACGACTGGTATGAAACGGTGAAGTTGAACTATGGTATCGACTACTGCGATGCCGGCGGAAGGTCGGAACATTTCAGTCCTATACCCGACACTTGGCTGAAAATGGCAGACATATTGCTCTTTTGGGCGCAGACAGGTGTTGATGCTTTCCGCTGCGACATGGCAGAAATGGTGCCCGCGGAGTTCTGGACTTGGGCAACGGAGAGGGTGAAAATCCGATACCCCGAGGTGCGTTTTATAGGCGAAGTGTATAACCCTGCCGAGTATCGTAAGTATATATCCGCCGGTTTCAACTGGCTTTACGACAAGGTGGGGATGTATGATTGTGTGCGCGAAGTGATGTGCGGGCGGCGCAGTACGTCGGACATCACGGCACAATGGCAGCAGACAGACGACATACTTGGCAACATGCTCTACTTCCTTGAGAACCATGACGAGCAGCGCATAGCAAGCGATTTCTTTGCCGCTGATGCACGTCGGGGCATTCCGGGACTCATTGTCTGTGCCCTGTTCAACACCTCTCCGTTCATGCTCTATGCCGGTCAGGAATTCGGGGAGCGCGGAATGGATAAGGAAGGGTTCAGCGGTAGAGACGGAAGAACCACCATATTCGACTATTGGTGTGTGGATACGCTGCGTCGAGGCTATTTCAACCGCATGCAACTGAGCGAGGAGGAGAAGACGCTTGAGGCTTCGTATCGGCGAATATTGACATTGGCAAACAGCGAACCGGCGGTGAGCGAGGGGCTGTGTTACGATCTTATGTATGCCAACCGGCACATTGCCGACCGACAGTTTGCATTTCTGCGTAGGCATGGCAGGGAAACATTGCTTGTGGCTTCCAACTTCGACGACATGCCGCAGGAATGTGACATAACGATACCTCGCCACGCTTTCGACTTCCTGAAGATAGAGGAGGGCACTTACCATGCCGTTGACTTGCTCACTGACAATGCCACAGAACTATCGTTAGAGGCAGACCGCGCAGTCCGCATTGCCGTTCCGCCACTCGGTGGAGTGGTGCTGAAAATGCAACGCTGACGCCATACCTTTCCTTTTATATATATGTATTATAAAGGTGCTCACAACCGGAATTACGGTTTGTGAGCACCTTTATTGTTTACAATATAATTCTCTTTGTGTTTAACTCTCCCTGTGTATCACGCTTCCGCTTGCCTGATGGGTTGCCAGCACCAGCACTTCTGCAATCTGAACGTGTGCCGGAGCGTTGGCAGCATACAGCACAACATCGGCAATATCGTCTCCGGTGAGTGGCTTTATTCCTTTATATACGTTCTCCGCACGTGCATTATCGCCGTGGAAACGCACATTGGAGAAGTTTGTTTCCACCAATCCCGGTTTCACGTTTGTCACCCTCACCGCGGTGTGGGCGACGTCAATGCGCAGACCGTCGGTTATCAGTTTCACCGCGGCTTTTGTGGCACAGTAAACGTTTCCGTTAGCGTATGCCGCATCGCCTGCCACCGAGCCGATATTCACCACATGCCCACTGTCGCGAGCCACCATTCCCGGCACCACCAAACGAGTCATCGTGAGCAGTCCTTTTATGTTCGTGTCTATCATCGTGTTCCAGTCGGTAGGGTCGCCTTCGTACTCCTTGTCTAAACCGAGAGCAAGTCCGGCGTTGTTCACGAGAACGTCAATCTGCTGCCATTCTTCCGGCAGTGAAGCGATTGCTGCCTCTGCCTTTTCGCTCTCTCTCACGTCGAATATCAGCGGCAACACCTTTGCTCCGCCGTCTTCCAATTCCTTTTTCAAGTCGCAGAGTTTCTGTTCGTTGCGCCCTGTTATTATCACTGCATATCCGTCATGTGCAAACTTACGTGCGCAAGCCTGTCCTATTCCGCTCGTAGCACCTGTTATCAATGCTGTTTTTTGTTTCATGGTAATCTATGTTTTATGAATTATTGTTTCTACACGATTGCAAAATTAGAAAAAAAACTGATATAATGCAATTTCGTAAGAATAAAAACGTTCTTATTTGTAACATATTTATCGCAATGCAGTATAGTTTTAATAAAATTATGTATATTTGCAAGACTAAATATTGATGATAATCTTTTTTGTTAGCAATGAAAGACGAATACATTTTGAATGAGCACAACAAGGACGAGTTTCCGCCGGCACACACGGCAGAACATCTGCTCAATCAGTTGATGCAAAGGATGTTCGGATGCGAGCGTTCTGACAATGCTCACGTGGAAAGGAAGAAAAGCAAGGTGTCGTATATCCTCGACAGCAAACCCGACCGCAAGGAGGAGCGAGCCATTGAACAGGAGATGAATGCGCTGATAGGGCAAGACATGCCTGTGACCTACGAGTATGTGACGCGCGCCGAACTCGAAGGTATGATAATGTCGGCTCCCGACGGCTCTCCCGACTCGCGCCTGTCACTCTCCCGCCTGCCCGAAGATGCCTCGGAAACAATCCGTTTGGCGCGTATCGGCGACTACGACGTGTGTCCCTGCATCGGTAAACATGTGCGCTCAACATCGCAGATAGGGCGTTTCGAACTCCTCGGAACCAACTGGGATGAGATGAAAAAAAGTTTCAGAGTGAGGTATAAGGTTGTGCAATAATTTGCTTTTAGGAAAGTGAACACATCGATTGTATCTTTTGTAAAATATCGAATAAATGTATCATGGAAATAATAACGTATTCACTAAAAAAGTATGTATAAAATGAGTTCGTGTGCTTTCTGCCGGTAGTTGGCAGTATAGTGGCACGTGTTTGGATATGTAACGTAAACCAAAATCGGCGAAATTGTTTTGCAAATTCGCCGATTTTACTTTGCAAATTCGCCGATTTTGGTAAGCAATCTCGGCGATTTTGGTGTATGAAAGACATGCTTTTATATAGTTATGGATAATCAATGAAAAACTGAAAGGGCATCTGTTGCATGCGAGGAAAAGAAGAAAGGAGTTCCGAAAGCGAAACTCCTTTGCACTCTTTATATAAATAAAGGTGTAATGTGGCATGTGGAACTAATCCACGGGGATATCCTTGTTGACGTTCCTGCACCCAATCAAGGCATAGTAGAACATGTATGCCATGCCTGCGAGCGGTACGAAATAGGAAATCATATACCCAGCCTTGTCTGCGATGAAGTTCTGCAAGAGCGGCAAAACACCGCCACCCACGACCATCATCATGAATATTCCGCTTGCCTGTGCGGTGTATTTGCCCAGTCCCTCGGTGGCGAGGTTGAATATGGATGCCCACATCACGGAGGTGAATAGTCCGCAGAGAACGAGTAGCATCGCGCTAACCGGAACGGCAGTAATGGCAATGCCGCTACCCGTGAACAGCGGCATAGACACCGTGTTCTCCTTTGGTATGAATATGGCGGCAACGATTAGCAGCATGCCTATGCTCGTAGCGGTGAGCATCATAGCCCGACTCGATATGCGCCCGGCGATGAATCCGGCACAGAAACGTCCCACGAGCATCAGCAGCCAGTATGTTCCGGCAACGAAACCTCCCACTGCCGCTGCGTTGGCAAACATCGTTCCGGCTCCCTTTGTGGTGTCGGCGATGTAGAAGTTCAGCGTTCCGGGAATTCCTACCTCAACCCCAACATACACGAATATGGCTATGACACCGAGCATGCAATGGCGGAACGACAGCGGCGAATGTTCGAACTTCGTCTCTGCAGTGGTTTTTCCTATTTCCGGGTTCTTGATAGGTATGAGCGTAAGAACGAGGAATGCTGCCGCGAATACTGCCATAGCGATGAACAGTACAAGGTTGACACTTGCCATTTGGGTCAGGTCTGCCTCCGTTGCAACGCGCTTCACGCCGTCGGCTACGATTTCAATACGGTTCTTCACCATGTCCACCGACACAACGTTACCTATGAGTGCGCCCACGAGCATTGGCGTAAGCGTTCCGGCAAGTGAGTTCAGCGTTCCGCCGATGAGGTTGAGTTGGTTTCCGCGGTTTCCGCCTCCGCCAAGCAGGTTTAGCATAGGATTGACCACGGTATTGAGCATACACACGGCAAATCCCGAAATGAACGCGCCGAGGAGATAGATATAGAAGCCGGTCAAACCATGCGCCATGCCCGACAGATACTGCACGAGCACTCCGAAAAAGCCTACGGCAATGCCCGTGAGTGCCGTATTTTTATATCCCACTTTCATGAGCATCTTTCCGGCAGGGATGCCCATGAAGAGGTAGGCAAGGAAGTTCATGAAGTTTCCCATCATGCCGAGCAGGTTGCTGCCGCCTATCTCCGGCTGGTTTTTCCATACCACGCCGATTGGTGCTGCGAGGTTGGTCACAAACGCAATCATTGCATACAGAAACATCATCGTAATGATTGCGATGATGCTTCTGTTGTTGTTTTTAGTTTCAGACATTTCTATTTCTTTTCAGGTTGTTTCTTTTCAGATTTTTATTTCTCCACTCCGAAGCGGTATATAGTTTTCTGCTTATACTGCTGTCCGGGACGTATCACCACCGATGGGAAGTATGGACGGTTGGGCGAGTCGGGGAAATGCTGTGCCTCGAAGCATATTGCCGCACGGCGTGGTAACGTGACACCGCGCTGTCCTTTGTGCTCTCCCTCGGCGTTGTCGCTGTAAACCTGCAGTCCGGGTTCGGTGGTATAAACTTCCAGAGTGCGCCCGCTCTTCGGGTCTTTCGCCCTTGCAGCGAATGTGAGTTCGCCTTCCTCGCTTTTGTTTAGCACGAAACAGTGGTCGTAGCCGTTGCCGTTGCGTATCTGTTCGTTGTCGGCATCGATGTCTCTGCCTATCGGTTTAGCCTTTCGGAAGTCGAAAGGTGTGCCCTCAACCTTCAGTATCTCGCCTGTTGGAATACATGTGTTGTCGATTGGGAGGTAGAAATCGGCGTTTATCTCACACTCCAAGTCGTCTATCGTCGGTGTCTGCTCGGCAACTCCTGCGAGTGAGAAGAAAGCATGATGAGTGAGGTTCACGATAGTCTTCTTGTTCGTCGTAGCCATGTATCCGATTATAAGTTCGTTGGCATCGCTGAGGTTATACACCACGGTTGTTTTCATCTCGCCCGTAAATCCCTCCTCCATATAAGGAGAGGTGTAGTTCAACACCAGCGTGTTGTCGCTCATCCGGAACGCGTCCCACACATGTGCATGGAAGCCCTCCGGTCCGCCGTGCAGCGAGTGTTGTCCGGCGTTGGTTGCCAGTTGGTAGCATTTGCCGTTGAGTTGGAACCTTCCGTCCTTGATGCGATTGCCGTATCTGCCTATCAGTGTGGATAGATATGGCTTCTCACCCCTCATGACATCCTTGATGTTATCGTACCCCTGCACCACGTTTGCGATGTTTCCGTCTTTGTCGGGCATCATCACTGCCAGCAGTGCTCCGCCGTAGTTGGTTATGGCAACTTCGCATCCGGTGCTGTTCTTCAGTATATACAAGTCGGTGTTCTTACCGTTTACCGTGGTCTGAAAGTCTGAGCGTTTCAGACCACACAATGGTTGTGTCTCGCTTTTCTTCATCATTTCAATAATTTGATGGTTAGTGAACTTATTTGCAAAGTAAGCAAAAAAAGTTGAGAATTACAAAAGAAAAGGCAAAAAAAACATCAAATAGATTTTCTCAATTCGTACCGCAGATACCTCCGGTGGGTATTTTATACTGATAAATCCGCCGCACAGTCGTCTGGCAAATGCCGTGGGGAAAGGGTAGAGGGGGATAGAAAAAAAATGTTATTTGTTTTGTATTGTCCGTGATTTGAGTTACCTTTGCACAAATATTGTAATTTTTTCATAGGATTATGGCACAAGAAGATGTTTTTAAGAAGATAGTGTCTCACTGCAAGGAATACGGCTTTGTGTTCCCCTCAAGTGAGATTTACGACGGTCTTGCCGCAGTTTATGACTACGGACAGAACGGTATTGAACTGAAAAACAATATCAAACAATACTGGTGGAAGTCGATGGTGCTGCTTCACGAGAACATCGTGGGCATTGACAGTGCCGTCTTCATGCACCCCACGATATGGAAAGCCAGTGGGCACGTGGATGCCTTCAACGACCCGCTTATTGACAACCGCGACTCGAAGAAACGCTATCGCGCCGATGTGCTCATAGAAGACCAGATAGGGAAATATGAGGAAAAAATAGCAAAGGAGGTGGCAAAGGCAGCAAAGAAGTTCGGCGACAGCTTTGACGAAAAGAAGTTCTGCGAGACCAATCCACGTGTGCTTGAGAACCAACGGAAGCGAAATGCACTGCAGGAGCGTTTTGCCAAGGCTATGGGAGCAATGGACTTGGAAGCTCTGAAGCAGATAATAATAGACGAGGGCATCGTGTGCCCCATATCGGGAACGAAGAACTGGACCGACGTAAGGCAGTTTAACCTGATGTTCTCCACCGAAATGGGGGCATCGGCAGACAGTTCGATGAAGGTTTATCTACGCCCTGAAACGGCACAGGGAATATTCGTGAACTACCTGAATGTGCAGAAGACGGGTCGCATGAAGATACCTTTCGGCATTGCACAGATAGGCAAGGCGTTCCGCAATGAGATTGTTGCAAGGCAGTTTATATTCAGAATGCGCGAGTTTGAGCAAATGGAGATGCAGTTCTTCGTTAAGCCCGGCACCGAACTTGACTGGTTCCCTAAGTGGAGGGAAACACGAATGAAATGGCATCAGGCACTCGGGTTCGGGGCAGAAAACTACCGCTTCCACGACCATGAGAAACTTGCACACTACGCAAATGCTGCCACCGACATTGAGTTCCGCATGCCGTTCGGCTTCAAGGAGGTGGAAGGAATACACTCGCGAACCGACTTCGACCTGTCGCAACACGAGAAATTCTCCGGCAAACAGATAAAATACTTCGACCCGGCAACCAACGAGAGCTACGTGCCTTACGTGATAGAGACGTCTATCGGGGTTGACCGTATGTTCCTTTCAATAATGTGCCATGCCTATACCGAGGAGGAATTGGAGAACGGCGAGAGCCGGGTGGTGCTGAAACTCCCTGCTGCGTTGGCTCCCGTTAAACTCGCAGTGCTGCCTCTTGTGAAGAAAGACGGACTGCCGGAAAAGGCTCGCGAGATAATCGACTCGCTGAAGTTCCACTTTAACTGCACATACGATGAGAAAGACACTATCGGCAAACGCTACCGCCGACAGGATGCAATAGGTACGCCTTACTGCATAACCGTTGACTACGACACGCTGAAAGACAACTGCGTGACGCTGCGCAACCGCGACACTATGACGCAGGAGCGCGTGAGCATAAACAGCCTGAATGCCCTCATCGAGGACAAGGTGAGCATCGCTTCGCTGCTGAAGAAGTTGCAGCAGGCATGACACCTTTCTGACATTGCGAAACTTAAATAAACGAAACATAATGAGAAAAGAAAAGACCTTTGCACTGCTCGTGGCATTGTTTTCGCTGTGCCTCTTCTCGTGCAGTGAGGACGATGGGGGAAACGATGAGTTCGGAAACTGGAAGGAACGCAACGAAACATACTTCAAAAAACTGTATGAAACGGCGAAGAGTTCAGGCAACGCGAAGTGGAGGACATACAGGTCGTGGTCGCTGCAAGACGCTGCGGCAACTGCGGCAGACGACCATATCGTGGTTGAGGTGCTTGCAGAAGGAGTCGGAACAGGCTCGCCTCTCTTCACCGACAGCGTGAAATTGCACTATCGTGGCAACCTCATGCCAACGGTGTCTTACCCTGACGGATTGCAGTTCGACTCCTCGTGGCTCGGCGAATACAACCTCTCCACCATGTTTCCGGTAAAAGCAGTTACCGGCGGATTTATCAACGGCTTCACTACAGCACTGATGCAGATGCACACCGGCGACCGTTGGCGTATCTATATCCCCTCCGCTCTCGCTTATTCCGGTGACAAGAACAAGGGCGTGATACTTCCATACAGCACCCTCGTGTTCGATGTCACGCTTGTGGATTATTGGCACTAATCCCCCATAACGCAATAAATCATTTCCTGCCTTTTGAACAAAAAAGGCAGGATTTTTTGTAAAATTACGTGCGTATTTTGGGTTTTTGAATGAAAAGTCGCCACGTTATGTCCTGTCGTATCTGTGAAAAACGAAATAAAAATTACTGTTTTTTAGTCAAATCAAGCATAATCAATTTAGTCATATAACATAGGTTAATACTAAAAAAACATAGTTGTGTGCGAACACATGGTTGATATAAGTCAATAAAAGTGGCAGAAATTCACTCTTATGTCACTTTGTTGTTGCTGTGAATTGAAACATTACTAACTTTGCATCGGAATTAAGAACATGTAATTTACGAATGGTTTTTTAGTATTTAAGGTATAAAGATTTAGGTTAGTTAATAGGAAAAAGTAGGTTGATTGTTTAGGTAAAAAAGATTGTAATGCCGATGGGTGGCGGTTTTAAGGTAATAATAGAGGATTGTATAAGGGATAACACAATGCCCGCGAGGGTAGCCATTCGGTTTTAAAACGAAAGGAAGATACATATAAGGGATTATCTGGAATGTATTGAAACGAGCGAATTCTTCAAGAAAGAAGTCGCCCGTTATTTTTTTATACACTGAATAAGACATGTTATTAAATGGTTTTGATGTAGTGAGAAAGAAAAAAACAACGCTCCTTTCTTTGTCGTTCAAGCGAAAAGTAGTAACTTCGCGGTTTAAAAACAGATGCCGATGTTTTCGATGAAGAATAGCGATGCACTGCTTGAGATGATACGCAACAAGCAGCAAATGACTGCCGGTCAGAAGATGAGTCTGATTGTATGGCTCAGCGTGCCCGGTATTCTGGCGCAGATAACCTCGGTGCTGATGTTCTACATCGATGCCGCAATGGTGGGTCATCTCGGTGCAAAGGAGTCGGCGAGTATAGGTCTTGTGGAGTCATCGACGTGGCTTTTCGGTAGTGTGACCAATGCTGCCGCAATGGGTTTTGCCGTTCAGGTGGCCCATTTCATTGGTGCCGGCGACTTCGTAAAGGCGCGCGATGTGTTCCGTCATGCCATTGTCTGCACGCTTATATTCGGTTTGTTGATTGGCGTTGCAGGTGTAATAATCAGCGGAAGCCTACCTTATTGGCTCGGCGGAAGCGAAGAGATTGCGGGCGATGCCACGATATATTTCAGGGTATTCATGTTCATAATGCCCTTCTTTCAGTTGTCATCACTATCGGGAGCAATGCTTAAAAGTTCGGGCGATATGCGTGTTCCGAGCATTATGAGCATACTGATGTGTGTTTTGGACGTGGTTTTCAATTATATTTTTATTTTCATATTCCACCTCGGAGTGCTCGGTGCCGCGATAGGAACGGCAATCTCCATAATCGTTGGAGGACTCGGGCAGGCTTATTTTGCGGTATTCCGTAACAAACTGTTGTCGCTCCGTCTTGACCGTCACCGTTTTGTTTGGAACGGCGATTACGTGCGCAACGCACTGAAAATATCATCCCCGATGGCTGCGCAGTCAATGCTTATGGGTGGGGCACAGATTGTTAGTACGATAATCGTTGCCCCTCTCGGCATGTTCGCCATTGCCGCAAACTCGTTTGCTGTGACTGCAGAGAGCCTTTGTTACATGCCCGGTTACGGCATTGGTGAGGCTGCCACAACGCTCGTTGGGCAGAGCATCGGTGCCGGTCAGCGCGCTCTCACCAAGTCGTTTGCCCGAATGACAATCATGCTCGGCATGGGCGTAATGGCGTTTATGGGCATAGTGATGTATGTTTTTGCTCCGGAGATGATTGGTTTCCTGTCTCCTGTTGAAGACATACGCTCGCTCGGCATAACCGTTCTGCGCATAGAAGCCTTTGCCGAGCCGTTCTTTGCTGCGTCAATAGTGGGCTACAGCATCTGCGTAGGTGCCGGCGACACGCTGCGTCCGGCATTGATGAACCTTGTCTCCATGTGGTTAGTAAGGCTTACCCTTGCCGCCATGCTCGCCCCTCGCTACGGTTTGCCCGGCGTTTGGTTTGCAATGGCGGTGGAACTCACATTCCGC
This sequence comes from Prevotellaceae bacterium, assembly GCA_028723525.1. Taxonomy (GTDB): domain Bacteria; phylum Bacteroidota; class Bacteroidia; order Bacteroidales; family Bacteroidaceae; genus Prevotella. Next base: position 176,939 of record JAQYET010000033.1, read on the forward strand.
GGCACGATATTCCTCATCAGGATATATCGCGGAAAGTGGATGAAAAAGTTTTAGCGCATCACCTTCCGGCTCGCTCCAAGTATTTTTCCATAAGCCACTTGTTCTGCTCCGCAATGGTCATACGGCTGTTGTCGAGCACCAACGCATCGTCTGCCTTGCGCAGTGGCGACACCTCCCGGTGGCTGTCGAGGTAGTCGCGCCGCTGCACATTGTCAAGAATTTCGGCATAGTCGGCTTCCTCTCCTTTCGCTTTCAGTTCGTCGTATCGACGCTGTGCGCGCACTTCCGGTGAGGCAGTGACGAAGATTTTCAGCTCGGCATCGGGAAAAACAACAGTTCCGATGTCGCGCCCGTCCATAACGATACCTTTTTCCAAACCCATCCGTTGCTGTTGTGCCACGAGAGCCTCGCGTACGAACGGCAGTGCCGAGACTGTGCTTACCCGGCTCGACACCTGCATCGTGCGTATCTCGTTCTCCACGAGCACGCCGTTGAGATAAGTGTCAGGTCTGCCCGTCTTTTCGTTAAAGGCAAACGATATTTCCACTTCCTTCATCCTCGCATGCAGCGATTCGGAGTCTATTTCGCCGTCGGGAGTAAACAGGTTGTTGCGCAAGGCGAAGAGCGTAACGGCACGATACATCGCCCCGGTGTCAACATACACATACCCGATGGCGCGTGCAAGGTCTTTCGCCATTGTCGATTTACCGCACGACGAATGCCCGTCAATGGCTATAGTAATTTTCTTCATAGACATAGTGTTTCATGCAAAGGTAGTGAAAAACACCCGTACTGCAAAATTATTTCTTCATGAAACACCATACATGATGAGGCAGATTGCTGTTCGGATGTTATGTTATTTGTCGTTACTCGTTATTTAACAACAGATTATAATCCCAGCGCACGGAATATTGAATAGTTGAACTCGGGGTTCATTTCGTCAAGTCGTGCCACGATTTCTTTCATGTCGTGGCGGTGCGATGCGTCTTCGTAAGGGCAGTTTTTCACCTGTTTCCTGAAACCTTCTGCCTCTGCGAATGTCAGCACATCGTGTTCGCGGATTAGGCACAGAGGGCGTATCAGTGTCATAGGGAACCGCTCCATTTTCATCATTGGTTTCATTGTGGAGAAACGACCTTGAAAAGTGAGGTTCATGATAGCCGTCTGCATGATGTCGTCTTTGTTGTGCCCCAACGCTATCTTGTTGCATCCCAGTTCTTTTGCCGTGGCAAAGAGCATCTTGCGGCGGTTCCACGAGCACAGAAAACAATGCGTGTGACGCCTGTCGGTACTCTCATCGAAGGAGGTTTCAAGCACGTGCAGCCTAACGCCTTGCGACCGGGCGAAATCGTGCAGATAGTTTTCATCGCACTGATAAGGGATGTTTCTCATCTTCACGAAAGCCGCTTCCACCTCGAAACGCGGTTTGAATATGCGCACCCTGCGAGCCATCATCCGCAGCAGTGTCATAGAGTCCTTACCTCCCGAGAGTGCTATGAGAATACGGTCGCCGTCTGCAATCAGCGCGTAACGTTTCAATGCGTCGTTGAAAAGGCGGTAGAGCCGTTCTTCTGTGATTTCTTCTTTACCCATGCTTAGCTCCCCGCTTTTTCAGCAAAGTTCAAGAAGTTTGCTGAAGTCGTCAATGATATATTCTGCGTTCACTGTCTCCAAATCCTCGCGTTTTCCGTTGCCGTAGGTCACACCGACTGCCTTAACTCCCGCATTGTGAGCCATGAGAATGTCGAAACTGGTGTCGCCCACTACGATACAGTCGTCCGGCAGCAGATTGTTTTCGGCTATAGTCTTGAGCACCGGTTCGGCATGCGGTTTGGCATTCGTAACGTTGTCGGCTGCAACAATATATGTTATGATGTCATCCAAGTGCAGACTCTTCATATATCCGTTAAGAGTGTCGCTCGAACGGCTGCTCGCAATGGTGAGCATTGCACCGCGACGGTGGAGTTCGAGCAGCGTCTCTCTTACCTTAGGGAACAGTGGAACAGCACCGGGAGTGTTGTTTTGGTCGAACAGCCGGCGGTATGTTTCCGCGCACCTTTCGCCCATATCGTCGTCAACCACCGTGCTGTCGAAGTCTTTATAAAGTTCGGTGAATGTTTTCTTCAGCGGCAATCCTATCATCGCTGTGCACTGTTCGCGTGTGCGTTTTGGCAGTTGCAGTGCGTCGATTGTCTGCATCATTGTTTCCACAATGATGTTTGTGGTGTCGCCCAATGTGCCGTCGAAGTCGAGTATGAATACGCGCATCAATTTGAATGTTAAATGTTAAACGTTAAGTTATGGCAGGTCTCCCTCTGCAATAAGGATTGCAAAGGTAACAATTTATATGATAATTTGGTTTCATTATAATAAAAAATGCTTGAAAGTTTTTTGCTTTTGAGATTATTGTTTATATTTGCAGTGAGAAATTCAATTAGGTGTTTATGGTGTGTCAGCATAATGTTTGCATGGCGGTTCATCCGTAACTCCGACATTATTTACTAAAACAGTATTAACAATTTAAACAGTGAAACAAGATGAAAAAGTATGTTTGCGACGTATGTGGTTATGAGTATGACCCTGAAGTGGGTGATCCTGAGAACGGAATAAAGCCCGGAACAGCATTTGAAGACCTGCCTTCTGATTGGCTTTGCCCACTTTGCGGCGTTGGTAAGGAAGACTTTTCTGAAGTAGAATAATAGTCTTTAAGAACAATTTTTTTCCTTCCCTTTGGAAAGACCGGATATAAGTTCTTTCCGAGGGGAATGTCTTTTTATGCCCATTCTCACCGTTCTTCGCTCATCGTTCAATGTTCATCGCTCAACATTACACCCCTAATTGCAGTCTGTTTTGATATATAATGCAAAGTAAATTCGCCGAAATTGCGAAGCAAAATCGGCGAATTTACTTACCAAAATCGGCGAAATTGCAGAACAAAATCGCCGATTTTATGTTATTAAAAATATGCTTACCGCAGGTGATAGATAGTCAATGAGAAAGCACTTTGCGGCTTATTGGGTTGAGTTGACAGCGGTTGCCATTGATATGATATATAGAAACAGGTCGCTCGTGCAGCCCGGTCACAGCGACTCATCTTCCGGTCGCTCTATCTGTCTCTTTGCTTTTGGCAGACATTTTTTCTTCCGTTGCCATTCCGCTTTCCGCTTTTCGTATTCCTGCTGCCGATATTCAAGGAAGTTGTCTGCCATTGCGTGTGCCTATTTGTCAGAGAACTTACTATATACCACGCTGATTTCGATAGGAGAGTAGGGGTTCGCACTTCCTCCCACAAGTTTGGTACTCGTCAGTCGCATCTCGTTGTCAATGGCTATAATCTGTGCCGGGGTGTAGGTAGTGCCTGCCGTCATTTTCACGGAAACAGGCACGATAACGACTCTGTTCCAGTTGGGATGGCTCGCCTTCCAGTTGGAATCGCGTTTCTCTCCCTCGGTTTTCATCTTGTTGATGAATGTGACAAGCGACGAAATGTTGCTGAAGACATAAGTGTTGTTGTATGAACTCTCTGTTTTGCTCGTCTGCGATTTGGCGTCGGACAGGAATGTTCTCTTGTTGTCGTTCAGTTTGTTTTTCTCAAAGAAACTGTAAAGGCTGTCTTTCTGTATGAGCAGCAGTCTTGTGGCATTTACGAGCGAATGTTTCTCGCCAACGTCGGTATTGATTTTCCTAAGTATAATCTTTGCAGTGTTGAGCGTATCTCTTTCGTGCCCTTTCGCTATCTCCTCCACGGGCAGTGTCAACTCGGTGAATATCCCTGCCGGTGTTCTCAGGTAGGTGCACGAGTTGTCTTCGGCGAGGATTTTGATTGAATTTCTGTCGTTGCTGATAACGGTTTTCTGTATTACCTCTTCCGTTCCGGAGAACGATGCTGTGGCAACCACCTCTTTGTCGCCTTTCTTCACTTTGTAGAAAACGTTGAGTTGCGACAGGTAGATGTTAGCCATAGAGCCGATACCATTGTCTATTTTGAAATAAAATCCGGGACAAACCTCGTGTATGAAGTTGTAGGAGTTCTTGAAATATGAAGGATTTTCCTTATATTTCTGCATTATATAAGTGCCGTAGTTCTTATACTTCTTGCCGTTTTTGTCGGTGTATTCCTTGTTCAGAGGAATTGAGATGTGTGGCACATAAGAACTCGAATGTCTCATTTCGGCATTGTCTTTCATGTTTGCCAAAGTGTAAGTCTTGCTCACCTTGAAACCGTTGGCGTCAATGTAGCCGTTATCCATCGGGTCGTAGTTGGAATAATACACCGAGCCTTCTTCCATAGGTCGGCTCATTTCGTATGCCGTCATTTTCATAACGGCAAGCGAGTCGCCGTAGAAGTCGTTGTAATAGAGGCGCAGTTCACAGGAGTCGGCATAGATGCCGTTGCCGTCTTTCGTCGCGATCTCATCGTCGGCAGGGAATTTGTAGTTCTCCAGAATATGGAATTGAGCCATGAAATTTCCTGTTATCGTTGCCCCCGTTTCCGGGTCTTTTATGCGCCCGAGATAACCGTTGCTACTTCTCGCCAGCACAGAGTCGGCAACTATTGAGCGCGACGAGACGATGAACGTGTCTGTCATTATCTTCAGATGGTCATTCGAATCGGTGAGTGATGCGCCGATGTTTTCTGTGGTTTCGTCGCAAGAGACTATTGCAAAGGCACATAATGCCAATGTATATATGAATTTGTTTCTCATTGAATGTTTTCTTAATGATGTTTATTCGTTACCGTAAACAATATCGTAGAAATTACTGTAATCATCTCCATTGGCATCCGCATTGAAAGACATCAGGGGAAGGTTGCTTTCCGATGCGTATTTCAGAAGTTCGGTATTGACCTCTTTGCCGGCAGTTATTATTCCGTCGCTGTAGTCGATGGCGAGTTTCCCGAGTTCCATGAAGTCGAACTTTTCGTTGTATTTTTCGAGTGTTTCAGAGGTTACATCCCTGTATTCCACGCACTTTTTGAAGTTTTTGCCGAGGTCGCTGCGCAGTTCTTTGCTGAACAATGATGTCACCACTTTGGTGTTTGTAAACGAGGGCTCGTCGTGATATGCCGTCTTGATGTAAAGTGGTATTACGCTGCTCATCCAGCCCTGACAGTGTATTATATCCGGTGCCCACCTCAGTTTCTTCACCGTCTCAAGCACTCCGCGGGCGAAGAAAATGGCACGCTCGCCGTTGTCGGCATACTCATTGCCGTTCTCGTCAACCTCCATTTGGCGTTTGTTGAAATAGTCGTCGTTATCAATGAAATAGACTTGTATCCGGGTCTGTGGTATCGATGCCACCTTGATGATGAGCGGATGGTCTGTCTCGTCTATTATAAGCATCATTCTCGACAGGCGTATAACCTCGTGCAACTGACCTCTGCGCTCGTTAATCGTTCCCCATTTCGGCATGAAAGTCCTTATCTCATAGCCCTTTTCCTGCACTGCTTGCGGAACATTCTTTCCAAGCAATGAAAGTTCGCTTTCGGGTACATAGGGAGTTATCTCCTGATTTATGAATAATACCTTTTTTGCTTTCATCTGATATTCATTTTCTGTAAAATATATGCAAAGGTACAAAATATAATCTTATTTCTTATATCTTTTTGTTTAATTTAGTCAAATGCGGTGGAATATTGGCAAATTTTAAAAGTAATCTTTGCATAATTCATAAAAAAGTAGTTACTTTGCAGCCGCTTTTAAGTACTAATTGTTTAGATGAAAGTATTTCAGAAAATTGTTGAACTTCAGAACGAATTGTTCGAAGTTCGCAAAGAGGGCAAGGTCATCGGACTTGTTCCCACAATGGGGGCGTTGCACGAAGGGCATGCCTCGCTCGTTGAACGCAGTGTTAAGGATAACGATGTCACGGTTGTAAGCATTTTCGTAAACCCCACCCAGTTTAACGATAAGAATGATTTGAACACATATCCGCGTACGATAGAAGCCGACTGTAACATTCTTGAACGTGTCGGGGCAGACTACGTATTTGCTCCGACTGTGGAGGAAATCTATCCCGAACCGGACAACCGGCACTTTGAATATCCGCCGATTTCCACCGTGATGGAGGGTGCTCACCGTCCGGGACATTTCAATGGGGTGTGCCAAGTGGTGAGCAGGCTTTTCTATATTGTCCGCCCGAACAACGCATATTTCGGGGAGAAAGACTGGCAGCAGATAGCGGTGATTAAGGCAATGGTGAGAGTTTTGGGTATCGGTGTGAACATTGTGGAATGTCCTATCGTGCGAGATAGCGACGGGTTGGCAAAGAGTTCGCGTAACACTCTGCTCGCTCCGGAAGAGCGTGCGATTGCTCCTAAGATTTACGAGGCATTGAAGTCGAGCGTGGAATATGCCAAGACACATACCTTAAAGGAAACTCAAGACAAGGTGATTGCCGACATCAATTCTAACGAAGGGTTGAGAGTGGAGTATTTTTCCATTGTTGACGGAGATACTTTGCAGGATGTCGCAGCATGGGAAGACAGTAGGTATATCGTGGGTTGCATCACCGTGTATTGCGGTAAGACACCTATACGCTTGATTGACCATATTAAATATAAGGATAATTTTTAATCAATAGAAACACAATGTTGATAGAAGTTTTAAAGAGTAAGTTGCATTGCGTCACGATTACGGAGGCAAATCTTAACTACATGGGCAGCATTACTATTGATGAAGACCTGATGGATGCCGCAGGGTTGATTGCCGGTGAGAAAGTGCAGATTGTTAACAACAACAACGGTGAGCGTCTGGAGACCTACATCATCAAGGGAGAGCGTGGCTCGGGCAGTGTCTGTCTTAATGGTGCTGCGGCGCGTAAATGTGTTGTGGGCGACACCGTTATCATCATCGCATACTGCCTGATGGACTTTGAAGAGGCAAAAACGTATAAGCCGATGGTGGTTTTCCCAAAGGAGGGGAACAAACTTTAGGGAGGTATCAATAATACAAATAAAAATAAAAAGACACGGACTCAAATCCGTGTCTTTTTATTTTTGTGTTCAGAGAGTGATTATTCAATAACCACGAGCGGTGTATCTTCCATCACGCTGTCGCCCACTTTCACGAGAATTGCAGTAACCTTTCCGCTCTTTTCAGAGTCGAGGTTGTTTGCCATTTTCATCGCTTCGAGAACCACGAGCGTGTCTCCCTCGTTAACATTGTCGCCTACTGCGACCTTAATGTCTGTCACTACACCCGGCAGCGGAGCTTTGAGGGCATTTGCCGTGTTGACATTTCCCGTTGCAGGGGCACCTTCTGTTGAGTCGGTTTGCTTGGCAGCCGCCGGATTAACGACAACCTTTTTCTTCTCAGGTTCTGCCTCTTTCTCCATCTCAACTTTATATTCTTCTCCATTAACGGTTACGGTGGCAATATTCTCTTCTACTTCACCGATTTGCACTTCATAGTCAGTGCCGTTGATTTTATACTTGTATTCTTTCATACTTTGTTAGACGTTTTAATGTTAAGGATGGGCTGTCATGGTGAATATTCTTGAAGACCAGTCGGAGCGATGCCCCTTAATGGTTATGATGTCAGCCTCCTTATCGTGCACATTATTGCCCTGAAACTCATGCATGGCAAGAGCAATGGCTGCAAATACTTCGTTTTTTTTCATTTATTATAGTATTAAATGGTTTCCTTACATCGGGATATTGCCATGCTTCTTTGCCGGCAAAGCTTCGCGTTTTGTTGCAAGTTGTGCCAATGCGCGACAAATGCGGAAACGAGTGTTGCGTGGCTCTATGACATCGTCGATATAGCCATATTTCGCAGCCTGATATGGATTTGCGAAGAGGTCGCTGTATTCCTGCTCCTTCTCTGCGAGATATTCTGCCGGGTTCTCTGCCTCTTTCGCTCCCTTTGCATAAAGAACGGCAACGGCACCCGATGCTCCCATAACGGCAATCTCTGCGTTAGGCCATGCGTAGTTGATGTCTGTGCGGAGCTGCTTGCAGCCCATAACGATGTGCGAACCACCGTAACTCTTGCGCAGTGTAATCGTAACCTTTGGCACTGTGGCCTCACCGTAAGCGTAGAGGAGTTGTGCTCCGTGGAGGATAACGGCGTTGTACTCCTGACCTGTGCCCGGAAGGAAGCCCGGAACGTCAACTAATGATACGATAGGAATGTTGAATGCGTCGCAGAAGCGAACAAAGCGCGCTCCTTTTCGGCTCGCATTAACGTCGAGTACGCCTGCATATGCAGAAGGTTGGTTGGCAACGATGCCGACACTCTGACCGTTGAAGCGTGCGAAACCTACGATAATGTTCTTTGCAAACTTAGGTTGTACTTCAAAGAACTCACCATTGTCGGTCACAGCGGTAATCACTTTATACATGTCATACGCCTTATTCGGGTCGTCGGGCAGTATTTCGTTAAGTATATCAGCCTTGCGGTCGATTGGGTCGGTGCACTCCTTGCGCGGCGCTTCCTCCATATTGTTCTGCGGAATGTAACTTATGAGAGTCTTAATCATCTCGATTGCCTCTTCCTCTGTCTTAGCAGTGAAGTGCGTTACACCGCTCTTCGAAGCGTGAACTGATGCTCCTCCGAGACCTTCTTGGTCAATATCCTCGCCTGTCACGGTCTTTACAACTTTCGGACCAGTAAGGAACATGTATGAAGTATTTTCCATCATGAGGGTGAAGTCGGTAAGTGCGGGAGAGTAAACTGCACCGCCGGCACACGGACCGAATATTCCCGAAATCTGCGGGATGACACCACTTGCAAGAATATTGCGTTCGAAAATCTCTGCATATCCTCCGAGGGCATTGATACCTTCTTGAATACGTGCACCGCCGGAGTCGTTAATTCCGATTACGGGGGCACCCATCTTCATACCCAAATCCATTACCTTGCAAATCTTCTCTGCCATTGTTTCTGACAGAGAACCGCCATTAACGGTGAAGTCTTGAGCGAAAACGTAAACGAGTCGTCCGTCGATTGTTCCGGAGCCGGCAACAACACCGTCGCCGAGATATTGCTTCTTTTCCATGCCGAAGTTCGTGCAACGGTGGAGTTTGAACATATCCACTTCTTCGAAACTGCCTTCATCAAGAAGCATATCCACACGCTCGCGTGCAGTATATTTACCACGTGCATGCTGTTTTTCGATGGCTTTCTCACCACCTCCAAGACGAGCCTGCTCGCGCTTGGCGATAAGCTCTTTGATTTTTTCTAATTGTTTGCTCATCTCTTATTCAATAATAAATTTATGTTCGTTTAGTTGTCGGGGCAAAAGGTCGTTGTAAATGTATTATGCTTTTTGCCTTATGACTTTTTAGTGTTCGCAAAGTTCGGTCAGGATACCGCATGTTGACTTCGGGTGAAGGAATGCGATATTGAGGTTCTCTGCACCTTTACGTGGGGCATTGTCTATCAGGCGTATGCCTTTCTCGTCACACTCTGCAAGTGCTTTTGCCACTCCGTCCTCGATGCAGAAAGCAACGTGGTGAACGCCCTTGTTGCCTTTGTCGAGCCACTTCTGTATTGTGCTTTCCGGCGATGTGGGTTCCAGAAGTTCGATTTTGGTTTCGCCGCACTTCAAGAATGCGGTCTTCACCTTTTGGTCTTCAACCACTTCTACTGCGTAACACTTCAATCCAAGCACTTGTTCAAAATAAGGCAAAGCCTCTTCGATGCTCTGAACGGCGATGCCTAAATGCTCAATGTGAGATATTTTCATAATATTTTTTTATATAAATGATTAGTATGATGTCTGCAAAGGTACGAATTTTATTTTAAACGAACCAACTTTATTGCTGAAATAATCATAAATGTTTAGCACCGGTGGATTTTATTGAACAGGAATTTAAAATTCTAACAGCACTCTGCCGTTAATCTGCCGCCCTGTCAGATAGTTCGGAACGGCATACTGTTGGTTTGTAACGTCGGTAATCCAATAGTATGAGTTCACGTTGTTTATGCCCAGCAGGTTGAGACAGTCTATGCCGATCCAGATGTTTCTCAGTATGCTCTTCTTCTGTCGTTTGTCGTTGTCGAAGGCTTGGAAACTCATGCCAATGTCGGCGCGTTTGTATGCTGCGGCACGGAAAGGCATGATGTCGAGTCGGCGGTGTGGTGCTCCGAACGGAAGTCCGTCGGCATAAGCGAGTTTCAAAGACATCTTCCATTTGTCGGTGCCCGGGAAGTAGTCGGTGAAGAACAGGTTAAGTGCAAACCTTTGGTCGGTTGGCAACGGAATGCTCTGCCCATTGAGTTTCATTCTTGTATTCATCACAGACAGCGTCACCCACGAGTCGTTACCCTCCACAAATTCACCGAACAGTTTAAGGTCGAGCCCCATAGCACTACCGCTGCACTGCTGACTTGCGTCATAAACCACCTTCACATTGTTCACAGAATAGGGTACAAGATTGCCCAACAACTTAAAATACGCCTCTGCAGAGAACTTGAACGGACGGTTAGCCATCTTAAATCTGTAGTCCATTCCGGCAATGAAGTGTATCGAACGCTGGCTTTTCACCTTATTGTTTAGTGTAGCGTATGTCACGTTGTTCACGGTCATCGTGTCTCTCAATTCCTTGAAGAACGGGGCTTGATAGTACAGTCCGGTGGCAAATCTGAACGTCATGTCCTCGTTGAATGCCGGCACTATGCCGAGCGACACTCGCGGACTGAAGATGCTTTCCTTGTTGAAGTCCCAGTGAGAGAAGCGCACACCATAGTTTAGAGTGAAGAAATTACCCTTATACGTGAACTTATACGTGTCTTGCAAGTATGTCTCTATTCTTTTCGCCTTCAGTTCGTTGCGGGCATCGAGCGAATAAATCATGTAGAGGTCTTTACCTGTGTGCGGCACACTATAACCGCTTGAGTCTCTCATTTCATATTCGCGCGTCTTCTCGTTGATATTCTCAAACTTGAAGGTCAGACCCGCCTGTATGTTGTGTTTTTTCGTTTTATGGTTCAATGTCATCTTCACGCTCGCAACGGTAGCGTTCAGATAGTTTCTTGCGTGCTCCATATATGTGCCCACACCGAGATTTTCGCTCGTTTCGGTCTGTGTGAGCCAATATTGCCCTTGTATGTCGTATGTCTCCTGTTCGCGCGTCTTGAATGCCGAACCAATGAGCGAAAACTTAGTGTTTTCGGTAAAGTTCCTCGTTATACTGAGTGACCCGAAGAACGTTCTGAACAAGTCTTTCTCCTGTCCGTCGAAATAAACCTTGAATGACTTCACGTTCTCCATCGTTCCGAAGTTAGTTTCGCGGTCTTCCGGTTTGAAGTTATACCGGTTTTCCGAGATATTCCCAATGAAGTCGATAGTCCACCTCTTGTTCGGCTGATAACTGAGATACGTCTGATAATCTATGAACGAAGGGTCGTATTCTCCTTTTGTCTCAAGCGAACCGAGCAAATATTTATTGGTTTTATATCTTATCCCGTTTGTCCACGACAGTTTCTTAGTGCTCAGTCCCACGTAGGCACTTGCTCCGAGAAAACTTGCTGTTACCGTAGCCTCCGACTTCTTCGGGCGTTTGTATGTTATGTCAAGAGCCGACGACATTTTGTCGCCATATTTCGCCTCATATCCTCCGGAAGAGAAGCCAATCTTCTCAACCATATCGCCGTTGATTATCGAAAGCCCTTCCTGCTGTCCGCTCCTCACAAGGAATGGGCGGTAAACCTCCACATCATTTATATATACCGAGTTCTCGTCGAACGTTCCGCCGCGCACGTTATACTGCGACGACAACTCGCTGTGCGTGCTCACTCCCGCCTGTTGCTGTATGAGTTCCTCCACCTTGTTGCCCGAGGCCGACGGCGTTACGCCGATTTGCTTCACGTCAATTTCCTGCGTTGTCCCGGTCTGACGGCGTTGTTCGGTTATCACCACCTCGTCGAGCATTCCGGCGTCGAACAGTTGCACCTGCAGCGTCATCTTCCCTTTCGGGTTACGCAGCACCCTTGTCTTGGTTTTGTAGCCAATCATCGAGAACCTCACCGTAACGGAGTCGGCAGATTGCAGTTCGATACTGAACTCACCGTTGAGATTAGTCATTGTGAGTTTACCTTGACTTACCACCGACGCGAGTTCCACAGGATTGTTCTCTTGGTCGGTTACGCGCCCTTGCAGCGTGAACGACTGAGCGTATATTGCCGTTGCAATAAATATAAATAATAAACCTGATATTATTCTTTTCATCTTCATTATAACGATGTTTTGTCTATATTATTGCAAGCGTCCGACTTTATATTTCGTCAAAGCCGGTCATTATCCGGCTGTCCGCTGTAAAGCGATTTACGCCCCGTTCATGGTCTTTTGGATGTATGACCGCGAGAACGAGACGTAAATCACTATCAAATCCCATACATGGCGACCGCTCTATCGCCTCTCCTTTATGAAGCCATGACGATATGCGTAGAGCAGTTCTTCGAGGTCGCTTATCTGCTTGCGCAGTTCAACACCTTTGTCCGTGTCAGCCACTTTCATGCGTCGCGACGACATCTCCACAATATGCGTAGTGCGCTTTATGTCGGCACCGCTCTTCACAACATCCTCTGCGCTTGTGAACGGCTCGTGTTGCACAAGTTCGAAACCACGGCTGTGATAAACAAGAGTATATCCGGCAATACCCGTCTCCTTATGATATGCACGCGAGAAACCACCGTCTATCACCATGAGTTTCCCGTTAGCCTTTATCGGGTTCTCGCCCTTTGTTACGTGCACCGGCACATGACCGTTGATGATATGGCGGTTAGGACCTGTCAGACCGAAGTTATCCATTAGCATGTCCATCACTTCCTCGTTGTCGCGCATGTGGAAGAACATTCCCTTTTCCTCCTTGTGAGTCTCCTTGTCGGTGAGGAAATAGCGTTCGAAAGTAGCCATTTTCGCCTTGTCAAACAATGTGGAGTCGGGTCCGCACCACAGATACAGGAAGTAATCCACGGCATATTCTTTCTCTTTCGGAGACGAGTCGTTCTGGAATGCGGCGCGAATGAGCATGCCTGTATGGTGCATCAGTTCCTTTCCGCGATATTTTTTACCTTTGTAAAGTTCCACCTCTTTCAGCGTACCATCTTGATTGAGAGGTATCGAAGCATGGAAAAGCAGGTTGTTGTTGAATACCGAATACATGCTGCCATGCGACAACATAGTCCACATGTGCTGCTGCAGTTTCTCGCTGTGCACGAAAGAGTCGTGCAGGCGTTTCAGCACATCGCTTTCCTCTTTCGTGAGTTTGTTCGGATGCTTCGGGTCTATCGTCGGGAAGTTGCAGCTCGTCATCTTATATTCCTTGCCGTCGAGCGTGCAGATACCGCGTTCGTAGTCGATGTTTTTCAGCAGTTCTCGGTCTTGCATTTCCCACTGTGGATATTTCTCAAAGAGGGCCGCCTCCACCTTGAACTGTATCACCGCAATCGCCTTGTGCATCCTTGCAATCTTCAGTTGCGTGCGGTCGTCAATCATGTCATCCTTGCCACACTTGGGCATGAACTCCACACATGGGTCATCGCCATAGGTGTCGAGCGCAAACGAAAGCAGCGGCACAAGGTTTATTCCATATCCATCTTCGAGTGTGTCGAGGTTGGCATACCTCATTGAAACTCGCAACACGTTGCAGATACAGGCATCATTTCCTGCCTTTGCACCCATCCACAAGATGTCATGATTTCCCCACTGAATGTCCCACGAATTATATTTGCCCAGCGTGTCGGCAATGATATGTGCTCCGGGACCTCTGTCATAGATGTCGCCGAGGATATGGAGTTGATCGATTGCGAGCCGCTGTATCACGTTAGAAATCGTGATTATAAAGTCGTCGGCACGCCCGGTAGAGATTATGGTGTCGATGATTGCCGACACATACGCGCTCTTGTTCACATCGTCGGGACGCTCATGCAGCAGTTCCTGAATGATGTATGAGAACGACTGCGGCAGCGATTTTCTCACTTTCGAGCGTGTATATTTAGACGAAACCTCGCGGCATACCCTCACCAGTCGGTGTATCGTAATCTGATACCATTCGTTGAGGTCGTCTTCCTTTGTCTTTATCAGTTCCAGCCTTTGTTCCGGATAGTAAATCAAGGTGCATAGGTCGCGCTTTATGCCCTCGCGGATTTCGTTGCCGAAAAGTTCGTTCACCTTTCTCCTTATGTTTCCCGATGCGTTCTTCAACACATGCTGGAAAGCCTCATATTCACCGTGAATGTCGGCGAGAAAGTGCTCTGTCCCTTTTGGAAGATTAAGGATAGCCTGAAGATTTATAATCTCCGTGCTTGCGTCTGCCACTGTCGGAAATGTGTTAGAGAGCAGTTCCAAGTAGCGCATGTCTTTTGCAATATCATACTGATTCATAGCGTTAGGTTTTTTTGTAGTTAAGAATTTATTTGGATTAGTTGTTATATTTTATGTGTGATGAAGTCATACTTGTCTGCGCGTTTGTACGACAGCCAATGTGTTAACTTCCGGAATGTCTGCAATATCTCAATCGGAACAATCTGCCATGCCGGTATGTCGGCAAAGAACTGTGCCTCTCTCCGTCGTGCCAAAACTGTCCTCAAGACTATCGAAAACAGCAGCGAGGCTATGGCTGTAGCCATTACCGGCATGTTGTAGTCCACTGTTTGGTATGCCAATGCTGTCATGGGAAGCAACATTCCGGCGTGGAATAGTATGCCGTCTATTGCCTGTGGCACGCGGTGAGACGCTTTCCTCTGCAGATGTCTGCGTGTCTCCATGTAGAAAAGCCGATGGTTGCGCCACTCCCTTTTTGTCGGAGTGTCCTCCACGAGCAGTGCGTCGGGGTGGTTTGTCACAGCAGTTCCTCTCTTCACGGCATATTTGTTCACTATGAAGTCATATTCTCCTCGCATATATTTCAGGTTGCCTTCAAATCCTCTGCGTTTCATGAAGTCGTCGCGCAGCATCATGATGTTCTTGCTTTCTGTGCGGTATGCCGTTCCGAAAGAGGCTTCATGGGCATGCGCCATGTCGTCGTGGAAACGCAGGGAGCGGTAGGTTGAAGGAGCGTCAGGTGCATAAACTGTCGGACCTATAACCATATTGCGCCCCTCCGACATACATCCTGCCATCGACTTTATCCATTGGTCAGACTCCGGTCGGCATGTTATGTCGGTGAACAGAAGCCAAGGGTTGTGGGCAGCCTTCACGCCGAGCGTTATGGCAAGTTTCCTCCTGCTGATATATCTCGACGAGTCAGGGATGAACGTGGTGTAGAGTCGCTTGTTGCTTTCAAACCTCTTTAGCACGTCTTCAGTGTCGTCATTGCTCTTTGCCGCCACCACTATAACCTCGAAACCCTCCGGATAGTCTTGTTCCAAGATTGCCGGGAGGTTGCGTTCTATCTCCTCTGCATTGTCGTGCAGGGCTATTATGACAGACACCGGCAGCCTTTCACACTCCTCGTCGGGCGCGGCAAACCTCTGTCTCCGCATGTATATGCTAAGCAGCGGAGAGGCTATTGCGACAACTGCAAGTGTCAGTATTATTATCATATTCAGCATTTTCGTATGTAGTTATGACCTCCTTAGCCATTCCTAATTGTCGAACAGCGTGTCTGAAAGGCTCTGAAGT
The DNA here is from genome assembly GCA_028723525.1 of Prevotellaceae bacterium. Taxonomy (GTDB): domain Bacteria; phylum Bacteroidota; class Bacteroidia; order Bacteroidales; family Bacteroidaceae; genus Prevotella. Next base: position 192,509 of record JAQYET010000033.1, read on the forward strand.
GCTCTTTTCTTGTCGGTCTCGCGTATTAGGAACGAGATGTTGTAGTTCGAGCCTCCGTATGAAATCATTCTCACGGGGATGTTCTTAATTGCTTCTGTTGCCATAGTCTCAAACCCTACATTGCTCCAGTCGAGGTCGCCCACCACGCACACTATGCACATCCCCTTATCCACGGTAACGGTGCCATAGTTCTTCAGTTCATCCACTATCTCGTTCAGATGAACGTCGTTGTCTATGCTCATCGACACGCCAACCTCGCTCGTTGCCACCATGTCAATGGCAGTCTGATAGCCTTCGAACGTCTCAAACACTTTGCGCAGGAAGCCTGTGGCAAGCAGCATGCGCGAACTCTTCACCTTTATCGCGGTGATGTTGTCTTTCACTGCCACCGCCTTGATTTTCCCCCTCACGCGCTCATTGTTGATGATAGTGCCGGGAGCCTCCGGTTGCATCGTGTTTTTCAGGCGCACCGGAATGCCGGCATGCTTTGCCGGCTGTATGCAGGTGGGGTGGAGTATCTTTGCTCCGAAGTATGCCAGTTCTGCCGCCTCGTCAAAGTGAAGTTGGCTTATTGCCTCGGTCTTATCCACCACTCGCGGGTCGTTGTTGTGCATCCCGTCGATGTCTGTCCATATCTGTATCTCCTCCGCGCCTATTGCAGCCCCGATGAGCGATGCCGAATAGTCGCTGCCTCCGCGCTTTAGGTTGTCTGTTTCGCCGTATGCGTTGCGGCATATAAATCCCTGTGTGACATACACCTGATGTCCCGCTTCGCGTTCCATCACCTCGTTCAGCCTGTCGTGAATGTATTTGGCGTCGGGTTCGTCGTTCTTATCGGTTCTCATGAAGTCGAGAGCCGAGAGCAACACGGCGTCGAAACCGTTCTCTTTCATGTAGTTCACCACCATGTTGGTGCTCATTATCTCGCCTTGTGCCAGTATGCTTTTCTCCTCAAAACTCGTGAACAGTTCGGTGGTGAAAGAGCGGAGATAATCGAACTTCTCGCACAGAAACCGCCGTGTTATGCCGCGATATTCATCTGTGGAGTAAAGGTTTTCCACATGCCGCATGTATGACGCTTCGAGAGAGTCGATAACTTCCTTTGCCTTCTCCGGGCTTTTCTTGTAGAGATGATTTGAAATCTCAACAAGCGAGTTGGTAGTGCCCGACATTGCAGAGAGTACCACAAAGACCGGCTCTCCGCAACTTGTCAACAATGACGAGACCTCGCGCATGCGTTCCGGCGTGCCGACCGAGGTGCCGCCGAATTTCATTACTTTCATCTTTTATATGTTTTTCAACCTTCCGACCCTTCTCTTTCTTCAGTCAGGTCTATGCTGTTGTAGGTGTTTGTTATGTCGCTTATCGACGTTTCCGAGCATCGGTAAACTATCCCCGGAAACTTGTCGAGCATAGGTATGTTGTGCGTTGACATCACGATTGCTGTTCCTGTGAGACTTATCTGCTTCAACAGCGACACGATGTTGCTTGCCGTTTCGGGGTCGAGATTGCCCGTAGGCTCATCTGCCACGATTACTTTCGGCTTGTTGAGCAATGCCCTCGCGATGGCTATTCGTTGCTGTTCCCCCCCGGAGAGTTCGTGGGGCATTTTGTCTGTTTTGTCTGAAAGCCCCACAGCCTCAAGCACTTCTTCGATGCGTTGCTTGCGTTCCGACTTTTTCCAGCCGGTGGCTTTGAGCACAAAGTCGAGATTTTTGCCCACAGTACGGTCATGAAGAAGTTGGAAATCTTGGAAAATCACCCCCATCTCCCTGCGCAATCCGGGCACCTCACTGCGCTTTATCTTCATCAGGTCTCTGCCCAGCACCTCCGCTTTTTCGGCACTCTCTATGTCGAGTTCGCAGTAGAAAGTCTTCAGCAGCGAACTCTTTCCGGAACCCACCTTACCTATTATATATACGAACTCGCCCTCGTCAACATTGAAGTCGATGTCTTTGAGCACGCACAGCTCGTCTTGGTAAATACTTACTTTATTATAATCTATAAGCATGTTTATATCCTTTTAAATCGTCATTAACTATCAGCCACTTGGTAAAATCGGCAGGATTGTTCTGCAAAATCGGCGAAATTACTTTGCAAAATCGGCGAAATTGCCGACCAAAACCGGCGATTTTAATTTCAGAGATGTCATGTCTTGCTCTGTCGCTCGCCATGTCTTGCACTGTTGTCGGATGTGTTTCGCTTTCCGTTTCCTTTTCCCCGACCTTTCTGTCCGGCTCTCTTGGGTGCTCCGTCGTTGCCTTTTCCGTTCCTTCTTCCTCTTTTCTGTGGCTTCCCACCCTGCCGTCCTTTCTTTATCATTGGTACATACTCCGGTCCTTTGCCTATGCCATCTGGCAGTGGATTTTTTGTTACCTCATATCCGAGAAACCTCTCTATCTCCATGAAGTCAACAATCTCCCAGCCCCTCACGAGCGTTATGGCAATGCCGTCGCGGTCGGCGCGTGCCGTTCGACCTATCCTGTGCACATAGTCTTCGGCATCGTGCGGCACGTCGAAGTTGATTACCGTGGCAATGTCGTCTATGTCTATGCCTCGCGCAACGATGTCTGTGGCTACGAGAACATCTGTTTGGTTAGACTTGAAGCGGTACATCACGTCGTCGCGCTGCTGCTGCGAGAGGTCGGAGTGCATCTCATCGCAGTTTATTCCGATGCGTTTCATGTCGCGTGTGATGTCCTTCACTTTCTGTTTTGAACTTGAGAAGATTATCACTCGGTTGAGTTGCTTGTCCTTGAACAGATGTTTCAGTATGGCAAGCTTCTGTGTCTCGTGACACACGTATGCCGACTGCCGTATCTTGTCTGCCGGCTTGCTCACTGCGAGTTTCACCGTGACGGGGTTTTTCAGCAGTGTTCTTGCCAGTTCTTCTATCTTAGGAGGCATTGTAGCCGAGAACATTATCGTCTGGCAGGTGTCGGGAAGCAGTTTGGCGATGGCTATGATGTCGTCGCTGAAACCCATGTCGAGCATTCGGTCTGCCTCGTCGAGTACGAAGAAAGATGCGCGCCCGAGGTCGATGTTCCCCATTGTTATGTGGCTTTTCAGCCTGCCGGGAGTGGCAATGATTACGTCGGCTCCCATCTTCATTCCTTTCGACTCTTGGTCGTATCGGTTGCCGTCGTTGCCGCCATATACCGCTACGCTGCTCACTTCGGGCATGTAGTAGGCGAAGCCCTGCATCGCTTGGTCAATCTGTTGTGCCAGTTCTCTCGTCGGGCTCATCACTATGCAGTTTATCGCATCGTGTGGAAAACCTCCGTCGTCGAGCATGCTCAGTATCGGGAGAAGATAGGCAGCGGTCTTTCCTGTGCCTGTCTGTGCCACCCCCAGAACGTCGTGCCCGTCGAGGATTTCGGGTATGCACTTTTCCTGTACGGGCGTACAGGTGTAGAAGTGCATGTCTTCGAGGGCGTCGAGAGTATTATCGTTGAGGTCTAAATCATAAAATTCCATATTGTTGTTTCTTTTCTTTTTTATTGTATATTGTATGTCGCTGCCCCGCGGTAATCAGTTAGGGGCATTACGGTAACAGAACCACGCTATCACACCGAACACGATGTTCGGAATCCATGCTGCGAGTATCGCCGGTGTGTTTGCCTGTATTGCGAATGTTGCCGAAACCGTTTGCAGCATGATATAGGCGAAACTCAGTGCCAGTCCGATGCCGAGATACATTCCCATTCCGCCCTTCCGCTTGCGTGACGAGAGCGACAGTCCGATGGTGGTGAGGATGAACGAGGCGAACGAGGAAGCAATGCGCTTGTGATATTCCACCTCATACTGCACCACGTTGCTCGAACCTCTGCCTATTTGTTTGCTTATGTACTCCCTCAACTGCGGACTCGTGAACGTTTCCTGCTGTCCTTTCGAGAACACAAGGTCGGTGGGTTCCATCATCACGAGCGTGTCAAGGACTGCTCCGGTGGTGATTTTCTCGCGCAGACCCCTCATGTCGCGTATGCGCCAATTCACTGCTTTCCAGCGGAATTTGGAGTCGGATATGGTGTCATACTGTATCTCGGTGGCTGTCATGTGGCTTACCACCTTCTTGTTTTCAAACTTATCGAGGCAGAAACCGTATCCTTTCTTACGGTTGTTGTCGTAAAATTGAATGTAGGCTATCACCCCTTTGTCCACCTGCAGCCGGACATTCTCGGCAGCGGTGTTCTTCTTCTTGTTCTTATACAGCGTCTCGAAGTTTTGCCTTATCACCGTTCCCTTGGGTATTACGTAAGAACCGAGATAGAAGGTGAGGGCAGAAATTAGTGCTGCAGAAATCATGTATGGTCTCATCAGCCGCCGCATGCTCACCCCGGCAGCCAGCATTGAGATTATCTCACTGTTGCCTGCGAGCTTCGAAGTGAAGAAGATTACGGCAATGAAGACAAAGAGGGGGGAGAATAGGTTTGCGAAATAGGGCACGAAGTTCACGTAATAGTCGAAAACGATAGCTTTCAACGGGGCGTGATACTGTGTGAACTTCGCAAGGTTTTCGTTTACGTCGAAGACAATAGAGATTGATATTATCAGTGCAATGGCATAGAAGTAGGTGCCGATGAATTTCTTTATGATATACCAGTCGAGTATCTTGACGTAGCGTTTCGGGTTGATGTATTTCAGCCTGTCCATATATGCGGCTGTCCGTTTCGTTGCTTTTGAAACGGGAGTCAATGCCCTCCTTACGGCTCTCATCGCCTTCAAGGGCTTTCTCATGCGTCTTATCCTGTAGTATTCCAAATCCTTAATTTCTCAACGGATATACGATACTGTAAGTCTTAAATTCTCTTTCCAAGCTGCTCCACAACGCTTTTCATCCACGGAGTGAAGTCGCCGGCGATGATATGTTTGCGCGCGTCGCCCACGAGACGGAGGTAGAAGGCGAGGTTGTGTATGCTCGCTATCTGCATCGCGAGCAACTCCTGAGCCTTGAACAGGTGGTGGAGGTATGCCTTGGAGTGTATGCGATCGATGTCGCAACCATCTGGGTCGATAGGGGAGAAGTCGTTCTCCCATTTCTTGTTCTTCATGTTCATCGTGCCCTGATAGGTGAAGAGCATGGCGTTTCTGCCGTTTCTCGTAGGCATCACGCAGTCGAACATGTCAACACCTCGGGCTATTCCTTCGAGCAGGTTCTGCGGAGTGCCCACTCCCATGAGGTATCTGGGCTTGTCTTTCGGCAGTATCTCGTTCACCACCTCAATCATTTCATACATCACCTCGGTGGGTTCGCCCACTGCCAGTCCGCCAATCGCATTACCGTCGGCACCCTTATCGGCGACGAATTTTGCCGCCTCGCGTCGCAAATCTTTATAGGTGCAGCCCTGCACTATTGGGAAGAGGCTCTGCTTGTAGCCGTATCGCGGTTCGGTTTCGTTAAACCTCTTGATGCAGCGGTCGAGCCATCGCTGTGTCATCGACAGACTCTTGCGGGCATAGTCGTAATCACTCTTGCCCGGAGGACACTCGTCGAGAGCCATCATTATGTCGGCACCGATTGTGCGTTCGGTGTCCATAACGTTTTCCGGGGTGAAGAAATGTCGCGAGCCATCGATGTGAGAGGTGAACATGCAACCCTCTTCGGTGAGTTTCCTTATGCCGGAGAGCGAGAACACCTGAAAGCCGCCGCTGTCTGTGAGCATCGGTCTGTCCCACGAGATGAACTTGTGCAGCCCGCCTGCCTTGTACAGAGTATCGAGCCCGGGGCGCAGATAGAGATGATAGGTGTTGCCCAATATTATCTGTGCACCAACCTGCCGGCGCAGTTCATCGAAATGAACGCCCTTGACACTCCCCACCGTACCGACGGGCATGAATATCGGAGTGGCTATATCTCCGTGGTCGGTGGTGATGATGCCGGCACGGGCGTCACTCGCGTTATCGGTATGTTGAAGTTGGAATGTCATTTTACGTTCTCTTCAATTTCAAAACTTACCGGGCGCGCCACTATCTCATCCGTAAGGGCAAAGTCCCATACGTCGGCAACGTTCTCCACATAGTGGAATTGCACTCCTTTGAGATATTGCTCCGAAATCTCGTCGATGTCTTTCTTGTTGTCCTTACAGAGCAGTATGTCTGATATTCCTGCGCGTTTTGCAGCAAGTATTTTCTCCTTTATTCCGCCAACGGGCAGCACCTTTCCTCGCAGCGTTATCTCGCCAGTCATTGCCGTGTTCTTCCTCACCTTGCGCTGTGTCAGAGCCGAGGCGATGCTCGTGGCAATGGTTATTCCGGCACTCGGACCGTCTTTCGGGGTCGCCCCTTCGGGTACGTGGATGTGTATGTTCCAGTTGTCGAATATGCGATAGTCTATATTCAGGTCGTCGGCGTGAGCCTTGACATACTCCAATGCGAGCACGGCACTTTCTTTCATCACTTCTCCGAGGTTGCCGGTGAGTGTGAGTTTCGAGCCTTTCCCCCTGCTGAGACTGGTCTCTATGAAGAGTATTTCGCCTCCAACGCTGGTCCATGCCAAGCCTGTCACCACACCGGCATAGTCGTTACCTTGATATATATCGCGATAAAAAGGCGGTTTTCCGAGCAGTCCCTCCAGTTCGTTGGGGCTGATTTTGAGGAAAGGCAGTTCGCCCTCGCGCGCCTTTATCAGTGCCATCTTGCGCAGTGCTTTGTTAATCTGTTTCTCAAGTTGGCGCACGCCGCTCTCGCGGGTGTATTGTTCGATAACCTTCTCTAACGCCATCTTGTTGAATGAAAGTTTCTTCTCCTTGTCGAGACCGGTGTTTTCCTTCTCCTTCGGGACGAGGTGTCGTCTGGCAATCTCAATCTTCTCTTCGGTGGTGTAGCCGCTGACCTGTATTATCTCCATACGGTCGAGCAGTGGGCGAGGTATGGTGTTGAGGTCGTTTGCGGTAGCAATGAAGAGCACCTTCGAAAGGTCGTAATCCACATCGAGGTAGTTGTCGTGGAACGCGTTGTTCTGTTCGGGGTCGAGAACTTCGAGCATTGCCGACGAAGGGTCGCCGTTTATGGTGTTCTGAGTTATCTTGTCAATCTCGTCGAGTATGAAAACAGGGTTTGAAGAGCCTGCTTTCTGTATGCTTTTTATAATTCTTCCCGGCATGGCACCGATGTATGTGCGGCGGTGTCCGCGTATTTCCGACTCGTCGTGCAGTCCTCCGAGGCTCATTCTGACGTACTTCCGCTTCATTGCTTTGGCTACACTTTTTCCGAGAGAGGTCTTTCCGACGCCCGGCGGACCGTAAAGGCAGAGTATGGGCGACTTCAAATCGCCCCTCAGACTGAGCACTGCCATGTATTCAAGTATGCGCTCCTTGACTTTCTCCAGTCCGTAGTGGTCGCGGTCGAGTATCTTTTGGGCGCGGTTAAGGTCGATGTCGTCCTGCGAATAGCTTCCCCACGGCAGACCTACCAAGGTTTGAAGGTAGTTCATCTGCATCGAGTATTCCGGACTTTGCTGGTTAAGCATGTCAAGTTTCTCAAGTTCTTTGTAGAAAACTTTCTCCACATCCTCGCCCCAGTTCTTCTTCAATGCTTGTTCAATAAGCTCTTTTCTCTCCGGCGAACCTTCGTTGTTGCCGAGTTCTTCACGTATGTTCTTTATCTGTTGCTGCAGGAAGTACTCGCGCTGTTGTTCGTCGATGTCCTCCCGTGTCTTCAGTCTGATGTCTTGTTTTATCTGTTCCAACTGCGTAGCACGAGAAAGAATTTTCAGCAAGGCGAAAACTCTCTCCTTCGTACTGTTATGTTCAAGAAGCATCATTTTCTCGTTTAGTTCAAGCGGGAGGCTCGAACATAGGAAGTTGGTGGCAATCACGTCGTTGTTGATATTGTTCACGGCAAACTGAGCCTCGTCGGGAATGTCCTCATTCTTCTTGATGTATTCTATTGAAGCACGTTTCATATCCTCGATGGCTGCGCCATACTCGGTGTCTTTTGTCGGCGTGATGATTTCGGGAGCACCCACCAGCTCGCCTACGAGATATGGCGACTGCCTTACGATTTTCTTCAGCATCACCCTGCCAAGGCTCTGCACAATCACCGTTATCCGGTCTTCTTGTCCGGGAATATCAAGCACTCTGATTATCTTTGCGGCAACGCCGTAAGTGAAAAGGTCTTTTTCTTTCGGGTCGTCTATGTCCGGGTCGCGCTGGCATATTACTGCCAATAGTGCATCCGGAGTTTTCTTCAACTTCTCCACAAGCACCCTGCTTTTCTGCCTTCCTATCAGCACCGGAGTGACAACACCGGGGAAAAGCACAAGGTTGCGAGTGGCAAGAATGGGCAGGTTGACTTCCGCGGGAGCCTCGAAAAGATGTCTCACGTCACCCTCGTAGTCTGCAATCATAGAGAACTGGTTATTTTGTCTTTCGCTCATTTCCTGAATAAATAAGTATAAATCGGCTGCAAAGTTACTAAATTTATTCCTAATTCCTTATTATAATTACAAAATATTCGTACCTTTGCAATCGTGAGTAATGATTTTTCACTAAAACAATTCACCATAAGACAGGAGCGTGCCGCGATGAAAGTCGGCACCGATGGACTTCTGTTGGGCGCATGGGCTGCCGGTGGCAGGTTTGTACTTGACATCGGAACCGGAACGGGGCTTATAGCACTGATGATGGCTCAACGCTTTCCAAAGGCTTTTGTGGATGCTATAGACATTGATACTGACGCCGCATTGCAGGCAAGTGAGAACGCAGGAAACTCCCCTTTTGCCGACAGAATTGAGGTAAGGCACACCGCTCTGCAGGATTTTGACACCGAAAGGAGGTATGACGCGATAGTATGCAATCCCCCATATTTCAGTCAATCGTTGCTTCCTCCCGACTCAAAGCGCACCATCGCCCGGCACGATGTTGCGCTTCCGTTCGACGATTTGTTCGGGCATGCGAGGCGGCTTCTTGCTGACGGCGGGCTATTCTCGATAATCGTTCCGTTTGATATGGCTTCAAAGGTTACTGTATCGGCTGCCATGAAAGGCTTTTTCATGGTTCGCAGATGCACCGTGAGTAGCAGACCTGCCAAAATTCCGATTAGGGTGCTGCTAGCGTTTGCCCTCACTCCGTTGCCACTTATAGACGAACAAGAGACGATATACACATCTTCTTCGGACTATTCTGAATGGTATGTAGCACTTGTTCGCGACTTTCTGTTAAAATTTTGAACCTTAGTGCATTATGACATATTGTTAATCGAAAAGGTAATGATATGATATGGCGTGTCGGATTTTGACATGGTAGCGAAATTAAAGTTTTATATTATAATTTATTTATGTTTCATGAGGCATTTTCGCAATAAATTATTACTTTTGCGGTCGGAATATAACCATTGTCGTGATAAATATAATATAGAGTAATGAAGGTTGGTTTTGATAATGAGAAATACGTACGCATCCAGTCGGAGCATATCAAAGAACGAATAGCGCAATTTGGTGATAAACTTTATCTTGAGTTTGGTGGCAAACTGTTTGACGACCACCATGCAAGTCGTGTGTTGCCCGGTTTCCAGCCGGACAGTAAGTTGCGCATGTTGATGCAACTGAAAGACGATGCCGAAATAGTGATAGTGATAAGTGCCGAGGACATAGAGCGAAACAAAGTTCGCGGAGATTTGGACATTACATACGACAAAGACGTGCTGCGACTGAAGGATGTTTTCACCGAAAGAGGGCTCTACGTGAGCAGCGTTGTGATAACACAGTTCAACGGACAGTCAAGTGCCGTGCTGTTCAGGGAGCGTTTGGAGCGCATCGGTGGGGTGAAGGTGTACTACCACTACTTGATACAGGGTTATCCCACCAACGTGGAATTGATAGACTCCGACGACGGATTTGGAAAGAATGACTATGTGGAAACAACGCGCCCGCTTGTGGTCGTGACCGCACCGGGACCCGGAAGTGGCAAGATGGCGGTGTGTCTAAGCCAGCTGTACAACGAGAACCGCAGAGGAATAAAGGCGGGCTACGCAAAGTTTGAGACTTTCCCAATCTGGAATATACCGCTGAAACATCCTGTGAACGTGGCATACGAGGCGGCAACTGCCGATCTCAACGATGTAAACATGATAGACCACTTTCATCTTGAGGCGTACGGAAAGACCACGGTGAATTATAACCGAGACATAGAAATATTTCCGGTACTTAACGCGATATTCGAAGGAATATACGGCGAAAGCCCATATAAGTCGCCCACAGACATGGGAGTGAACATGGCAGGCTTTTGTATCAGCGATGACGAGGTGTGTAGTGAGGCTTCCAAACAGGAAATAATACGTCGTTATTATACTGCACTATCTAACATGGTAGATGGGAAGAACGATGACCATGAGGTGAATAAGCTTGTGCTGCTGATGAAGCAGATGAAGATAACCACGGCTTACAGACCGTGTACCGTTGCCGCATACGAGCGTAAACTTCGCTCCGGAACTCCTTCGGCTGCCATCGAACTTGCCGATGGAACACTGATAACCGCAGACACCACTCCCTTGCTCGGACCGAGTGCTGCCCTGATACTCAGTGCCACGAAGTATTTGGCAGGCATAGACCATGAAGTCAAGCTGATACCTCAGGAGATGATAGTTCCGATACAGATGATGAAAACATCAATGCTTCATGGCAACAATCCGAGACTTCATACCGATGAGGTACTCGTGACGCTTGCCGTGCTGAGTCAGAAAGACGATAACTGCAGGCGCGCACTTGCCACTCTGCCTATGCTTGACGGATGTCAGGTGCATGCTACGGTGATGCTCAGTGAGGTGGATCGTAAGATTTTTAAGAAACTGGGTTGCGGGTTGACGTTCGACCCTGTGAAGAAGTAGCTTATGGTAGATAAGCAGGATTTGAAAGAGAAACGCATCGCTGTACTGCTATCAGGAGGGGTGGATAGTTCGGTTGTTGTCCATGAGTTTGCCTCAATGGGATTGACACCCGACTGCTTTTACATAAAAATCGGTCCCGAAGAGACCGAAGAATGGGACTGTTCTTCAGAAGAAGACCTTGAAATGGCTACTGCCGTGGCTGCAAGATATGGCTGCAGATTTGAGGTTGTTGACTGCCATAGGGAGTATTGGGATAAGGTTACGCGATATACTATAGATAAGGTGCGCTCCGGATTTACGCCTAATCCCGACGTGATGTGCAACCGACTGATAAAGTTCGGGGCATTCGACGAGAAGCGGGGGCACGATTATGACCTCATTGCGACCGGTCACTATGCCGGAACAGAATGGATTGACGGGCGCAAATGGCTCGTAACAAGTCCCGACCCGGTAAAAGACCAAACTGATTTTCTTTCGCAAATATACGATTGGCAACTGCAAAAAGCGATTTTCCCGATAGGACATTACATGAAGGATGAGGTGCGTAAGATCGCTGAACGTGAGCACCTTGTGAACGCGAAGCGCAAGGACTCGCAAGGTATATGCTTCCTCGGAAAGATAAACTATAACGATTATATCAAGCGTTATCTCGGAGAAAACCCCGGCGATGTTGTCGATGTGGCATCTGGAAAGGTGCTTGGTAAGCATCGTGGACTGTGGTTTCATACCATCGGGCAGCGTCACGGATTAGGCTTTGGTGGCGGTCCTTGGAATGTGGTTCGCAAGGATGTGGAGAATAATGTGCTGTATGTGGCTAATGGATACGAGCCTCGCAAGGCGTGGAGGAATGAGTTTGAAGTGAGGGATTTCCATTTCCTGACTGAAAGGGAACTGCCTGAAAAGGTCACGTTTAAAATACGTCACACCCCTGAATTTCATAGAGCCTCACTGATATCTCTCGGCAACGGCTCATATAAAGTTTGTGCCGAAGAACTCATACAGGGTGTTGCTCCGGGACAGTTCTGTGTGATTTACGATTTCGAGCACCATAAATGTTACGGTTCGGGCGAAATTGTATAGACTCGTTTTTGTGTAATAGGTGTTCACAACAAAACGCAATGTTGTGAACACCTATTTGTTATATTGCGTCATAAACCTCTTTAAGGTCATTGAAAATCAAGTCGGCTCCGGCATCAATGAGCGCGGAGTCAGGTAGCGGACCGGTGTTTACTGCTACCGTGAACGCCCCCGATGCCACACCTGCCATGACGCCCAACGGGGCATTTTCTATCACAATGGTTTCGCTCGGAACGGCTCCGCATTTCTTCATTCCGGACAAGTAAGGGTCGGGTAGGGGCTTGCCGCGCTCTACGTCGTATGCCGTGACAAGTCTATCCTCCGAAGCTCTCGGAAACTCTTTTAGCAAACGGCTTATCAGTGGTCGCTGCCCGCTGCCGGTGACGACACCTATTGTTATCCCCCTGCTGTGTAGTTTTTCCTGCAATTCAATAGCATACGGCATCGTTCTCGGTTTCGGGAGTTGTCCGAAGCGGCGTGTCTTATCGTCGTACATCTTCTGTGCTTCAGCCTCGTCGATGTCGCGCCCATGTTGTTCTTTCACCATTTTTCTTATTGTGTCAACACCTCGTGCGCCCTCTGTAAGGTAAGCATCGTTCTCGCTCATAGTTATCCCGAATGACTCCATTGAGCATTTCCACGCCACGGCGTGATTAGGCATGCTGTCAATGAGCACGCCGTCCATATCAAACAGCACGCACTTCGCACGTTCCAAAGCCGTTTTCAAACTCTCCTTTGCCGCATCCCCTTTACTTCCTTTTACTGCCATTGCTTATTATTTGGTTTCTAATAACCTAATCTTTACAATCAGTCTAATCGGTCTAATCAACCCAATCGTTCTAATCTGCAGATTTGTCCGATTTGCCTGATTATTCCGATTATCCGAAACCACTACCTCCTCTTTCTAATCTCCTCTGCCTCTTTCTCATATCCGGGTTTCCCAAGCAGCGCAAACATATTCTTCTTATACGCCTCCACTCCCGGTTGGTTGAAAGGATTAACTCCGAGAACATTTCCGCTGATACCACACGCTATCTCAAAGAAGTAAATCAATTCCCCGAGATATTGCTCGTTGAGTCTCGGAATGGAGATATGTATGTTCGGTACGCCACCGTCCACGTGTGCCAAGCGTGTGCCTAACTCTGCCATTTTGTTCACTTCGTCAATGCGTTTGCCTGCAAGGAAGTTAAGTCCGTCAAGATTTTCTTTGTCAGTAGGGAACATCAGTTTCTTGTTAGGCTCTTCGATGCTTATTACTGTCTCAAAGATGCTGCGTTCGCCTTCCTGAATCCATTGTCCCATAGAGTGCAGGTCTGTGGTGAAGTCGCATGACGCCGGGAATATCCCCTTACCATCCTTCCCCTCGCTTTCGCCGTAGAGTTGCTTCCACCACTCACTCATAAAGTGGAGTTTCGGTTGGAAATTCACCATTATTTCTATCTTCTTACCGCTCTCATACAGGCCGTTGCGCACCGCAGCATATTGCGCTGCAGGATTGTCGGCAAACGGAATATTTTTCCCGCAAGCCGCTTCCATCTCCTGTGCACCCTTAACAAGAGCTTTTATGTCAAATCCGGCACACGCAATGGGGAGCAGTCCTACGGGTGTAAGCACCGAGAAACGACCGCCCACATTGTCGGGAATGACGAAACTTTTATAACCCTCTTTGTCGGCGCAGATGCGTGCCGCACCTTTCTTCTCGTCGGTAATTGCTATAATAACTTTCCTTGCAGTCTCCTTGCCCATCTGACTCTCGCACTGTTTTTTCAGCAGACGGAACGTTAGCGCGGTTTCGGTCGTAGTACCGCTCTTCGATATGTTTATCACCCCAAACCTCTTTCCTTTAAGATATTCGGTTAGTTCAAAGAGATAATCCTCACCGATGTTGTTTCCGGCAAAGAGTATCGTGGGGGCATTACGGTCGTTCATGAGCCACGCAAAACTGTTACCAAGGGCTTCTATCACAGCCTTCGCTCCAAGGTAACTGCCACCAATACCGGCAACGACAATCGCCTCGCAGTTCTCGCGGAGCACCCTCGCCGTTTTCTCTATGTCGCTGATAAACTCGTCGGTTATACTCGAAGGCAGGTGAAGCCATCCAAGGAAATCATTACCCGGGCATGTCCCGTTTTCCAAAGCCTCCTGAGCGGCTCTCACTTTCGGTTCGAATGTCTCTATCATTCCTGCTTTAAGAAAACACGCTGCATTGGTGATGTCAAGTTTTAAATTGCTCATATTATTCTTCCTTATTATTTAATTGAATTGTTTTCGTAAATGCAAAATTAACGCTTTTATATGATATCTCCAAAAACGCACCACTAATTTTACCATAGTCTAACGAAATGTCGTGCAAATAAATGATTTAAATCAAACTTCAACTGCAATCCAAAATTTGAGTTTAATCTAAACTTTTTGAATACAGACTATACAAAAAAGTTTTTCTTATTTTTTCACTTCTCCTATACACCTTAAATTATAATAAGAGATACGATATAGCATGCAACCGTTATTTTTGGTTTAAATACGATGTATATTCTTAACCCAATAGTGCCTAAATATTTTTCTAAAAAGTTGAAGGAAGTGGTTTTCATTAAGGCAAAAAAGTATTACCTTAGTGTTCGCTCAAAACCAAATCTTCCGTGACTGCCATTACACGCTGCTTTCGGACTGCATGTAAGGTTCTCCGGTCGCAAGTTCCGCTTCAAGAATGCCGCCTATGCCCTCGACTCTACCATTGTCACCCTTTGTGCCCAGGTGTACGATTGGGCGCATTACACCCATTAAAAGAGGGCAGTTAAACTGCACGCCTTACTGAACCTCGATACGTCACTTCCGGAATATGTGTATGTTACAGACGGAAAGGTGGCGGATAACACAGCCGCAAGGCGTGTGGAGGTGAAGACCGGCAGTATCGTTGTGAGCGACCGAGGTTACTTTGACACACTTCTTCTGAACTTTTGGGACAGCATCAAGGTATTCTTCGTGGTCAGAGTGAAGGACAACATGCTCTATGAGCGCATAAAAGAGCGGGACTTGCCTGACAATGCCCGGCCGGAAATATTCATCGATGAGATTGTAAGGCTCACAGGAAACGAAACAGCCATACAATACCCAAAGCCCATGCGCAGGATTGCCGTGTATAATGCACGGCATTGGGTCACGATGGAACTGCTGACCAACAACATGACACTTTCCGCAGGAACCATCGCAGACTTATACAGAGCAAGGTGGGACATTGAGATCTTTTTCCGAAACATCAAGCAGAATTTCCATATCAAGAGCTTTGTCGGAACCTCTGCCAACGCAGTGGAGATACAGATATGGACAGCACTCATCACCATACTGCTCTTTGCCCTACTCAAACAGCAGGCTGCATACAAGTGGCACTTCTCAAACCTCGTATCATCGCTAAGGCTCAACACCTTCACGAAAATCGACCTGCATCAATGGATAAACAATCCCTTCACACCACTGCCTGAGTGAGAATCAGAGGCATAAGGGGGTTGTGCTGTTTAGACAAAGAACAAAAACGTCAAATCACATGATTTGATGAAACTCGACGTGAGTTTTTCAAAAAAATATTTAAGACACTATTGATTTTCTTGAGGTAAATCATGAGTGCCGGAAAAAAACATGGAAAGTCTTTGCAATGATAAAATAAAGTGTTATCTTTGCAAAAAATAACAACAAAGGGTACATCAACCTATTAAACAAATCTTAATTATGGTAAACTACAAAGATCTGGGTCTTGTGAACACACGTGAGATGTTCAGCAAGGCAGTTGCTGGCGGATATGCAATACCGGCATTCAATTTCAACACTATGGAGCAGATGCAGGCAATCGTTCAGGCTGCCGTTGAGACAAAGTCGCCCGTCATCATGCAGGTGTCTAAGGGAGCGCGCAGCTATGCCAACCCGACCATCCTGCGCTATATGGCAGAGGGTGCTGTGGCATACGCCAAAGAACTGGGTTGCGAGAAGCCGGAAATAGTGCTCCACCTCGACCACGGAGACTCTTTCGAGATTTGCAAAGACTGCATCGACAGCGGCTTTTCGAGCGTAATGTACGACGGCTCTGCCCTGCCTTTCGAGGAAAACATCGCAATCACACGCAAGGTTGTGGAGTATGCGCACAAGTTCGACGTAACGGTTGAGGCGGAACTCGGCGTGCTCGCAGGTGTCGAAGACGACGTTGTAGCAGAAGAGAGCCACTACACAAAGCCCGAAGAGGTGATTGAATTTGCCACCAAAACAGGCTGCGACTCACTCGCCATATCCATCGGAACAAGCCACGGAGCATATAAGTTCAAGCCGGAGCAGTGCACACGCGACCCGAAGACCGGTCGCCTCATCCCTCCCCCATTGGCTTTCGACGTTCTCGCAGAGATAGAGAAGAAACTCCCCGGTTTCCCAATCGTTCTCCACGGCTCGTCTTCCGTTCCCGAAGAGGAAGTGGACATCATCAACAAATACGGTGGCAACCTGCCCGACGCGGTTGGTATTCCGGAAGAGCAACTGCGCAAGGCTGCGAAGAGTGCGGTCTGCAAGATTAACATCGACTCTGACAGTCGCCTCGCCATGACCGCCGCTGTGCGCAAGCATCTTGCCGAGCACCCCGACCACTTCGACCCACGCCAGTATCTGAAACCGGCACGCGAGAGCATGAAGAAAATGTACGTGCACAAGATTGTGAACGTTCTCGGTTCTGACGGCAAACTCGGATAACCGGCATATCATAACACAAGGTCGCGTCAAAGACCCGAACCACAAATCCCTGTCCCTCGCAGCGAGGAGCAGGGATTTGTCGTTGTTTCGCCTTTGCGGGCGTTGTCGCCCTACTGCAATGTAAGATTTATTTTTCTGAAATCTTACACTTCGAGGGCACGTGCGACTTTACATACTGCATCACCCATTCAAAATCTTCGGGCAGAGCATACACTTGGTTCTTGTTAAAAGTCTCGTTCACCTTTATCACACCCCTGCTCCTAAAAATCTCTATGCTGCGAACCGACTTCCACGACGAGTACATGCTACTCTTGCTTCCTGCCAGAACACCTGTTCCCACTGTTCCGGGGCGTTCGGTAGCCAAACCTGCAATAACGGTGATAAACGCTGCTGCCTGCGCCTTCCTGAACTGCGAAGGCATCTGAATGTGCATCAAACCTCGGTCGTCCATCTCAAACATCACGCAATATTTGAAGCCCAAGAACGCGGCATATAAGAAATAGCCAAACGCCACAAACGCCTCGAAAGCGAGGGTGAAAATTGCAAACATCTTTGTGGTTTTCCAAAAACCACGGAGAAAATTACCGTCAAAAGCATCCAACAACAGTAAGAAAACCCATATCCCCACGCATATCCAAAAGAATATCTTCCACAGAAGAAACAGTATGGTGGGGTCTTTCAGCATCCTAAATTCATGATACCAATGATATTTTCCGTCTGTTCCCAGACGGATATTCGGAGTGGGATGATTGTTAATATTCAGTTCGTCCATAGTCGCATATTCCCATTATTCCACACAATCCCATTATATTATATAGTTTTACCGATAAGTCTGATGCCGGTCGGCAGGGTTGGATTTATCTTATACGTACCGTCGCTTTCATGCAGGACGGAAGCAACATCGGGACTTGAGTGAGGATATATAAGTTCCTCCACCTTGCCAACAATAAAGTCTTTGCCCACCGTAATGCCCACTGCCGTGATGAAACTTCCGAGAAGCATTATCATAATCACAATACCGATGCAACCGCTACACCCCATCTCGTTTTTGCTCACCACTCGTATGATGATTACAATCATCACTGCAAACAGCAATACCGAACAAATCCACGCAATGATATTCACCACTCCGAGCGCATCTGAAATATACGATGTGTCGGCAGAAGCGTTTCTTTCATTGATGTCATCGAGTGACACTCCAAACTCTTTGGCTTTCTCCTCAATGTCGAAGGTACCTTTCCTAATCACTCCATCCCGACCTACCGAGACAGAGTCACCGGGTTCCATGACAAAGACTTCGCCCGTTTTCTTCGATGTAATCTCCATGCTGCCGGTAAAAAGCCATGCGTGTGACTCTGTGCCGAGTTCCTCCAATTCAAATATAGTACCCTTTATTCCGCAAACACATTGTGACATCTCAAAGCCAAAACTTTCACCGTTCATCATTTTCTTTATGTTTCCGGTAATGCGACCTATAAGGATTTGCAACTTTGAAACCTCTTTTTCTTCAGAATAAATTATAAGCCTCGTGCACGGTTTAATAACATAGGTGCACATATTCTCCAAACCTAAAATTGCCCCCGACTCCTCTTTGGTGCGTATAAGGTCGTCAAGATAGATTATCGTGTTTAACTCTGCATACTCGAAAGCGTCGTCTTCTTCCCATGCGGGGCGTATGTTAACCTCGCCATACAAGTCGTTGAAACGTATATTACTGTCTATACGTTCTCTCTCTTTAGGTTCTTCTTTAGGCTGCTCTTTATGCTGTTCCGGCAATGGGTCCAGTCTTACTGTTTCTCCTGCCACGCCGTCATCATCATCATGAAACGGGCTTGGTATGTATTGGTAATGTCTTTCATCTACCTGACTAAAGGCACACATACACCACAAGAATGTGAGCATGGTTATGACATATCGTTTTGTTTTCATCATTTTTCCACTTTCTTAAAGTTAAATTCCGGATAGTCTTTGTCGGTGAGAGGAGTCAAGTTCAGTGCAGTATCTTTGGCGTTGTATGACGAGAAGCGGATGACAGCAAACAAGTGCGTCGTTAGCTGTATGTGGGAAAGTAAAATCGGCGGAATTGCCGACTAAAACCGCCGATTTTGCCGACCAATTTCGCCGATTTTATGGTGTAACTAATCCTTGAAAATGAAGAAAAATCGAAGCTGGTGTAAACTGACTGATAATGAGCAGTAAACGGAATGATTTTCATAAAAATGCTCTATACGTAAAGGGCAGCAATATGCAGATTTAGGCAGAAGTTCAGTTACCAGAGCGTTACCCTATTTTACCACAGGTAACGATGGTGTAATATTCGGTAACTGAATTATTTTCGCTTGTGTGGCTATTGCTTCGGTCGGCAGTTTTCTGCATAAGTGAGGAACGCTTTGAAATTGGTAATTTTGCCATAAAATATCAAAGCGTATGAAAACAGAGAAAATGAAGGTATTGCTCTACCTCAAAAAGAGCGGTCTTGACAAATCGGGCAAAGCCCCGATTATGGGACACATTACCATCAGGCGTTCCATTGCCCAGTTCAGTTGCAAGCTTTCCTGCAATCCCGACTTGTGGAATCCTCGTGAGAGCCGAATAGACGGAAAGAGCCCTGAAGCGGTGGAAACGAATGGTAAGTTGGAGAACCTTCTGTTGTCCGTTTAGTCGCTTATCAGTCCCTGCTTGCCAAAGGTTGCCAATTTGACGCAACCGACGTGAAGGAGCAGTTTCAAGGTAGTGTACAGACACGGTGCATGCTCATTGAAAGGCTGGACATGCTCATTAAGGAAAAGGAAAGCTATATCGGAGTGGACATCAATAAGGCTTCCCTTTCAAGTTATCATTCCACAAGAAACCGTTTGCAGGAGTTCATACAAAAGAAATACAAGGTCTCGGACTTGGCTTTCTCGCAACTGACGGAGGACTTTATCTATGAGTTCCGCCAATACTACTTGGGAGTATGTGGCTTCCAACAAAGTTCTTTCTTTGCAGTTGCATCCCATTTGAAGACGGTCTGCAAGCTGGCGTATCGTGAGGGGATAGCCGATACACTGCTGTTCGCCAACGCCCACATAGAGAGAGGAGACAGAAAAGCACCTAAGGCACTTGACAGGGAGGCATTGGACAAACTAAAGGCTCTCCGCTTTGAGGATTTGGAGGAAGAAATGGAAACGGCAAGGGACATCTTTCTCTTTGCCTGTTATGTTGGTGCGGTCTATTGCGACTTGGTGGAACTGAGCAAATCCCACCTTGTCCGTGATGATGAGGGCAAGTGGTGGCTGAAGTTCAACCGCCACAAGACGGGCGTACCCTGCCGCATCAAGCTGCTGCCTGAAGCCATCGGGCTAATAGACAGATTTCACAGCGATGAAAGGTAAACACTGCTCCCCAATATCAAGTACAAGAACTACCAAACCTGCCTGAAAGCCCTGCGGCTTCGTGCAGGTATCTCTCCTTTCCATTTACCACACACATGGCAATGCATAGAGAATTTTATAAACATAAAATAATCAACAGATTATATTGTTTGTCAATGACAGTCGGTAACGATAAGGAAGTCAATGAGCTTCTATACTCCACCTTATTTTGCCATTTCAAAGAACCACTTTGTCTGTTGCAAAGATAAGGGGATATCATGAGAAAAAAGAATTTTCTCCAAATTATTTCCGTAGAGCCGTCCGTTTGGGCGGCTTTTTGTTTTTGCCCCTTCTACCTGCACATTCTTCATTAATATACGCGAGTTCGGTATAAGATTTCCTTAGAAAAGTTCCAGTTGCCTTGATTTTTCCACATGCACTGGCAATGCCTGAGGCTTGTTATCAAAGAAGCAGTATGCCGCAAGCGCAGAACATAGCTTCATGAGAAAATTATGAACCGACCTGTGTCTTGAGTGAACAAGGTTGGCTTTGTTCTTTAGCAGTTCGCTTATGCATTCAATGATATACCTTTTTCTTAGCATGACCTTGTCCCACATAGGCATAAGCTTGTTCTTCATGTTCGCCCTTAATCCATGCACGAGATGTATGCCCTGTTCAAACAGTGTATCGAACAGTCCTTTCTTTATATATCCTCTGTCCGCAAAGACCTTTCCATAGAGTTCCTTTGAGAAAACGCTCCATACGCGCTCATCCCTGTCATCAACGTTGGCTCCTGTAAGACAGAATGTTATGACCTCTCCGGAGTCGTTGCCCATAAGGTGCAGCTTGAAGCCGTGACACCATCCCATCGTACCCTTCCCGTCCTTGGCAAGTCCATCGAAAACCTTGTTGAAACGGCGTCTTACATTATGGCATACTGGAATCATCGTACTGTCAACGAACGTTATCCCTGAGCATTTGCCAAAGGCATACAGCTTCATGAAAAGCATCATCTTGAAAAACAAGCGTGGCATGAGTTCCACAAAGCGGTTGTAGGACACCGACGTTGGGAAATCCTGCTCCAGATATCCCTTTATATAGTGCAGGTAATAATCCTTGAAAGTTCGGAATGTGCCGAAATGATAGCATATCATTATGGTAATTATCTCACTCTCGTTCATTCTTCCCTTACGGTTGCGATAGCGTTTTCCACTACCGTCAGAGAAAGGTAAAGACATGTTTACGCCTTAATTTAATTCAACCAACGGGTATCCTTATTATATTACAGTGAAATATTCTTTAGTTGTAAATTAAAAAGAAAAGTTTGGGCGCTTTGAGAAAAAAGTCTTGAAAATATTTGGAGGGTATTGGGAATAGTCGTACCTTTGCACTCGCTTCGCTTCTGAAAAAAGGTTGCGAACACATCTGAAAATAGAGTTCTTTGACAGATTTCAATAAGACAGAGAAGTAGTACAAGAAGCGAGGCTGTCAGTTTCCTTTTTTGGTATGGCAGTCTTGGGTAATTAGGATGTCTTTTTCGTGTTCTTTTTTTTAGGGTATGCGTTTAAGAGACATTTCAATCAACCGTCAATTTATTGTATCGGATACAA
>JAQYET010000034.1 GCA_028723525.1 Prevotellaceae bacterium
GAAATTGCCCGGTAAAATCGCCGAAATTGCAATGCAAAATCGGCGATTTTACCGGGCAATTTCGCCGATTTTACTTTGCCATAGATATGCTTCTTAGGAGCGAAAGATAATCAACGGGAGTGCTGTTTGACATCTGTCGCAATTCAACAGATTTTTTTTTCGCCCCAACTTTTGGATAAGAGCGCGCATTTTCTGCCCCGACTCTTGGTTAAACACCAATCGGTCATTAGAACACTTAATTACCTATTGAGGTTAGAGAACGAAATGCCACGGGAAGAATGGAGGTAAAAGCGATTAAAAATCAACCCCGACCGATTTTCTGATCGGTCGGGGTTAAGACTTATCTCACGGTTGAGTGAAATCCGTTGTTTCTGTTATTCCGAAATGATTGCGAACATTCCGGTGATGTCATTGAAGTAGAAACTGTAGTTGCCGGCAGGCACTGTGATGTTGGAAGATGAGTTCAGAATGCCCTCTGCCGTGTATTTGGCATCAGAAACGGTGAAGTCGGCTCCCCAGCTTGTGTCCCATTTACCGTCGGCGCGGAACTTCAGTCCGCCGTCTTTCGACAGTGTTGTGCTCGCATACCAGTTGTGCGGAGTGACCTGAGTCATAACAACGTCTTTTTCGTCGTCGTTAGCCCAGCTGTTGAAGTCGCCCACAATACCTATCGAAGCATATTCCGAAGGATTTTGGTTTTCCAACTTTGTCCAAGAATATTGCATGGTGTTGAGGTTCATTTCCAACTTCCACAGCCCTGCCTCGGGCGAATGTATCGCGCCGCCGTTGGACATTTCGAGCACGCCTGTCATGGCTGTAGAGCCGTCTTTGTCCTTAGTGGTGTTGTAGCAGAGGTCCCAGTTGCCGAGATTATTCTCATCCCAAGCCTTCACGTTACCGTCAAGCCTGCCATAGTAGGCAAACACGTTGACATCGGTTTGGAACATCGCGCCCTCCTTTGCCTTGTCTGCATTCCAGCCGGAGAAGTCGCCGAAGAGATAGAGCACGGTCCTTGTGGGAGCCGGTGTGATGCTGAAATCAATCACTCCGGCATCAACGAGCAGTGCCTGACCGTCCTTAACGGCGTTAAGAAGCACGCGTGCCGAATATTTGTGGGTCTCTATCTTCTTGCCGAAAACCTTAACGACGTAGTCCTGAAGGTCGGTCTTGCTTACCGTTCCCTCAAGTGTGGCGTTTATCTTTGCCGGTTTGCAGTTCACCTCTGTTGCCAAAACCTCTATTCGTGCGTTTGCAAAGGTGTAGCCCTGCGGCAGTTCTCCGGCATTCAAGGTGAACACCGGCACTGCATCTTCTACCATGCCAAGGTCTATGTCGCCCGTAGCCGATGCCTTGACACCGGGGATTTGCACGCCATCTTCCTGAGGATTCGACTGCGGAGTCGCCCAGTCGGTGAAGTCTTCGCTGCAGGCTGTGAACAACAAGCCTGCGAGCGAGAGTATTAAAAATGATATTTTTTTCATGTCTTAATCATTTGTTATGTTATTCTTTACTTTATATCACCGGTGTCGTTGGCGAAGTTGATGTAGAGTTTCTGACCTGCAGCGACCACGATGCGCTGCTGGTCGTTGCCCGCTCCGCGGTAAACGAGTTTCTTGTCGAACACCATGAACTCCGATTTCCACCAGTCGAAGCCCGGTATCTTGACGTATGCACGCAGTCCGGAGTCTTCGTTTGAGGGGTGTGAGAAGGCAGGAGATACGAAGTCGCCGTCCTTTGTTGTCGGCACATCAAACGAGCAACCGGCTTCCTGTTCTGCCCAAGCTGCTGCGGGAGTGACAGGACCCATGAGCCAAACATCAGGCTTGTTGAAGTCGATATTATACACAACCTTGCCGCCTGCTACCGATGTCGTGGCAATAACCAAATACCAACCCGGCTTAGTGCTCTTGATGTTTCCGTCGTCGTTTTTCTGTATCTCGCCTGCGAGATCACCGCCTATGACAACCTTGTCGTAGCCCAGTTCGTTGCCGTTCCAAGCCTTTTCGGTGTTGAACTTAATTCCTGCGTCGTCAATCCATACCATGCGCCAGAACACGTTAGGGGCACTGTGCACGGGAACCATCGCAGGAGCGGTGTCCCACTTCCATTCGTTGAAACCGCCGATAACGTAGATTTGCTCCGGTGTTGTGACAGGAGGCAGAGAGTATTCCACGAGCACCTGTGGGAGTTCCACGATGTTAGAAAGTATCTCCGAGCCCTCAACGGCATCGCCGTATGCAGTCACCTGCACTGCCTTTGCACGCAGATAAACCTTCACGTTCACAGGGAAGTCATATTCGGTCTTGCCCTTTGCCTGAAGTTTCTCGGTGATAGTGGCAGCCAGCGAAGCAGCGTCGATGGAGAGCGTTGCGCTGTTCTGTGCCGGAACAACTTCGAAAGCGTCGCTCATGTCGGCATTGAGAGAAGCCTCGAGAGAGTAGTCGGTGCTTGCCGGGAAACCGTAATCGGGCTGTGAGCAAGTCACGTTTATCTTTCCGGAATTTGCCAAGTCGATTACCGCATTGGCTATTGCCGGGGTGTTGAGGACAAACGTTGTCGGGTTGCTCACCGTCGGGTTGGAGTCGTTATCCTCGTCGCATGCAGTGAAAAGGCATACGCCCATCACCAGCATCAATATTGACTTTATTGTTTTGTTCATTGTTGTTTTCCTTTATTAGGGCGGTCCGTTGCCGGTAGCCGCCCGTTAATGATTAACTGTTGCGGGTTATCATTTGTAGCCTTCGTTCTGCTTCATGTTGCCGTTTGCAACGAGGTCTTTTGCCGGAATAGCAAAGATGTTGCGGTATTCGGCGAAGTCTCTGCCCTCGAAAGAGCCACCCTTCCATTGCCAGTTGTAGCCGTTGTTGCCACCAAACTTGCCGAAGCGGATGAGAGTGGGGCGGCGTATGCCCTCGAAATAGAACTCACGGCTCCACTCGTCGAGGAGGTCGTTGAGCGTGAACGAGCCTGAAGCGCGCTCCTGAGCATGGGCACGCCTGCGCAGGTCGTTGATACATCTTGTGCCCTCTTCTGTGGTGTTGCCACCGTTCATGCGTGCTGTCGCCTCGGCGTATGCGAGATAAGCCTCAGCCACTCGGAAGAGGAAGAAGTCGGTGTCGGCAAATGTAGGACTCTTGCCGGCACTGCCGTCGGTCTTGAAGTTGGTGAACTTAGCCACTGCAAAGCCGTCGGTGAAGCTGCCACGCTTGATGTTGTCGAGTTCGCGTTCCACTCCGCAGAACAGTGCGCGGTCGTCTCCTGCTATCTCGGCAGTCTCATACGACTCCTTGTGAGGCACTTCGCCAATGGGGAAGAACTTCTTCACGAGGTTCGGACGGGCGCGGTTTCCCGACCAGCCTTCGCTGATACCGTTGGTTGCCGCAGGGTCATTCGGGTTGGCATGGACGTCTTTATCGAATGTGGAAGCGATGAGAAACTCCGAGCATCCCCACTGAGTTGTGGTTATACCGTCGGCAAACAACGGCAGCACTGCCTCGTAAGCAGCATCGGTTTCACCGTTATCGCCCATGAAAAGCATCTGATACGGAGTCCAAACGCCCACGCCGCGGGTGTTGAGTCGATAGCTCGACGACATCACTTTCTTGGCATACTCTGCGGCTTTTCCCCACTGCGGTGTCCCGGTATATACCTCAGCGTTGAGGTAGAGACGCATAAGCAGGAACCACGCGGCAGCCTTGTCTGCGCGACCATAGCCCGAGTCGGTTGACTTCTTTGCCACGGCAGCCGACAGGAGGGGCTCAATCTCGGTCAGTTCTTTCTCCAACCAAGCAAACACTTCTGCCCTTTTCATCTGTCCCGGCTTCTCAATCCTTTCGGCGAAGGGGATGTTTCCCCAGCCGTCCATCATCAAGTAGTACTGCAAAGCACGCACGAAACGTATTTCGGCAGTCATGGTCGGGTCGTAGTCTGACGCCACATTGAGATACTGGTTGCAGTAACTGATGCCCAAAGCGAGTCGCTGGTAATACATTGCAAGCATGGGATGAGAGGCGTCATAGACGTTGTCGATGAACGTTGCGATACCATCGTCGCCCCAACCGCACATCGCTTCGTCGGTGGTAAGTTCGTTGGAGTTCCACATTTGGCGCACAAGTCCGGTGAAACCTGCATCGGGATAGACGATGTCTGTTGACCCACCGCCTTCGTTTCCCTCCATTGCGAGGTTGGCGTAGCACTTGTTGAACAAGCCCTCTACCTTGTAATCGGTGGCTTTGTTCGGGTCGAGCACGTTCTCATCCACGTCGAGGTCGCCTACGCATGAGGTAAACCCTAACGCCAAAGCCATTGCTGCGGCAGGCAGGATATATTTGAATATTCTTTTCATAACTGTTGTCTTGTTGATTGATTGTTAGAAATTGATGTTCAGTCCCACGATGAACGAGCGCGGACGCGGATAGACATTGTTGTCAAGTCCGGATGCAACCTCGGGGTCGAGACCGTCGTAATCAGTCACCGTGAACACGTTTGCTGCGGTGGCGTAGATGCGTCCGTTGAGACCTTTCCAGCCTGCCGATTTGAAGATGTTTGTGAAACTGTAACCCAATGTTATGTTATTGAGTTTCAGGAACGAAGCGTTCTTTACGTGGATGTCGGACAAACGACTCTGAAGTTCGTCGTGTTGCCACTTGTAGTCGAGCACTGCCACCGGGCGGTTTGCTATGTAAGAACTCTGTGCCCACACTGCAGACGGACTGGTGTTGAACGCTCCTGCGAACACATCATTATATACATAGTTGCCAATGCTTGCACGGAGAGAGAAGCCCAAATCCCAGTTCTTATACTCCAATCGCGATGCCAGTCCCATCGTGACGGGTGCTGCCGGACTCTTGTATAAGTACTTGTCTTTCTCGTTTATTTCGCCGTCGCCGTTGCGGTCAACCACCAATCCTTCTATCGGACGCCCATTCTTGTCATACACTTGCTGGTAAACGTAGAACGAGTTGGCGGCATATCCGGTCTGGTTTGCCTGTATAGGGACTCCCTGTCCCACCTTGCGGTCGGTGTTAGCCACCGGGTCTCCGGTTGCAGAAACGCCGCTGAGGTCGGTAATCAGGTTCTTGTTGTATGTGAAGTTGTAGTCGATGGTCCAGAACCAGTCCTTAGACTGTATCGCCTTCCAGTTCAATGTCACTTCAACACCGGTGTTCTTCAGCGAACCGATGTTCTGAACTCCCTCGTTGGTGAAGCCGAACAGTGCCGCCAGAGGTGCGCGGTTGAGCAGGTCGGTGGTCTTGCGTACATACCAATCTATGCTACCTGTGAGCCTCTGGTCGAATATTCCCCAGTCGAGTCCGATGTTATATGTGGTGGTGGTTTCCCACTTCAGTTTGTCGTTATAGTTGTCCGGACGATAGAGTATGCCTTCGCCCACCAGCGGGTAGAAACCGTTCGTACCCTTGTTTTGCGAGTAAGTGGCAACCCATCCGTAGTCGTCGATGATGTCACCGTCCTGCTGTCCGGTCATACCCCAGCCCAAACGGAGTTTCAAGTCAGACAGCCATGCAATCTTGCGGAACTCGTTTTCGTCCTTAATCTTCCATGCAAAGGCGAATGATGGGAACCATGCCCAGTGCTCCTTGAACTTGGAAGAGCCGTCGTCGCGCACCGTTGCGGTGAACATGTAGCGGTTCATCAGGGTGTAGTTGGCGCGCCCGAAGAACGAAACAAGGAAGTGTTCCGACTTGAAGTTTTCCGGAACATGCGGACGTGCAGTGCCTGCGAGTGCTGCGTCATTGTTCGTTGTGGGGTAATAAGAAACGTAATCTTTGTAGTGTTTGCGCCAGTATCTCTGGTATTCATATCCCGCCATGATGTCGAAGTGGTGCTTTTCGCTGAAGTCCTTGAAATACTGTGCGTAGGCACTCAACTGATAGTTGCGGCGCAAGGCGTTCTCTTTCCCGTAGTTACCGAAGTAAATATTGTCTGCATGTGCAGGCGAAGCGTTCTTGCTTTCGCGCGACTGCAGGAGGTCCATACCGAGCGTAAGGTGGAGTCGGAGGTCTTCAAATCCGTGCACCTTATAGTCGATGTCTGCGCTACCAATGAACTGACGGTTGTATGCTTTGTCGTCCCAGATGTTTCTGTCGAGCATCGAGAGCGGGTTCTTTGTTGCGGTATTGATAATTGTGTTGGGCCAACTTTTGTCGTTGAGAGCCGAACCTCCCTGCACCCATTGGAAGTATCCGCCGAAGTTTGAGAGTGTCCGGTCGCTCACTCCCTTATGAAACTCAGATGTGAAGGCGTATGGATCTTGTGTCGGGTCGAACCAAACGGCTGCACCGATGGCACCGGTGTTGGCAAAGGTTGACCTTGCATACATTCCTTTAGCGTTGAGGTTGAGCGTAAGGTGATCGTTGAGTAACGACGGATTGAGGTTGAGCGAAGCCGTAGCACGCTTGTAATCGGAGGTCTTCAATATACCCTGCTGGTCGGTGAAGCCTACCGAAACGCGATATGGGAGGTTCTCTCCCACCGAGCCGGAGAGCGTCACATTGTGGTCATGACTTACCGCAGTGCGATAGATAAGGTCCTGCCAGTTGGTGTTAGCCGTACCGAGATAGCTGTATGGTTCGCTGTCTGTGCCGAACACCTCGGCAATGAACTCGCGATACCTTGCGGCATCCATGACATCTATTGTCTTCTGTTTCACGCTCACCGTTGCACTTCCCGAGTAGGAGACAGACAACGGTTGCCCGCGGCGTCCCTTCTTGGTTGTGATTATGATAACGCCGTTAGAGCCTCGGCTACCGTAGATTGCGGTGGCAGAAGCATCCTTGAGCACATTGTACGACTCAATATCCTGAGGATTGACAGAGGCGAGAAGATTGCTCACTCCGCCCACTCCCTGATTGTCCATTGCCAGCCCGTCGATGACCACAAGCGGGTCATTGCTCGCACTAAGCGACGAACCGCCGCGCACACGTATCTGCGCACCGCCTCCGGGAGTTCCGTCTCCGGCAGTCACATTCACGCCGGCAATCTTTCCGGCGAGCATGTCCTGCGCACTCACAACAACGCCCTTGTTCTTCCCATCGGGCTTCAAGGCTGTCACGCTACCCGTAAGGTCGCCCTTCTTCACGGCTCCATAACCGATTACCACGACCTCGTTGAGAGCCTGTGCAGCGTCTTCCTGCATCGTGATGACCATGTTCGGCGAAGCAGAAACCTTGACATCCTGATATCCTATAGAGGAAATCATGAGAGTGGTCCCTGCCGGAGCCTCAATAGTGAAGTTGCCTTCAAGGTCGGTAATGGCACCTCCCGTCTGCCCGTCGATGCGTACTGTGGCACCGATTACCGGTTCGCCGGCAGCATCCTTCACCTGACCCGACGCAACATTATGCTGCGCACGAGCCCCCACAGATAGGAACAGCCCTAACAATAGGATAAGAATCCGCACGGGGACTCTACTTTTTACCTGTTTCATCATTTACATTGCTTTTTTAAGTTAGTGATTTTATTAAAATTGTTTTTTATGAATCTGATTGTCAATGTCATCTTAAAATAGATGGATTCGTCACGAACCCGTAGTTTGATGTGCGCCCTTCCGAGGGTTTTCACTTTGCAAAATTAACTTTAAAAGTGTTACGTGATACCTCACATACCGATATATTTCACTATTTTTGCATGCAAACGTTTGCATAAACTCATCCGTATAATTAAATATAAGGTACGCGCGTTATTAGGAAAAAATAAATAATTTTGCAACCATGAAGGCGATATTGCGCAACGTTTACGCACTTGCCTTGCACGGAATACTATGACAGCAACAAACGGAAACATCTCGATAACGATGAAAGACATTGCCCGCGAGCTGGGAGTGTCGGTGGCAACGGTGTCGCGTGCGCTGAAAGACAGTCCGAGGATAAGCACCGAGCAGAAGGAGAGGATAAAGACTTTTGCCCGGGAGCACAACTTCTATCCCAACCTCACTGCCGAACAACTGCGCCACAACCGCGTGCGCCCGTCGAACATCATCGGCGTGATTATGCCGCAGATAGCCCACTACTACTTCTCCACGATACTCTCGGGCATAGAGAAACAGGCAAGGATAAGGGGCTATAACATCATTGTGGCGCAGAGCGAAGAACGCTATGACCTTGAGAGGATAATATGCGAGCACTTCATCGAAAACCGCGTCTGCGGAGTGATTGTGGCACAGGCGAAGGACACGGTGAAGTATGACCACTTCGAGAAACTCAACGACATGGGCATTCCGCTCGTGTTTTACGACCGCATCTGCACCGGCATCAACGCCAGCAGAGTGGTGGTTGACGACTACATGGGGGCATTCACCGCAGTGACACACCTCATCGAGACCGGCTGCCGGCGCATCGCTTTCTACGGCACATCGATGACTCTCGAAATCTCGAAAAACAGATACAACGGCTATCGCGACGCCCTCCTGCGCCACGGACTGGAAGCCGACAGCTCGCTGGAGTTTATCTGCGACAACCGCGCCGATGCCGAAGTGCTCACACCGGAGGTGCTGAAACGCCCCGCCCGCCCCGACGCTTTCTTCGCTATCAACGACGACACGGCGATAGGAATACTCTACACCGCTAAGCGAATGGGACTGAAAGTGCCCGACGAAGTGAGCGTATGCGGCTTCACCAACGGCGAACGTGCCGTGGCATGCGACCCTATGCTGACCACCGTTGAGCAACGGGGGCACATGGTTGGAGAAGAAGCCGTTGACGTGCTCGTGGCGCAAGTGGAGGGAATAACTCCCAAAGGCAAAGTGGAAAAGAAAGTGGTGAGAACACGGCTCGTGGTGAGGGGGACCACAAGATGAACAGAAATAACAACAAAACGAAACAGAAATAATGGAAAAACCTAACTTGAAATTCTCGCAGTTATGGAACCTCAGCTTCGGGTTCTTCGGCGTACAGATAGCCTACGCACTGCAAAGCGGCAACATATCACGAATATTCCGCACCCTCGGAGCCGACCCTCACTCGCTCAGTTTCTTCTGGATTTTACCCCCGCTCATGGGCATTCTCGTGCAACCTGTCGTGGGAACACTATCCGACAAGACATGGACCCGGCTCGGGCGGCGCATACCTTACCTCTTTATCGGTGCTGCGTTGGCAGTGGCAGTGATGTGTCTGCTGCCCAATTCCGGCTCGTTCGGCATGACCGTCGGCACGGCTCTCATCTTCGGATTGATAGCACTGATGCTTCTCGACACCAGCATCAACATGGCAATGCAACCGTTCAAGATGCTCGTGGGCGACATGGTGAACGAGAAACAGAAGGCTAAAGCCTACTCCATACAGTCGTTCCTGTGCAACGCCGGGTCGGTGGTGGGCTTCGTGTTCCCGTTCTTCTTCACATGGATCGGACTGAAGACCGTTGCGCCAAAGGGCGTAGTGCCAGACTCGGTGATATGGTCGTTCTACGCAGGAGCGGCAATACTCATCGTCTGCGTAATCTATACGGTGCTGAAAGTGCGCGAATGGAACCCGCAGGACTATGCCAAATATAACCCCACCGAGGGCGAAAAGGAGAAGAGTGCCAACTGGATAACGCTGCTGAAGAACGCCCCTGCCACCTTCTGGCGCGTGGGACTGGTGCAGTTTTTCTGCTGGGCGGCGTTCCTTTACATGTGGACATACGTGGTCGATGCAGTGTCTGAAACGGTGTGGAACACCACCGAGTCGGCATCGGAGGCTTATCAGATAGCCGGCAACTGGACCGGCATTCTCTACGCCATACAGGCAATGGGCTCGGTGGTTTGGGCTATGGTGCTGCCGCGTTTCAGCAACACCAAGGCGGCATACGCCGTGAGTCTGCTGCTGGGTGGCATAGGCTTCGCACTCATTCCTTTCGTGCACGACCAATACCTGCAAATCATCCCCTTCCTGCTCATAGGCTGTGCGTGGGCAGCGATGCTTGCCATGCCGTTCACCTTCGTCACCAACGCCCTGCAGGGTTACGGTCACATGGGGGCATATCTCGGCTTGTTCAACGGCACGATATGCGTTCCGCAGATAGCGGCAGCACTCGTTGGAGGACAGATATTACACCTCGTGGACTCTCACCAGAGCAACATGATGATTGTCGCGGGAGTGCTTTTGGCAATCGGTTCGCTATGTGTCGGCATGATAAAGGATAGGAAGTGAAAAGCAAAATCGCCGAAATTGCTCACCAAAATCGGCGAAATTGAAAAGTAAAATCGGCGAAATTGGTCTGCAAAATCGGCGAAATTGCTCCACAAGAGCATAACTTCTGCACAGCCGCAGCACACCTGACGCCAACCGAAAGATATGGAAACAAACAACTTTGACAACCGACCGACCGACTATGCCATAATCCTCGGAGGCGGAAAGGGGCTGCGAATGGGCTACGATGTGCCGAAACAGTTCCTGCCGGTGGGCGGCATACCGATACTGATGCGCACCATACGCAGGTTCAGGGAATACAGCGACAGCCTGAAGATTATACTCGTGCTGCCTGCAAGTTGGCACGGGCATTGGCAGCGACTGTGCGAGGAGTATGGCTTCTGCGAGGACTACGAGATTGCCGACGGGGGCGAGACGCGGTTTCATTCGATAAGGAACGGACTGTCGCTCGTGCCCGACGATGCCGTCGGAGTGGTGGCAGTGCACGACGGTGTGCGCCCCTTCCCGAGCGTGGAGGTGATTGCGCGCTGCTTCGAAACGGCACGGAACGAGGGCACGGCAGTGCCGGTGACAGAGGTGATAGAAACGTTGCGGCACGTGGATGAGAACGGAGCATCGGTAACAGTACCGCGAGGCGAATACCGCTCGGTGCAGACACCGCAGGCTTTCGACATCCAGCTCCATAAACGTGCCTACCGACAGGATTACAGCGAGGGCTTCACAGACGATGCTTCGGTGGTGGAGTCGCTCGGTCGCAGCATAACACTCGTGGCAGGCAACCGCGAGAACATCAAGATCACAACGCCCTTCGACATGTGCGTGGCAGAGGCTCTCGCCGCAGAGCGGAAGCCGCAACGAACGCCGCATGGCGACAGATGACGCAGAGCATAACCATTTAACAAGAAACAGGAAGAACCGCATGACCGACTTATTCCGGCAAGACATAATGTATGTTCCGGGCGTGGGACCGCATCGCAAGGAACTGCTGAAAAAGGAACTGGGCATCGAGACCTTCGGCGACCTGCTGGAGTATTATCCTTATAAGTATGTGGATAGGTCGAAAATCTATCGCATCAGCGAGCTCAACGGCGACATGCCATTCGTTCAGATAATGGGTGAGTTTGTCGATTTCGAGGAGTTCAGCATGGGAGCACGCAAGAAACGCATAGTAGCTCGGTTCACAGACGGCACGGGATTTGTGGATTTGGTGTGGTTCGCAAGGGCGCAGCAGATTACGAAAGGGTTGAAAGTGAACTGCAGATACATCGTCTTCGGCAAGCCCACGGTGTATGGCGGGCGGTATCGTTTTGTTCATCCGGAGGTGGATTTGGCAAGTGAGGTGGAGCTTTCGGCAATGGGGATGCAACCCTACTACGGCACTACAGAGAAGATGAAGAAGGCGGGCATGACCTCGCATGCGGTGGAGAAAATCACGAAGAGCATGCTCGGGCGCATCACACAGGAAATCCCCGAGACGCTGCCGCCGTTCATCGTCAACAGACTCCGGCTCGTTTCGCGAGACAGCGCACTGCGACACATACACTATCCAAAGAGCGCGGAGGAGATGAGTCATGCCCGGCAGAGACTCAAGTTCGAGGAATTGTTCTACGTACAGTTAAACATTCTCCGCTATGCTTCCGACCAACGGCGTAAGTTTCGCGGATATGTGTTCAGACAGGTGGGCTACTTCTTCAACACCTTCTATCACACCCGACTGCCTTTCCCGCTCACCGGGGCACAGAAAAGGGTAATCAGGGAGATACGCCGAGACACGCTTTCAGGACGACAGATGAACCGACTGCTGCAGGGCGACGTAGGCTCCGGAAAGACGCTCGTGGCACTGATGTCAATGCTCATCGCCCTTGACAACAATTATCAGGCGTGCATCATGGCACCCACTGAGATACTTGCCGAGCAGCATCTTGCCACGATAAGGGAGTTTCTCGGCGACATGCCGGTACGCGTGGAACTGCTGACGGGGATTGTGAAGGGCAGTAAACGCAGGGAGGTTCTCGACGGTCTTGCCACCGGCGAGGTGCAAATTCTCGTGGGAACGCATGCCGTTATAGAAGACACGGTGCAGTTTTCGCGGCTCGGTTTCGTGGTGGTTGACGAGCAACATCGTTTCGGCGTGGCGCAGAGAGCGAAACTGTGGGGCAAGAGCAAGAACCCTCCTCACGTGCTGGTGATGACCGCAACGCCGATACCTCGCACCCTCGCGATGACTCTTTACGGCGATCTCGACGTGAGCGTGATTGACGAACTGCCGCCGGGACGCAAACCGATACAGACCGTTCACAGGTTTGAGAACAACACGGCGAGCCTGTATCATGGAATACGGCAGCAGATAGCACAGGGCAGACAGGTTTACATCGTGTTCCCGCTGATAAAGGAGAGCGAGAAAATGGACCTGCAAAACCTTGAGCAGGGATATGAAAGGCTGCGCGAGGAGTTTGCCGACATGAGGCTGAGCAAGGTTCACGGGCGCATGAAACCGGCAGAGAAAGAGGAGGAGATGCAGCGTTTCGTGAGTGGCGAGACGCAGATTTTGGTTGCCACGACGGTGATTGAGGTGGGCGTGAACGTGCCCAACGCCTCGGTGATGGTTATTCTCAACGCCGAGCGTTTCGGACTCTCGCAGCTCCATCAGTTGCGCGGTCGTGTGGGCAGAGGTGCCGAGCAGTCGTTCTGTATTCTCGTAACGAAACGAAAACTGAGTGCCGACACTAAACGGCGCATTGACATAATGTGCGACACTAACGACGGTTTCCGCATCGCAGAGGCTGACCTCAAACTGCGCGGACCGGGCGATTTGGAGGGCACGCAGCAAAGTGGCATGGCGTTCGACCTGAAGATTGCCGACATAGCACGCGACGGGCTACTCGTGCAGCTCGCACGCGACGAGGCGCAGAGCATCATCGACAACGACCCGGAGTGTAACAAACCCGAAAACCAAATGCTCTGGACAAGGCTCGACGCACTAAGAAAAAGCAATGTGAATTGGGGCGTCATCAGTTGAGAGAGGCATGTTGAAGAGAGAGCGAGGAGTGATTATGATTTGTTAAATTATCAATAAAAGTGTTAGTACACATATTGTTATAAAAATATTTTTCATATCTTTGCATCGATTTTTTGGAAAAAAGTTGGCATTATTGTCTGCCAAACGCTTCTACGGGTAGGAGTATTTTTCTCATTATTCAGTCTAAAACTCTAACTTCGACTATGCGATTTAAAAGAACAATAAAGACCTTAACACTGGCGACCGTGCTCGCTCTTTCAGCCCTTCCGACGGTGGCACAAGACATCATAGCATTCCAAGCACCGGTTGACCGTAAAATGAAAGCAGTGGATACGGTGGCATTGCGCGGCATCATGGAGCGCGAAATGAACTCCAATCCTTCCGGAAAACTATACAGCGAGTGGAGCAACAAGTATGCACATCGCGCCACAGAACTGCCCGACTCTTTCCGTATCGACCTGAGAAACTTCTGCATGCCCACGACAAGCAGGGTGATTACGAGCAACTTCGGACGCCGCTGGGGGCGCATGCACAAGGGCATCGACGTGAAGGTTTATATCGGAGACACCATCCGCGCGGCATTCAGCGGAAAGGTGAGGGTGGTGAGATATGAGGCAAACGGATACGGAAACTATGTAGTGATACGCCATAACAACGGTCTTGAAACAATCTATGGGCACATGTCAAAGCAGCTCGTGCAGGAAAATCAGAGCGTTCGCGCCGGCGACCCGATAGGTCTCGGAGGCAATACAGGGCGCAGCACCGGCTCACATCTGCATTTCGAGACAAGGCTTTGCGGCGTTGCGCTGAACCCGGCGTTGATGTTCGACTTCCTCAATCAGGATGTTACAGACGACTACTACGTGTATCGCAAGAGTTCATACGACCGCGAGAGCGATGTTGCAAGCCGTGTTCGGGGCAATCGTTCCGCTCAGAGCGAGTCGGCATACGAAGGCAATTCTTACACCGCAGCACAGCAAGAGCCATACGAACAGCAGTCACAACGACAGCCTTCGATGAGTGGCGATGTGCGCTATCATAAGGTTGCAACAGGCGAAACACTCTACTCCATAGCCCGAAAGCGCGGAGTGAGCATCGAACGTCTGTGCCGTCTCAACCACATTGGCAAGAATATGAGAGTGAAGGTGGGACAGATTTTGAGATATTCTTAATCGCAAAATAAAACCCCAAAAGTCAGACACAGACTTTTGGGGTTTACTTTTTATAAAACTACAAAGTTTTTTTATGCCTGCAACGTAACATCCCGACAGCAGGTCATAGGCGGCTAAACTCCAAGCAACTTCTTCCAACCGGCAGTGCCATACAGGATATAATCGGTCACGAACTTCTGCATATCTTCACGGCTCATGTCTTCGTTCTGTACCAATATGCGCATCGCAGCAAACCACGTAAAGCAGCTAAGTTCTATGAAATAGGGAGAAATATCACTGTTTATGTATGGGTATTTCTCTTTCATCGATGCTACATACCGGTCTCCTATAAGTGCTTGTTTCTTTGCATATTGTTGGAAGTAGTCCTCCAAAGTTGTTCCGGAAGACTCGAAAAGGAGCAGCCGGAACTCCGGCCTGTACTCCTTGACGATTTGCATGAAATGATTTATCATCGAATGTTGATAACTATCAACAGAAAACAGTTCGATAGTCTGGTTCTCTTCTCCGTTCTCCAGAATAAGGAAATCGTCCAATGCTTTCAGCAAAGGAGAACATATAGCAACGAATATGTCGTTCTTACTACTGAAATAATTGTATATATTGCCCACTGCAACACCGGCAACAGAGGCGATGTCCTTTATCGAAGTGCGTTTCATTCCTTTCCTACAGAACTCCCCGCGTGCAGCGACAAGGATACGTTTCCTTATATCGTCTTTCCTGATTTGCATATCAACATTGAATGAATAGGTTAATGTCTGTCTATTTGGCGTAACTATGGAAGAAGCAAGGGAAGCCCTGCACCTTAACGATTGCATCCGAAGACTTTTTCGTTTCAGGGTCGTAGGTGTAGAAACCGTTGCACTTGCGGTTTGCACTACCGAAGACAATCAGGTTCTTATACTTGCCTATCGCTATGCCGTGAGGGTTTGATATCGGCATGTCTTCTATTCTTTCAATGGTCTTATTGTAGATGTCGATTACCACCGGACATTGACAAATGACAGTGTAAGGATTGCTTGCACCTTCCGGATCGAGTTTGTATGAATTGGCATACGCATACAACTTTCCGCCTTTATCATAGCACAGCGTTCCAAGATATTCGGCATATTTGGTCGAAAGACCCTTTATTTCCGTTTTGTCAAGACGAATACAATAGTCAGGATCTATCTCCGTCTCACCTTTCTTGATACGTATGATGCCTGCATTAAATCCCGGCATCAAACCGAATGAAGCCATACAACTGATATAAATATCGCCCTTTTCGTCCATGAAAATTGACTTGGAATCAACCGGGCGGGTAGGTACGCTAACACCAAGCGATTCGTTTCTTATGGTCTTCTCATATTGGTCGTTGTTTGTATTGATGAGTGCCAATTCCACAGAGTTCTCTGTAGGCATGTATTGGCTGTTGAATTGCGACAAACCTACATACAGATAATTGTCGCGTATAATCATGGCAGCGGGCGAAACGGTTGTTCCTTCATGCGCCAACTTAGACAAGTCGATTTTCTTTATCTCTTTCATTGTAGAGGGGTTGAAAACGATTACCATACCGATACCCTGACAACTGAGATATGCTTTCTCGCTGTTCAGTTCCACGACATTACATGCTGCGGCTCCTCCGGGTATGCCCATTGTTCCCTGTAGCACCAACTTATTGTTCGGTCCCATCTTGTATAACTTCAATTCGGCCTTAGAACTTCCCATATAGTCGGGAAAAGAATAGATGTGTCCGTTGTCCAAAGCAATCGGTAATGCACCGAAACCGGTCGGCACACTGTTCTTATTGTCATACGTTGCAGGGTCAAGGTTGGATATGGCCTGCAAATATACGCTGCCGGAATTTCCCTCGGCGTTGGTCACAGAAACTGCAAACAGGACTGAACCCTGTTCCGTAGAGGGAGGAACTATCGGTTTCGGCTCATCATTATCGTTACACGAGATTACTGACACAGCCAGCAACATGGCCGGCAAAAGATTCTTGATTTTCATAATAATTTATTTTTTATGGTTATACATTTATGTTTATGGCAATTCATTATTTCAACAAATACCTTACCTTTAAGCCTATCGAGCGACCGGGCAGGGGGCGGTTGAGTTCCGAATACACCTCTCTATTGGTAAGGTTTCTCGCTTTCAGCGTCACCGTCCACCTGTTGTTCATGAAACTATGTTCAATGCTTGCATCCATAGTGAGCGATGTTGGAATCCTACGGTCTTGACTATCGCTCATCTCGAAGTCGTAGAAATATTTATGTATGTAGGACATATCGAGCAAGAAACGCGTGTTCTGCCCCTTTCCTCCAAACAGATTCTCACGGTGTATGTCAAGACCTCCGTTCGCCATAAGATATGGAATGTTGGGTATGCGCTTATCCTTTGTCGGGTTTTCCACTGACGTTCCGGGCAATGTGGAGCGTATGTCGCGCAGGTCTTGGTAAGTTCCGTTCACGTAGAAGTAGAGGAAAGGCAGCACGTCTCCTTTCACCTCGGCCTCGATACCGCGCGTTCTCACACTGCCGAAATTCCTGTACCTTGCCATCGTCGGAATCATGTCTGCCGTGAAACGTATCATGTCTTTCAGGTCATTGAAGAACGTGTTCACCTCGGCCTCCACGAAACCATACGCATTGTTCTTATGATACAGCAGTCCTAAGTTCACTCCGTTGCATCTTTCCGGCACGAGTGTGGTGGAGGGAAGTATCGAGTAGCCGTTGCCGATAAGTTCCTCGCTTGTGGGGATGCGCACCTCCGAACTGAACGAAGCCTTGACAAGCAAGTTGCGTGTGAACTTATATCTCATTGCCTCACTCCACCCCCAGTAGTCTTTTGTGGTTATTACCTTCACCGGATTGTTGATGAAATAATTCTCCAGCATCTTTGACTTGGAAGTGAAGAAGAAGTTTTTCACCGTGGTTGCACTTTGGAACTTTCCGCCAAAGAGCGATAAGTCGTATGAGAATCCGACCGTAAGATTCGACATTCTGCTGGGGAAATTGGCCCGGAATCCCAATGCCTTGTCCATCAGTTCATCCTTTGGCAACTGCTTGGTATGACTCCCATACAGGTTGATATTGAACGAGTGATGCTCGTCAAGTATATAATTCAAATTGAGTTTCGAGGCGAAGTCGTGCGAGCGATTATCCCCGTCAGAGGGGAAATTTCCTTTCTCTCCCCCGTAAGAAGACACCGGCGGATATTCCTTTCCATCCCAGTCGTAACGGTGCATGGCCTTATCAACAAGCCCGAAACGCCCGGCATTGTAGAACAAATTCAAATCAAAATCAAGTCCGGGCAGAAAGAAATTGTCACGTTTCAGCGTCAGTCCGACCAGCAAAGAGGATGACTGATTGTATGCTTCGCGTATATCGAACTCAAGTCCCTGCATCTCCTGCTTCGTCTTGGAATAGACAAGTTCCAGTTTCATTTCGTCAAACCACCATTTGGTTGCCTTTACGGACCCCCCGAACAGGAGTTTGTCATATCTGTCGTGATTTCGTTTCACGATGCGGTCGTCAAGGTTCATAAGGCGCATTTTGTAGTCGTTGTCAGAGTGGGTGTAGCCTCCGCCGATGCCGAATTGCAGTCCGCTCCTACTGTCGGTGCGTTTTACCACGGCATCAAACTTATGAGTATTGAACGAGGACACCTCGTATCCTAAGTCCATATACATCGGAGGATATTCCTTCGTTACCACATTCACCGCACCGCCAAGCGACGCTCCGCCGAACTTATAGGGAACAATGCCTTTATAAACCTCTATACGTTCTATCATATCCGTTGGAATATCGTTCAGTGTGATGTAGTTGTTCATCTGTCCTATCGGACTTTCGTCGATAAACATTCCCATACGCTTGCCTTCCAAACCGCGCACCGACACGCGCGATGCACT
The DNA here is from genome assembly GCA_028723525.1 of Prevotellaceae bacterium. Taxonomy (GTDB): domain Bacteria; phylum Bacteroidota; class Bacteroidia; order Bacteroidales; family Bacteroidaceae; genus Prevotella. The sequence goes on from JAQYET010000034.1 coordinate 18,229, forward strand.
TCCCACACCACCTGTGTTCCGCACCGTAACACCGGTGGTTCGGGCAAGAACATCATTGATTGAAGATGCCGTACCTTGCAGTTGCTTTGAAGAGATTACAGATACCGGCATGGTTGACTCCCGCAGTTTTCGTGCCTCGTTATGGCCTACCACCACAACATCTGACAGTTGATGTGCCGAGGAAGTCAATTCCACATCACACCGAATACTGTCATTGCCGTTAAGAATGTTCTTACCGAAGAACTTTGTCTGATAGCCGACATATTTTATCCTAAGCCTCTTTTTCTGTCCGCCGGGCACCCGCAGCACATATTTTCCGTCAATACCGGAGACCGTTCCCACTTTCGTATTCTCCAAATCTACAGACGCTCCGTACAAAGGTTCGCCTGTATTGGCATCGGTTATTTTTCCATAAACCACAGTCTGCGCCTGCGAAACCTGAACATACAGCAGGCATATCAGCGATGTCAACACGGCACGCAATAGTCTTCCGACGCTTCTTTTTCTTGCTTTTTTACTTATATTTCCCATTTCTTATATATTTATTATTCATACATATCATTGATAAAAAGGATGCAATAACGAATATTATTCAAAGATATTCATTAAAAAAGCGCACCCCAATTCTGCATTGGAGTGCGCTTCAAACGAATACATGTTATCACCTTTCAGGCAAGAACCATTGTTTATAGTCATAAAAAATCCTTCTATTAATCCGGCGGCAAAAGTATTAAGAAATCACATATTACACAATACTCAAAAATGATGATTTGCTTTTTGAGGTATCTAAGCGCAGGTATCGAGTTGGTGGTTAAAACCGTTTGTGTGTCCCCTTGTTCGGTATAAGACTCATTTCAATTTCTGAAATCTTGCCTGACAGCGTTTCTTGTAACTGTAACCGAATGCGTGCTTGAGGAACTTTCGCCAGTTGTACGTGAAGACAAAGGCAATGGCGTCGCACGGCTTTGTGCGCGGCGAGGCATAGATTGAACGGCGCATGCGCACGAAGTAGAGGTCGGCAATGGTCTCGAAAGGCGAGAACACACGTCCGCCACGGCTCATAGTCCACACCTCGGAGTAGAAACGGTCTGCCTTGATGACATCCGGGTCGAAGTCGGGCAGGTGCCTACCGTAGTCCGAATTGACCCACCAAAAGTTGCCGGAGAACATCTTATAGTTGCGCGGAGGCCAGCGATAGCAGCCGTAAAGGTCGAAATCGTGGCTCAATACGTTAACTGCCACGCGCCATTTTGCAAACACGAAATACTCAAGCATTTCTCTCCACGCCTCTATCTTGGATTGAAAGCCGCGGAAGAGACGGTCGGAGGTGTCAACGGTCTGGTAACTGATACCCTTTGTATGGAAATAATACACGAGACAGTCTTGTTCCCGACAAAGGGCGAGAACTTTCTCAAGAGCAGGATACTCATACCTGTGTGCATCGTTGGTGAACGACACCAACTCCATCTTTTCACTGCCGATGATACGCCGCAGCTCGTCAATATCGCCCTCGTTCTGCGATATGCAACTCACGAACAACCGCTCCGTGGCATCCAGCAAACCGCCACTCTTCAGGTTTTCCACCTGCCGTTCCACGAGCCGTTGCCAGCCTTTGACGCAATAGACGTGATAAACTCCGAAGATAGGTCGCACGGATTGTGGTTCATGTTCCCACATGCTGATGTCCCGGCGGTCGAAAACGCGCAGCAGGGAGTCGGCAATATGCAGTCTGCCCGTGCCGCTTCCGCTGTCGGCTTTTTCACGATTTGTATTCATCTTACTCCCGAAAAGGCTCGTTATACATTTATATAATAGAGGCAAACATTTGCTTCAGGTCGTGCTTAGGCTGCCATCCCAATGCCATGATGCGACTTGTGTCGAGGCGCAGAAAGGTTGTCGGAGAGTAGCCCATGCCCTCTCTCGGTTCTATCCTTACCCTCATGTTGCGCCCGAACTCGCGGCAAACCATCTCTGCCATGTCGCGAACCGAGATATAGGTCGCCTCGTTTGCCACATTATAAGCCATGCCGCTGTCACCGCGAAGCATGATATACAGCATCGCCTCAACCGCATCGGCGGTGTGACAATAGCAGCGACGGAGGCTTCCTTCGGTGAAAAGAACGATGTCTTTGTCTGCCGACGCGCAGCGTGCAAACTGCGCAAAGACACGGTTATCGGTTGTATCCAGTTTCATTCCGAATGTTTGTGCCAGTCTTGCAGTCATCACCCGCACTCCGTATTCTGCGCTGTAAGCATGGCAGAGACACTCTGCCGAACGCTTTGACATGGGGTAACTGCTGCGTGCCTGCATCAAGTCGAGGTGTCCCTGACAGTCTTCGGTGAGCGGTTTGCTGTCGTCAAGCACCGTTCCATACACCTCAAGCGAAGACACATAGACCATTCCTTTCAGCCGGTTTCCCACCTTTCGGGCATGTTCAAGCACCTGTCGCGTACCGAGAAACACCGTGCTCAGCGTCTCCACCGGCTTTTCTGCGAAGTCTTTCGATGCCGTCGGCGATGCGAGATGCACCAGATAATCGGCTTCCTGCGGCGGAGAGAACGGCTCGCCCGATGCAAAATCATATTCATAATAATCTATTTCGTCACCCGCTTTGCCAAACATCGCCTCTGCCTTGGCAACATTCCTCACCGCACAAGTGACGCTGATGCCTGTCGAGTGACGCCTGTTCTGCTCCAAAAGGAAATCAACGAGAGACGAACCTATCATTCCTGTAGCCCCGGTAACAATCCATCGGCTTCCCCGGAGTGCTTCAATGAGAGTATTATCCATAGTGCAATGTTTTGTTAAAACACAGTTTCTCACAGCCCGAATATCTGCCGGTTCTCACGCACTTCAACCATAGCACGGAGCACGAAAAAGTCGGTGGGGGTGGTAATCTTGATGTTCTCCATCGGTCCGATTATCGTTTTCAGCTGATAACCGTAATGACTCATCATCGTGCATGAGTCTATGAAGTCGTGCCTTCCTTCCTCAATGGCACGCCTGTGGGCAGAAATGATGTCGCCGAGAACAAAGCTTTGCGGCGCACGGGCAATGAGAGAGTGGGCACGCTCGGGAATTTCGAGCGAACCATCGCCATGCTCCACCACGAAAGTTTCGGTTGCCGGCACGCATGTTATGCACGAACCGAAGTCGCCAACGGTCTTTATATTGTCGGAGATAGTCTGTTCGGTGATGAGCGGTCTCACCCCGTCGTGTATCATAACCGTCGCTTTCTTTCCTCCTGCCACGCGCTCCGCTTCTTCCAGAGCGTTGAAAATGGAGTCTTGTCCGGTGTTTCCGCCCGGCACGATGCCCACAACCTTGTTTATCTCAAACTTGCGTATCATCTTTTTCAGGAACGGAATCCAAGCCTCGATACATGCCACCACGATGGCATCCACTTCCGGGTGGTTGTCGAATAGTTCGAGAGTGTATATTATAATCGGCTTTCCGTTGAGTTCAAGAAACTGCTTCGGGCGCGATGTCGTGTGCATCCTCACTCCCGAACCTCCTGCGAATATTGCTGCGATGTTCATGATCTGTTGCTTTTTTCTGCGTTTTTCGGCATGGGTGTAGGCATCATCCCCACCCTACCATATTCTTATCTCGGTATTATGTCTGTTCCTCTTGTCACGCGGCGGCAGTTCCATATAGTTGCCGTATGCTATCCGGCAGAGCCTCTCCGGGTCGGCAGGACCGTCGAAGGTGTGCCCTTCAAAGACGATAGGTCTTAGCGGAAGCATCGCACTTCGCGGGTTCTGCTCATAGAACCACGCACCATACGAGTGCATGAAGCGGTCGCGTGAGCCGAACACTCTTCCCGTGATGCGGAAAATCGGGAACACAATGTTATGCAGAAAGACATACCCGACCTGTGCCATTGCTGGATGACGCCCTGCCAAGTCGAAGTTAACCACGCACGAAAGTTTCGCTGCCAACCGCTGCATCCACGGTATAACGTAAGGCTCATAGGGGAATATGTCAATGTGCAAGCCCTTGTATTTCAAAGCCTGATGCGACCTCCAATCGCGGCTGCCCTTAGGTTCCAGCGAGATATACTCACTGTTCAGGTCGCGCAGAGTTGCCCATTCCTTGTAGTATCCCTTGTCGGTGCGGTTGGTCTGCACCACATATTGCGGGTGCGGATGGTGCTCAAGATAGTCGATAATCTTCTTATAGTCTTCCCTGCTCACCACCACATCGGCGTCATCATCCCACGGAATGAAGCCTCCGTGACGCAGACTGCCAAGCACAGAGCCACCGTCAAGGCGCGGACGGGCACCGCACTTGCGCCCCACTTCCTGCAGATAAAGCAGCATATCGAGCATGCGCATCTGTGCCTTTCGCATCGTTGAGCCTTCGGGGTTATACTCCCTGCGCAGGCTTTCGTCGGTCTCTCCCGTGTTGTAAGTTCTGTTCATACAATATGCAAAGTTAACTTTTTATTTTCATTATCCGCTTTGCTGTTCCATAAAATTATGTTATTTTTGCAAGACAATGCAGCATTTCAACCGTTATAACATCAAAAATCGATGTTATATATTTGCCATTCAGCAGAATATGTTGTAATTTTGCTGCCACAACAAACCGTCGAAATAAGGAGGAAGAGAATATGAGTACAACTGCATTATCAAGTTTGTTAGATTATCTTTACGGAACTCTTTCACCCGGAAACATGAAGTGGCTGGGGGAACATCTTATAAAACGTGCCAATGAAGAGATGACCAACTCGCCATATACTATGGAGGAAATCGACTCCATTCTCGATGAAGCAGAGAAAGGGTTTGAGCGAGGGGAGTATATGACTAACGATGATGTGTTTCGGAAACAATGATGAAAGTCATTTGGAGTAAGTCTGCTGTTGACTCAATGAGGCAGATAGAAGACTACATATTGAAGGAGTTTGGCGAGAAAGCACGCAAGAATTTCATACAAGAAGTTGAGCATGTGGCAGATATTCTGGCAGAAATGCCGGAGTTGGGAAGACCCGAGAGGCTGCTTGCTCACCGTAATATGACATATAGGAGCATTGTTATACGCAAACTCAGCAAAATGGTTTACTATATAAAAGATGACACCATACGCATCTCTGCATTATGGGATGTGCGCCGAGAGCCTAAATCTCAAATAAACCATCTTAGGTAAATGCGTATATACTACTACCATACTCAAGACGCGGAGCATATCATCAGCGAGTGGGAACGGGGGCGATACCCGTCGCACTTGCTGTATGGCGCGACATGCTTTGAGGCAAACGGCATAGAGATTGTGATGCACAAGCACCGGCAGGAGCACAACAGACTGCGCCGAATGGTGCGAGTGGCATGGCAGGTGATGCGCTGCCGTGAGCGGTATGACGTGCTCTATGGGTCGTCTCACCGCGGTTTGGAACTGCTCATCATGCTCCGTGCTCTCGGCATTTACCGCCACCCTATCTGCATCTGGCACCACCAGCCGATAACAAAGTCACGACACAGGCTGCGGGAATGGGTCTCCCGACTCTATTATCGGGGCATAGACCACATGTTTATGTTCTCTGAAACAATCGCGAAAATGTCGGAACACTCCGCAAAATGCCGCCCTGAAAGAGTCAGCGTGGCACACTGGGGAGCCGACATCGACTACTACGACCGCTTCATGAGGGAACATCGGGAACTGCGAAGCGGCTTCATCTCCTCGGGAATGGAACGCCGCGACATGCCCACTCTTATCGAAGCGTTCAACAACACCGCCCTGCCGCTGCGCATTTTCTCAATAACAAACTACCTCGGGAACGACTACGAGAAGATTATCAGCAGCATACCGCGCCGCGAGAACATAACAGTGACTTTCAACAACCGCCTGATGATAAACGAACTGACGGCAGAGGTGAACCGCTCGGCATGCGTAGTGATTTGCTGCCAGCCAACAAACTACACCGTGGGACTTACCACCGTGGTGGAGGCTCTCGCCCTCGGACTGCCCATAATCTGCTCGCGCAACCCACAGATGCCGATGAACATAGAGGCAGAGGGGTGCGGACTGCTCGTTGACTACGGCGACACGGAGGGTTGGGAACGCGCCATACGCTTCATTGCCGAGCACCCCGGCGAAGCAAAGAGAATGGGAGAACGGGGAAGAGAACTTGCCGAAAAGACCTACAACATCGACCGTTGCACCCGCGAAATGGCAGAGGCAATGAAAGCGATGATAAGAAAATAGAGATTACACCCGACCTTATTTCCGCCCCACCTTGCGCTTCACGAAAGCCACACACTCATCGAGTATCTTCACCCGGAGCATTTTCATCAACACGAAATAGAGCGATGCAGAGATTATCATGCGCAGCACGAGGCGAAGCCAGAGCGTCTCAACCGATGACGTTGCCCACCCCGTGAGGAGCATTACGGCAGCAGCGGCTGTAAGGAAAGGCATGGTGTCGGCAAGCATATCCGGCAGACCATAGCCCGAAAGACGCCCGGCAAAGAAATGCCACACGAAGAACCATACCACAAAAACCACGGAATATGCCCACACCATCGCCTCAATGCCGCGCTCATGCAGCCCCAGCATCATGCCCACAAGCACGGCACAGAGCACCGAAGTGCAGCCGAGATATATTCCGCTGCGCCCACGGCTCACGATGTATTGCGACAGGACGGTGCTCAACGGAGCGAAAGCGGCAGCAACGGAGAGCACACGCAACAGCATGGCACTGCCCAACCACTTTGTCGTTATGGCAACCACGATGAACTCCTCCGACACGAGCGACACGCCGAACATCAGCGGAAACGACACAAAAGCGGCAAAACGCATCATCTTGCGGAGCACCCGCAACTGCCTCTCTCGGTCGTCCTGAAGGTCGGAGAACACCGGTTGTGCCACCTGCGCCACCATTCCCTGCACCAGCGAGGCTCCCTTCTGACTCCAGTTATAGGCATTGTTGTATATCCCGACGTCGTGCTTCGAGAAGTAACGACCCAAGAGAATATTCATTATGTTCACGTTGACGCGCTCCACGATGGTGGTGAAAAGCATTTTCACAGAGAAGCGAAACATCCGGCGTATGGGCTCAAAGTCGAAACCTAACGTGGGTCGCCACGGACTGTAATGCCAGTTCATCAGCATATAAACACCGATGAACACAAGCCCTTGAGTGGCAAGCGACCAGTAGGCATAGCCCTGCCAAGCCATCACGATGCACACTATCCCCGACAGAAGCACCGCTGTCATGGCAGCCTTTGCCTGCTGTTTGGCACGCAGGTTCTTGAAAAGCCATGCCGACTGCGCGGTGTTGAAGCCGGCGAGTATTATGCTGATGAAGGCATAACGACTGAACCATGTTAGCTCGGAGGAGTGATAGTAGTCGGCAATCAGGGGTGCGCAGAAGAACAGGACAAGATACATTATCACCGCAACGACAACATTGAACCAGAACACCGAGTTGTAGTCGCGGTGCGAAGGCTCTTTTATGTTGACCAAAGCCGAGCGGAAGCCGCTGTCCTGAAGCACCGTGGCAACCTGAGAGAAAATGGCTATCACTGCCAGCATTCCGTTGTCTTGCGGCGACAGCAGGCGCAGAGTGACTATGCCGAAGACAAATCCCAGCAACTGCTGAACGGTGTTGTTCATCGCTCCCCAGAACAATCCCTTCGCGGTTTTCTCCTTCAGTGACTCCATTTGACTAATATTATTGCGTTCAGGCAGATAGGAGGAAGCCCACCGTCAGCCAAAGGTTATATACGAACAGATACAGCATGAGCAGGGCAGTGACGGTTCGCAGCACTACGATACGCCACCCGCCGCCCGCCTTGAAAGCAAAACCGAGCATCACGGGGAACACGAAAAGCCAGTGGGCAGACATGATATAGACCTCATTCAGACCAAATCCCAATCCCAAATGGATGACGATGTCGGGAACGACGAACGCCAGACACAGCCACAAGAACCTGCTCCTCCTGCCGCACCATATACCAATGACGAAGAGAAGCAGCGTCAGCACCTCCACGATATAGTTCATCACACCGTCGTAGCGCACTATCACAGGACGCTTGCGCAGGGTGTCTTCCAGCAGATGTTGCCTGTGCAGCTGTATCGATTCGCCGAAAAGGTTCTCCACGGCAGAGTCCCAGCGCGAGGTGGAAATATCTGTCCACTGTGTGAAAGCACCGTTACCCATAGGCTTACCGGCATGCGCAAAAACCGGCTTTTTTGCCTCCTTCTCCTTGCGCTCCTTCTCTCTCACCGCCTGAATGGAGTCGAACACGGCACGGCGGCGCACCGAATCGGCAATCTCTGTGGTGTCGCAGAACATCCGGTATGCCTTGCGCTCGGCATTTGCAGCACGTATTGCGTTCTCCTGATTTCGCTTCTGATAGCGCGGAGCAACATATTGCCTGAACTCCCATTCGGCAAAAAACCATATCGCGCCGGCAGGCAACAGCACGCCGAGAACGAAGTAAGCCGGGCGGAAGAAATGCCATTTCTTTGTGAACAATGCCGCAACAAACGTCTTCAGTCCGTTGCTCAGCGTGATGCCGGCAGTGAGGAAGAAGAGCACCATTGTCTGCCATATCTTCAGCCCCTCGCCGGCTTTCATCTTCCTGCCTGCGGCATAGAGTGTCAGTATCAGCAGCAGCATTGACAGGGCGAAGTGGTCGGGCGAGATGTAGGCAAGGGTGATGTATGCAAACGAGAATGTCAGGAGCGACAGCAGGGTGGAGTCGAACGCCGTGAGTTCGAGTATCTCGCGGAAGATGCGAAACAGGAACACTGCACTATAAACAAGGCATGCGATGAGCACCGCAGCCACGATAATCTGCACCGGGTTCATGCCCAGAACGTCGATAAGCCACCGGTTCAGCCGGGAAGCGGGCCAGACGAAGAACGCCAGCAGAGGATGACGATAGACCTGATAGCGCGTATCCCAGTCGGAAAGCACGGAATAGGTAATCGGGTCGAACCCCGAAATGTCAAATTTGTCAATAAATACGTTCCAATAGTTATTGCCGAGCGGGGAGAAATGATCCCAATAACGGCGCACCACAAGGACGTTGAGCGTTGTGAATATCAGGAAGAGTATGCCCGTGAGCGGCAGTTCTTCCTTCCTTATCTTCAACATTCTCAGATATTTCTTCATTCTCTTTCAGTCTTTTAAACCCAATGTCACACTGTCGGTACGTGGCTCACCGCCGCCCGAACTCTCTGTAATGTCCCTCGTCGGCAAATGCCAGCAGTTCTCTGTCACCACGACTGTCGCCGTATGCCACGAGCCTGTATGAGCTGCGGTCGGGATAGAGTTGCAGCAGCCGCGCCACCTTTTCCTTGCCGTAGCAGTTGGCAGTGATGAAACGCCCTGTGAGTTTTCCGTCTTCCACTTCCACCTTAGTGCCCACTATTTCCACGCCTTTGCGGTCGCCGAAAAACGGCCTCACCCAGTTGTCTATGCTCGCGCTGATGACAACCACCTTGCTTCCGCGCTGCAATGCGTCGTCAACACAGCGCATGCCGTCGGCTCTCATCATTGCGGAATGTGTCAGTGCATAGTCGCGGCAGAGGTCGTCGAACTCTGCCAGCGTCATCCCCCCGAAGCACATCCGGAACACCTTCTGCTTCACTTTACGGTTGGGATAAAGCCCGACTTTCATCATCACCAGCAGCGGAGCATGCAACAACAGCACCCCGAGCATGCCGAACAGCCCGCAGCGGTGGCGCATCATGCCGAGCAGGGAGTCGCCCCTTGTCAGCGTTCCGTCGAAATCGAAAGCACAAACCTCCGTCATTTTCATAACAAGTAGATAGCAATGAAGAACATAGCCGCCCATGCAAGGATTACGAGTTGCAGGAAACGGTCTGTAAAGATTATCTTGGTGGGGTCTTCGCTGCGCTTGTCAACCACCGTTATCTGTATGTATCGGAGCAGTCCGAGGAGCACAAACACGGTGGTGAGATAGATATACCGGCTGCCGGTGCGCGCCTCCACTTCCGGCGAAACAGTGTACATTATGTAGCACACGAGCGTCACCGAAGCGAGTATCGTTATGGCTTGATTGATGAAAGTGAGGTTGTAGCGGTTGGTATTCTTGCGCGGCGCGATGCCGGTCTGCTCCATCCTCACCACATCATCACGCCGCTTGGCAAACGAAAGGAAGAGGGCGAGCAGGAAGGTCATCATCACTATCCACTTGCTGAGCGGTATGCCTGTGGCAAGACTGCCTGCAAGCAGGCGCAGCACGAAACCGAAAGCCACCACGCATACGTCTATCACGGCAAACTGTTTCAGCCGGGCACAATAGAAAAGGTTGAGCACATAGTAGCCCACAAGCACCGATGCCACCTTATACCACGCCCCGCCAACAAACAGGAGCATGACCATGCCGGCGAGGAACGTCAGTGCCATGAGCATGTAGGCACGACTTATCGACACCCTCCCCGACGCTATCGGACGAAGGCACTTTGTGGAGTGCATCCTGTCTGCCTCCAAATCAACAATATCATTGAAGCAATACACCGACGAGGCGACGAAACTATATGCCACAAACGTTGCCAACGCCTGCAGCAGTATCTTGCCGTCGGCAAGTGCACCGCCGAAAAAAACGGGCAGCAGAACGAACACATTCTTCAGCCATTGCTTTGGTCGTGTGAGCAATATAATATCCTTCATACGTGAAAATAATTGCGTGCAAAGTTACGTTTTTTACGTAAATAAGGCAAGATAAAACGCGAAAAGTCAACCGTTTTCATAGGAAAATCTCCATAATCAGCCATATATGGCATGCCGGAAGCAAATCTTCAGTTAAGTAAAATCGGCGGGATTGGTCAGTAAAATCGGCGAAATTACCGGGCAAAATCGCCGATTTTGGTCTGCAATTTCGCCGATTTTACTTTCTATTATATTTCCTTGCACGCAACATTATGGCATTGACCTGAGAGCAGAAGGGGATGAAACAGTACGGACAGGCAGGCGCAAAGTTGCAACAGATCACCAATTTTTGGTAATAAAGGCTATGGCATGATGGAGCAGGAAGGCGAGAACGAGCGACACGACAAAGGTGATTAGTGCCGTGAGCAGATAGCCGAGCCCATACTTTTGGACATTTACGAGCACAAAGTGCAGATGTATCAGATAAAACTCCAGCGACAAAGTGCCCACGAATTGCAGTCCGCGCAACAGTCGGCGGGGTGCGGCAGACATTGCCCATGTCAGCAGAATGGTGAGCGAAACGGAAAGGGGGATATACACCATGCGCTCTATGAAGAGCGGGAATTTGCCTCGCGACGAGCCCTCTAACTCAAGGCATACCGCAAGACTGAGCACAAAGAGCATGAGCAGAAGCCACGGAGCGGAGGCGTCCAAGCGGTGCTTGCGCTGCACAAAAGTTCCGCAGTTGATGCCCAAAAGGAATATCGGCACGCGGCTCCAGAATATCTCCACATGCCCCACAAGCGATTTCACGGGAGGATAGCAATTCACCATCACAGCCCACACAATCGCTGCCACCGGCAGCCAACGCCACGACGGGCTGCGCCTTATCGCACGGATGTAGAACGGCGCGATGACATACAGCAGCATTATTGCCGGTATGAACCAGAACGTGAGGTCGTCTATGCGCCAGAAACTCCAGCCCACAAGGATGTTGAAAACGAGGTTGGGAAGGTCGGGACTATATCCTCCGCCGGCAGAATGGAGGTGGTTGGGGATATAGAAAAGCATCGCCATGATGAGCCATGCAGGATAAAGTCGGACGAAACGGCGACGGTAGAAATAGCCCAAAGCGGGCTTCTTCTGCCATGCAAACCACAGTCCGATGCCGCTGAGAAACAGGAAGATGTCAACGCCTACGTTGCCTAAGCGGCGCAAGGGGAAGAAAACATTGTGCGGACTCATGCCCACATGGAACAGCACCACGAATATCATTGCCGCTCCCATCAGTGCTGTGCGATGCTCGCTGAGCAACGACAGGCTGATACCTCCTCCCTGCTTACTGCTGTCTTCCATTCCGAGTATCATTTACAGACAATCCACATGAGCACGATTTGGCGAGTGGTTGGATGAAATTCTGCCCTCCCCTGCTGCGGTGTCGGGTGTCAGAGTTTCACCACCAAACTCATTCCCATCGGCGAAACAGACAGGGAATAGCTTTCACGGTCGGGCAATATCAGTCGCCCGAGATAGTAACCAGCCTCGGCAGCGGCAACTCCCAAAGCGGCGCCTGCCACCACATCGCCCCAGTGATGACGGTCGCGATGCACCCTGTCCACGGCTGTGACGGTTGCAACGGCATACCCTCCGACGGCAATCCACGGCGACACGTGACCGTATTCTTTTGCCAACAGGGTTGCTCCTGCGAATGCAATGGCGGAGTGTCCGGAAGGAAAAGAGTGGTTGTCGGAACGGTCGGGGCGCATCGTGTGTATGGTGTGCTTCATCGCATAGCATGCACCGGCAGTGATGACGAATGAGGTTGCGGCATTGACAGCCAACCTGCCCCACTCGCTTTTGCTCTCAACGCCTATCGCTTTGAGTGCAAACAAGGCTGCGAATGGCGTATATTCCAACACGTTGTCAATTCCGTCGCTGCGCACTTTGTTGTTGTTAGTCTCCGTGGGGGCTGTGAAGTCTGTCCCCGCAGGTTCCTGCGCCAAGCATGGCAGGAACGCTGCAAGCAACAGTAAGACAGAAAGAGCTTTCTTCATTGGTGTCTGTAAAGTCTGATGTATGTGTGCGGGGGATTATTTTTCCATAAGGTGCAGGTATCTCATTCCGCCTGCAACGGCGAGCGAATTTGCACTGTCGGTGAGTTGCTCGAGCAGCGAATAGGCATAAGGGAGGGCTGCGGCAGGACCTTCACCTGTGGTTATGTTTCCGTCGATGGTGACTAGTTCGGCGGTGTATTCCGCCCCGGTGAGGGTCTGTTCGAAACCCGGATAGCAGGTGGCACGACGCCCGCGGAGCAGTCCGAGACCGCCGAGAACCAGCGGCGCGGCACAGATTGCGGCAATCATCCTGCCTTTATCGGCCTGCCGTAGGAGGGCACTTTTCAGCCCCTCGTGGGCATCAAGGTTGGTGGCTCCGGGCATACCGCCGGGCAACATCAGCAGGTCGGCATCTTCCAACATCGGCTCTGCCTCCTTGAAAGTGAGGTCGGCGTGCATCTTAACGCCGTGAGCCGACTCCACAATGTTGCTGTCGGTTATGCTTACTGTCTTTATATCAACACCTCCGCGACGAAATATGTCAACAGGGATAAGGGCTTCTATATCCTCGAAGCCGTTTGCCATGAACTGAAAAACTTTTGCCATGAGAATGATTTTTAGTGTAAGAATTACGTTGTTTTGATTTAAAACCACTACCTTTGCAGATAGTTGGCAACGGCACGCCGTGGCAAAATGCCGCACCGCAAAGATACGAATAATTTGCAACACGGCAAAAGATTGACCGGGAAAGTTAAAAAAAAAGAAAAGGAATATGCAACAACGACAGTTTAGATTTGCCCTCTTCGGCAGTACTTATCAGCCAAAAAGCAGTGTGGCGGTGGGCGAATTTCTTGCTTGTGTGGCGCGCCACGGCGGTAAGGTGAGCATTGAAAGGGAGTATCACAGGTATCTGTCGCTCGGCAGCCGGCTCGCACTGAACAATGCGGAGGTGTTCGATGCCGACAGTCCGGATGCCGACTTCGTGGTGTCGATAGGCGGAGACGGTACGCTGCTGAGGGCTGCCAACTGCGTGGGAGCGAGCAGACTGCCCATTATCGGGGTGAATACGGGACGACTGGGCTTCCTCGCCGACACCACGGCAGCAGAGATAGAGAACACCGTGGAGGCGATTTTCAACGGCGATTTCGACATCGAGGAGCATGCCGTGATTGAGGCAACGACGACGAAAAGGCGCATCAAGGGAAGTCCTTTCGCGCTCAACGACATCGCCGTGCTTAAACTGGACAACGCTTCTATGATTTCTGTCACGGCGACGATAAACGGCGAATTTCTCACCACATATCAGGCTGACGGACTCATAATATCCACTCCCACCGGCTCAACAGCCTACTCTCTATCAAACGGAGGTCCGGTAATGGCTCCCATGTCGGGCGTACTCTGCCTGACACCGGTGGCTCCGCACAGTCTGAATGTGCGCCCGATGGTCATCCCGGACAACGCAGAGATAGGGCTGACGGTGAAGAGTCGCTCGCATAAATTCCTCATAGCGATAGACGGGAGGTCGGAGAAATGCGCCGAAAGCGTGTCTCTGACCATTCGCAGGGCACAACATAACATAAGGATTATTCGCCTCAAGGGACGTGACTACTACTCCACGCTGAGAGGGAAGATGATGTGGGGAAAGGTTGTACGGTGAGGTTCTTTCCCTGCTTCGCTTCGAAAGCGTCTTCTGTCGGAGCCGGGCGGGGTGTTGAAGGATGAGAGGTGAACGAGTGGAATGGTGTAAGAGATAAAAGAAAATGAGAATAAGGGAACTGCTGAAGATAGAGAACAGCCGATACCCTGCGCGTGACATAATGCGCTGGTTGTGGCAGGCATGGCGGGGAAACAGGCTGCAGGCGGTGATTAACGCTTCGCTCGGACTGCTCGGTGTGGGTGTAAGTCTTGCACAGGTGTGGGCAGTGCAGCACGCAATCGATGTGGCTTCGCACAGCATCGAGGGCTCGCTATACCGGGCGGTGGCTCTCATGGGAGGGCTTATACTCTGCGATTTCGTCATTCATATAGCCTCTATTTGGGTGCGCAACATCCTCGGCATACGCGCACAAAACCGCATGCAGCAGCGCATGCTCGACCGAATACTGCGCTCGGAGTGGCATGGTAAGGAGCAATTCCATAGCGGTGACGTCATCAACAGGCTGGAGGGCGACGTGAATAACGTTGTGGTGTTCCTCACAGAGACCATTCCGAACACTCTTTCGGTGCTCGCCATGTTCCTCGGAGCATTCTTCTATCTGTTCTTCATGGACTCTCTGCTCGCCGTGACAATCATCGCCATGCTGCCGGTATTCATTCTCGTGAGCAAGATTTACATAAAGAAGATGCGGCATCTGACGCGCAACGTGCGCGACAGTGACTCGAAAGTGCAGAGCGTCTTGCAGGAAACGGTGCAGAACAGAATGCTCATAAAGACGCTCGAAAGCGACTCCCTGATGGTGGGCAGACTTGAAAACACGCAGAGCGAACTGCGCCATAACGTGGTGAGAAGAACCAAATTCTCGGTGCTGTCGAACCTTATACTGAACTTCGGGTTTGCCCTCGGCTATCTCATAGCGTTCCTCTGGAGTGCCATGAGGATGTATAACAACACCTTGTCTTTCGGCGGAATGACGGCTTTCCTGCAGTTGGTGGCTAAGATACAGGGACCGGCACGCTCGCTGACAAAGCTTGTTCCGGCTTTCGTAGGAGTGTTCACGGCTGCCGAAAGGCTGATGGAACTGGAGGAAAATCCGCTCGAAGAACAGGGCGACCCGATAGAAATGGAGGGACCTTGCGGGGTGCGGCTCGACGGCGTTTCCTATGCTTACGACAATGAGGAGCGCAGCGTTCTGAGCAATCTTACGTTTGATTTCTACCCGGGTTCGTGCACTGCGGTGCTCGGAGAGACGGGCGCGGGGAAGACCACTCTCATCAGAATGATGCTCGCCTTGATACGACCTTCGGCAGGACAGACGTCTATATACAATAATGATGACAGTCGCACGATGTCGCCGCGACTGCGATGTAACTTCGTCTATGTGCCGCAGGGGAACACCATTCTTAGCGGAACGATAAGGGAGAACCTGCGATTGGGGCGGGTGGAAGCCACGGAGGAAGACATGAACGACGCCCTGCGGCAGGCTTGTGCCGACTTTGTGTTCTCGCTGCCGAGGGGTATCGACACGGTGTGCAGCGAGAGTGGAGGAGGACTGAGCGAAGGTCAGGCGCAGCGAATTGCCATCGCCCGGGCACTGCTTCGCCGCGGAAGCATCATGCTTTTCGATGAAGCGACGAGCGCACTCGACCCCGATACCGAGCGACAACTGCTGAAAAACATTCTCGAAAAGCACGACAAGACGGTAATCTTCATCACCCACCGCCCTGCCGTGGTTGAATATTGCGACCAGACTTTGCGCGTGGAAAGAAACTGATATGCTGTAAGCCCGGCGTTATCGAAGTGTCAATTCTTAGGCTTAGGAATGTATTTCAAAAGGTAGTTGAGAAGCAACGCCATTGCAAACGAGGTGAACACAAACACCGCAATGCCCGAATATATGTCGCCGCGGCGGTAGTGCCCGATGATGATTTCGCGTGCAAGGGGGTGCATTACGAATATTGCTGCCGAGAGAGTGCCCACCCACGACAGGGGATTAAGCCACAATGATGGGAGCAGGCGCACCGTACTGACGGCACCGATGACGACAAACGCCGGCACCCATAGCCAACCATGAAACCAAAATCCGCCAAACAACACCATCGCTGCCGATACCAAGGTGAGCGCGACATATCCCATGCGGGGCAGTTCGCGACCCCAACGGGCGTATGCAATGCCCATTGCGAAAGGCATCACTGCACCGAAAAAGTTGTATCGCAGATAGTTTAGCTTAGCGTCGCCCAGTTCGCTTGCGCCCCACTGCAGTGCCCAACACGCCACCACCGTGGCTGCAATCGTCTTCCAAGAGCGGCGGCGATGATATAATATAATGTATAAGGCGTAGAGTTGAAGCATAAGTCCGAAATACCAATACGGTCCCGGTTTGATGATTTTATCAGGGTAGTGATACACGAAGTTCACCACCATTCCCAACTGCGCAAGTACCCTGTCTAAAGAATATACCACCCCTCCGTCGTCGTTGCGGAGGAAATAGACTGCCACGAAAGCGACATATCCGAACACCATCAGGCGGAAAAGTTTCAGGAAATGGTAGCGCATGAAGGGCAGGATTTGCACGCCCGGCGGTATCGGAAGGGCAGCTGATGAGGCAGGAACAGCCGTCTGTTCGTATTTCTTAACAAGTCCGTAACCGCTCACAAAGAGAAATATCGGAACGCCGTAGTGCCCCAAGAACGAAAAGAAATGTATGAAAATGTCAGAGTCTAACGACGTAAGTTTTTCCCAGAACTGCATCGGGCGTGCCGCATCAAACGTGTACTCGTTCTCTTTTACCGCAAAGCCGAGCCAGTGACAGTAGTTATGCAGCATTATGCCGAGTATGGCAATGCCACGCAAACAATTATTCCTTATATCCATTATTGATTGTTTTTCAAAGTCATATCACCTGACCTGCTTACCGCTCCCGGCACGCAGTTTGTCGTAGTCGGCAGTGTTCTTCAGCAGTCGTGGGCGTTTCTCGTCGTAGTCTTCGCTCAATACATCGAGCCCGGAGCGATACCAGCGCGTGTGTATTCCTGCCAGAGAGAGGAGCGAGTGAGGCAGTGCGTCGGTCATATACCGCTTTCCTGCCGCAGTTTTAATAGCCTTTACGGTTTCGGGATGAGCCTCACGGAAACGCCGCGAGCACCAGAACCACATCGGAATATCAAACTCTTCATGTGCCAGCCGAGCCGTTATGTCGGTGCTGTGCATGCGCCCGAAGAAGTGGACATTGCCCCCGTAACACTCCTCTCCGTGGTCGGGCACGTATATCACCACGGCATCCTTGTCCTCGAAACGTTTCAACACCTCATCCATTATCGAGTCATTGTAGAGCAGCGCGTTGTCATAGTCTGCCATCACTTGGCGTTCCTTGGCGGAGAAACCCTTGCGTTGATAGTCCTCCTTGCGGAAGTGTTTCCTCTTCTCCGGCACCCTCGAAGCATATTTCACATGCTGACCCATGAGATGAAGGATGATAAGGTTGTGCTCCTTATCGGCTTTCCTGAGGTTGTCGTACTCCGAAATCACACCGTCGTCGAAAGCATGCAGCCGACTGTTCCGCGTGTCGAACATCGCCCTACTTAGTGTTTCGTTGTTCAGGAAGAACCCTCCGCTGAAGTCATAGACCGCCTCCTTTGCCTTAGGCAGGTATTGATTGGTGATGAAAGTGACGTGATAGCCTGCACGACGGAACAGTTCGGGGAACAGAGGATAGTCGCACCAGTCGCCGTTATCGCCCACTGCGTACATCGAGAAGAGGTGTTTGAAGACATAACTTGTGAGGTTCCACGGTGTCACAGCATCGCTCATCTTTATCAGTTCGCCCCTCCGCTCGCGCTCCACCTGCCTCGGCGTGGTATTCTTTTCATATCCGTATAGTTGCGAGTGGTGGCGGTTGTAACTCTCGCCTATCACGAGCACGATGTTCGGCGAGGCGAAACTGCAACTGTCAACGGTGGCTTTGTCGATGCCATTGATGAGTTTTGTAACCTGCTGCGATGCCAATCGGTTGGCATATATGCTGAAAATGAGCCGATAGAGGGGTTGATGCAGGTTGGCACAAGTTTTCTCGGTGAGTTCGTGTTCCACGTCGCCGATGTTCTCAAACGTCATCAGTCGGTGCTCGGCACGCTTGTTTTCGAGGCACGATGCGAGTGAATATAACAAAAGAACGATTATCGACAGCGACATGAGGGGATAGATGCCGACCCACGGCGAACGCCTGATGTTCATCCCGCGCCACACTATTTGCCAGCGTCGCAGCACCTTACGCACACGTTCCCTGAACACATATAGAAGCCCAACCGCCGCTACATGAGCCGCAAGAACGAGCAATACGCGCCCCAGACGACTGAATATCACCGAGGGATGTATATAGGAACGCAGGAACTCGGCAGCCTCACCGCCCGTTGTCTCACCTACGAGAAGCAGCATGGTAGGCGTCAGCGTGGAGTCGAATTTCACGAAACAATACACATCCACGACAGCAACGGTGTATGCCACGATGCCGAACACCATTCTCACCCACCGCCTTATCTTCCCGGGAAGCGCGGCAAGCAGGGCACAAATGAGATACACATCCACCAAGAGTTCCTGCCACCAGAACTCGAATACACGCGCTCCCCTGCGCTCGGGAAGCACTGCATAGACGCACACCGCACCGAGAACATACATCATAACGAAGAAAACGAAGTTCTTCCTTATGGGTATCGTCACCGCACCGAGCACCCTCGTAATAACACGTAATATCCTAAGCATTGCCATTTCTGCCGCAAAATTACCACTATTTTGCCTGATAGCAAAATTTAAAAGGCGCAACATTCCTAAAATCTATACACGAGTCCGGCTCTCACCTCAAACGTGTTTGCCCTCATGTTGTCATGATAGCGGTATCGGGTATCACGCACAAAGTAGCTTCCGGAGAACTCTATGCCCCAGTTGTTTTTCAGGTGGAAGACAAACATAGGGTTGATAACGAGTAGCTGTGCGTTGCTTCTGTCGCCCTGCGAGTTAAGATAGACAGGGTTGATTGCGGCGAGGTCTTTGTTCTCATAGCCCTTCCATGTGAAGATGCGGTAGTAATCTAAGTTAAGGATAAACCGCCCGACGCGTGGAAACACCATAATACTCTTTGCCTTGAAACTATATCCGGAGCCCATGTTATAGTCGCGGTCGATGATTGAATAGTAGTCGCTTTTGGTGCCGCCGAGCAGGATGATGTCGGCATATACCTGCTGTTCCATGAAGCCTATGTTGCCAACCTTCGGGAAACGCCATATCATTCCCGGACCTAACGATGCCGCCTCGGAGATGCGGTAGGGCGTGAGCGAAGTGCCGTCTTTCACCGGTTTGGAGTCATAATAATTGAAATGCTGGAATATTCCGAACAGTGTTTTGCCCGAATCGCCGTCATAAATCGTCGTGCTCCATAGCCTTCCCAACAGGTGTAAGCCGTGGATTGCGGGCTGGTTGCCGGAGAATCCGAGTGACAGATTGGCTGTGAAGTAATCGTATGGGGCAGCAGTCTGTTCGTTGAACGGGTCGCCATAAATCAGGTTAACGCTGAGAAAAGGCTGATGTTCGCCGCGGAATAGTCCGCCGTCGTCGGCGAGATAACGGTTTCCTAATGTAAGAGTAAGTTCGACCGGCACCTGTGTGAAGTCGTGATAGAGGAAATTCTCCCGCCTCACTCTCCACGCATCGCCGTTCACTATGCGTGCAAATCCCTGCATGGGGTTGATTATTGCTGCGGCGGCTTCGCGAAGGAAGCGGTTGCCTCCGCGTTTTCTGTCGTTCAGTATCACGGCAGACACGCGGTGGAACACCTCACCTATGGCAATGCCTCCGAAAGTAGTGGCAAGCAAGTCGTTGACTGCAGGCGGCTCTATCTCGCCAAAGAACTCCCACATCAGGCTTCCGCACAATGCGAATGGGGCACTCTCCCAGAAGTTGAAGCCGTTGCTGCGAGCCGAATTGAAGTACAAATTGCCGTGATAAGGGTGTGCAAAGAGGTTTGTCGAGAACTGGTCGTTGTCCCACACGAAGGCATGACGGAAGTTGCTCCACGTGGTGTTGAGTGTGGTTTTGGCAAAATCTTCGCCCATGACACAGCGGTCGAACAGATGCACGAGCACGTTAATGCCCGCCGTCTGACCTATTGCCATTGCCCATTTCTTGGTGTTGAAGTATGGGTCATAGAAGCGGAAGATGCTGTCGGGGGGCGTATTTCCGAGCACGTTCCTGTGATAATTGTAGTCTCGTACCTTCTCCTCCACCCACTTTTCTGCCTCACTGCGGTTGTGATTGTAGCGCAGTGTGAGTCCTGCCATTACCAAAGGTCGGGTGCGGTAGTTTGTATGCGAACCGTAGTTGCGCGTCGTTCCGTATCCTACCGACACGAAAGCACCTAACGTTCTGTTAATCTGATAGTCCACGTTCAGCTTTGCCTGTATTGAGTAGAGCCGCTCCGGAGCCTCGGTGGAGTTCTTCTTGAATGTCTCTATGTGGTAATATCCCAAATCGCCGCTTACAGACCAGCGCGGAGAAAGCGTGAAATATTTGCCCAGACGGTAATACAACGCGCCGGAGAAATCCTCGTCGAAGCCCATGTAATGGGTGCCGATGCCTATGATGCTGTATGTGTTGCGGTTGCGAAAGCGCATGGCTGCGTTCAGTTTCGACGAACTCCCGGCAAAGAGCATATAGTCAATCCGGGTGTCGGGGTTAAGGTTCACCAGTCCGATTTTGCATGCCGGAGTGTCTCGCGAGTAGTTTATGATGCCCACCTGCACGCCTCTTGTATGCTCAAGTGCCACGTTGATGAGTCCGATTTGTGTGCCGTTGAGCGTGTCGGCATAGTTGTAAGCCGCCACCTGAACCCCGCGCATGGTGGCAGCACTGATGTTGGAAATGCCTGCCAACTGCATTCCGCGCTTCACACCCAGGGCTGTGTTGGAGAGCGCGCCCACCTGTATGCCTTTCATCGGGGTGAACACGATGTTGCTCAAACCTGCCACCTGCACCCCGCTCATGGCGTGCGCGGCGTTGGTTATGCCTGCAATCATCGCTCCCCGGGCATAGTGCCGGATGCCACCGTACAGCAAACCCGACTGAAAGCCCCGCAAACTGTCAACCTCACTGACAAGTCCCACGTTAAAGGGGCTTGTGAGCATCGACTCGTTATGGTTGTTCCAACCCACCGCGATGTTTGGCACGCGGTGTCCCTTTGGCATGTCTTGAGCCGAAACCGACAGACAACCAACGCCGAATATGATTATACCGATGAGAAATAATGCCTTCTTCATTTACTTATTTTGGCTAACATTATATGAACAGGTGTCACTCATGTCGGGATGCGAGACCTCACTTTCCGCGCCGTCTCGCCTCTCACTTCCCAACCTCTCGTTACCGACGGTGCAAAGATGGTTAAAAATATCCAATGCCGAATGTCTCTCTCATAGCATTATTTCTGCTTGAAATTATTTTTTCATGCTGCGCCGGCATCAGCCAACAGGGAACGGCAGAGGACGTGCCACTGCCTGACACGCCCTCCATATATTCATCAGCAGATGTATGAGAAGCGAAACATCGGCGATCGCTCCCGGCTGTCTGTCATGCGGTTATGCTTACTTCACGAACTTGATTGTCTCCAACATGCCGTTTCCATACTTGGCAACAGCCACATAAACGCCACTGCCCACGTTCAGGATTTGGCTTCCGCCTTCGTCAACAACGGCTCTCAACACCGTCTTACCGCTCACGTCGTAAACCTCAACCTCTGCCTTACGCATGCTGCTCAGATATACATTTCCGTCGGCGTTCCACACCTTCACTCCGTTTTCGTTGGATGCCACGTCGTCAACGCCCGATGTCTCCTCGTAGGGCACAGCCTTCAAAGGGAAGAAGCAGGGCTTGTTGTCGATGAACGTGCGTCCCACCATTCCGAATACGATAATTGACGGAGTTGTGGGGAAATCTTTTCTCTGGAAGCCGTCATGATAGATGTTCTGAAGTATGAATTGGTTGCCTTTCGAGTCGGCAATCTCAATTCGTCCGTTAGGATTGGCATCAATTTCCATGAACGGTTTCACGAATTTCACGTTTACCAACGACAGTGGGAGACCGGCATAGTCATCGAAGTTTGCCGCCAAGTCAGCCAAATCGTGGCACATATAGTTCCGGAATGTGAACGGCTTCGTGTCAATCGTCTCCACTTCAGGCTTGCGGTCGAGGCGGAACACGAGGTTATTGTCCATCTCCACCAGCTGTCCTCTCATGCTCTTCACCGACACGAGGTTGGCAGGCAGGTTCCTGTAATAGTCGAGATACTGCGGGTCGTCAACCCATATTCCGCTCTTTCCGTCGAAGAGCCACTTCTGTGCGCGGCTCATTTTCACCCAGTTCACGTAGATTGCGTCATCGCCGTCGGGTATCAGTTCATAGAATTTGCCCACTTCTGCCTTGCGCAATGCCTTGATGCCCTTAATCTGTTCTATCGGTCTTACGTAGAAGTCGAAGTCGGTCTCGCGCGCATCTTCCCACACTTGCTTGTCGGCACGGTTCATAAATCGCATGTTCACGTGGTGCTTTCCTTCGCTGAGGTTTTCAAGTTTGAACACGATGTCGATAGGCATTTCATAATATTTCACCGGCGCGTTGTCGTCGAGCGTGAGTTCGATGTAGGTGTTCGCGCGGTCAAAGTCTTCCGGTCCGAACCAGAACGAGGTGCCGGTGAGTATCGGCTTGAATGTGAGAGAGGTCTCGGCAGTGCAGAAACCGTTGAATATATGCCCGGCACTTACGGTCCAAGGCACAGAATAATCGTAGCCCTCCATAACCATGAAGTCGTCTAAGAGTATTCTCCAGTCCTTGCCTTCCTCGCCTGTGTCGTGGAAGCGTATTCTGAAACGATACGGAGTTCCGTCGGTAGGAACGTCGGCAACAAACCTTGTCGGAATGTCGTTTGTGTCGTAGTTAAGCGGCTGATGAGCCCATGTCTGACCGTTGTCGAACGTCACTTCAAACCTCCAAGCTTTTCCGTTACGGTTGATTATTCTGTCCATTCCCGAGTGATACACGGCGAATGTCACCGTGCGACCTTCCACATTGTCAAGCATTTCGATACAAGTGGGCTCGCCGTCGGTCACTCCGGCTTTCAGTTCCAGAGCCTTTCGCCCCTGCGGAATGCCTCGCAGCGAGTCGCCGACTATGCGAGCGTTGTGGAAACGCCACTTTTTCCCGTTGATAACCATCTCCTCGTCGTTGTAATCAGGCTTCGACACATTTTCAAAGTCGCATTGATAGTTTGCCTTAGGAGGACCGCTTTGTGCCACTGCCTCAGTGCAACCAAATGCCAATGCCGCCAAAGCGAAAAGTGTAAATTTATGCTTCATCATTTTGTCTGTCGGCTCAGTGTTTTTCATCTCTGCCCGCAGAGCCTTGTTTGTTTCAGACAGAGAGGTTGCGCATTGTCGCAAAGTAAATAATGGATAAACTTGATTTGCAAAGTTAAACATATTTTTTTACAACAAAAAAAACGTTTCCTGCAATTAGTAAATATTAACAACAGGTCTTGAAAAAATGCGTTTCGGGGCACGGTCGGCACTCACTTGGGAAACCGCCATCGCCGCAAATCAAGTCTTCTCCGACAGTTTTCAGCCTTCAGTTTGCGCCATAATGCTGCGCCTTGGGATATATAACGGACAGCAAAATCGGCGAAATTGCAAAGTAAAATCGGCGAAATTGCACTGTAAAATCGCCGATTTTGCCGAACAATTTCGGCGAATTTACTTCGCCTAAGGTGTGCTTACAGCAGGCGATTGACCGTCTGCCGGGAAGCCGGACTGTATATATAGGAAGATGTGTGGATAAAAGTTGCTCTTGAAAAACGTTTCTGCGGCAATTTGTCTTTTTTCTTATGCAAACGTGTTTTTTTCGTTTTTTTTGCGTAACTTTGTGCCGTTTTGAGAAGCACTTCATGTGCAAACCGTAAAAACACTCATTTATAAACATAAACAAAAGTATTGAAACAATGAAGAAACTACTGGCAATGGCTCTCCTCTCCACTGCGATGTTGGGAGCAAATTTCACACTCACATCCTGCGGGGGCGACGATGACGGCAAAAGAACTGACGGCACAACGGAGGAAACAAAATTGGTGATAAATCCGTTGAAGGTGTTCACCGGCGGACTTCCTAAGGATATTGGAGGAACGGTTATTCAGACAGATAAAAACGGAAGAGTGGTGAAAATCTCTAACAAAGAGGAGGTTGTCACGTTAGTTTACAATGACGTTAACAGTCGTTCCGTAAAAACCCCAGATGTGGTGATGACCGTTGTGGATACGGATAATGACAAGAGCGAATATCGATTGTTCCTCAACAAAGACGGTTTCGTGAGCCACTGCAGCGAAACTTCATACAGCAAAATAGACGGAGTTAAAGAACAATCTTGGAGTTTCGACTACAACAGCGACGGACAATTAAAGAAGTTTGTACGCTCTGAAGGGGGAAACGAGACCACAACGATAACATATAACAACGGAGATGCGGTGTCGGTATCTATGGTTTCTGCTGAAGAACCCGGCAATAAAAAAATCACTGATGTGCATTACACCTCAAGCACCGCCACCTCTCCTATTGTCAACAAGGGCTGCCTGATGTTTTTTGACGGAATGTTAGATGCCGACCTCGACGAGATGGAGTATGCCTACTATGCCGGGTTGCTCGGAAAGGCAACAAAACACCTGCCCGTAGGCTATTCTTCACACGGCGAATATGGTGACGAAATGCAGTTCAACTGGACTGTTTCGCCTGCCGGCTATCCCGTCTCTGTGGAGTGTATAGAAATAGAAAACGGCAAACAAGTTGACTCCGAGGTCATAACGTTCACGTGGTAAAACAGGCTTGCGATGCAACGGCATGGCTGCTGCCGGATGCCGGACAGACAGTTAAACAGGAATAATTCTTGAAATAAAAATCGGTCATTAACCCTTCAGCGGATTGATGACCGATTTCTTTTCAGGGTGCGGAAGGCAAAAAGGAGGTGCATGAAGAGCGTGACGAGCGTTCCGTAATGGCGACACATGACGCTGAAACGCTCCTTGAGCGACTCGCGGTGGTGGAGTGTTGTCTGTCCCTCCTGCAGGTAATGCGTCACCACCTGATGCACATTCTCCAACGACAAGGCACGGCGTTCTGCCTCTTTCATCACACATATACACCAGTCAACGTCTGCCGAATAGCGGTATTTCAGGTCGTATCTGAACCGTTTTGCAATGTCTGTCCGGGCATAGAACGACTGATGACACACCAGCATGCCGTTTCTGAACGAACGCCACGACAACTGTTCGGGGGCTGAAAGGTGTCTGTGACGGAGGTAGTTGCCGTGGGCATCATATATATCGGTGTCTCCGTAGAGCACTGCAGGCAACGGTAGCCCCTCGTTCTCCATGACATTCAGCCCCGCCTTTTCCGCTATCTCCTCAAGCGTGGCAGGCGAAGCGAAGGTGTCGCCGGCGTTCATGAAGACGACGTAAGTGCCCGCAGCACGCTCCAATCCCTTGTTCATGGCATCGTAAAGACCGCGGTCGGGCTCGGATGTGACATACACTTGATGCCCGTTGCATGCCTTTTCTGTCTGCCTGCGATATTCTTCGGCAATGGCAACGGTGGTGTCTTCCGACGCTCCGTCAACTATAATGTGCTCTATCACGGGATATGTCTGCGAGGCAACACTTTCGAGTGTGCGCTCCAGCACTGACGCAGCATTGTATGTTATGGTTATTACGCTGAACTTTATCATCTGCGAAGCCTACTTCATTGATTTGTAAATGCCGATATACTGCTGTGCCACGACGCCCTCGGAATAGCGTTCCACCACGTCGCGACGCAAAGCCATGCGGTCTGTCTCCGCATCGAGCGCAGCCCATGTTATACCTTCGGCAAGGCTCTTCGGGTTTTTCCAGTGCGCCAGATAACCGTTTTCGCGGTGCCGCACGATGTCGGTCTGTCCGCTGTTGTCGAACGTCACGGGCAGGCATCCGCATGCCAACGCCTCGATAAGCGTCTGTCCGAAAGTCTCGTAAAGCGATGACGATACGACACAGTTGGCTGCCGAATACATCATCGAAAGGGTGTCGTCGCCGCTTACGTAGCCGTTATATATATAATGTATAGGGAAATCGCGCAGCAGGGTGTTGTTCTTTATTCCCCCGAAAAGTATCAGGCAGAGATCGTCCTTAGGCAGCATTCCGCTCTCAACGATGTGACTTAAAGCCTCGCGGAGGAAGCGAAATCCCTTGATGTCGCTGTCTATCCGCGCCGCGCCGAACATCACTACATACTTATGACCGATGCCAAGGCGACGGCGAGACTCCTCTCGCGGGAATAGGCGGAAGCGCGAAAGCGACAGCACATTGGGAACTACGCTGACGTTGCTGCCACTAAGCAGGGTGCTACGTTGTGCCTCGCGCTGCAACCACTTGCTCACTGCCACAAAGCGGATTCTTGCTCCGGAGAGCAGCTTCTGTTTCCTTATGAACACCTTTCGCGACAAATCGCGCTCGTGAGGGAAGCGCAGGAAAGGGCAGTTTCCGCACCTCTCCGTAAACCTTTCGCACTCATGCGCATAATGGCAGATTGCCGAGAGTTGCCACATGTCGTGCATAGTCCATACCACCGGCTTGCCACTACGCACGATCTTTTCCATGTCGCGGAGTGATAACATCCCCTGATTGACCCAGTGCAGGTGTACAATGTCGGCATCGCGAAACTCCTTCGTGTTCGTGATGTCTTGCCCGGTGTTGGCAATGGAGACCGTGAATAGGTTCTTACGGGAGAAAAGATTGGACACAAAAATGCGCAGACGCTCAAACAGGAAATTCCATTTCTGCTGCCATTTCCCGGGCATCTGCGTCACAAAAGAGCTGTCGGAGAGCCGTTCCCGCACCAACATGCGAGCCTCAACACCGTTGTTGTTGAGGGCTTCGGCAAGTCGGCGGGCAGCCACTGATGCCCCACCGCTCACGTCACTCGTGTTAACAATCAATATCTTCATCTTCATGCCCCACCCTTCGGGGTGCTTGATTATTCGTCGGCAAAGGTAATTCTTATTTGCGTAAATACAAAATAAAAATGGCATACGCACCGCTGTTCGCGCACACAGGACATTGATTTATCTCAAGAAAAGTATGATGAAACATAAATCCCGGCAATATTTATTGCACGTATAACGGCATCTCCCTACCTTTGCAGCACAAAAGATTAGCATATAATTTAGGTTAGTAGTAAAAAGTTAGGTTTTTTAGTTATTGGTATTAAAAAGGTATCATGATTGTTCAGGATGACAAAGGAAGCCGTGAGGCTGCCTTTCATTCGAAAAGTTTTTAGTTAAACATATACTTTTACGCGCTGCAGTTCGTCGAGAATTGCAGCGCGTCACTATTTCATCAATAAACACTAATCAGTCTTTTTCTATCAATACGGTGGCAAAGACAGCCATTCCCTCCTCTCTGCCGGTAAAGCCGAGGCGTTCTGTTGTTGTCGCCTTGATTGAAATATTGTCCTCGTCGGTCTCCATTATCTCCGCAAGGCATCGCTTCATTGCAGGCACATGAGGGTTCAGTTTCGGGCGTTCCGCGCACACCGTTGCATCCAAGTTCACGAAGCGATAGCCCTTAGTGGCTATCAACTGCATGGTCTCTTTCAGTATGATCTTACTGTCGATACCGTCTGTTTCGGCAGCGGTGTCGGGCCAGTGGAAGCCTATGTCGCGCATGTTTGCAGCACCAAGCAGGGCGTCGCAGACGGCATGTATCAGCACGTCGGCATCGCTATGCCCCAGCAATCCCATATCATGTGGCAGTTTGATGCCGCCAAGCCACAGGTCGCGTACTTCCGCAAGGCGGTGGACATCGTAGCCAAATCCAACACGTATCGCAGCCATAGTCACATCAGCGTCGGTGGAACAAGTCCTTTATTCCGTCCATGTCGAACGACAGTGAGAAGCGCAGAGTCTGGTCGAGGGGGTTACTCTTTGCCGTGGCAATCACGTAACCGGCATCAAGTGAGAACACACTCATGCGAAATCCGGCACCAACGGTGAAATACTTTCTGTTTCCCTTGTTCTCGCTTTCATGATGATAACCTGCACGGAGAGAAAACTTGTCGTTGTAAATGTATTCCGCTCCGACGCTCCATTGTATCTCCTCAAGTTCTTCAGAGAAGCCATTCGGGGCGTCACCGAAGCTCTTGAAGATACCACTTATTGACGATACGTCGTAGTATTCGCGCAGAACACGGTCTTCAAAGTCCGACTTCGACTCTCCATCCTTTATCTTAGGATAGGTGGGAACGAGCAACTTGTTGGCGTCTGCGGCTATAGTGAAGCGGTTATACTCGTCAATCGGAATCATCAGCGATGCTCCCAAGCGCAGGTTTGTGGGTATAAACTCACTCCGGTTGTCGCTTCCGAAATTGATTTTCGAGCCGATATTGCTTATGTTCATACCCAAACCCAACTGGCACTCACGCGCACCGAGATTGATATAGTTCTGATAATAGAATGCAAGGTCGGCTGCGAAAGCAGAGCCGGGCGATGTATCTTCGTTGTAGTCGTAGGTAAGGTCACTGTAGATCCAGCGCACGCCGGCAGCGATTGAAAAACTTTCGCTTAGCATCAGCGAGTATGCCACGTCAACAGACATCTCGTAAGGGTTGATTGTCATGCCGTCATCCTGACTCACACCCGAGCCCATCATGACCTCTCCGAGGGAGAAGTAGCGCAGCGAAGCACTTATTGCCGAATATTCTCCGATGCGGTAGTAGCCGGCGAGGTTTGCCAAGTCCATGTCGTTTACGAGCCTGCGCAGCCACGGAGTGTAGTTCAGCGACACCCCTGCCCGGCTTATCGTGAACGGATATTTTGCAGGGTTCCAATACTGGGAGTTCACGTCCGGGTCGGTTGCAGCACCCACATCGCCCATTCCGGCGGAACGTGCATCGGGGGCGATGCTCTGCGATGTGACTGACGTATTTACCGGATTGAAGAAGTTTTTCTTGTCCTGTGCCTGTGCTCCCACGGTCAGAAGCAGTGCCAGTGAGATGATAGCTATTCTTATTTTACGATTCATCTTGATATGATATTTTTCCACGCGCTTTCCTGCGCATCACTTATTATAACTCACCAATCGTTTTTTTATTGTATTATCACGAGTTTCTTTGCCTTCGAAACTTTATTACTGCCATCTGCACCCACGCGGACCCGATACAGATATACTCCCGTTTTGAGCCGCTCTCCGCCCTCTACCGTGAGGTCCCAATTCATGGTGTATGTTCCCGATGCAGTCACTCCCAGGTCGCTGTGAGTCCACAGGTGACGCCCACTGATGTCGAAGATGTCGATGCACACGTCGAGTTTGTTGCCCGTATAGTCGTGGTTCACGATGAATGTCGTGTTTGTGGATGCCGGGTTATTCGTGCAGTTGATGTCGTAAAGCGTAGGTTCCTGTCCGCGCACCACGTTGAACGTGAGTTCTGCCGTTGACGAATTGTTCAGTATATCCCATGCCCTGAACTTCAGTTTGTGCTGTCCTTCCTCCAGTTCGGGCAGCGAGAAAGCAGTCTTTCCCGATGTATGAGACCCGAAGTCATACTCAAAGTAGTCGTTGAGGTTGAACGTCAGCGACATCTTTCCGTCGATAACGAGTTCGAGGTCGTGCCCTATTCCGTTTCCTGTGGTGTTTATTCCGTCCTTATCGGTTATCTGCGCCACGAAGTAAGGTGTAGGATTTACATTGCTGCCGTTTGTGAACGAGGGCGAGTTGAGGTAGCAGTAGATTGACGGTCCGATAGAGTCGTTGTTCGCATTTTCGGTTCCTCCGAGCGTAAATCGTTCCGAACTTCCGTTTGCCACCTCCGTTCTTTCATTGTTCAAGGCATAGACGTTAATCAGTCCTTGTCCGTGAGTGTAGTTTATATCCATAGGAACGGCGAAAGAGAACGAGAACTTGCCGTTGGCAACACTGTCCGAACCGCTGAACAAAGTCTTCTTTCGGTCATAGAAGGAGAACGCTTTTCCGTTTTTTGCATCCCGTGTGTTGCATGTCACGAGAGCCTTACTGTCGCGCACGGTGGCAGTCACCAGACCGTTAAATCCGGCATCTTCAACCCCCGCACGCTCTATATGTCCCTCCACTTTTGCCACTCCTCCGGCCTTGAGTTCGGGCATTTTGCCACCCGAAATGTCCACATCGTTTATCTTGTCTATCAGCACATTGAGTGTAGGAAGTTTAAGAGCGAGTGCCGGATCGCCAAGCAATGAGTACTGCAACTTGTTGGCAGAGCGGTCTGAGCCGGTCTTAATCAGCTCGTTCTTTGCCAGCCGTTGCGCCTCGCCGAGGGTGTTAGGCTTGCCGTCGGTATAGCTTAGTGCGTACTTGAGGAAGGCGAGATTTATCACCCTGTTGCGGCTGATGAACACCGTGCGGGTTGTTCCGTAGTACGCCACAGCACCTCCTTTGCGGTTGAATATCGATGCTTCGCCGATGTTTTCCTCCACTCCGTCGAACGGAGCGATGTCGCATGATGCGGTAATCCACAGCGGGAGGTTGGCGTTGTTGGCGTTTTTGAAGTCGTTAATCCCCACCACTCCCTCGTGACTAAGTTGTCTTGCGCTGCCATGACCGCTGTAATCCATAACCAGCGCACCGCGTTCCTGCTGCTGCAATATGTCGGCAGTGGCGCCGGGGAATGTCTTTCCCTTGGAACTGCTCTGCTGCTGGTAGGCATCCCACATCACCCTGCGCACCACCATTCCGGGCTGCGTTTTCTCGGCGAGTTTTGCTGCCATTTCAGCGTCTTCCATGTGTATGTTGTTGTCGCCGTCGTCTCCCATGAACATCATCACGTTCTGCCATGCCCCTGCGTTGGCGTTCAGGGCATAGTTGATTGTCTTGTCAACCACTATCTTAGCCTCGCTGTCGGCGCGCGCAGGGATGCGACCAACGGCTATGTCGTGCAAGTCTTGGTCGATCAGTCGCGCCCCCTCGCCGTCGTCGAGCAGGCAGAAGAAACCGTCATCTATGTAGCAATAGGTGTGACTGAACGAGTTTTCGCTCTCATAGCACAGCAGGAAATCGTCGGGCGATAGCGACTTCAGTTCGCCAATCTTCATTCGGTTGTCCCACACACAGTCGCCGAATAGCAGGAGGTAGCGCGGCATGTCGGCCTCTTTCTCCGCCCTGTCATACAGCATTTTCATGTATCTGCGGTAGGCATTGGCATCGGGAGTGCCCGACGAGAACTCGTTATACAATTCGTCTGCCGGCACCACCTTCACCGTCATCCCGTCGTGCTCACGATGAAACTCGGCAAGTCGGTTGGCTTGTGCCAGCAGTTTTCCCGACGTTGGCACTATTAACACCATGTTTATATTGCGGTCGGCGTGCAGGTTCTGGTTTGTGATGTTGTGCACATATTCTGCCTGTGGGAAAGATGCTGCGGCAAGATTTGGTGCAGGTTCAGGGTCGTTAGTGTAGAGCGAAATGTAGTCAAGACGCGCCGGTCCGCCACTTCTCACGATTAGTTTCAGCTTGTTTTCCGCCTGCAGATTATCAGCTTCGAATGTCATTTCGCCTAAGTTTGCCACATCGTACTGCTCCAACTTCACCGCCACAGTGCCCATTATCTTTCCGTTCAGTTCCACATCAATCTGCGAATCCACCTTCGCCGATACAGCCACTGTAATCCTTCCTTTTTCCGACTTTCCCTTTCCGGCGATGGTGTATGCCTTTTCCTCGCCCTTCTTTATCGGTGAATTTTCATACAGATTGCGCCCTCCGTGGAACCACGCGAAGTTATCTATCTCGTGAAGTGCGTTATAGTGCTCTCCTTTGGGGTAATTCTCCTTGATAAACTCCTCTTCGGGAATGGTCAGCGGAGCATCGTCAGACTGCGTTATGAGGTAGTAGCCATAGTCTGAATAGGGGTTGCGCACGCGCTTGTTGTTCTCATTCCAACTCACCGGTCCATGTGCATAGAACAGGCGGCGACCGTTCACGATGCAGGTGGGCACCTCTTTCAGGTCGTCGAGAGCCACGAGTTCTTCTGCCACGAGCCGCTCATTCTGCAGCGCACCGCCATATCCGTAAATCTTCACCTTGTTTATATCTGAGAACCCGGCACGGCTTACAACTGCCTCCGTGAGTTGATACACTCCGCTCTCCTGCACTCTGATTTTAGCCCAACGCCCGCTTGCGAGCACCGATTTTTCGGCATACCTTTCGTTCTTAGGCACGCCGACCTTAGCCATGTTGCGCCTTATGCTGCCGGACATCGGCATGGACTTTATTCGCAGCATGAAACTAACGAGTTTCCTGAATTTGCCATCACGATAGACTATAGGCATGAAACCCACCTTCAGCACCCCCTTTTTGCGCTCCATCGCCACACCGGCATCCACCTTCGGCATATCCGGTGGCAGCACATCGGAGAGTCGTTTGTAAGCCTCTATGTCAGAAGCCGACATGTCGATAAATTCCGGATATGCTATCTCTGCGCTGTATATGGAGTCGGCATGATTGTCTGCCAGCCCCCGGCTGTATCCGAAATACGGCAGCACCGAGTCAATCTTCACCTCGTCGGCAGTGAGATTGAAGAAGCGCGACTGCGCCGACGCCGGCAAAGCAAATGCCGACATCACGAGCAGGAGCAAGGCGACAGCCGCCCATCTCCTTATTATATATAAAGGCGTATTATGTTTTTCCATATATATTGTATTTACTTCACGTTAAATTCCAGCACTTTTCTGTCTTCGAGATAACCTGTGAGGTGGTCGTCGATTTTCACCGGTCCCACTCCTGCCGGTGTTCCGGTATAGAGTATGTCGCCCGTTTTCAGGGTGAAGAACTCGCTGATGTAACTCACCAAACGGTCTATCTTGAAAATCATATCGCTCGCGCAGCCCTCCTGAACGGTGCTCCCGTTGATGTCGAGACGGAAGTGCAGTGCGTTGACATCACGGAACTTGTCCTTGTCAACCCACTCTCCTATCGCAGCCGAGCCGTCGAAGCCCTTGCACAGTTCCCACGGCAGTCCCTTTTGGCGCAGCTGTTGCTGCAGGTCGCGGGCGGTGAAGTCGATGCCTACAGTCACGGCATCGTAGTAGCGGTGGGCAAAACGCTCGGGTATGCCCTTCCCCAAACGGCATATCCTCACCACCAACTCCGTCTCGTAGTCCACACGTCCGAGGTGGTCGGGCACGAAGAACGGTTTGCCGTCTTTCAGCAAAGCCGAGTCTGCCTTTGTGAAAATCACCGGTTCTTCTGATGTATATAACGTGCCGTGCAGCTCTTTATTGTGTTGCGCATAGTTCATTCCGACTGCAAAAATCTTCATCTTCTTTTCCTTTTCCTTTGGTTAATCCTTATCGTTTCGGCTGCGGCAGAGACACTGCTCCTCACTTCATGCAGGCATTGAACGCTGCCACTCATAATGCAAAGTTACGAAACAAAAACGACAAAACGTGTTTTTAATATGAAAGTTTAACACTCTCTCGCAAATATGTTTTGTTAAAATATGATAACTGTGCAGGCACACGGAAACATACAATAGAAAAACAATCGAAATAATTTGGCGCATTGATTGAAAAGGATTACCTTTGCAACCGTTATCCTGAAAACAATCTTTTTACCTTAAAAAACTAATACCTATTGGAGATATGGAGCGATTAGCTGTGAAGCCTGTCGCTTTTTTTTGTGCTTTTTTGCCAATATCCGCTTCTCCGAATAAGGTTATCGGGATTTTATTCTGGCAAAAACAAGCATCGTGTTTCACATTTTCAACTGCAAAAATATTGCCGTTTTTTACCATTGAAATGTAGAAATCGGGTAACGGTTGTAACATTCTGCTCGGATTGACGATTATGTGCAGCAATGTGAAAGGCGGTGTTCTGCATCATCGTCTGTCACCTTATGCCGCATAGTTGTTGCCGAACAGGAAAGCAAAATCGGCGGTTTTGCAAAGTAAAATCGGCGGTTTTGGTTTGCAATTTCGGCGATTTTGGTCGGTAAAACCGCCGAAATTGTTTTCCGCTTCATCGTAAGCCGGCGTGCGAATGACTATCTGTAAAGGTGCTCCCGGGCAATAAAGTCAGCCACCTGCGGATGAACATACCCGCGGATGTCCCTGCCCTCGGCTATCATTCGGCGCACGGCGGTGCTGCTGATGTTGTGAAGCGGTGTGTCAACAAGGCGCACCGTGGGCGGCAGCGAGGCGACATCTACGGAGTAACCCTCGCGGGGATAGATTGCTATGGGATAGTGGGCGAGTATCTCACCGGCGTTACGCCACTCGCCGAAGAGTTGCCAGTTGTCGGCACCTATCAGTAATACGAAGCGGTGCAGGGGATAGTCGGCGGAGAGGCGGCGCAGGGTGTCGTAGGTGTAAGAGGGTCGGGGGAGGCGGAATTCATAGTCGCTCGCCGCGAGCTGCGGTTCGTCGCTCAGAGCCATGCGCACCATTTCGAGTCGCAGGTCGTCGTCGAGCAACGCTCCCCGTGGCTTCAGCGGGTTGTGTGGAGAGACGAGAAACCACACCTCGTCAAGCCCCAATGTGCTCAGCATTTCCTTCGCGAGCGACACATGACCGTTGTGTATCGGATTGAATGAGCCGCCGAAAATGCCGCAGAGCGTGCCCTTGCCCGCTGCAAACGGGAATATGCGACCGGTAGGTTGGCGGTTATCCTCAGGCATCATTGTACGTTAAGGAAGTCTTTCACAATTTCCAACACCTCATTTTCTGCCCTCTCAAGACTGTCGTTAATCACCGTTCTGTCGAACCGGTCGGCAAACGACAGTTCGAACTCGGCACGTTGCAGACGCTTCTCTATCACCTCCGGGGCATCTGTGGCGCGATGTTCGAGCCGCTCTCGGAGCATGGCGATCGAGGGAGGCTGTATGAAGATGCTCAGTGCACGACTGCCATAAAACCGCTTTATGGCGCATCCGCCTTTCACATCGACATCGAACACCACGTTCTGACCGACTTCCGACTGGCGTTCCACCTGCGATTTCAGTGTGCCGTAGAAGCAGTTTTCATACACTTCTTCATATTCGAGGAACTCTCCGTCGGCAATGCGTTGCTTGAACTCTTCGGGCGTAATGAAGAAATATTCCACACCGTTGCGCTCCTTTCCGCGCGGCTTTCGGCTGGTGCATGATATGCTGAAAGCCAACGACAGTTCGGGATGCTCCGTCATGAGCCATTCGAGAATAGTGCTCTTTCCGCTTCCGCTGGGAGCCGAGAAAATAATAAGTTTGCTCTCTTTCATGCCGCGAAGATACAAAAAACTATCGAAACGAGGAACATTCCGGCTCAAATTACGCGATTTCATATTTATAATTCGTGTTTGATTTTGCGTTAAACTTGCATCGATTTCATTTTTTTACTACCTTTGCAGGTGACACAATTTAACAAAAACAACACGATTATGAAGAAACTTATTATTGCAATTACTGCCATGATTGCCTTGGCGTGCACCGGTAATAGGGAGACAAAGGCAGCGGAAGGCAGTGACGGTGGAGATGCGAAGAAAGACGTATATGTGCTTGGGTATGCTCAGGATAGCACCCGCACGAATAAGAGTGAAGAGTTTTCCGAAGGACAACCATTTGACGTTGTGTACTGGAAAAACGGCATTGCGACAAACATTGTAGAGGAAACAGGTATCCCCGATGGGTACAACGATTTCCATACTAAGGACATGATTGCCATTGACGGGAAACTGGCATTTCTCGGAATAGCCCGCCATGAGCAGGACTATGACTTTGATTTCTTCGTCTGGAAAGACGGTAAATTCACGAAACTTGAGGGCGGTTCGGGCGTAAACAATCCGATGATGGTTGACATCGGGGGAGAGATTGCAGTGCTGGGGTGCATCCAAAAAGACGACAACGAAGGGGCTATAGTGTTAAGTCCGGTGATGTGGGACAAGAATGGTAAACATAAAACACTCGACATGGGGGAATATTACAACTGCGACCTGCATAATGTCTGTGTATCCGACGGTGACGTCTATGCCTGCGGAAGGGTTTACAACGGCGATAACAACAAAGGCATCGGGGCGATATGGAAGAATGGGAGGCTGACAACATACGGAGCACCCGAGGGCAGGACGACTATGTTTGGGTTCACCGCGATATG
Source organism: Prevotellaceae bacterium (assembly GCA_028723525.1). Taxonomy (GTDB): domain Bacteria; phylum Bacteroidota; class Bacteroidia; order Bacteroidales; family Bacteroidaceae; genus Prevotella. Next base: position 54,764 of record JAQYET010000034.1, read on the forward strand.
CGTTTCGGGCAACGATGTGTATGCGGCGATGCCGTACAACTCGGACAAACCTAACGCTCAAGACCTTGCGTTGTGGAAGAACGGCAGGATAATCGAGACACTTGTAAAAGGCGGTGAACTGCCTATTGCCTACTGCATGGCAATCAGCGGCAATGATGTTTATGTGGGAGGATGTGAGAACATATACACCGACAACAGCAATATTTACACCAAGAGTTTGCCGAGAATATGGAAAAACGGCAAGGCAATGACGATTGACGAGGGTGAAGGCTTAGGTTATGTGTCATATATGACCGTGGACGAGAACACCGTTTATGCCTGCGGCAATCTCGACTTCTACGGCGTGTTGTGGACAAACGGCAAGCACAAGAAACTCCCCGGAGCCAACGGACAGGCTGCTACACAAAAGGTTGTGGTATTGCCGGCGAAACGGTGAATGAGCGATACGGCGGTTTCATGTTAATGAAGCCGCCGTATTGTATTATCGGTTGGTGCGAGAGAGATTTACAAAGCATTGAGCACCTGTTCTTTTATCTGCTCCAGTTCGTCTTTCATCTGCACCACGATGTTCTGCATCTCTGCGAGGTTGCTCTTCGAACCGGTGGTGTTTATCTCGCGTCCCATTTCCTGTGCAATGAAGCCCAGCTTCTTTCCTTGGCACTCATTGTCCTCCATTGTCTCGCGGAAATAGCGCAGGTGGTTGGCAAGGCGTTGCTTCTCCTCGCTGATGTCGAGTTTTTCGATGTAGTAGATGAGTTCCTGTTCGAGACGATTCTTGTCATATTCCACTTCGGGGATAGACTTCAGTCCGTCGATGATGCGCAGCCTTATCTTCTCCACCCGTGATGTTTCATACTGTCCGATGCTCTCAAGCAAGGCTGCGATGTTGTCGAGTTTCTCGCTGAACTTACGCTGCAGGGCAGCCCCCTCCTGCCGACGGAACTCCATTGTGCTATCCAAAGCGTCGGCAAGAGCCTTCTCCACGGCAGCCCATTCATCCTCGCCGAGAGTCTCTATTTCTGTCTTTGCGAGCACGTCGGGCATGCGCATCAATGTTGGCAGCAGCGTTTCCGGCGATAAAGGAAATCCCACTTTGTCGGCAATTTCCTTCATCTGACTGAAATAATTTCCCACGAGAGCGGCGTTGATTGGCGTGGCATCGACGCTGGTCTCTTTCTCCACCCACACGTTCAGGTCAATCTTTCCCCTCACGAGTGCCGCAGACACGGTCTGCCTAATCTCCATTTCCTTCTCTCTATATAGCGGAGCGATGCGTGTCGAGAGGTCGAGAGTTTTCGAGTTCAGCGACTTTATCTCAACATTTATTTTCTTGTCTCCATAAGCAACAACGGCTTTGCCGTAACCTGTCATCGATAGTATCATATCATTCTTTCACGTTAATTTTCTGCAAAAGTAATATTTTTTATCGGGAAATGAGTAAATTTGCAAAATTATTAAGACTACAACAGCATTATGGCGTGTATTTTAAGCATTGAGACAAGCACTGACGTATGTTCCGTTGCCATGAGTGAGAACGGGCAATGTATTTTCAAGCAGGAAGATTACAGCGGTCCTAACCATGCCGTGAGCCTTGGTGTCTATGTTGACGAGGCACTGTCGTTCACCGACAATCACGCCATCCCGCTCGCTGCTGTGGCGGTCAGTGGCGGTCCCGGGTCATACACAGGGCTGCGCATCGGCGTATCTATGGCAAAGGGAGTGTGCTATGGGAGGAATGTTCCGCTCATATCCGTGCCCACGCTCGAAGTGATGTGTGTGCCGGTTTTGCTGGAGCATGAGATAGAAGACGACGCTCTGCTGTGCCCGATGATTGACGCACGGCGCATGGAAGTGTATTCCGCGATATACGACAGGGCACTGAAGGAGCAGCGCGAGACACGCGCCGACGTGGTGGATGCCGACACCTATCGCGAATATCTCGACCGCCGACCGGTGTATTTCTTCGGCAACGGGGCAGCGAAGTGTATGGAAACGATAAACCATCCCAATGCTCACCTGATAGAGGGGATAGTACCTTTGGCCAAGAATATGTTCCCTATTGCAGAGCGGAAATGGGTTGAGGGAGAGCATGAAGACGTGGCTTACTACGTGCCTTTCTATCTGAAAGACTTCGTGGCGAAGATGCCCAAGCAACTCATTTGATGAGCAAACATGATTTTATGAACAAAGAATAAAGATTTAAGAGTAAGTATATGAACATTGAAGGACTTGACTATAACACGCAACGCGAGAAACTTGTGATGCCGGAATACGGACGTGAGGTGCAGAATATGGTTAGCCATGCCATGACATTAGAGACAAAAGAGGAACGTCAACGCTGCGCAAATGCCATAATAAAGGTGATGGGGCAAATGGCATCGAAGAACAAAGACAGCATAGACTACGAAAGAAAGCTGTGGGATCATCTCGCTATAATGAGCGATTTCAAACTCGACATAGACTATCCTTACGACGTTTCGGGAGCACTGAAGATTGCGGCAAAGCCCGAACCAATGGAATATCCGATGAAACAGATACCCGTGAGGCACTACGGAAAGATGATGTTTGAGATTTTCGACAAACTGAAAAGCATGCCCGAAGGAAAGGAAAGAGACGAACTGGTGAGACTCACCGCAAACCAGATGAAGCATAATCTGGAGCAATGGAGTCAAGGTTCGATAGACGACGAGAAGATTGCGAGCGACCTCGCACGCTTCACCGACGGCGTGATACAGCTCGACTTGAGCACATTCAAGTTCAACACCTCCTACGCCACAAAGCCAATGGCGCAGGGACAACAGGCAAAGAAAAGAAAAAGGAAGTAACAAAAGCCGCAAGCCATGCAATCATTCATAATAGAAGGAGGTCATAAACTGAGCGGAACAATCATACCGCAGGGAGCAAAGAACGAAGCCCTGCAGGTGATTTGTGCATCGCTGCTGACAGAAGAGACAGTGAGAATAGACAACGTGCCGAACATCCTCGACGTGAACAACCTCATTCAACTGCTGCGCGACATCGGCGTAGAGGTGGAGAAGCAGGGGGAGAACGGCTACTCCTTCCGTGCCGCAAACCTAAACCTCGACTTCCTTGGGAGCGACGTGTTTGCGAACAAATGCTCCGCCCTGCGAGGCTCGGTGCTCATGATAGGACCGCTGCTGGCACGCTTCGGAAAGGCTGTGGTGGCAGAGCCCGGGGGCGACAAGATAGGCAGGCGCAGGCTCGACACGCATTTCCTCGGGTTCAAGAACCTCGGTGCAAACTTTGAGTTCAATGCCTTACAGAACGTTTATGAGATACAGGCACTGCCCGAAGACGGCGGAACCGAAGAACAAAGGTGCAACTCATTGCACGGAACATACATGCTGCTCGACGAAGCAAGCGTGACAGGCACGGCGAATATCATAATGGCTGCCACGCTCGCCGAGGGCACAACGACAATATATAACGCCGCCTGCGAGCCTTACATACAGCAACTTTGCACCATGCTGAACAACATGGGGGCACGAATTACGGGTATAGGAAGCAATCTCCTTACGATAGATGGCGTGAAATCGCTCTGCGGTACGGCTCACAGAATACTGCCGGACATGATTGAAGTGGGGTCGTTCATCGGAATGGCTGCCATGATTGGCGACGGAATACGCATCAAAGACGTGTCGTTGCGCAACCTCGGAATAATCCCGGAGGCATTCCGCCGGCTCGGAGTGGATATAAAGACCGAGGGCGACGACATCATAATTCCGCGTCAGGAGCATTATGTGGTTGACTCGTTCATCGACGGCTCTATAATGACTCTTGCCGACGCACCGTGGCCCGGACTCACTCCCGACTTGATATCTGTGCTGCTCGTGGTGGCAACACAAGCCCGCGGTTCGGTTCTCATACATCAGAAGATGTTTGAGAGTCGCCTGTTCTTCTTGGACAAACTTATAGACATGGGGGCACAGATAATACTTTGCGACCCTCATCGTGCCGTGGTGATTGGTCACGACCGCACGAAACAACTGCGCGCAGGACGGATGACAAGTCCCGACATACGTGCCGGCATCGCCTTGCTCATCGCCGCTCTCACGGCAGGAGGCACCAGCAGGATTGACAACATCGGGCAGATTGACCGCGGATATGAGAACATCGAGGCACGCCTAAACGCTCTCGGAGCACGAATAACAAGGGTGGAGAACTGAGGGATGATAAGGGAAGAAGAGGTTTATCGGATAGGGAAAATCGGCAAACCGCACGGAGTGAAGGGCGAGGTAACGATGATGTTCAGCGACGATGTGTTCGACCGTGTGGATGCTGAATACGTGGTGATTGACACAGAGGGCATACTCGTGCCGTTCTTCTTTGAGGAATATCGCTTCCGAACCGACGAAACGGCGATAGTGAAGTTCGCCGACATCGACACGCAAGAGCAGGCACGGAGCCTCACAAACTGCGAAGTGTTTTTTCCGCGACACCTCTCCGACGGCAGCGAAGACGGTTTCTCACTGAACGAACTGGTGGGATTTGAGATAAAGGAGCATATATATAATAAGGTGATAGGAACGGTTTGCGGTATCGACGGAACAACGGCAAATACCCTCTTTGAGGTTCGTAAAGACGACGGCGGCAATTTGCTGATACCGGCTTCGCCCGAACTGATAACGGAAATCGACACCGACAGCCGCACCATAACAATGACCTTACCCGAAGGTTTGCTCGACTTACAGCATTAAAAGAAAATGGAAACAAAGAAACAAATAGCAATATTAGGCTCAACAGGAAGCATCGGAACACAGGCATTGCAGGTGATAGAAGAACACAGCGACCTGTATGAGGTATATTGTCTCACGGCAAACAACCGCGTCAGGGAACTGGCAGAACAGGCTCGGCGGTTTCGTCCTGCAGCAGTGGTGATTGCCAACGAAGCGCGATACGACGAACTGAAGGCGATGCTCAGCGACCTGCCGGAAGTGAAAGTGTATGCCGGAGAGCGCGCCATTGACGAGATAGTGGAAGCCGACCCAATCGACATGGTGCTCACGGCAATGGTGGGTTTCGCCGGTCTTTCGCCCACTATCCACGCCATAAAAGCAGGGAAGAAGATTTGCCTCGCCAACAAAGAGACGCTCGTGGTGGCAGGAGAACTGATAACAAGGCTCGCAATGGAGAACCACGCACCGATACTTCCGGTGGACAGTGAGCACTCGGCGATATTCCAAAGCATCGTGGGAGAGGGCGACAACCCTATAGAAAAGATACTGCTCACAGCCTCGGGAGGTCCGTTCCGACTGATGACAAACGAGCAGATAGCCACCGTAACGAAAGCTGATGCACTGAAACATCCCACTTGGGACATGGGAGCGAAGATAACAATAGACTCTGCCACGATGATGAACAAAGGCTTCGAGGTAATCGAAGCGAAATGGCTTTTCGGCGTAGAGGCAGACGATATAGAGGTGCTTGTCCACCCACAGTCAATCGTTCACAGCGCAGTGCAGTTCTGCGACGGTTCGGTGAAAGCCCAACTCGGCGTGCCCGACATGCGCCTGCCGATACAATATGCGTTCTCGTTCCCCGACAGACTGACGCTCACCGGCAACCGTCTCGACCTTTTCAAACAGCCGCTTGAGTTCTTCAAGCCCGACCTTGAGAAGTTCCGTTGCCTCGCCCTTGCTTTCGAAGCGATACGCCGCGGAGGTAACATGCCGTGCATCGTGAACGCCGCAAACGAGATAGTAAACCGCGCTTTCCTTGAAGACAGGTGCTCGTTCCCGCAGATTGCCGAGATAATCGAGCGCACAATGGAGCGCGCAACGTTCAATGCCTCGCCCGACTACGACGTGTATATCGAGACCGACAGCGAGGCAAGGCGCATCGCAACAAGCCTATTATAGAACAGAAAAATCAAAAAACACAGTAACACATCATTTTAATATATGGAAGTTTTCTTAATCAGACTGCTGCAATTCATTCTGGCAATCTCACTCTTGGTGCTCCTCCACGAGGGAGGACATTTCCTTTTTTCAAAACTTTTCGGCGTGAGGGTGGAGAAGTTCTTTCTCTTCTTCGACCCTTGGTTCCACCTTTTCAAGTTCAAGCCAAAGAACTCTCAAACCACCTACGGCATCGGATGGCTGCCTCTCGGAGGCTATTGTAAAATCTCGGGAATGATTGACGAGAGCTTCGATACGGAACAGATGAAGCAACCGGCGCAGCCTTGGGAGTTCCGTACAAAACCGGCATGGCAACGGTTGTTGATAATGACCGGCGGCGTGCTCGTGAACTTCATCCTCGCATTGTTCATCTATTCTATGGTGCTGTTCACATGGGGCGACTCTTATTTCGATACCAAAGACCTCACAATGGGTTGGAAATTCAATGCCGAAGCGAAGCAACTCGGATTTCAAGACCACGACATTCTTGTGGGTTACGACGGTAAGGAGTTCGGCAAATTCAACATTGACGTTTACCGAAACATAGCCGATGCGCACACCGTAAGCGTGATAAGGAATGTCACCGACTCTGCAGGAAAGGTCGTGGAGAGCAAGAAAATCGACATAAAAATGCCCGGAGACATGAGTCTTCTGACAATGCTGAAGACCGAACCGGTGTTCGCACGCCCGTTTGTTCCAGCAGAGATAGACAGCGTTATGCCGGGAAGTCCTGCTGAAAAGGCAGGGATAAGCAAGGGCGACCGCCTGATAGCAATCAACGGCAAGGTAATAGATTCGTGGAATGAGTTCAACTTCGAGCGCGGCATACTCACCGACATGCTCGCCTCTGCGGAGTCGAAAGCCGACTCCATGAAGGTTCGCAACGTCACGGTAAGCATCGTGAAAAGCACTGCAAAGCACGACACACTAACCACAAGTCTGACCATGACACCCAACTTGCTGCTCGGCGTGGGACAGACAAACATCAACAAATACTACGACCCGATAAAAGAAGAATACGGTTTCTTTGAGAGTCTCCCCGCAGGAGTGGCTTACGGTTGGAACACCCTCAAGGGATATGTCGGCGACATGCGATACATCTTCTCCGCAGAAGGAGCGAAGTCGCTCGGCGGATTTGGAGCAATCGGAAGCCTCTTCCCGCCAACATGGGACTGGCACTCGTTCTGGCTGATGACAGCATTCCTGTCTATCATCCTCGCCTTCATGAACATCCTGCCTATCCCCGCACTCGACGGAGGGCACGTTCTGTTCCTACTCTATGAGATGATAACGCGCCGCAAGCCTTCAGAGAAGTTCCTAATCTATGCAGAATACGTAGGCTTCGGACTGCTGATACTGCTCATGGTGGTAGCCAATCTCAACGACATCCTGCGCTGGCTGGGATACCTTTGAGCATAACCGATGAATAAACACTGCCTATTTCCGAACAGATAAGGCTTTGAAACAATTCATCCCCGATTGATAGTTGGTATGAGACATCGTTTCCTTACTAACCACCAATCGGGGATAAGTATTTTTATCCGGCATCTTCCACGCTCTCAATCAATTTCCTGAAGATGTCGTTGCGGCTTATCGTGCGGCGGTTGCCGGTTATTATAAGTTGCTTTCTCGCCCTCGTCAGTACAACGTTCAGCTTTCGGTCTATTGTCACTCCGTCTTCCTCAAAGCAGTTGGCAGTGAGGAAATCGAGTTGGTAAGGGTTCTGTATCGTGAACGAATAGATTATCACATCGCGCTGCGAGCCTTGATAACGCTCCACGGTGTCAATGGAAATATTGTTCAACAGCTCTATTCCTAACCTCTCCGTCTCGCGCCGTATCACGGCAATCTGATTACGATATGGCACTATCACTCCCACAGTCTGCTGTGGATTGAAGTCCTCGCGGTGCTCATCGTATATCCGTTTCAGTTCTCCTACCACTATCCTTGCCTCGCTTGTGTTCACCTTATCCGACCGTCCCGGTTCGCGACAGTCCTCCGAGGGAATGAAAATCACGCGCCGACAAGCCTCTGAAGGTTCGAGTTGGTGCTCCAACGGCACTGCCGAGATGTTCTCCTTGGCATAGAACATGCTGCACGGGAAGCGCGCAATGTCGGGGTGCATGCGCCCCTGCCTGTTCAATATCCCGATGAAACGCTCCCTCCCTGCTCGCCGCTCTATTCGCAGCAAACGCTCGAACAGACTGTTGCGGCAATCGTCGAGACACGCATTTCTCAAACTCTCTTCCCCCACCCTGCTGTCTGCCATGCTCTGCTGCACCACCGCAGGCAGTTGTTTATGGTCGCCGATGAGGATAAACCTGCCCACTCCCATCCTGCCGTTGCCGTCGTGCCGACCTAACAGACCAATGATGTCTGGCTCCAATATCTGGCTCGCCTCATCCACGATAGCGAGCGAGAAACGTTTCAGCGAGAACAGTTCCTCATGCGCCGCGATTGTCGTTGTGGTGCCTACGATAACCCGCGTGCCAGACAACAGTTGCCTCATCTCTGCCAGCGTAGCCCTTTCGCTCACGGCATTTGCGAAGAGGCGGTCGTGAAAACGCGGGTCGCAGCGGTAGGGCGAACCAATTCTGAGGTAGTCTGTCTCGGCATCCGTGAGCATAGAGCATATCTCATCCACAGCCCTGTTGGTATATGCGAGCAACAGCAGCGACCTGTCTTCAGCCTCGTTCAATTCCCTTTCCACAAGGCTGCGCAGAGCCTTCGACGTCTTCCCCGTGCCGGGAGGTCCCACGAGCAGGAAATAATCCTGTGCCGACAATGCCCGTGCTATAACGTCATCGTTGTCCCCGCAGTCGCCGGCTGTCGGTTCGCGCTGTGCCAGAAGCAGGTCGCGGAAAGGCTTCGGGGCAGTGATGAAGCTGTGCAGGGCGTGTATCTTGTTGCCTTGCGAGAGGTCGCCCGACGAATGTTCCACGGCATAGCATGCCTCCGACTGTGGCACGAGCACCGCCTTGTTCTGCTGTCCGTCAGCCAGCGCCACGGTGATTTCGCCCACCGAAAGGTCTTTTATGTACCCTTTATACAACACAGCCCGTCGCACATCGGGCACATCCTCATATTCATACAGAAACACCGCGTCGCCCTTTCTGAAATTAGGGAGGAAGTCGTCGCCCTGATTTGGCACGGCAAGTGTCACGATGTCGAACCCGCGATAAGGCTCGCTCCTCTCCTTTGCGGTGATTTTCAAGTCGGTATATATATTCCCGGTCTCCCTCTTTTCGGCTATCGGCATGTTCCAAAGATCGGCAGCCGACGCCCCGATGCCCTCCTGCAGTCCGAGCCTTGCCACCCTTTGTTCGCGGAAAAGGAATGTCATCATCCTGCAGAAGTAGTCGTGCTCCGTCTCCGACAGCGCGTGCAGAGGGTCGAGCATGGCACGGAGTTGCGGCAACTGGTAGCGCAGATAGAGATTATCGGCACACCTGTTCTCGTTCAGCACCTCCGGTTTCAGCAGCGGCATTATCGTCGCAAAGCCCCGTTCAGCCACCAGCATATCGAGAGCCACCATGCGGTTGCGCATCTTTATCGCCTCGCGGAACAGTCCTTGATAGAAACTCATAGACACCAATCCGTCCTTCGGCGCGTATTTGGAGTATAGCAGGTGCATGTTTATCTTGTCTCCGGAGAGTTGGAAATTGTATTTCAGCACACCGTAGTAGAGCAGCATCTGCACGTAGTTTTCCTCTAACTGCACTCCGTGCCTGCCACTGCGATGCGCCTCTATGTTTCGGTTCTTCCCCGACTTCTGTTCCACCAGCACCGACATATCGGCACTCATCAAATCCACCCTGCCCGAGATGCCGAGTTGCTCGCACACGAATGACGGTTCTATCAGCACCTTGTCGATATTCAGCGGTGCCACTTCGTCGTGCTTCATCACCTCTATCGCCGCCTTGATATTCGCTGCCAGCCTGTGCGCATCGCCTACGAATGTATCGGGCGAGAAGTTCTCGCATGTACTGAAAGCCAGTGCCTTGTCGCGGAAGTTATGGCGTCTGGTGTCGTTTATGCTTGTCTCGGGGGCGTTGACAGCGTCGTCGAGCACAGCACTTGCAAGGTTTCCGAGCAGTATCGGCTGCGTGTTTGCCGGAGCACCGAAACGCTTCACTATGTAGTTCAACGGACTGCGACCGTAGTTCTTGAAACATGATGCTATCACGCTGATGTCTATCAGGAAGTCGGGTTCTATCACCACAACCGACGGTTGCAGATAGTGTATGTCGTCGCTGTCGGTTCTCGACGAGCGACTGTCTATCAGGTTCACCTGCATCCCCGGGCGGAGTATCGGTCGGAGGTATCGCAGATGCTCTGCCGAAATGTCCACCATCATACCCGCGGCATTACCGATATTGTCGGCAGTGGCAGTGAACGAGGTGTCGGCTACGGCGTCAACGATGCACCTCACGTAAGGATAGCGTTCCCGCTTCGCCTCCTCGCGGCGCGAGAGTTTTTCCTGCGTGGTCTGCGGCACGAGCCCTATCACCGATGCAGGGACAGGGCATGAGAACACTGCCGATATGAAGATGCAGAGCGAGCGCACATCATAGAGCAGATGCTCGGGGGCTATCGGCTCCGACCTGTTGCTGTGGCGGCGCATCGCCTGAATATCAACAACATTGCCTATTGCCACCTCGTGACGCTTGCAAAGATACCCCACCTGCGAGAACAGGTTGCCGTATGCCTGCCCGGTATCGGCAACCCCGGCGGCAGCAGCCATCACGAGGGTCTCGTGCATGTGTCTGAGAAGTTTCGGACAGAGCCGCGAATACTCCTCGGCAGTGTTCGAAGCATGCACGGCACGGGCTATTTCGGCTGCCCTGTCAAACAGTTCTTCGGGGGTCATTTTCCTTTTCTGAGTTTCGTAATGATTGGATATAGCAAGACGCAAAATTACGAAACGACAGTCTCTCTGCCAAACTCCACAGGTTAATAATCGCTAAAAGCCGGCATCACAAGGCGTCAACCGCAGTCTGCAACTGGGCGACGGGGCGAGAAAAAAGGAACCAAACATTTTGCAGTCTCACAACTAATGCCTATTTTTGCCCTTGTGAAACCAATGGTAACAACTAACGAGAGCGCGAGAGCCGGCGTGGAACGCGAATACCGCCGCATTGTGGCAGAACTGCAAAAGGCGGCTGCCGACATGCGTGGAACGAGCGGTCGCGATGCGGTTTTGGCACAGACGCGCGACGCCCTTGCCACCACTATGGAACGACTGATTGCCGAATACGGCGCGCAGGCGGAACAGGCAATGGAGTCAACGGTATGGGACAGGCTCGTCATAGCATTCTTCGGAGAGACCAACGCCGGCAAAAGCACTGTCATTGAGACCATGCGAATACTCACCAACGAGGCTACCCGCGAAATGGCGCGTTCGCAGACAGGCTCGGCTCAGGACGGAATGATTGTGGGCGACGGCAGTGCCGACTTCACCAAAGTTTACTGCGAGTACCGGCTGAAGATTAACGGCAAGCCGTTCACGCTGATTGACGTGCCGGGGATAGAAGGCAGGGAGGAGGACTACTCCGAGGAGATGAAGCGGGCTCTCGGCAAGGCTCACTGCATATTCTACGTTCAGGGACACAACAAACAGCCCGACACGGCAACCGCAGAGAAGATAAAACGCTACCTGAAAGACCGCGTTGGCGTATATACCATATATAATATAAGGGGAGGCGGGGGCGACTACGACGAACCGGAAGAGCGCGAAACGCTGATGACAGAGAAGACTCTGAAGACCGAAGCACTGATTGTCAAAACCTTCGGCGACATCCTCGGCGAGCATTACAAGGGGAATGTCTCGCTGCAGGGACTGGTCGCCATGTGCTCTGTGGCAGACTTCGCAGAGAGCCGGACCGACCTTATGCGAACACAAAGGAAACTGAAAACACTGTTTGGCAACGGCGACACGATGTTCCGCTTCAGCCGCATGGACAGACTGGTGCAACTGATTGACGGCATGGCAGACCACTTCCTTGAGGAGATTGTGGAGGCTAACAAGCAAAAGATGATTTCGCTCGCCCGCCTTGCCTACCGCGGAATAGCCGACGAACTGCAACGGCAACAGGAGGCGACGCGGCACACACGACTATTGCTTCACACCCTTCAGGGCGACATAAGGAGCGCGGCAACGAAGGCACAGGCTGCCATAGAGCGCGACATAAAACTGGTGAACGACAAGGAATATAACGCCCTCAAAGACAGAGTGTGCATCGCAATAGACAACAAACGGCTCAACGACGCACAGCGGAAATTTGCCATTGAGCAGTTGGAAGCGGCAGTGCCGGGGAATGTGGAACGTGGTATCAACGAGGTGGTGGCGCGGAACATCGGCGAGATGAACGAATATATCAACATGCGGAAACAGCAGATTGACTATATCCCGCTTGCCGGACGGCTCGACATCATAGACCCACAGAAGAGGCTCGGCTCGTTTTTCGTCAGCACGAAACGCATTGAGAAGGCTCTCAGTCCGGGTTTCGGCGATGTCGGAAGCCTTGCCGTCTCAATGGCAGGAGGGGCTTCGGTGGGGAGTCTGTTCACCTTCATCGCGCCCGGAGTGGCAACGGCAGTGGGGGCAATGCTCGGCGGACTGTCGCACTTGGCACGCAAGACAATCTTCGGCGACGGGCGACGGAGCAAGGCGAAACAAGTGGCGCGGAGGCAGATTGACACTGCAAGGATTGACAGCAAGATAAGACTGCGCGAACTCATACAGAACATCAACGGACGCATTGCCGAGAAACGCGACCGCATGAGCGAAGCGATAGAGCAGGAGACGCGCAACCTTCAGACCGCGGAGCGCATCATTGAGGAGGCGCAGAGGGGAATTACGAAATTCATTGAAGACATAAAATCAAAGGAATATGGCACAATATGAGGACAGCATCGACCAACTTCTGAAACTGAAGTCGATGGTGGAACAGGGACAGCGACTGGGTCTTGAACTCAGCGATGTGGCAGAGAAGATAGACTCTGCGATACGTAACGCGAGGGCAGGAAAGACGCGCATCGTGATGCTTGGTTCGTTCAGCGACGGCAAGACGAGTGCCGTGGCAGGGATGTTGGGCAGCCTGCACGAGTCGATGAAGATTGACGTGGAGGAGTCGTCAGACGAACTCACGGTGTATCACCTTGACTCTTTGGGTCGCGACTACGAGATTGTAGATACTCCGGGACTGTTCGGGACCAAGGAGAAGGAGGTTGACGGGCTACGGGTGAAGTGCTCCGAAATGACACAGAAATACATCTCCGAGGCAGAGGTGGTGATTTATGTCTGCGACGCCGTGCTGCCACTGAAAGACTCTCACCGCGAAAGCCTGCGCTTGGTGCTGCGCGACTTCGGCAAACTTCCCGTGACTATATTCGCCATTAACAAAATGGACGAGGCAGGAACCGACATGACCGACGAGGACGACTACAACGAGCATGCCGCCGTGAAGCGCGCCACGCTAACGCAACGGCTCAACGACACGCTCGCGCTTGACGAGAAGGAACTTGCCGGACTGCGCATTGTCTGCATCGCTGCCGACCCTAAGGCGCGCGGACCGGAATATTGGTTGAAACGCAAGGAGGACTATGAGCGACGCTCTCACATATCTCTGCTCAGGCACGAAGTGGAGCAACTCGTGGGACAGACCACGGCAGCCGAACTCGCTGAAGGCTCGGGAATGGCTGTGGTGCGCGACGTTCTGGCAGGCATAGGCGACAATATCGACGTGGCAAACCGGCAAATGGCAGACCCTCTGCTGCGGTGTCGCGGGGAGATTGCCGACATGAGGAGCGAGTGCACGATATTGCGACAGGAACTGAACAGCAGCCGGAGCATCATGACCGACCGACTCAACGACCTGAAGCAACGTGTGATGAGCGAGATAAGGCATGCCGAGACTGCCGAGCAACTGGTGCAGGTGGTCGAGGAACAGATTGGCATGGAGCGCGGAAAGGTGACGTGCTACATCCTGAACAGGAACATCAGTCAGATTATGTCGGAGTGTGCCGAGGCAAACAATGCGTCTCTTGAGCGCAAGGAGATTGAGTTTGAAAGCAGGTTTACGGCACAGAACGATGTGCTGGGCAACGGACTGCGGGAGTCGCACAGGGTGCTGCGCGAGGTGAAGTCGAAACTCGACGTGGTGAGCCATGCCTACAACCTGTTCTCGCAGACATTCGGTAAAACCGCGGGAAGAGCGGTGAAACCGGGAACTAAAGCAGGCAGGTGGATAGGAAATGCGGGCGTGGCACTCAGCGTGGCAATGGAACTCTACGACTGGTATGAGGCGAAGCAGCGCAACGAAAGGGTGGCAGAACTGCAACACACGCTGCGAGAGAGTGTCAACGAGATATTCTCTGGCATCTTCAGGATGTTCGACAGCGACGAGAGTTACTTCGCCACATTTGCCCCGAGTTACCCCGAGATGCTGCGACTCATCAGCACCCGCGAAGAGGAACTGCAGCAGATGCAGCGGCAAAGCGACAGTCTGGGCAGCTACCGCGACCGTATCAGGCAGTGGGTGGAGCACGACATCATCGACGCAGAGACTATTCCGTAGCCGCTTTCAAGCCTTATCTGAACCCGCAGCCTTCGCCATGAGATTTCCACAAAAAACATTGCTCACATCAATGGAATATGTTTCACGCGGGAACGAAACCCCTTTCGCCCTGCGATACACATTCACTACAATGGTAAAACAGGCGAAATTGCACTGCAAAATCGGCGAAATTGGTCGGTAAAATCGGCGATATTACTCTGCAATTTCGCCGATTTTACCTTTCCGCTCATACCTGCCCCATTCCCGTTTCATCGCAAATCAGGCTTCGACACACGGCAAACAAACAGTAAGTGGGAACTCCACTCTCATGGACTTCCCACTTTTAATAATCCCATTTTCCCCCGCTCCTTTTGTATTTTTGGGGAAAATCTTCTGTATTTTTGTCTCCAAAAGGATATGCCCTTATGCCAGAAGGCGGTGTCACAGCAGGCTGAGCCACTTCTCCACGGGTATCCCTCTGTTCTTGTCTGCGTTATCCTTATTCGCCTCTATCAGCCGTGACAGCGCGTCAATAGCCTCCTGCGTGCTCTCCTTCAGCGATTTCCCGTTCAGCAGATGCCCGATGAGAATGGCGGAGAACATGTCTCCTGTGCCCGGGAAATGGACCGGAATTTCGGTGTATGGCAGACAGAAATATTCCTTGTCGGCATCGTTGTAGCCCGCCACCGACGGCTGTCCGCCGACACGTATGCTCGTTATCAGTGCCGAGCGGGCTCCGAGAGCGAGCAGCCCATCGAGCAACTCTCGCGCCTCCTGCCATGTCACGCCCTCCTCTCTGTACGGAGTGTTGGTGAGGTATGCCGCCTCGGTGTGATTGGGGAAGGTGAGATGCGCCACTCCCAGCATTTCTCTCATGCACTCCACACGCTCCGGAGTCACCCCGTTATAGAGTTTTCCCTCGTCACCCATTATCGGGTCAACAAAGATTGTTGTGCCCAAGGCGGTCTGTTCACGGCAGTAGTCTGCCACCATGCGTGCCTGCCTGACACTGCAGATGAACCCCGTGGCAATGGCATCGAACGAAAAGCCGAGCTGTTTCCACACCGGGAACACACCCTCCATGTAGTCGGTGGTCTCCATGATGTTGAACTTCCCGTAGTCGAGGGTGTTGCTCACGAGAGCCGTCGGGAGGTTATACACCGGCAGCCCCATGTAGGAAAGGATTGGCAGCATTGCCGCCGTAGCAACCTTTCCATAGCCGGCAAGGTCGTTGATTAGAAGTATCTGTTTCTTTACCATTATGTATCTGTTGAGCGAAAAAGCGGTGCAAAATTACAAAAACATAATGAGTTAAACGAAAAGAATTGAGAAATAATGGCTTTTGACAATAATCAGGAAGCGATCAGGAAGCGATCAGTCTGATTTCAGTTTCTCTTTAAGTTTAACAAAAAATAGCATTGATATTATTGCGTTAGGGCGCAAAATTTGTATTTTTGCAATTCAAATAAACGATATATTCCAATGCTAACCAAATTGAAAACCATGATAATGAGATTTTTCAATATAGCCTTTGCCGTGGCAATGATGCTGCCACTGACAACGGCTTGCACCGATGGCAGTAAAAAAGAACTGGCTGCACTGGTGCGTGAACTTGCCGAAGACGACGCCACCATCGACAGTGACGACTGGCGAAAGATTGCGGATTTCCTTGATGCCAACAAGGCTCACATGAAGGAATTCTATAAAGACGGCAAGCCTGACGAGGAAGCTGTGAAGGAATATATAAGGAAACTGTTCGCAAAAGGGAAAGACCGGAAGGAGATTACGTTCTGGGGAAGCGCAGACAAGAGGTTTCTCACGGTGAAGTTCTACCTCGAACGCTCGGGCAGCATGGTGAATTACGACTCGCCGCAGACCGCCGGAGAGTTTAAGAAAGCCATAGTGAAAATGCTCAACTCGCTGCCTTCCGACAACGACGACAACGCGATATTCGTGGTGAACGACGCGGTGTATAAATACCCTAAGTCGTATAAGGAGTTCATCAAAGACAACAACATATTCAAGACCACGGAAGGTATCGGCAACCCGAAATACACCGACTTCGGAATTATACTTGACTCGATACTCAACAAGAACGAGCATAACGAACTGAGCATACTGGTCTCTGACATGATATACTCTACCCGCGACCTCGCCACGGTGAACAAACAGAAGGTGCTGAACGAGGCGGAGGGCGTGGCAAACGCGATATTCAAAGAGAAGGCAAGGCGCAAGTCGATGCTGATAATGAAAATGTCGGGGACATACGCGGGGAACTACTATCCCTATAACACCCCGTCAAAAGGCAGCGAATATCACGGCAAACGACCATACTACGTGCTCATCGTGGGCGACAACGACGACATTGCTCGACTCACCAACGACCCGCAGTATGCCGCGTTTGCGAAGTTCGGCGAACTGGAAGGCTTCGAGCACAAATACCTTTTCGATGCAAGCGACGCCTACAAGCCTTACTACACGGTGATGCTGAGGGGCAGAGAAAGCCGCGGAGAGTTCCGACCGGTGAAGGGACAGACGGAGCGCATCACCGCCATTGAAGACGTTAAGGCAGACCGTAACTCTGATGACTTGCAGATAGAAGTGGCTGTAAACCTCGGCTCGATGCTCATAGAGGGAGACTATCTCACAAATCCAAAGAACTACCTTGTGAAGAGCGACGACCCGATAGAGATAAAGTCGATACACGCTATCAGTGCCGACGACCGCAACCCGAACAACAAGAAATATCTCGACAGAGCCACACATATCATCACCTTGAGGATGAACTCGCTGAAACAAGACCAAGACGTGAGCATCAGACTGCTCAACCGACTGCCCGAGTGGATTGCCGAGAGCTCGTCGGAAGACGATACCAACTTTGCCGCAGCCGACTTCCCCTACACCACTTTCGGACTGAAATACCTGTTGCAGGGAATATACGACAGTTACAGAAAACTGTCTGACGGCGAACCTTATTACTTTGACTTGAAACTAAAAATGAAGAGATAGGAAATGAAAAACGGTATTTTTCTTATTGCGGGACTTGTGATTACGGTGCTGTACATCTTTTTCTCGATGCAAATCTACGAACTTATGTACTATGAGGCGGAGTTCTCGCAAGCCATGTGTGATGAGAACATGTATCTCGCTGTGGCACTGATAACGTCGGGAGTGGCGTGGGCTGTGGCTGCAATCTACTACTATGCCATCAACTCCGTGGGCTTCGCACGCTGGTATCACTGGCTGATATTCCTCGGTATCGCGGTGCTCTTGGCAGCCATAACAGACTTTGTTTACCCCGACAGCGTGTTCAGCGAATACGATTATGAATACACCCCACAACTTATACATTTCTCGCTTCTCAACATTATAGTGGAGGCTGTGATTTTCATCGTTGCTTCATACTCTATGAGATGGTGGAGCAGCAACTGCAGACACACTCCAATTCCGCAATGACAGACTGCAGAGAACGGGAAAATCAGGAGTTAAGACAAACGTAAAAAAGAAACAATGAGACTATTTCTTTTCCTCGTGGGAGGCACAGGGTCGCGCGTGCTGAAACCACTGATAATGCAACTTGCGGCAGGCGTGAGACCGATAGACGAGAACGGAAACGCTATGAAGAACCTCGAAGTGGTGCCGATAATAATGGATCCGCACAAAGCCAACGAGGACCTTAAACGCACCGACGACCTGCTGCGCTGGTATAAAGACATAAGGAACAGCATCTATGGCGACGTGAGTAGCGACAAGGTGGAGCGCGGTTTCTTTGCAACGAGGATTTCAACGCTTAGCGACCTGAACCGTGACACGGTGCTCAACGACACGTTTGTGTTCAATCTTGAGAGCATTGCGTCGAAGGAGTTTCGCGACTTCATCAGTTACAACACTCTCGATAGTGCCAACCAAGCACTGTGCAGCATGCTTTTCAGCGACGAACAACTGAAGACAAAGATGGACATCGGCTTCGTGGGAAGTCCCAACATCGGAAGTGTCGCGCTCAACCAGTTTAAGGACTCGGAGGAGTTTAAGCAGTTTGCCAACATCATAAGTGCCGACGACCGCGTGTTCATCGTAAGCAGTATCTTCGGCGGAACGGGTGCCGCGGGCTACCCTATAATAGTGAAGAACATACGCAACGCGGTGAACAATACGGCAGTGGCAAACAAAGGAACGCTCGTTGACGCCAAGATTGGTGCGCTGACGGTGCTGCCTTATTTCAATATAGAGCAGGACAAGAACAGCCAGATAACGATAGCCGACTTCATAAGCAAGACGAAATCGGCTCTCGATTACTACCGGGTGAACCTCACCGGGTCGAAAGACGGGACGTCGGGGGCGAGCGTCAACGCTTGCTATTACCTCGGCGACGAGGTGGTTTCAAACCCTTACAAGAACGACCCGGGACAGAACGGACAGCGCAACGATGCCCATTTTGTGGAATACGTGGGTGCTACGGCTATCCTCGACTTCCTTTCCATGAGCAACGAAAAACTGCGTACGGACAACGGCAGGGTGCGCAATGCGGCGTTCAAGGAATACGGACTGCGCAACGACAAAATGGCACTCACGCTGATGGACTTCGGCGAACGCACGCGGTTTGTGGTGAACCGACAGTTGGTAAAGTTCCACCTTGCGTTCATGTACCTCACCTATTCCTTCGGCGAAGACATCGGAAAAATGGCTTACACCGACGATACCCCCAAGATACAACGCTCGTTCCTGAGCACGTCGGGATATAGTTCGCTGGCAGGAAGTTTCTTCACCGCATACCGGCAGTGGCTGCAGGAAATGGCGATGAACAAGCGGCAGTTTGCTCCGTTCAACCTATATACACGCGAACTCTACGACTGTCTTTCAGACATTGCACCCATAACGGGTTTCCTGAAGAGCCGGATTTCGTACAAGACGATGCAGGAGACGCTCAACAACGAGTCGAAGGAAGCAAGCCGGCAGGCACGTTACAGCAATGCCAACGTGATGTTCCGACTGATGGATTTGCTGGATAGGGCTACCGATAAAATCATCGACAAGAAGTACAACTCAATAGTGTAGGACATGGACAACGTACTATCATACAACAGAAAAAGCAACGGCGAGGACTGGTTCTCGCTGACAGGACAGTATAACGAGGACGACATCAAAGCAATAAGAGACCCTAACGGCGGACTGGCAGAGAACCCGAAGACGGCAATTCCGAGTCCGTTCGCACAGTTGGACCTTGTGAAGAACGCCTTCGAACACGTGGCAAAAGACCCGCAACTGCTGGGCACTCGCATGGACATGCGCCTCGTTTCGCAGGCTCTTGACGTGGCACAGATGTTCTATAACTTTGAGGAAATGAAGTCTATGTACGGGCTGCAAATCGTGGAGTGGAACATGAAACACCTGCAGTTATTGCTCGAAGACCCTGCCCACAGACTGCTTGGCGAGACGCTGCAGATGTTCATCAGTCAGGACGCTACGGCATATAATTTCTCGCAAAACATGTCGATACACTTCATCGTGTATGGCAATCAGGTGCTGGGGAGCACGTCGCCGGCATCGCTCTTCATGGCTTCTCCCAACGCCGCTTGCATGGAACAGATACAGCTGGAGCAAGGGAAAGTGCTCTTCGGAGAGTGGAGAAACCTGTGGGAACGCAACCCTAAGTTCGTGAAGTATGTGTATGCCACGTTCACCGCATTCCCAGAACTGAAACGTATGTGCAGCGAGGTGAACAATTACCTGATTGAAAACTTCAAGGTAATGGAGCGCATGGGGCCCGACTATGCGAAGACTCGCAACGAGATTGTAACCGAAATAGGCAATCCGGAAACGGCAGATTATGACAGTGCTTTGAAGGCTCGCGAGTATCTCAACCGCAACTACGTGGCTTTCGACAACGGTGTCAACGTGCTCGGTTTCCCGCTTTACCGCTGCCGAGAGGAGGATGTGAACGCTGCGATAGCCGAGAGCGACTTCGTGATAGTGCCCTCACAGCCCGACGCATTGGCAGAAACACGCCGACCATTGGTGCTGCAGAACGACCTCAACACGCTGGCAAGCGACCCGTTCATCTATGTTACCTACCCGTGGGAGAACTCCACAGTGATAACACCGGAGATGTATCGCGAGCAGGACATCAACAAGCGCATACTGCCATCGACCACACATCAGTATCCTTGGCTTACCGACGACGACTTCTTCCTGCCGACAATGATAAAACTCGACTTCCCCATCGACAACGAATGTTTCTTCGATGGGAACATCAAGTCGAACAGTCGCGACGTGGACAACAACAGTTTCCTGCTGCCCCTGAAGCCGGTGTTCTTCAAGTATTTCACGATGAAAGACCTCACCACGGGCACCATCGCCGGACTGCCTGTGTTCGAAATGCAGCATCTGCGCATAGCCGGACAGGAGGCAGTGAAGGCAATATTGCGCATCAGAGTCCGCAAGACGGAGAAAAACCCGTATAGTTTCATCACCCTGCAACGCACCTACGTGGAGGCGGCAAACGGCGATCTGACATACGACAGGACAAATAACTACGGTAAGTTCATCAGCGTTTCGTTCTCACTCGCCATTTTCCCGTTTGTGAAACGCGCCGACCTGAACCGCTATCACGTGCAGTTGATTGACCGCGCGCTGGGAAATCTCGCCGCAAGCGACCTCTCGCTCGAGTTCTATCGCAACGGACTGCGTGAGCGTATCGACGAACCTGTGACAAGACAGCGCAGCCTCAAACGGATAAAAAACATGGGGTCCACGTTCTACAGCATAGATACCGGCTTCGACTTGGTGAACATCGTGGTGAACAACGACCGCGGAGCGCGCATCGCCGAGGGACTCGTGGCACCGCAGTGGATAGAAGGCGAGGGCGGAACATCGGCATTTACCTTCGCCGTTGACTTCGGAACGACAAATACTCACGTGGAGAGTATGCGCGACGAGCAACTGCCCCAACCGCTGAAAATTGATAACGAAAGTCGCGAAAGACTGATAGCAACGCTGTATAACGGCAGCGACAGCACGAAATATCTCTTCGAAATAGTGATGAGACAGGAGTTTATTCCTAAGGTGTTGGGCGGAGATTACGGCTTCCCGCAGCGCACCGTGCTGTCAGAATGTGAGCGTCTCGACACCGATAAGACAGACCGTATCGAGGCATTGGGCGATGCCAACATCCCATTCATCTACGAGAAAGAGAGCATGGGAATAGGAAACAGGATAAAGGCGAACCTGAAATGGAGCACCGAACCGGCAAACAAGAAGCGCATATCGTGTTACCTCACCGAACTGGCACTGCTAATAAGGGCAAAGGTGCTGCTCGACGGCGGCGACATGCGCAAGACAAGATTGGTTTGGTTTTATCCTCTGAGCATGCAACAGGGAAACATAGAGAATATAAAGAGGACTTGGAGCCAAATCATGAAGAGCGTATTCGGGATTGAAGCGACCAATGACAACCTCATACAGATGCCCGAGTCTATCGCTCCCTACTACTTCTATAAAACTCACCCCGACCGCTTCAAGGCTGCCGCATCAACGGTGGCAAGCATCGATATCGGTGGAGGAACGAGCGACGTGGCAGTATTCCAAGAGAACTCGGCACGCCCCACGCTGCTCACATCATTCCGGTTTGCAGCCAACTCTATCTTCGGCGACGCCTATTCAGACGTGCCGCAAGGCGACACTAACCCGATGCTGAAGAAATATGTTGCATACTTCAAGAACCTGTTTGACAACGACGAGGACAAATACGGCGAACTTAACGGCATACTCGACGACATCGCGGCGAAGCGGAAAAGTGAGGACATCAACGCCTTCCTCTTCTCTGTGGCCAACAATAAGGAGACTAAAGACAACCCCGTTTTCTCATACAACGAGCTGCTGAACAACGACTCTGCACGCAAGTTGCTGTTCATCTATTTCTATGTCACGCTGATATACTACGTGGCAAACATGATGAAGAAACGCGGATTGCAGAAACCGCGCAACGTGATGTTCAGCGGCACGGGCTCGAAAGTGCTCGACATAGTCGGCTCGCAAGAAGAACTCGACCTGCTAACACAGACAATCATAGAGGAGATTTACGGCGAGAAATATGATAGCGGAGCATTTGCTGTGGTGAAAGAGAGGAACCGTCCGAAACAGATTACGTGTCAGGGCGGACTGTATCAGGTGCGCGACAGGAGCGGAATGGAACAGGTGAAGGAGGTGAACAGCGAACTCGCCGACTACGACAACACCGTGCGCACAAACTTCTCGCTTATCAACCGCGAAAGGATTACATACGCAGACATGGCAGACTCCGCCATAAGACAAGACATTGTGACCGAAGTGGTGGAAGAAGTGAAGCGATACAATGAGTTCTTCTTAGGCTTCTGCGACCGTATTCACGCAACAGACCGCTTCCTCGTTGACATGAAGAGCATCAACACTTTCCGCGAAACAATCAACAGCGACCTTGAACATCACCTCATACAAGGCTGGGAGTCGGCACAGAAAAACAACGACGAAAAGAACGAGAACGACGAGATTGCAGACGTGCTGTTCTTCTATCCCATCGTCGGTTCGATGCGTTACAACCTGATAGAGAACTTAAAATGATTTCACTTCATATCGCATAAAAGGATAGTTATATGGAACAGGACAGCCAAAACCTTATATTCCTCATCGGGCTTTATGTACTGATGTTCTTCATAATATATTCCGTCGTGGCATGGTTGGGCAAAATCCTTATACGAAAACTTGGCAAAAAGGACAAGCAAACCGGCGTATATATCACGGCAGAGGAATATGACAAGGAGATAAGTGAACTTGAAAAGAGGATAAAAGAACTTGAAAAGATTATCAGCAAACAAGCCGATAAGGACTGCGATTGCGCAGAAGTGGCTGGGAAGAGAGCAGAAAAGAAATCGGTTAAGGCAGTGAAAGCGAACCAATATGACCAATCAGTCGGATTAGACCGACCCGACCGGTTAGCCGAACATGACCGGCTTCCACAGTCCGCTCAGCCCTCCCCGCAAACCTACTTCCTCCCTCCCCCCTCCCCCGAAGGCATATTCCATGAGGCATTCTCACAGCCTCGTATCGGCAGAACGGTGTATCAAATGACCACCATCGACGGCAACAACGGCACATTCATATTCTACGAAGACCGCGATGCACTCGCAACGGCAATAATATCAATATCGCAGATAGTGAAGACTGTGTGCAGGGTGGAGAACAACAAGAACGCTCCGCGCAACATCATCAACGTAAAGGAGGGACAGGTTGTGCGCGAAGGCAACTCTTGGAGAGTGGCAGAAAAGGCCACCGTGAGGTTTGAATAAACGTCGGCACGGCATATAGGTATATATAATGAGAAAGGTATCACTGTTCATCATCGCAGCAATCGCCCTCGCGTCGTGCCAGTACAGACCGCGCGGAGGAGGAGAAAGACCGCACCGGAGTAACGACACCGAGAGCGAAACGAGACCTGTGCACAGCGGGAAACCGCAGAAAATAAAGATGCAACGCGAGGGAGGAGTAATCGTGATGCCGGCAACCGTGAACGGAGTTCCGATGAAATTCGTGTTCGACACCGGTGCATCGAGCATCACAATATCGCAGACCGAGGCGCAGTTCCTTGCCAAACAGGGACTGCTCACGGAGAAAGATATAGTGGGAATGGAGAATTTCCGGACCGCCGACGGGAGCCTTTCCGAAGGCACGGTGATAAGACTGAAGGAAGTGAAAATAGGCAACCATGTCATAACCAACGTGGAAGCGGCTGTGATAGAGACACAGAACGCACCACTGTTGCTCGGACAAACGGTGCTGTCGAAGTTCGGAAAGGTGTCGCTCGACTACAAAAACGGATACCTGATATTTGAGTAACGGCACGATAACCGCCGTGAAACGGCAGTCACGAGAGCAACGAATGGTTTTTAACGTTTAACCTTTAACACATAGAAAGCAGTGCAAGTAAAATGCCCACATTGCAGATTTAAATACAACGAGACGCTCACCCCCGCAACAACCGAGGTGCTCTCGGTCTGCCCCAGATGCGGTCATTCTTTCTCGTTTGAAGTGACAGAAGATGACATCCGCGAGGAACAGACTCCTCCACCGGTGCCCACCAGCTCGCAGGAGATGCCGGAGGCGCAGGATGTTGATGTCCCGCCGGTGCCGGAATATGCCTCGGTGCAACCGGCAGGAGCCGGTGTGACAAACAGCCATGAGCCTACCGCCACTGTCACTACGGCTTCAAACGTTGTTGCACAAAGCGATGTAAAAACCGATGATGAAAGACATTCGCCGTTAAACAACCGCGACCGTGCGCCATATTCCCCACAAAAGAACTTCTCACCGCAGCCGGAGACGAGAGGCGGTTCCACATCTCTCAGCACGCTTCTGCTGTTTATCATCATCTCCATGTTGGGCGCATCGCTCATCTATGGCATGTCAAAAATATTCGGGAAAGACGACAAGGAAGTGCTCAATGAGAACATTACCGCCGACACAGAGCCGTCGGCAATGACGATAACCTCCACAGGCAACTCCACATTCCGTTTCGAAGGCGACATCATAGGCACAAAAAAACGACTCCCGATAGTGATGAACCTCACCAAGCGCGGGAACAAGATAGAGGGCAATTACTACTACGTGATGCGCGGAAGCGACACCCAACTCTCGCTGCATGGAAAGGTGGAGGAGAGTGGCAAAGTAACGATGAGAGAGTATGATATGGAAGGAAACCACACCGGAGACTTCCACGGAACGCTCTATGCCGACGGAACATTTAAGGGAACGTTCAAGAGTGGCAACAAAAAGAGGTTCCGTTTCGAACTTTCCATGACTTGAGAAATACATTCATTGAGTTATCTTTAACATATAATACCTTAGATTATGGAAATAAAATGTATTAAATGCAGATATAAGTACGAAATCAATATCGGCGAAGAACAGAAAGAAGCAACAGTGATTTGTCCGCGGTGCGGCGCGATACAGAAAGCAATGCAGTCGCCCGACGTTCCCGAAACAGTCACCGAAATTGTTCCCGACGCTCCCCCCGCAGCCAACGATGATACCGCCGCAGCAGCCGGCAATGATACTTCATCGGCAGGGAACGCCGCGCCGCCGACTATTCCGGAGGACCACCTAAAATACATTCCTTCCGACCAAACGGAACAGCAAACCGAACCGGAAGCAGTGCCGATGCCGATACCCATTGCCCCACATGACGAACCAAAGACGCTGGAAGAACCTAAACCAAAACCTGCCACCCCTGCAACTCCACCCGAAAAGAAGTCGTCATGCGGCAAGATGTTTGCCTTGGGATGCCTCATCGTGGCTGTTCTTGCGGTGCTCACGATAGCGATATTGTCGTTTGCGGGCAAGAAATTGTTCAACAGTATCAGTTCCTCCGACAAGGAAGAGCAGGAGCAGGTGGAGCAAGAGAACAACAATATCACCATTCAACCGGCAGACGAGTCTTCGCCAACAGGAACCTCCGACAACACCGACGGTGCGCAGCAGACTGCCGAAACGCCCCCTGCAACGACAACTCCGGTGACAGACACCGGCGATGAGGGCAACAGCAACACGGCAGTGAGAGAACCGAGAAAACTCTCTGATGAGGAAAGGCAAAAGGCAGAGCGCAACGTGGCAAAAGCCGGAGGAAGTTACAACTGCAAGGGAACAATGGCAAATGCGAGCATAAACCTTACTCTCAATGTCACCTCCGGAGGTTTCGTTACGGGAAAACTCGTTGACAACACTCGCGGCGTAACGCTCGAAATAACAGGCGACAAATACGGCGAGGAGTTCTTCCTGAACGCATCAAACAGCAGCGAACTCATAAGCATAAATCTGAAGCGGGAGGGGAAAACGCTGAAAGGTACGGCGAAAAAAGAGCTGCAGAACATGCCTGTCAGCGTAAGTTATTGATATCAGACAACGCCGGTCGCCGGAACGTCAATGCGCATCACTGTGCTTAAAGACGTTCCGGCGACCGGCGTTTTTTTATCCTGTTGTTTATAGTTTTCGTATTATAGTGAGCCCGTCGCGTATCGGCACAATCACTTTTTCCACCCTCTTGTCGCGCGCCACATAGTCGTTTAACGCCTCAATGCCCTGCGTCTGCCGGTCGGAGGGTTTCGCCTGCTCCAGCACATGACCGTCCCACAGGATGTTGTCGGCAAGAATGAAACCTCCCGGGCGCAGTATCCGCAGCACCGTCTCGTAGGTTTCGAGATATGTTCGCTTGTCGCCGTCTATGAAAGCCATGTCGAACTGAATGCCTAATCGCGGTGCTTCAACGTTGGCGTCACCGATGCGGAAGTCTATCTTGTCCGCCACCGGCGAGCCTTCTATCCATGTCCGGGCGAAATCTTCCATCTCGTCGTTTATCTCAAAGGTATAGAGTCGCCCACCCTCTGCAAGCCCTTCAGCCATACATATCGCGCTATATCCGCTGAACGTGCCCACTTCGAGGATGTTCTCAGGGCGTATCATTGCCACAATCATCTTCAGGAGTCTGCCCTGAAGATGCCCGCTCGCCATGCGCCCGTGCAACAACCGCACATTCGTGGCTCGCCACAGACGATAGAGATAGTCGCCCTCCGGGTCGATATGCGACAGGATATAGTCGTCGAGTGTCATCGCTTCCTTCCGCTTACAGCCGCCGCTCATCTGTTTATTATAGCCTCCACTGCCAGCCGGTAACTGTCGAGCCCGAAGCCGCAAATCACTCCCACGCATACTGCCGAGAGCATGGAGTGGCGGCGGAACTCCTCACGGGCATGGACGTTAGACACATGCACCTCCACCACCGGCGTCGTTATGGCTCGTATGCAGTCGCGAAGAGCCACACTCGTGTGTGTGTAGCCCCCGGCGTTGAGCACTATGCCGTCGTATGTGAAGCCCACTTCCTGCATCTTGTCTATCATCTCGCCCTCGATATTGCTTTGATAATAGTCAATCTCCACTTGTGGAAACCTCTCGCGCAGTGCCTGCAAGCATGTTTCCATATTTTCCTGTCCGTAAACGTCCTGCTCGCGAATGCCGAGCAAGTTGAGGTTCGGACCGTTGATTATCAATAGGTTCATGACTTATTGGTTTCTCCTTTCCTCACTTTTCCATACCTCCTGTCACCTTGTCGCAGAACGCCGTAACGACATCGAGCATATCGTTCGGGAGATACTCCAAAGCGCGGTTTACAATCGTGTCGGGCAACTCGTAGTATGCCTCTGCAATCGAACCGGCTATCGCTGCCTTAGTGTCGGTGTCGCCATCGGCGAGCACAGCCTTGCGTATAGTGTCCTCAAAACTTTCGCTTTCGAGGAAACAGCGTATCGCGGCAGGCACGGTCTCTTGGCACGTTCCGTCGAAATGCCCCAATGCCCCGATGCGCATGATGTCTTTAAGCGGTGGTATTTCGTAGCCGAACTTGCTCTCAACAGATTTCTTCAGTCGGTTTTTCGTGATGCGCACGGTGCGAAGCCAGTATATCAGCGTTGCCGTGCATTGCGCTCCTCTTATCCCTTCCTCGTGGTTGTGAGTCACTTCTGCCGAGCGGCGTGCTTCCTCCATTACGGTGTCGATGTCGTCGAACAGCCAGCCCACGGCACTCACACGCATCGCCGACCCGTTGCCGTAAGACCCGTAGGGGCGGTGGTCGTCGCCCAGAAACCAGCGGAAGAACATGCCTCCATAACCGCCTTTCATGGGCGTGCTGTAACGCCGGCACCAGTCAACCAGCGACTCGGCATAGTCGCGACGGTTAAGTATGGCATCGGCAATCGCCACCGTACACACCGTATCATCGGTGAAACCGCAGTCGGAGGTGAACAATTCGAACCCAGCCTGCGGTGCCGGTCCCGACTCAAATCTCGACCCTACTATGTCTCCTATTATTGCTCCCAACATATCCTTTCCCTGTTTTTATTTCTTCACCTTGTGCGTTATTTTCAGCACTTTCTTGTCATTGTCTATCTCAATCTTACCAACCCGGTTCAGCACAGCCTGCCCGAGCAGCAGCGGAGCCTTCTGATTTCTCACCACGTTGGCCCTCACGTTGTTTATCGACAGACCTCCGAAATTCACGTTCCGCAGGTTTATCACAGTACCCTCGCTCACGTTTCCATTGGCGTCTGAGTAGTTTGCCGACCCCACCACGTCATTCTTCGTGAGATAGCCGTTCTTCATCATGAACGTTGCCTCCACCATCGAAAGGCTCACGTCGCTTGCTCCGGTGTCGAAGATGAAACTCAGAGGCAGGTCGTTGATTGAGCATTTCACACGGCACAGAGAACCTTCCTTGGTGAAAGGCACCTCCACTTCCTCATCCTCATACTCCCCTTCGTCAGGCGTTTCTTTCATTCCTTCCACGATTTCCGCTATTTTCTTGCGCTGTTCCTGCATTATCTGCACAAACTCCTCGTTGTCTCTCACGTTCTCCATGTCGAAGTCTGTATCGATGTGAGCGAGTTCGAAAACACCTTTGTCGAATACTTTTCTCAGGTATCGGCATGTCATCTCCGGCTCGTTCAGCCTCGAGTAGAGGCATGCTGCATTATAGAGCATACCCTGCGTACTGTCGTTAGCCAGCACACTGTCGCACATCTCCACCGCCTTCTCTCGGTTTCCGAGCATGGCATAGGCAAACATCGCCTCCGTTGCGGTGGCAGGAACGGAGTCTGTCTCAATCACTTTCTCATAGTCGGCACGTGCCGCCTCGCTGTTGCCCAATTTCATGTTGCAATGCCCGCGATACAGATACGCATGTGTGTTACCGGGCTCTATGCTTATCGAAGTGTTGTAGTCTTCAATCGCTGCGTCGTAAAGTCCGGCACGCATCATTTCCGTTCCGCGCACCTGATATGACATATTGTTATCCTTTGCACTCTCTATCATCTTCGTTGCCGATGTTATGGCACCCTTCACGTCGCCCGTGTAATGTGCGATGCGCGACTTTAGCCAATGGTAGTTCGCGGCTGTGCTGTCTGCCTCAATCGCATGGTTTATGTTCTCTGTCGCCTCGTCATACATGCCGAGGGCGCAGTAAGCATTTGCCAGCATGTAATATGCCACTTCGCTGTTACCGGTATCAAACAGTTTCTTATAGAAAGGAATGGCGTTCTGGGGCTGACTTACAGTGTCATACAACATACCGGCAAGGTAATTCCATACCATCTCCGTGGGAGCCTTCTTAGCCTCTGTCTTCAGCCTCGACACCAACTGCGACAGTTGCGGTTCTTCGTTAATCTTCATCATGAGTTCCATAGCCCATGCACTGCCGTCAATGGAAGTGGCTTTCACGATGTCATCAATAGCCTTCCCCCATTTCTTCTGCTTGATGTAACATTCAGCCCTGAAGCAATAAACCTGCGACTCCTCCGACGAGAGTTTCAGCGCATGGTCGAAGTTCTTCTCAGCCTCAGCATAGTTCCCCTGCTCTGTTGCATTGCGCCCGATACCGAGAAATCCCACCGTCGAACCTTGTTCTATCTTGGTAATTCGGCGGTAGTCGGCATCCGAGAGGGCATACTCTTTCAGCTCGTAATATCGCTGTCCGCGGTAGTTAAGGTAGTCTATGTCCTCCGGCTGTGCCTTTATTGCCAGTCCCAATTCCTCCAACCCCTTTTCTTTCTGACCGAGGTTGAAATACACTGTCGATTTAAGATTATGCGAATAAGCGATGTATTCGCCGTCTTTCTTGGGCAGAAACTTCAGTGCTTTATCCACACTCGACAGAGCCTGACCGTTCTCGTTCTTATTCAGATAAATCCATGCCACACGGAAGTGGGCGTAACCATTCTTCGGGTTTTCCGCCAATTCCTTCTGAAGATACTGCAACGCTTCGTCATAGTCTCCGTTTTCTATGGCTTCCTCTGCACGGAGGTAGTTGAACGAATCCGGTCGTTTAATGTCTTTTGCAGACATTACAATGCTGAAAAACAACGCCAATACAACTGGCAAAAACTTTCTCATAATCTATTATTTATCATTTTCCGAATGTTACCTGCAAAGGTATAAATTATCTGTCTATACTCAAAATATTATTGACATAAAGACATGTTTTTCAAGACAAAAAGATGAAAATGGAGGACAGAAAGACAAAAATGAGGCTTACATAAAGACATCTTTTGGAGTTATAAAGACGAAAAGGCGCGACTACTTGGTTTTGTCGGGGCACATATAGATAGCGCGCGGGGGCATCGTTTGCCATTCATTGCTGGTATAAAGCAAATCCTTCATGGAGTAAAATCGGCGAAATTGTAATGTAAAACCGCCGAAATTGGTTTGTAAAATCGCCGATTTTGCTCAGCAATTTCGCCGATTTTGCGATGCAACAGATACTCTCACCGACGGCAGCATACCGTCAACCGCCCCATGACTCCACATAAAACGCCCTGCCTTTTGTTTTTCCATCCTCCCCGGAATTCATGTTTTTTGATAGAAAGACTTATGTGTTTTTCTCCCCAAAACAGGCGAATGGCGGCACTGAACAGGTCGCCGAAGCGACCGTTTCCTGAAAAATCCCCCTAAGGTTGTCAAAATAAAACTTAAAAAACACAGTCAAAATCATTATTTTAGATAATAAAACAGGCAAATGATATGGTAATTGAGGAAAACTGATTACTTTTGCACGTAAAATTCAAAGAATAAGAATATGAGAAGGATTATCGCCCCTTTCCTGATAATATTGTTTGCAGCCACGACATTAGTGTCATGCCTTAAAGACGAAGACGAAAACAAGGTGCTTTACAAAGACACCGCAATAACCGCCTTTGTAATCAACAGGATGCTGGTGAAGAAGGTCACGAAGTCGTCGAAGGGAGAAGACAGCACCTACGTAGTGAAGCAGAGTGGCACCTCTTTCCGCTTCACCATAGACCAGAACAGATGCGAAATACAGAACCTCGACTCGCTGCCTTACGGCACCGACCCGACCAAACTGCTCATATCTGTGAAAACAGAGAAGAACGGAATAGTGGGACTGAAAAAGACCGTAGGCACGGATATAAACACCATAACCGGCAATGACACGCTCGACTTCTCGGTGCCTCGCACACTGGTTGTGATGAGCCCCGACGGGCAGAACACGCGGGAATACGTCGTGAAAGTGAACGTGCACAAGCAGAAGGCAGACGACTTCAACTGGACTATGCTCTCCACAAACGCGGAAATGGCTGCCTTCAAGGCATTCAGGGCGTTTGAGATAAACGGCAGGATAGTGGCTTTCGGCAGCGACGGAACAAAGACCGCGGCAATGCAGACTGCCGTAGGCGACGGCAAGGAATGGACTTCGGTGACGTTCAACTTCAACGGATTGCTCGACAAAGACGCCTATCGCGGCATTGTGAAGAAAGGCGACAGACTGTATATGATGCACGCCGGGCAACTCATGGCGTCGGCTGACGGCAGCGCATGGGATGTGATAAGCACACCGGCGGTGGAAAAACTCGTAGCCGCATCAGGCAACAGACTCTTCGGCTACGACGCAGAGGGAAATATGCTGTGCAGTTATGACGGCGTGATGTGGACTGCCGACGAGATTGACAGCGGCAAGGAACTGCTTCCCACGACCGACATCAACTACTCATGCACCACACTTCGCACCAACAACGACGTGGAACAGGTGGTGCTAATGGGCAACCGCGGCACGGAATACGCCGCCGACACCACTGCCGTGATATGGGGAAGACTCGACGACAGAGGGCAATTTGCCACCAACATGCCGTGGGCTTACTATGAGACCGACGGCGACGGCAGGTTCGTGATGCCGCGACTTGCCGATATGAGCATGACACTCTACGGCGACGTTATGCTGGCAGTGGGCGGCAAGGGAATACCTCCGTGCAAGGCTGCGGCATTCGAAAGGATATATGCCAGTGCCGACTGCGGCATCACATGGTCTGACGACGCCCGCTACCAACTGCCCGAGGGCATCGACAAGAACGCCTCGGCAATGGCTCTTGTGACAGACGGCAGCAACCGCCTTTGGATTATCTGTGCCGGAACAGGGCAGATATGGCGCGGAAGGCTGAACCGTATGGGCTGGCAATAAGCCGGCAGACAACAGAAAGGTAAAATCCTCTCGCGCACGCGCATTATATAATATGAACAGTAAAGGCTGATGAAACCGCATCTCAACCTCATTACCCGGCTTGCTTTAACGGCAGTCTTCATGCTCTCGTCGCTCGCCATCCTCGCACAGGATGACGAGGAATACCGCATGGAAATAGGTGTGGGCGCAGGGGTGACGGGCTACCTCGGCGACTTCAATCCGAGTCTCACGAGCAGCCTGCAACCCTCGGCAACGGCAGTGATGCGCCGATACTTCAACCCATACATGGGTTTGAAAGCCGAGGTGGGCTACGGAAAGATAAAGGGAAAGGCTGCCGATGCCAAAACATACTATCCCGGACTCGACGGCTCCGGATTTGAGTTTGACAACACCCTCGTCAACGTTGACCTCACCTACGAATACAACTTCTGGCCCTACGGCACCGGAAGAGAATATCGCGGGGCACGACCGCTCACGCCGTTCATCGCGATAGGACTGGGCGGAACATTCGTGAAGAGCAGCGAGAAGAACGTCTTCACGGCGAACATACCAATCGGCGTGGGCGTGAAATACAAGGTGGCGCCGCGAGTGAACCTCGGCATAGAGTGGGCAATGCACTTCTCGCTGAGCGACGAACTCGACGGAACGGCAGACCCGTACTCGATAAAAAGCAGCGGAGCATTTAAGAACACCGACTGCTATCACACACTTCAGGTGACACTGACCTACAGTTTCATGCCTAAGTGCAGAACTTGTCATAACGATAGATACTGATATGGAACAACTGGATATGAACCGCATCCCGCAGCACATTGCCATGATAATGGACGGCAACGGACGCTGGGCGAAGAAACATGGATACGAACGCACTTTCGGACATCAGGCAGGAGTGGAAACAGTGCGCCGCATAACGTCAGAGTGTGTCAGGCTGGGAGTGAAGTATCTCACGCTCTATACCTTCTCGACAGAGAACTGGAGCCGCCCGACAAGCGAAGTTGCCGCGCTCATGGGACTGGTTCTTACGTCGCTCGAAGACGAGATATTCATGAAGAACAACGTCAGGCTGAGGGTCATCGGAGACATTGAGAGACTGCCGAAGGATGTGGCAGAGAAGTTGTTGAGCACCATGAAGCGCACCGCCGGCAACGACAGCATGACGCTGGTGGTGGCTTTGAGCTACTCGGCACGCTGGGAAATAACACAGGCTGTGCGCAACATCGTGCGGGAGATGACAAGCGGCAACCCGCAGCCTGATGCCATAAGCCCGGAAGAAATAACCGAGGAGACGGTGGCAAAACATCTCGAAACAAGTTTCATGCCCGACCCCGAGCTGCTCATACGCACCGGAGGAGAACTGCGCGTGAGCAACTATATGCTGTGGCAGATTGCATATTCAGAACTGTATTTCACCGAGACCTACTGGCCCGATTTCGACGAGCGCGGACTGCATGAAGCCATTCTCGACTATCAGGGAAGGCAGAGACGTTTCGGAAAAACAGGCGAACAGGTGGAAGAAGAGAAATAGGAAAAGGGAAACGCAGGGTTAGGTGCCCTATAAAGATAACATACAACAGACGTCGATAATGAACAATACGATAAGGAAAATACTCGTAGTCGCCGCCTTGATGGTGGGCCTCACCGTCAGCGCACAGGAGAAAATAGTAAACCCTGAAATAACATACGCCGGAAATCCGCGCAACTGCGTGATAGGCGGAATTGCCGTGTCGGGCGTGGAAGGGTATGAAGACTATGTGCTGACCGGTATTTCGGGATTGGTGAAAGGACAGCATATAACCCTGCCGGGAAGCGAAATAACGGAGGCAGTGAAACACTACTGGAAACACGGATTGTTCTCGAAAGTGGCAATCAGCGCAGACTCTATAGTCGGCGACAAGGTCTATCTGCACTTCCACCTCGCCGTGAGACCGCGCGTGAGCACAATCAACTACATCGGACTGAAGAAGGGAGAGCAGGAGGATATGGAAAAGAAACTGGGACTGCTGAAAGGCTCACAGGTGACACCTAACATGCTCGACCGTGCCAAGATACTGGCAAAGCGATATTTCGACGACAAGGGATACAGAAACGCAGTTGTCGAAATAACGCAGCGCGACGACGTTGCGGCAAGAAATCAGGTCATTCTCGATGTAATGGTTGACAAGAAAGAGAAGATGAAAGTGCGCAATATAATCATCGAAGGCAACGAAAAGCTTGCCGACAGCAAGATTAAGGGCGGGCTGTTCAGAAAGGGTGCTTTCTCGAAAACGCATGAAGCAGGGAAACTTTCGTCGTTCCTGAAGTCGAAGAAATATACTCCCGAAAGATACAGCGAGGACAAGAAGAAACTCATCGACAAATATAACGAACTGGGCTATCGCGACGCCGTGATTGTGGAAGACTCGGTGTGGAACAACGACGACAAGCACGTGAACATCTACATCAAGGTGGATGAGGGCAAGAAATACTACCTGCGCAACATCACATGGGTGGGTAACACTATCTATAATACCGACTTCCTCGCAACGCAATTTGGCATGGAGAAGGGCGATGTGTATAACCAAAGACTCATGAACAAACGTCTCTCGGAGGACGAGGATGCTATCGGAAACCTGTATTGGAACAACGGATACCTGTTCTACAACCTGCAACCGACCGAAGTGAACATCGTGGGCGACTCTATCGACCTCGAAATGCGTATTCAGGAAGGACCGCAGGCGCATATCAACAGGGTGAGAATAAACGGTAACAACCGCCTCTATGAGAACGTGATAAGGCGAGAACTGCGCACAAAGCCGGGCGACCTGTTCTCGAAAGAGGCTCTGCAACGCTCTCAGCGAGAACTCGCCACAATGGGACATTTCGACCCCGAGCAGGTGCTTCCTGACGTAAAGCCGAACTATGAGGACGGAACTGTGAACATCGACTGGAACCTCGTGCAGAAATCCAACGACCAAGTGGAGTTCTCGCTCGGCTGGGGACAGACGGGAGTAATCGGAAGAGTGGGACTGAAACTCAACAACTTCTCTATGGCAAACCTGTTCGGGAAGAACAAGAAACGCAGGGGAATACTCCCTATCGGAGACGGAGAGGTGCTCTCGATAGGAGCGCAGACCAATGCACAATATTACCAATCGTACAACGCAAGCTACTCCACCAACTGGTTCGGAGGCAAAAGACCGATACAGTTCACGGTGAGCACGTTCTATAGTAAGCAGACCGACGTGTCGAGCAACTACTATAACAACGCCTACATGAACAACTACTACAACTATCTCTACGGCGTAGGAAGCAGTTACTACAACAGTTATGAGAACTACTACGACCCCGACAAGTATGTGAAACTCATGGGAGCAAGCATCGGATGGGGTACTCGTCTGCGCTGGCCCGACGACTATTTCATGCTGAGCGTGGAAATGTCGTTCACGAGATACTTCCTGAAGAACTGGAGATACTTCCTCGTTTCAAACGGAAACTGCAACAACCTCAACTTAGGTATAACGCTCACACGCAGTTCAACGGACAACCAACTCTTCCCGCGTCGCGGCTCGGAATTCTCTGCGTCGGTAACAATCACGCCGCCGTGGAGCAAGTTCGAGAACAAGGACTATAAGAACCTTGCCACCGACCCTAAGTCGCCAACCTACTCGCGAGAACAGCAAGAGAAGTACAGGTGGATTGAATACCACAAGTGGAAGTTCAAGGCGCGCACCTTCACGGCACTCACCGAAGGACAGAAATGTCTCGTGCTGATGACAAGAGTGGAGCTAGGACTGCTCGGCTCGTACAACAAATACAAGAAGTCTCCTTTCGAAACGTTCTACATGGGAGGCGACGGAATGAGCGGATACAGCAACGGATATGCACAGGAAACAATCGGACTGCGCGGATATGACAACGGTGCGCTCACGCCATACTATCAGGAAGGCTACGCCTACGACCGCTTCACGCTCGAACTGCGCTACCCTCTGCTGCTCGGCAACACCACCATCTACGGACTCGCATTTGCCGAAGCCGGCAATGCGTGGACAAACACGAGCAAGTTCAACCCATTCGACATGAAACGCTCGGCAGGCATCGGCGTGCGCATATTCCTGCCGATGGTGGGTATGATGGGTATCGACTGGGCTTACGGATTTGACAAAGTGTTCGGAACGAAAGGTGGCGGACAGTTCCACTTCATCCTCGGACAGGAATTCTAACGATAAAACAAAAAACAGAGATTATGAAGAAATTACTGATAATAGCCGTAATGGCAATAGTCGCAACGGCGGCAAACGCACAGAAGTTCGCACTGATTGACATGGAATATATACTGAAAAACGTGCCGGCGTATGAGCGGGCAAATGAGCAGTTGAACCAAGTGTCGAAGAAGTGGCAGGCAGAAGTGGAGGCTCTGAACACCGAGGCACAGACGATGTATAAGAACTATCAGAACGAAGTGGTGTTCCTCTCGCAGGAGCAGAAGAAGGCAAAGCAGGACGCCATAATGCAGAAAGAGAAAGACGCAAGCGACCTGAAAAGAAAATACTTCGGACCCGAAGGCGAACTGTTCAAGAAGAGAGAGGCTCTCATGACGCCAATACAGGATGAGATTTACGCTGCGGTGAAAGACATTTCCGACCTCCGCGGATATTCACTCGTGCTCGACCGAGCATCCAATGGCGGCATAATCTTCGGCTCACCTAAGATTGACATCAGCAACGAAGTGCTGCAAAAGTTGGGCTATGCCAACTGAACAACGTGACAATTACTAAAATAATAACAATAAAAAATTAAATCGAAGAAAATGAAAAAGATTATCATTATGCTGCTGGTGTTGGCACCTCTGTCTGTTTTCGCACAGAAGTTCGGACATGTTGACTCGCAGGCAATCATGCAGGGCATGCCCGAATTTATTCAGGCACGCGGAGAAGTGGAAGCACAAACCAAAAAGTATGAAGACGAACTGCAGGCAATGCAACAGGAACTGCAGCGCAAAAGCGAGGAGTATGAGAAGAACTCCAGCACCATGAACGAAACAAAACGTCAGGAAACGGAGACAGAATTGCAGACAATGTATCAGAGAATACAGCAGACTTTCCAAGACAATCAGCAGGCACTCACAAAAATGCAGCAGGAGAAACTGCAGCCGATAACAAACAAACTCATCAATGCTATCAAGAATGTCGGCGACGCAGGCGGATACGTATATATCATGGACATGGCTGCCGGCATACCATACATCAGCCAGACCCTAAGCAAAGACGTAACTGCAGACGTGAAAGCAGAACTGAGCAAGCTGAAATAAGAACATAACAGAAGACCGGGGAAAGGGCTTGTTCGCAACTCCCTTTCCCCGGTTTTCTTCCTCCCTACACCTAATATACAGGTCAATCCCGGTCAATACCAATATATCTTACCCCCTCCCCAAAGCAAATTCCACACTTATCATGAAACAATTCCTCCCGCTCCTACTGCTCCTCATTCTGCCCTCAACACTGAAAGCGCAGAACCGCATCGCCTATTTCAGTTACGGCGAGGCAATGAAAACAATGCCCGAATACGTCGCCGCACAGAAAAACCTCGGCTCGCTGCGCGCAAAATATGCCGCCGAGACAAAGCGGGCAGAAGAGGAATTCAACAGCCGATACGAGGATTTCCTCGACGGACAGCGAGATTTCGCACCACTCATATTAAAGAAAAGGCAGGCAGAACTGCAGGATATGATGCAGAAGAACACCGCATTCAAAGCCGAAGCAGAGCGTTTGCTCGCACAGGCAGAGCAGGACATGATGGTTCGGGTGCACCAAAAGATGAAGGAAACGCTACGGAAGATTGGCTCAGAACGGGGCTATGCAGTCATACTCAACACCGACGGCAACGCCTGTCCGTATATCGACACCGCCATTGCCGACGACATCACGACAATAGTAAAAGACGCATTGCAATAGCGTGAACACATTACGAGCATCATCCCCCGGTCCTATCGGCGTGTTCGACAGTGGCTACGGCGGTCTGACAATACTGCATCAGATGCGCAGCCTGTTGCCGCAATACGACTACCTATACCTCGGCGACAACGCCCGGGCACCTTATGGTCCGCGCTCTTTCGACGTGGTATATCGCTTCACACGTGAGGCAGTGATGAAGCTTTTCTCAATGGGATGCCACTTGGTGATACTCGCATGCAACACGGCTTCGGCAAAAGCTCTGCGAACATTGCAGCAAAACGACCTGCCGAACATCGACCCCGGTCGCCGCGTGCTCGGCGTAATACGCCCCACGGCAGAAGCGGTGCCGCCGCTCACGGCATCACGCCACGTGGGAATACTTGCCACCGAAGGCACGATAAGGAGCAACAGTTACGAACTGGAGATTGCCCACCAAGCACCCGATGTTGTGGTGACGGGGCAGGCTTGTCCGCTATGGGCAGCAATAGTAGAGGCTAACGAGGCTGACAGCGAGGGTGCAGACTACTTCGTAAGCCGGCGTATAAAAGAACTTCTGGGGCGCGATCCGGACATTGACACCCTCGTTCTGGCGTGCACCCACTACCCTCTTCTAATCAATACAATAAAGAAACACGTGCCCGAAGGCATACGCATAGTGTCGCAGGGAGAATATGTCGCGGAAAGCCTTGCCGACTATCTCATGCGCCACCCGGACATGGAGACCCGCATAACGAAAGGTGGAACGTGCCATTATCTCACCACCGAAAACCCGGATCGCTTCAAAGAGTGCGCCCGAATATTCCTAAACGAACCGGTAAGCGTGGAAAACGTAACCCTCGGATAGAATAATCCATGCACGCCAACCAACTTTTTATTACCATACCTTCACAACAACCGATAGTTAATTTCCGTTTATACGGCAACTGATTTAGTTAACGAAAGTTCCCCCCCCCCCGCTAAAGTTAACAATTATTATACTTTTCGCTTAAAAGATTGAACTGCAAAGTTAAATTGATACCTTTGCAGTCATAATTGTTTATTACGGAAATAAAACGTTTAGATAAATCAAAAAGAGAGCGAGAATTCATTTTACATAATTATTTTTTTAATCAGAACAAAGTATGAAAAGACTTATGTTGTTATTCGCAATACTGATTGCAGTATTGCCAAACATGGTGAAAACCCATGCTCAACTTACCAACTGGACCGGACACGAAATCAGAGATGCAGGACTCTTCCTGAAGTACGGTAGCACCCAAAACCAGTTAAACGATAAAAACACGGTTTTCCTCGTTAACGTAGGAGCATGGGAAGCAGGAGACCCAAACTGCTTCTTCAACAAAGGAGGACACTGGGGCGTGGAGGCTTCGTTGTATGAAGTGGGAACACCTCTATATCTTGTTAGTGATAATGGAGGTACAACAAACTACATCTACTCTAATATTCTTATCAGCCCGAATATCGGCGGTGAGATAGAAAATCACGTTGCATGGATTAGAAGCGGCGTGCAGCAGGACTGCGACGGAGTAATCGTGGACAGGAAGTCAAGAGAAAAAGAGTTAGAAAAAAAAGTCGTTGCAGTTACCAACTGGTATTTCTACCAAACCAGCGACAAGAACATTTATTGGATTGCACATAAGGAGGGCGTCAGCACGTGGTATTATCTTAGAAGAAACTCTAATGCAACGGGAGCACGCAAGAACGTTCTTGAAATGGGACAATATTCAAACAATTCCGGACCTAAGAATGACAAATGGTGCCAATGGAAGATAGTCACCAGAGAAGACTTGATAAAAAGATTCGAGACTGCTCCTGCATCATACCGCGACATTGCCGATGCTACGTTCTATATCTATGACCAAGGATTGGCACGCAGAGACGGTCATGACAACAAATGGATAAGGACTAACATTACAGGAACTGTCGATATAAGCAATGAAAAATATAATAATGCAGGTGACAGCTTAAACTATACTGTTGGAACCAAGAGCATCGACACACAATATACTACTGTCGGTGTGGGTCAACAGACATATTACAACCTTCTGTACGGACAGTTCTTCAATGGTGAAATAAAGCGTGGCACCGGCAGTATCAGCCAGACCACCGACGTTATCAAAAGAGGCGGATGGTATATGCTTACATGCCAAGGGTTCTACCGACCGGGAGACGGTTCGAAAGCACAGAACGCCTACCTGTATGCAAAGGTAAATACAGATGCTCCCATAGAAGGCTCAATCTATTGGAGAACTGCCAAACTGCCGCTGATTTCTTCAGTGTCAGGAGCAGAGCCGACCAACCTTACCGAGTCGGGAATTAAGTTCTATGAGAACCGTGAGAACTACAGTACCAAGGTTATTGTATGGATTCCCGGATATCAGGTAGATAATAATAATCAGGTAATAAGCACAGGACAAAGTCTGGAGGTAGGCGTAAAGTTGGACAACTCAACCGGCTCTGAAAACGAATGGGTTGCCGTTGACAATTTTCAGTTGAAGTATCTCGGAAACGACTTCCTCATATCCGAACATGCCGAAAACGCAGAGTTCAACAAGGAATGGGAGAATAGAAAATTTGAAACAATGGTACTGGAGCGCAGTTTCGTACTGGGGAAATGGAACTCATTAGTGCTTCCGGTTGACCTCAACAAGGACCAAGTGTTCACAGCCTTCGGCACCGACGTGAAGTTGGCAAAACTCGAAAAGCTCTCTGACGACGGTAAAAACGTGGAGTTCAAGACCCTCAATCTGAACAATATGGCATGGGAAGAGAACGCCATAGAGAAGAACAAACTATATGTCATCAATACTACCGTGGGCGGTATCGACGAGAAAATGGACTGGAAAGTTCTCATGTCGCCATATAACGGAAATTACAGAACATCGAAACCGCTATACATCATACAGGCTGCTTCATTCAACAAAAATGACATTTCCGAGGATCCCACCGAATACTACAATCCGGTTATCAATCAGAAACTCACCACCCATCCGTGCGTCTATAGAAGAGACGGCAACCCTAACCAGAAGGTTCAGGCGTCACCGGACAACTACATCTATGTGATGAACAAAGGAATGGTGACACGTTACAAGAAACCGTTCACGCTGCAAGGACTGCGCTGGTGGCTTGAGTTCACCGATCCGCTGCCAAACGGTGCAAAGATTGACATCATAGACGAGGATGTTGAAGGCGAGACCACGGGAGTGAAGATGATTGACAACGATGCCACTGAAGTGTCGCGCGGTATTTATACCATCGACGGTAAGAGACTTCCCGAAAGCGACACGCAGGCATTGCCGGCAGGTGTTTACATCGTAGATGGCAAGAAAGTATTGGTTTATTAACGACAAATAACAGGAAAAGAACATGAAAAAAGAATATATAAAACCGGAGAGTTCTTACGAATACGTTGAACTACAGTATCATCTTATGGATCCATCGACATGGAGCATGGATGGTGGAGATAAAATCCCTATCTCAGAAGATGACAGTGACGACGAGCCAAGCGGTGCAAAAGGTTTTGATTTCTATGAAGAAAACGGAGACTGATGCTGCTATATGACAATCGTCCGAACAATGGAAACGCTCCCCCGAAGCCTTCAAACGCTTCGGGGGAGCGTTCTTTTTATGATTACGAAAATAAGCCGTAAGTCGTCGGAGTGCTTGCCGAGAACATGCCTATAGCATGGAGAGATAGCAAACAAAAGTATAACGAAAAGCATGAAGATTGGCTACAGCCGACTAAGGAACATAATCTGCATGAGGTTTAACAACCGGTTGGTGTTTAAGTTTCCGATACTTCCTTTTTTCTCATTAAAATTTGTCATTCTCAGAATTTATGACTAAATTTGCATAATAAAAATCATAAAACCGGTGGCAAACTGCATAAATATGATGAAGTTTTTATACCATTGGTTTTGAATATCTACTCCTTTTGAATATATTATAAATCATTTAAACAAAAGAAAACACACAAGATGAGAAAACTTTTTTTTATGTTGTGCTCTGTGCTTATGCTGTGCAGCATGGCGAAAGCACAGACAGTGGAGAACGGCGTACTTACCTCATGGGACGGCGCACGCGGGATGATAACAATCCCTGACGGCGTTACCGAGATTGTAGCAAACTGCTTCTATCAAGAAGGAGAGGCTGACGACGAAGGCTGGGAAGTGTCGGAGCCGGTGAGCAACACCGACATCACCGGCGTAAACCTTAACAACGTGACGAAGATCGGGAAGAATGCGTTCAGGGGATGCACCGGCATCACCGTGATACAAGCACCCAATGTGCAGAACGTGGGCGAAGCATCATTCTACGGATGCGACGCTCTCACCGAGATAAACCTGCCCGCGATAGTTACGCTCGGCAAGGATGCGTTCAGCTATTGCACCGATGTCACATCAATCTCTTTGGGAAATACGCTGACAACAGTCATCGGCAACCCGTTCAAGAAGTGCGACAAGGTGCAGAGTATGACGATGACCGACGGCGGCGCGGCGTTCCATACCGTTTCCGACGCTCTCTTGCGCAAGTCCGACGCAGCCCTAATAGCATTTGCAGGGGCAAAGAATGAGGTGTCGCTCGATGCCGAGACGTGCAAGATTGTGGGCGAACAGGCTTTCCAGAGCAACACCATGCTGAAGAAGGTGAACCTGCCGGGTGTCACGGTGGTTGGCAGCAACGCATTCAACATGTGCTCGTCGCTGACAGAACTCTACCTGCCACGCCTCGTGAGAGTCAACGACGACAGTTTCACAACGTTCAACGGCGTCGGCTCTCTCAGCGTTATCGACATTCACCTCAGCGAGAACTTCGAGACCTTCGGATACAGCCTTGCCGACAAGTCGCAGACAACTATCTACGTGGCAAGCGAAACGATAAAGACAAAACTGCAGAAGGAGTTCAGCAAGTGCAACATCGTGGTGGGCGAACCGGCTGCAACGAAAAAATATAAGGTGACATTCTCTGCAACTCCTGCCGACTTAGGCACAATGGAGGCATGGACAACGGGAGCCGTGGATGTGCAGAGCGGACAGGAACTTTACGAGGGTTCGATGGTGAAAATCAAGGCTATTCCGCTCTACGGAAACCGCATTGCCAAGTGGACCGTGAACGGAAACGTGCTCACCGAGCCACAGCCAACCGAGGGCACTAACGGACAGATATACACAATCGACGCCCTGCAGGGACCGGTTGACGTGGTGGTGACATTCGAGGAAATGCCCGCCGGATATGTGGTGTTCTTCAAGAGCATGCAGCCCGGATACGGAACGATTACCTGCAAGACACAGGACGGAAAAGAGGTGAAGACCGCCGAAGAGGTGCCCGTTGGCTCGGTGCTCACCTTCACGGCAACGCCGTTCGAGGGTTATCACGTCACAGAGTGGTATCATGAGGTGACGGCAGCCGACAATTCTTCGTCGTTCGAGATTATAGAGGGGCAATATGGCAAAACCACCTACACCTGTGAGGCTTACGACATGATGGACATACGAGTTGACTTCGAGCGCAACACCGGCACCAATGTTGTGAAATTCAAATCACTGAACGAATATGGCACTGTGACTGCCGCTGCAAACGGCGTGGAAATATCCACCGGGACTGCCGTGGCTTCCGGTTCGAAGGTGGTGTTCACTGCCCATCCGCAGGAGGGATATAAGGTGGACAGCTGGCTCAACAACAACGAACTGATAGTGGGATTTACCGGAAACGAATATGTTATAGAAAACCTCAACGCCGACGTTGAAATCGATCTCGTATGCTCCAAGGATGAGGGCAGCGGCAACGAACACCTGCCGGTGGTCGAGAACGGACACCTCGTGAAGTGGCTTGCCGTGGGCGAAGCAGTGGTAGGCGACACGATAACTGCCATCGATGAACGCGCTTTCGAAGGTGCAAACGAGATGACAAAGGTGACAATCGGCAAGAACGTAGCAACGATAGGCGAACTGCCGTTCCTCTACTGCACACGACTCACTGCAATCACCGTTGACCCCGAGAACAAACATTTCTGCGATGTTGACGGCGTTGTATATAATAAGGAGAAAACAGAAATCGTGGCATATC
Organism: Prevotellaceae bacterium; assembly: GCA_028723525.1. Classification (GTDB taxonomy): domain Bacteria; phylum Bacteroidota; class Bacteroidia; order Bacteroidales; family Bacteroidaceae; genus Prevotella. The sequence continues at coordinate 99,279 of JAQYET010000034.1, forward strand.
CTTCGGGACGCGAAAATCCGGAATACACCTTGCTGCAAACCACACAGACGGTGCGCCCGGGAGCCTTCGCTGCAAACTTCTATCTCGAGGGCGTGAAAGTGCCGACATCGGAAATGGCTATCGCTTCTGAAGCCGGTGCCCTCTATTCCGCAGACAGGAAAACACTGCTCTTCCAACCCATAACAGCAGGCGAAGAACTCGCCGTGAAGGAGGGTGTGGAGAGCATCGCACGACTGGCAATAGCCTTCAGTCCGGTGTTCAAGAAGGTGTTCTTCCCCGCTTCGCTCAAGCGAATAGAGTCTTTGGGAATGGGATACAACATGATGCTGGCGCAGATTGGTTGGCAGGAGGGTGTCGCTCCGGCACTTGAGACAATCGGAAACAATGCTTTCGAGCGCGACATGTCGCTGCTCCAACTGCCTTACATCGCTTCGCTGAAGACCATTGGCAGCAAGGCGTTCCTCAACGTTCTGCTCATGGAAGAGGCACATATCCCTGCAGGCTGCACACTCTCGCCCGACGCTTTCGAGCATTGCGTGGCACTGATGAATGTCTATGCCTATGCCATGCAACCGCAGGACATCACCGACGCTACATTCCAAGACATCGAGAACATCGAAACGGCTACCCTGCACGTGCCGGAAGGCACTGCCGGACTGTATAAGGCAGCACCGGGCTGGCGTCGTTTCAACCTCGTCACCGAAGACATTGCAAGTGGCATCACCTCTGCATCAGCTTCTGACGGCTTCCGCGCCGCGCGTGCCGACAACGGTATTCTGGTGGAGGGCGTGACCGCAGGCGAGCCTTATGCACTGTATTCCGTTACCGGGCAGTGTCTCGCAAAGGGCACAGCCCGCACCAACAGCATCTTTGTTCCGATGCAACGCGCCGCAGGAATGATAATCGTCAAGGTTGGAACGAAGACCTTGAAGGTGTGGTAACACATCGTTTCGACAGAAAGACACAGTGAGTTTTTCGACAGAAAGACAAACGATGTTGATGAAAAAGGCATAAGGTCAGGACGAAGAAACGGCATTTCCACGTGTCATCAACGCCGGGCAAGGCGAAAAGCCACGGCATGACCGGTGCCCTATGCCTTCATCATTGATTATCCACAACTTAACAACAGAACGTCTTTTGCCCGGTGATTTCGCCGATTTTATAAAACAAAATCGCCGAAATTGCAAACCAAAATCGCCGAAATTGCGGAGCAATTTCGGCGATTTTACTTTTCCAAACATACACAATTATCCTCCCACACATCACTAACATCACCACAAACTCACACAAGCCAATACTCTATCTCCCCTCTCCCCGCATTCCCAATAACGTTTAAGGCACATAAAAAACACGTCACATTTACGTGCATCTGCATCAAGTTATTCTTTTCTTGATACACAAATCACCGTAAATGTGACGTGAATGTTAGTTTAGGATAAGTCTTTTGCCCGACCTCCGTCTGTCTTTCCGTCAAAAAAGGACTTATTTCTTACTGTCGGAAAAACGAGGCAGTGTCATCAGAAGTCTGCCGACTTAGGTGTTCTCGGGAACGGTATGACGTCGCGTATATTCTGCATTCCCGTGACAAACAATATCAGTCGTTCAAACCCGAGACCGAAGCCGCCGTGCGGACATGTGCCATATTTGCGGGTGTCAAGATACCACCACATGTCTTTCATCGGCACCTGTCGGCGGTCGATTTCCGACATCAGTTTATCGTAATTCTCCTCGCGCACCGAGCCGCCGATAATCTCTCCAATCTGCGGGAACAGCACATCGGTGCCCTGTACGGTCTTGTCGTCATCGTTGAGCTTCATGTAGAACGCCTTTATATCCTTAGGATAGTCGGTCATGATGACAGGTTTCTTGAAGTATTCCTCCACGAGGTAGCGTTCATGTTCGCTTGCAAGGTCGTCGCCCCAGTTGCATGGGAACTCGAATTTCCTGCCGTTCTTCACAGCCTCTTGCAAGATTTCCACACCCTTGGTGTAAGTCAGTCGCACGAAAGTTTCTTTCAGAACGCCCTCAAGACGCTGAATAAGAGTCTTGTCAACAAACTGGTTGAGGAACTCAAGATCTTCCCGGCAGTTGTCCAAGGCCCACTTCACGCAATACTTGATGAAATCCTCTTCGAGGTCCATCAGGTCGTTGAGGTCGATGAAAGCCACCTCCGGCTCAATCATCCAGAACTCTGCGAGGTGTCTCGGAGTGTTGCTGTTCTCTGCGCGGAAAGTTGGTCCGAAAGTGTATATCGCACCGAGTGACGTGGCACCGAGTTCGCCTTCCAACTGTCCGCTCACCGTGAGTGAGGTCTGTTTCCCGAAGAAATCATCATCATAGACAATCTTTCCCTCATCGTCCTTTTTCAGGTCGTACAGGTTCTTTGTCGTCACTTGAAACATCTGCCCAGCCCCTTCGCAATCGCTCGCCGTTACGATGGGCGAATGGAAATAGAAGAAACCGTGCTCGTGGAAATAGCTGTGTATCGCAATCGCCATGTTATGCCGTATGCGCATCACAGCCCCGAAGGTGTTCGTCCGGAGACGCAGGTGAGCATACTGACGCATGTATTCGAATGTCTGTCCTTTCTTCTGCATCGGGTAATCGCTTCCGCAAACACCGTAAACCTCTATGTTCTCGCAGTGAATTTCTGACGCCTGTCCCTTTGCCGGACTCTCAACGAGTTTTCCGGTCACGCCGATACATGCCCCTGTGGTTATCTGCTTCAAGGTCTCGTCGTCCACGATGCCGGCGTCAACCACCACCTGAACATTCTTTATCGTCGAACCATCGTTGAGCGCGATGAAATCAACCGCCTTGCTTGAGCGGTGGGTTCTGACCCAGCCTTTCACACAAACGTCCTTCCCGTATTCGGTATCTCTCAGGACGTCAACTATTTTTGTCCTTTTCATTTCGATTTGTTTAAATTCGTCGCCCGTTGCAAGACGTTTCACAACGGGAAACGAGTGACACTGTTAATACTTAGGTTATTCGAACGCGCCCATGCGCAGCATCTCCACTTCCTGCTCTGTGAGGAAACGCCAGTCGCCGCGACGCAGGTTCTTCTTCGTGAGACCGGCAAACAGCACACGGTCGAGTTTCAGCACGCGATAGCCGAGTTTCTCGAATATGCGGCGCACGATACGGTTCTTTCCGCTGTGTATCTCGATACCCACCTGCTTCTTGTCGAAACCGTCGTTGGCATACTCCATTGCATCTGCATGCACCTCACCGTCCTCCAACTCGATGCCTTCCTTCACTTGGTCGATGTCTTCCTGTGTCACGGGACGGTCGAGGAACACGTGATACACTTTCTTCTTGAGGAATTTCGGGTGGGTGAGTTTTGAGGCGAGGTCGCCGTCGTTGGTGAGCAGAAGCACTCCCGTTGTGTTGCGGTCGAGCCTTCCAACAGGGTAGATGCGCTCCGGGCAGACGTTGCTAACCAAGTCCATAACGGTCTTGCGCTGCTGTGGGTCGTCAGAAGTGGTGACGTAATCCTTAGGTTTGTTCAGCAGAACATAAACCTTTTTCTCCGGAGAAACCACATTTTCCTCAAACATCACCACGTCGGAACGCAGCACCTTTGTACCCAGTTCGGTAACAACCTCACCGTTCACCGTAACCTTGCCTGATACGATATACTCGTCTGCCTCACGCCGGCTGCACACTCCCGCATTGGCAATATATTTGTTCAAGCGTATCGGTTCGTTAGGGTCGAAGTTTTCCTCCTTATATTCTATGCGTTTCTTCAGGCTATATTTCGCATTAGGGTCATATCCCTGTGTGCGCGGACGATAACCATACCCACCGGCATTATAACCGCCTTGCTGACGAGGCTGATAACCGCCGCGAGACTGATAGCCTCCTTGCGGGCGAGGTTGATAGCCACCGCGCGGCTGATAACCACCCTGCTGTCGGGGTTGATAGCCGCCTTGCTGACGAGGCATGTAACCTCCCTGCGGGCGAGGTTGATAACCACTTTGCTGGCGTGGCACGTAACCTCCCTGCTGACGAGGTTGATAACCACCTTCCTGACGTGGCATATAACCACCGTCGTTGTGCGGTTGATAGCCGCCTTGCTGTCGTTGCTGATAACCTCCGCGAGGCTGATAACCACCCTGCTGTCGGGGCTGATAACCACCACGCGGCTGATAACCTCCCTGCTGAGTGCGCGGGCGATAAGGGCGTGGAGCACCTTCTCCGTGCAATCCCGAGCCGAATCCATCGGGACGGAAACTGCCTCCTTCGGAAGCATCCATACGTGTATCGGCAGGACGTGATGTGTGAATACGAGGTCTTGGGGTACGACCTGTGCTACGATAATCTCTTGAATATCCGCCAACCTGACGATAACCTTCCCGGCTCTCGTCCTGTCCGGATGTAAATCCTTCCATTTTGTTTTCCAATTCTTCTGACATAATCTTAATTGTTTAATGCCTCACGGCGTTTCGTTTATTCTCTTTTTTTAAATTATAATACTATTAGTTGCCTTACGGCAATATTCAAATTCCGGTGTAGTTATGCGGCGTAATGGCACGCAATTCAGCCTTCACTTCCTCACTTACATCGAGTTTTTCGATGAAATCGCGTATCGTCTCGGAGGTCATCTTCTCGTTTGTGCGAGTGAGAGCCTTCAACGCTTCGTAAGGATTAGGATAAGCCTCACGGCGCAGAACGGTCTGTATCGCCTCTGCCACAACAGCCCAAGTGTTGTCGAGGTCTGCAGCAATCTTCTCTTCGTTGAGTATCAGTTTCCGCAATCCTTTCATCGTGCTCTGTATCGCTATCACACTATGCCCGATTGGTACACCGACGTTGCGCAGCACAGTTGAGTCGGTGAGGTCGCGCTGTAATCTGCTGACCGGCAATTTCTGTGCCAAGAACTGCAGTATGGCGTTCGATATACCGACGTTTCCTTCGCTGTTCTCGTAGTCTATTGGGTTCACCTTGTGCGGCATTGCGCTTGACCCTACTTCGCCTGCTTTTATCTTCTGCTTGAAATAATCCATTGAGATATACATCCAGAAGTCGCGATCGAGGTCGAGTATCACAGTGTTTATGCGGCGCAGGGCATCGAAAAGAGCACCGAGTTGGTCGTAATTGCTTATCTGCGTGGTATATTGTTCGCGCACAAGACCCAACTTCTCGCTCACAAAACGATTGCCGAACTCTCTCCAGTCGTAGCCCGGATATGCCACGTGATGGGCATTGAAATTGCCCGTGGCACCCCCGAATTTCGCCGTTATATCCACTGCCTTGAGAGAGCAGAGTTGCTGTTGAAGCCGGTAGGCGAACACAAGCACTTCCTTTCCTAACCTCGTCGGGCTGGCAGGCTGACCGTGAGTCTTTGCCAGCATAGGCACCTCTGCCCATTCCTCTGCATATTCGTTGAGAAGCGCAATCAGTCCTTCCACCTGCGGAACATACACATCCTCAAGAGCCTCCTTGATTGAAAGCGGCACCGAGGTGTTGTTGATGTCCTGCGAGGTGAGTCCGAAATGTATGAATTCTTTATATTTACTGAAGTCGCCAATACCGTCAAGACGCTCTTTGATGAAATACTCCACCGCCTTAACGTCATGGTTAGTGACCTTTTCTATATCCTTTACGTGCTGTGCATCGTCAACGCTGAAATTGCGATAGATGTCTCGCAGCGGTTCAAAAAAATCGTGGTTGAAATCCTTCAGTTGTGGAAGTGGGAGTTCGCAAAGCGCGATGAAATACTCTATCTCCACCCTTATGCGGTAACGAATAAGCGCATACTCTGAAAAATAGAGTGCCAAACTGTCTGTCTTAGTCCTGTATCTGCCGTCTATGGGCGAAATTGCTGTAAGTAAGTTGAGTTCCATATCTGTCCTTTCATTTATTCTCTCGAATTTTCTGTGATAATTAATGACAATATTATTGTACGTGTAATCTTAAATATTCGTTGATAGGCTAAGTAATCTGTATCCCGTTATTTCGAAATCCAATAGTTCAATTCTCCGTTTTGAAAAAAATCCCGCATCTCTTCTCCGAGAAGCGGGATTTTGCCAAGTGGGCGTTGACGGATTCGAACCGCCGACCCTCTGCTTGTAAGGCAGATGCTCTAAACCAGCTGAGCTAAACGCCCGTGCTTTACGAAAAGCGATGCAAAGATACTATGTTTTAATGTAACCTCCAAACTTTTCCCTGTTTTTTATCAAAAAAAGAGTAAAACTAATGCTCGATTCAACGATTTTTCCGTTTGGCAGAAAGCTATATCAAAAATAAAGCACTGCCTCTCTTGCATGGATTAGATAAAGTCATTACGAGACAAACTTACTAATACAATAAAAAGCCAAGTAACTTGGCTTTTTATCTGTACCCAGACCCGGGATCGAACCGGGATGGATTGCTCCACTGGTGTTTGAGACCAGCGCGTCTACCGATTCCGCCATCTGGGCGCGGCGAAACGTCGTGGTGACGAATGCGGGTGCAAAGGTAATTCTTTTTTTGTAAAGAACAAAGGAAATAGAAAAAATATTTAAATAATGGCGAGAAAGTTTGCCGGAGCGATTTATTATTGTTATTTTCGTAGCAGAATTCATATCTGATAGGATGAGAACACTTAACAAAGATAACTACTGCGTTATACTGGCGGGCGGAAAGGGACGCAGGCTGTGGCCGTGCAGTCGTGAAAGTAAGCCGAAACAGTTTGTCGATTTCTTCTCCACAGGCAGGACATTGCTGCAACAGACGTTCGACAGGATGAGCAAACTGATACCGATTGAGAACATATATGTCAACACCAACCACGTTTATGCCCACTTCGTGGAGGAGCAACTGCCGGAACTCCCGCACGGAAACATTCTCAGCGAACCGACATTCCGAAACACCGCACCGAGCACGGCATGGGCTACATACCGCATCTGCCATAAGAACGCCGGCGCGCGGATTGTGATTACACCGAGCGACATGGCTGTGTTCAACGAGGAGTCGTTTCTTGACAATGTAGAGCGCGGATTGTGTGTGGTGGCAGAACACGACGCACTGCTCGCAATGGGAGTGAAACCCACTCGCCCCGAACCGGGATACGGATACATTCAGCATGGAGAAAAATGTGATAAGGACTCAATATTCCGCGTGAAGTCGTTCACGGAGAAACCGGAGCGCAGTTTTGCCGAGATGTTTCTCAAGAGCGGCGAGTTTCTGTGGAACAGCGGGCTATTCCTTGCCAACGCGAGATACCTGCGCCATTCGTTGAAGCAACTTTTCCCCAAGGTGCTGATGGAGTTTGCAGACAAAGACCACGTGTGGAATCCTGAGGAGGAAATGACATACGTGAACGAGAATTTCCCTGCCTACCCCAACCTTTCCATAGATACCGGCATTTTGGAGATGAGCGAGAACGTGTATGTAATGCAGTGCGACTTCGGTTGGGCAGACCTCGGCATGTGGCACTCCATATACGACAGCATGAGCAAAAACGACGGTGACAACGTGAGTATCGGCGGAAAAACGATGATGGAAGACAGCCACGGCAACATAATAAAGTTGCCCGACGACCACATCGGCATCATAAACGGTCTCGAAGACTTCATCGTAGCCGAGAACGGCAACGTGCTTCTCATCTGCAAGCGAGAAGACTCGTCGGCACTGATAAAGAAATACATCAGCGACGTACAGCTGAAATACGGCGACACTTACGTATGAAACGCCCGGCGGAAGCAACTTTACCGTGATGTAAAATCGGCGAAATTGCTGGGCAAAATCGGCGATTTTACAAACCAATTTCGGCGGTTTTGCTCAGCAATATCGCCGATTTTGGTAAACGGTTTGATATAAGGCGGTAAGCGATAGGCAATATATCTGCACGTGAAAGGCTGTGTATCACATTAAACAATTTGCGTCTTTTGGGTGCGAAATGTTTCGCGGTTGGGAAAAAAGCAGTACTTTTGCGGCATGATTAGAGGACATGGCGACGACAGTTTCGCATACGGCGGAGCGATAAGACACGACTTCAGTTCTAACGTTATAACGGCTCTGCAACCGCAGGGGCTTACCGCTCACCTACAGCAGCGCATCTCGCTGATAGACCACTATCCGCAACCTGCCGCAGAACAACTCGCCGAGAGCATTGCCGGAAGGCTGGGGATAATGCCCGACGAGGTGCTGCCTACCAACGGCGCAACGGAGGCTATCTATCTCGTTGCCGCTGCATACCGCGGTGCTACGTCGGCTATAGTGGAGCCAACATTCAGCGAATATGCCGACGCATGCCGCATCAACAGTCACGCGCTGCGCCGCATCGCCGCCGTGGAACAATGCGACGGCAGCACCACAATGCTTTGGCTGTGCAATCCAAACAACCCCACGGGGCGGCTTGCCGACAATAAATCGCTGCTCGACTTTGCCCGCAGTCATGGCGACATGATGCTCGCAATCGACCAGTCGTATGAGCATGCCACCTTGGGCGAAACAATATCGGCGGCAGAAGCGGTGGAAGCAGGAAATATAATACTGATACACTCGATGACGAAGCGGTTTGCCATGCCGGGGTTGCGGCTGGGGTTCGTCACCGCAGCGCGGGACATAATATGCCGGTTGGCAGATAAGAAGCAACCGTGGTCGGTCAATGCGCTCGCCGTGGAAGCCGGAATGTGGCTCTGCCGAAACGCCGGTGCGCTCGACATCAGCCCATATATAAAGGAATGTAGGTGGTTGCAGAACGAGATAAACGGCATCGACGGTATCGAAGCACTGCCTTCAGACACCACGTTTTTCCTCGCCCGACTCTGCAATCCATGCTCCACGGCACTGAAGGAACGGCTTGCCGGAGAGGGAGTTCTTGTGCGCAACGCCAACAATTTCCACTCGCTCGACGAGCATTACCTGCGCATCGCGACACAGGAGCACGAGTCGAACATACAATTATTAAATGCTTTGAGGAAATGTATCAGGCTATAGCGTTAACCGTCGGTTGGATTGCCGACAAACTGTTGGGCGACCCTGCGTGGCTGCCCCACCCTATAGTGCTTTTCGGTAAAGCAATCGCTGCAGGCGAGCGGCGGCTCAACAAGGGCACACACCGCCGCGCGAAGGGAGGCGTAATGGCGACTGTGCTGATAGTTCTGACGTTCTGCATCACGGCATTCCTGCTCCATTCGGCGACACTGCTGCCCTTTGCCCGACCGCTGCCGGAGATGATTTTCTCGGCGATACTCATCTTTTATTGTCTCGCCGGCACGACACTCTCTAAGGAGGTGAGAATGGTTTTCGATGCTGCCGACCGCTCTCTCGACGACGGGCGGCGACAAGTGGGGCGAATAGTTGGGCGCGACACCTCCTCGCTTACCGACCAAGAAGTGCGCAAGGCAGCCCTTGAGACCCTTGCCGAAAACCTCAGCGACGGCGTTACGGCACCGCTGTTCTGGCTGCTTCTGCTCGGAGTGCCCGGAATGATGGCATACAAGATGATAAACACTCTCGACTCCATGATAGGCTATCGCACAGAGCGTTACCGACTGTTCGGCACCGTGGCGGCACGCATCGATGACGCTGCCAATTACATCCCGGCTCGTCTCACTGCGATACTCATGATTTTTGTTACCGGCAAACCTCGTCTGTGGAGTTTCGTTTGCCGCCACAGTTCGCAGCACGCCAGTCCCAACAGCGGTTGGCCCGAGGCGGCATTGGCAGGCATATTGGACTGTCGTTTCGGCGGCATCCACACCTATTTCGGCGAGACAATAGAGAAACCATACATCGGCAACAACGAACGCACGATAACATCTGCCGACATGCGCCGTGCCATTGCCGTGAACCAGCGTGCCGAAGTAGCAATGGTGATTGTCGCCGCCGTTGTGATGACGGTTGTGTGGTGGGTATAGTTAAAGTTGCCGGAAGTCTGTATGTTACACCATTTGTGCCCATAATGGCTCTTCTTCCCAACCCTTAGGAAACCCAAGAGCCGCCTTGTCAATCTCCGGGTAGTCATAGAACAACATATTCATTTTGCCAAGCATATCATTGTTTGGAGATATGATGTCAAGAAAGTACTTAATGATACAGATATTGTAATAAATCCTCCGCTTGTCGGAGGGGAGAGTAATCCACGGACGTGACATCTTTTTCATGTCATTAGGGATAATCTTGTTAATTTTGTTCCACACGCGAGCATGGTGGCAACAAGCGTTACGGGTAAGCGTAAGAACAGACAACCACGATTCAAAAACAGGAGCATGAAGGCTAAAACGTTGGGCAATCTGCTTTTTTAAAGTCTTGTCTTTCATATTTCGATAATACATGTTGACATTGCCCATTGGCAACAGCTCGCCAATAATCCACACCGGCGGGAAAGGTTCGGAGTATGTGTTTTTGAAATGTTCGATGAAGTCTTCGGTAGAACGTTCATACTCTTTTGATAGCATACTAAAACTGTTATTGAAAATCGTTTGGTCGCGAAAATGCTCGTTATTAGTAAGCCAATAGATGTCTCCTGTGCGCTCCGCAGTCATATTCATGACAGCTTCTCTTACCGCAATTTCTATCTTCTCTATCTCATTAAACAGGAGCATTCGGAGTTTCTTGTCAAAACGATAAAGCATCATAACTTTGGTAAATGATGCACCTTGTTTATATTGATGAGCGGATTTGGGTGCTTTCAACAATGGATACATATACGCAGAGAGACGATAGTAACCGATACTCTCCAAATATTTTTGAGCCTTTTGTCTGTCTTCAATCACCAAGCCGCGACCTTCCAACAGAGATACAAGCTGACGCGGAGTCTTGTATTCTTTTCCAAAACTTATTTTTGCCATATCCTTATAAACGAAAAAGCCCGGCCTATTTAAGCATTGTAAAGAGGCTCGGCCGGAACTAACGGTGCAAAGATACAAACATTCTTTTAGACTACAAACTATTTTGCAGAAAATATAACATGGTTAATTATGAAACTTACGGCAGTATTGGCATAGTACGTTAGATATATGTTGTTCAGCAATGCTAAAGCGTTAATGTGCAATTTTCCTGCAAATGTCGTAAACCTCCCGCTCACCCATAAATAAGTTTATACCCAACAGCCCTGACATTGATGATTTTTATGTTCTCATCCTGCGCCAGTTTGTGCCGCAATTTTGTTATGAACACCTGCAGACTTCTTGAGTTGAAGAACGTGTCGTCGCCCCAAAGTTCGAGGAGGATGTCGGTGGTTTTCACAACGTTATTGCGCTCCTCAATCAACATTCTCAATATTTCGGTCTCGCGATGCGACAGCATCTTGATGTCGTTAGCTATTGAAAGTTCCTGCCTGACGACGTTGAGCGTGTATTTCCCGAGCGTGTATTCTTCTGCCGTTTCACTGCGTACTGCCCTGCCATATTGCGCCGCCCTGCCCGCCAAAGCCCTGATGCGTACTATCAGTTCCTGCATTCCGAAAGGCTTTTTCAGGTAATCGTCGGCACCTGTTTCAAACCCTTCCACGACATCGTTTACCGCCGAGCGAGCAGTGAGGAAGAGCACAGGGATGAGGCGGTCGGTCTTGCGAACTCGGCGTATCATCTCAAAACCGTCAATCTTCGGCATCATCACGTCTGCCACAATCACGTCGGGTCGCTCTCTCCTTAACGCCTGCAGTCCCTCCTCTCCGTTCTCCGCGACAGTTATTGTGAAGTTCTGCGCCTCCAGAGTGTCCTTTATAATCATTGCCAAAGTAGATTCGTCCTCCACCAAAAGAACTTTTATCCTATCCATGAAATACCAGTTTGAAAGTTGTTCCCACTCCCTGTTCACTCTCTGCCGACACCTCGCCGCCAAGTTTTTGCATCATGCTCTTCACATAATACAGTCCTAACCCATAGCCCTTCACCTCGTGTATGTTGCCATGCGGCACCCGGTAGAACTTGTCGAAGATGCGTTTCATATTGTCGGGGGCAATGCCTATGCCGTTGTCGGCAATGCTTATTTCCACGTCGTTGCCGTGCATCATGGCAGCAATCTTAATCTCTGCCGCTGCTCCCGAATATTTCACGGCATTGTCCAAGATGTTTGTTATGATGTTGGAGAAGTGGGCTTTGTCTGTGCGTAGCGCGATACCGTCTTCGATGTCGGCGGCAATAGTCATGGGCTTGTCAGCCTTCAGTTGCTGCTCCTCCACCAATGCGGCGATGACAGGCTTCAGGTTGAGGCTCTCAACATTCAGCTGCATGGCGTTTCTCCGCTCCATACTCACGGACAATATCTGCTCCACCAGTTCGCTCAGTCTGCCGAGTTGCTCCTGTCCGATGCGCAGATACTGCCTTGTTTTCTCCCTGTCACCGGCAACATCGAAGTTCAGCAAGGCGTCGTTGGCTGCGTAGGCTACGGCGATTGGCGTTTTCAGTTCGTGGGTGATGTTGTTGGTGAAGTCGCTTTTCATCTCGTCTAAGGTCTTTTGTTTCCGTATGGTATGCAGTAGATACCAAAAGACAAACGAGAGTATCAGTATGATTATCAGCGAGGTGGCAAGTATTCCGCGCATCTGTTTCACCACCAGCAGGGTGGTGTCAGGCAAAATCAGGCGATAGGCTGTGCGCGTCACGAGGTTGGTTTGATAGTCATACATCACGGTGTCGCCGGCAATCTCGTCTCCGATTACGTTCAGCGTGTCGGTGAAATGTTTCGAGTCGTGCCCCACACCGTTGAAAAGATAAAGCAACCGATGGGGTGTTGTTACGCCTATACTGTCGAGATGTGCGGTAAGAACCTTGTCGAGATACTGCATATCCGGGGCTGTAATCGCATCCACCCCGGAGTGTATTCCGCGCTGTATCACGACGCCCAGTTCGAGCAGACTCTCCCAGTTGGCGAGCATATTCACGGTTTCGTTTCCCTCCAATGATTTCTCCTGTGTGCCGGTGGCAAGTTTTCCGGTTCTCTTTCCGCGGTCGTAACTTATCCTCAACGCCTTTTTCTTCATCACTTCTGCCCGCAGTTTCTCCTGTTCTTTTGCCTGCAGCGAGTCTTTGTAGTGGAACTCTGCCCGGGTGACTGTGGTGAGTGCTCCGTCGTTGCCGGTCTGCTTTCCATTACGGTTTTCGGTTATCCCGCTCGTCACCTCAATCTTTCCATGCCCGACGTTAGCATCTTCTCGCAAAGTCTTCACCCTCTTCATTATCTCTTTATAGTCGCTCACGCGTATCGCTTCCCTGATGTTGCGCTCCATTTGTGCCTTCTCCTGATTGTATAGTCCTATGAGCCAGTAGGCTTGATAGGCAAAGATGCCTGTAAGCGCAGATATTGCGAGCAGTGCTATATGTTTCATTCCCAACTTCATGTCGCAAAGATAGTGGTTTCGCTTGAGCCCTCAAAATATGATAAGACTAAATAACACTATTTATAACAGCTCCTTTTCTGTGCAATAGGTAGTTCTCTTATTGACAGTTTCAAGCCTGTATTCTGCTGTCATTGCGCCAAAAAAAACTGCAGAAATGCTCTGCCATACAAAATATTTTAGTAACTTTGCCCTCGGTGATTATTGGGCTTTTTGTTTGTATTTTCTTGCATTTCAGCAATACAAAGTCACTACGGAGTACGCTGATTGCAGAATTTACAGGTATCTATAATTCGTTAAACTCGCATTAAAATAAATGACTATGAAGACGAACCGCAAATGCGTGACTGTCATGATGACATATCTTGTCGGATTGCGAAGACAGTACCACTGACGGCAACAAACCGGTATATCTCGGTTAATACGAGCCGGGGCAGAGGCAGAATATAAGTTACACATACACTTAACCATTTGTAAATGAGAAGACTTTTTATATCTATTTTATTGTGTCTGCTCACCGTGCATACGGTTTGTGGGCAGGACTTATACCTTTTGGAGTTTACTGACCTGCAGGGACATGACAACATCGGGCTGATGCAAATGATTGACGAGGAAAATATCTCGATGCGTCTGCTGACTCTTGATGCCAACTCGAACATCATCGACAGACAGGATATAATGTACATCAGTGAGACAGAGAAGGACGGCAACGACGAATACACCGTCATGGCATCGGCTGACAATGATGCTCCTAACCTTGCATTCTACTGGAATGAGGACATCGGCGATGAAGAATTCAGACCGTACATGAGCATTGGCGATGCCGAACTGTTCCATGCCAAGAGTTTTAGGGAATTGGAGTTGAAAGATGTTGACGAGGAAACCATAAGTCTGTTCTACGACAAAAACGAATCACAGTATCGGCAACTTCTCGATGCTATCGGTCTGACACGCCAAACTGCAGACGCCACGGTGACGCATCTTGAGGACGGCGAGGGCATTTTCATGACTGTAATCACCGAGATTGCAAGGATACAGAACCGAGATGTGAAAGACCTCGCCGACAACTATATTGACGTTACGGAAGAAAATTCCGAAGCCACCGGTTCCGGTATGCCGACCATGCACCTGATATTGGCGGTGAACACCACGGTTGAAGACATCGGTGAGCCATGCTCGAAGGACTACGACAATGTGTTGCGCGAGATGCGGGGAGTAACTCAGGCTTTGGGCATGCCGCTGAAACTTTATCCCGTAAAGGACAAGCAATTCTCGCGCCATCAACTCCAGTCTGCGCTCAATTCCGTGCGTCCGGGGGACAACGACGTGATTTTATTCCTCTACAGCGGTCATGGTTTCCGGTGGGACAACCAAGAAAGCCGCTTCCCGAACATGGTACTGTTGCAAAGCAATTATGCCGACCTCGGCAACAATTATATGGCAATGAGCGATGTTTACCGGCAACTCAGCAATAAAGGAGCACGGCTGAGCATTGTCATGAGCGACTGTTGCAACACCGAATATGGCGAAGACGCACCGGTTGGGAAAGGCAGCACTCTCTATGCCCGCAGCAATGGCAACTTCTCGCTCGAACGAGCCAAAGAACTATTCCTGCACTCACGCGGCTCAATATTGTCAACAGCATCAAGTCCGGGGGAGGAGTCTATATGCAACCAAGCGGGCGGATTTTACACCCTCGGATTTATACGCAGTTTGCGGAATGAGATGAGTGCATTGAACAAACAGCCGGTAAGTTGGACGCATGTCATGGATAATACTATCGATGCGGCAAGAAAACGGTCTGAAAAAGACACTGACGGGAAGGGAATACAACACGGAATAAAATTTATAAGTGAGGAATGATGAAACAGAAGTTACACATTATATATATTATATATACTGCAGCGGTTGCCCTGTTGCTGTCGTCGTGCACGTCGATGGTAGAATTGGCAACACCACTCGGAATATCTCTGTCGGTGGATGAGACCGCGAAACTTGACAGGATTAACGCCAATAAAGTACGCATTAAGGACGATTACGGTCAGACCGTGATGCTGCACAGGATAAAGCGTGAGCAACTTTCCGATGAGGACATCGGTCGTGCCATTCTCGACTCGGCACGTGCTCACGGCATGGATTTGAAGACTGTGGAGCCGAAGAAAATCGCTGCCGACGGACTGAAAGGGGTATTCATCATCGGGAATGGAAAGATTTTGTCCGGTTTTATAGCCGAAGGGACTGCCGATGGTTATTTCATGGACATATCATACGATAACTCACTGCATGACGAGGCTGTAACAACAGCGGGCAGCGTCAAGAAAAAATAATAATTGTAATATGGCAAAGTCTTTCCCCGCACCTCTGTAACAGGGAGGGGGAGCGTGCCGATCAACGATAAACAACGACTATGACTAACGAAGTGAAGTTCTCCATAAAGAGGAAGGTTAACGATTTCTTTGACAGCCGCACCGGCAATGTCTTTCAGAAACAGCAACTCATTGTGTTTCTTGCAGGTGTGTTTTTAATACTCACTCTCACCCCATTGCATTTTTTAGGTATTATCGGGGCAAACGACAAGGTTCTGTTCTCGCTGTCGGTTTCCATGATAGTCGTTAGTCTGCTGACACAGATATTTTACATCAAACGGACATGGAGCCTTGACAAGTCCTTGTCAATCTTCAGCATAGGGTTTCAGATAATACAGGCACTGAAGATTGTCTATATTGCCATTTATGGTCAGGGTGTCAACTATCTCATTCCTTTAAACGGCTTCATATCGCTCATGTCGATAAGTGTCATTGCAATGTGCTACATTCGTAACGCACTGTTTATTATGTGTGGAATATGCGAGTTGTCGCTTGCCTTATGCGTTATCATACGAAATGACCCCATTCTCGTTGACTTTTTCTTTATCTACACGGCATTCATCATCTGCCTTAGCCTTATCGGACCGACAATGACATTTAATATTAAACGAATGCAACGCGATAATGCCGACTTCAAACAAAATGAGAACATGCTGCTCAATGTTGTCAAACTTAACCGCAGCGAAATATACAATTACATTGAAATGTGCCGCAATGAGAACCCGACGGATAAGGATATAGACCGTTTCTTCGATCTGCTCAGCGAACGTGCCAAGCGCAATCTCGTCCGTACAGTCGAGCGAAAACTGGCAATGGAAAACTCCGATGAGGAGAAACTGCACCGCGTCTTCCCTGATTTCACTAAGACAGAACTTGCCGTAGCCCACCTTATTATACTCGGACATAAACTTTCTGACATCTGTCAGATTCTCGACAAAAGCGAGAATAACATCAATACAGTACGGTCGCACATACGCAAGAAACTCAACCTCAATATCGACAATGACCTCCGTGAGGCACTGATAGGCAAACTGTAGTTTGTTCTAAGTGTCCAATTCCGGTGGAATAGCATTGCAAAAGAAAGGGTATCGGATTGCTATAGAGGGTCTTTTGGTGTGCTAAAGAGCCTCCTACAGCAATCTGATGAACGGCAATTATTTGTAAGTTCTTCGTTACATAAATAATTAAACCCTTTCTCGGTCATAAGATTACTTGTGCTTACACATTATCTAATTGTATCGTTCTCCGACTGCTTTTGTTCGTTTGTAGTCATCCTTTCTGCTCTTTCATCTTGCCATATTCCGCTACACTTTCGATAATAACAACTGCCGGTCTATATGACAACCGAACATAATCAATACGTGTCCTAATGACCGTTTGAGGATAAAACCTTCGCTTTTCCTACTGCGGTGTTCCCGGCTTTGACTAAATTTCAGCATGAAAAATCATCTATTTTTGTCTTAAAAAACAAAAATGCGTCTTCCTCTTTCATATACAAAAGATTATAACCATAAACAACCTGTGCCCAACAGGAACCCTATTTCCTTTAATAGAACGACCTTTTTAACTGCTTTTAAGGGGTAAAACAACCTTGAAAAATATTTTTTCAATGATTTTTAAGGAGGATGAAATTTGTGAAAAACTTGCTTTCTCATCTAACTTTGCACTCGATTTCGCGGAATGTAATACAGACAATCAGTAAATCAAAATGAGAGTATGACATTAGTTTCAAGTTTTCAGAAAATGGTATTCAAGAACTACTGCAATTTCAAAGGTCGGGCGAGCCGCTCTGAGTTCTGGTTCTTTTGCCTCGCGTACACTGTTTTGTACGCTGTCGCTTCGATGCTGTCAAGTATCATTGGCGATGCTAACTTTATCCTTGTTTCGGTCTTGGGGCTGGTTCTCTGTTTGCCGATGCTCGGAGTTTGCTGGCGTCGTTTCCATGACATCGGCAAGTCCGGCGCGTGGTATCTGCTGATGCTGATTCCCGTTATCGGCTGGATTATAAACATTATATTATGGACAAAACCCTCTCAGCCGGGTTCTAACAGATTTGGCGATGAACCTAATGCCTGATCTCCACCGCTCATCCTGACAAATTCTTAATATGATTTGTTTAAGCAGAACAAATAATTTTTTATTTCAATCAATAACAATTTTTATTTTACAGTTTAAAAAACAAAAGTTATGAAAAAAGTAATGTTTGGCTTAGTAGCCACTATTATGTGCATGGCAACCGTGTTCACATTCACTTCTTGCGGTGATTCCAACAGTGCTCTGAAGAAGTCTGCAGAGGTGCAAACGAAGCAACTTCCGATTAGTAATCCTGATGGCTCTACCATTACAGGTATCAATTACGATGAGACAACTCACACATGGGAGTACAACATTGAGTATCCGGCTGAGGTGTTCGCACAACTTATGGCTTACGAACAGACTCAAAAAGACACTTATCATGAGTTTGTACTCTTCAGTCAGCAAAACGCTGCGAAGAGCGACACGGGTGCACAAGACCTCTACAAACTGGTAATTGAGGCAGAGGGCTCGATAAAGTGGGTTTACACTGCACAGGGTGACGCCTCTAACAAGATTGAGGTGACGGCTAACGCCGAAACACTGAAGAAGATGCTCAACGGCGAACTGACCCAGCCTCAGCTCCAGCCGGTGCAACCACAGGCAGAGGAAGGTGCTGAAGGCGCAGCTGAGGGAGACGCGGAAGAAGGTGCAACCGAGGAAGAAGCTGAAGAAAGCGCAGAGTAATATGATTTAATAAATCTGTTAAACAACAATGTAATCTTTATGAGACCTGTGTCATAAGTTATGCTTTCCATAACTTTGGCATAGGTCTCTTTCATAAATATATCAATGGTATGAGGAATGTAACCCGTGTAATTTTGGCAATACTGGCTGTCGCGCTCAATATCAGTCTGACATCTTGCGGAAGCAATGACAAGGAAACCGGCAGGCAGGAAACAGAACAGACCGACAATGCTTCGTCTCTTTTTGCTGACGCGGATGAGGGCGATAGCAATGAAGAAAAGGCTGACGAGGAAGATAGTTACGATGGTGTTGGAGGCAACAACGGTGAATTGATAGCAATGGATTTCGCCATGTTCAACGAGGTTGCCGGACAGGAAAGTCTTGAGCGTCCAATAATTATCGACTTCGGTGCAACATGGTGCGGTCCATGTCAAACCATGAAACCAACAGTCAAGAAGGTTGCCAAAGAGTATGCCGGAAAGATTGATGTTTACACCGTTGACATTGATGAACAGGAGAGACTTGCCCAAAAGTTTCAAGTAGAGTCTGTGCCCACGCTGATTTTCATCTCCACCGACGGCGAAACTTATCGCATGGAGGGCGCACTCGGTCAATCGGAGTTTGAGGAAATCATCTCGGAACACTTCAATCTTTAATCATTAGAAAAACAAAATGCTCTTCTCGCAGATATTGCGGGCAGTGCTATATGTTTCATTCTCAACTTCCTGTCGCAAGGATAGTGGTTTCGCTTGAGCCTTCAAAATATGATAAGACTAAATAACACTATCATTAAGACTGTATAAGCGAAGTTATTTTTACAGGCGTATGAAAGCGATTAACTTTGTACCGAACATTTTAATTCGTGCTTATGAGACTTTCAACGTTAATCATTTCATGCTTTACTTCTGTCGCCGTGAATGCCCAAAGCGGCAGCGACAGCCTGCGCATGGACAGTGTGATGCACAATCTCCCGGAAGTTTATGTCCGTGGCGAACGCCCTGTGGCGAGGGTCGGCGGGAGCAAGATTACCTACGACTTGCCGCGCCTGATAGAAAAGAGAGGGATTGACAATGCCTATGACGCAGTGAAACAGTTGCCCGGGGTGGTGGAAATGGACGACAGATTGAGTTTGGGCGGAATGGGCGAAACCACCATAATATTAGACGGCAGGGTGAACACCATGACCGCAGAGGAAATGATGTCGCTGCTGAAACGAATTCCTGCAAGCCGGATAGAGAAAGCCGAGGTGATGTATAACGCGCCCGCCAAGATGCAGGTGAGAGGGGCAGTGATTAACGTTTTGCTGAAACAGAAGACCGACGACGACAGTCCGTTGCAGGGCGAAGCTTACCTGAAATGGGCACAGAGTCATCAGGCGGGATTTGGGGAACGCGCCAACCTGCTATACAACCGCGGCAAGTTTTCGCTGGATTTCATGTATCAGCACTCGCATGGAGATGACTTCAGCAGGACAGACGAGTTCAGTCATCACCGCCTCGACGACGGTAGCGTGCACGACATTGTGACCGAGGAGACCAACCGCAGCAATGGCTACAGTCATGATTACCGCATCGGGGCGGACTGGTTGTTCTCCGAGAAACATCGTCTCGGCATTGTATATAACGGGGAATACGGCAGTAAGAAGGTAAATCAGTCGATGTCCGGCAACGTGCTCGGCAGCATGAATATAAGGCATAAGACGTGGCTTCACAATCTTGCCATTGACTATCAGACGGCGTTCGGACTGAAGACCGGGGCAGAGATGACATACTATGACAACCCCGAGGAGCAATTTCTGAACAGCAAACTGCCCACCGGGGCATTGAACTATCATGTTAACAACGAGCAGAGGGTTAACCGCCTGAAGTTTTTCATATCGCAAGAGCATGCTCTGAAGGATAATCTGAACATAAACTATGGTGCGATTTACACTTCGAGCACCAACAACAGCAGACAGGAATACCGCTCTCTGACCTCCACGACGGGGCATTCTCCCACCTCTTCTTATACACGGCAGAGTGAGGATGTGGTGAATGTCTATGCAGGGTTCGGCATGAACTGCGGCAAGAAACTTATGCTTGACGCTTCCCTCGCGGCAGAATATTACCATAGCCGGAATTGGAACAGGTGGAACATTTACCCTACACTCAACATCACTTACCTGCCGAGACAGGGGCATGTGCTGCAACTCGGCGTGAGCAACAACCGTTACTACCCGAACTATTGGGCGATGACAAATTTCGTTACTTACAGCAATGGAGGCTACAACGAGATAACCGGCAATCCGGGACTGCGCCCGATGAAAGACTACAGGCTGCAACTGGTTTACGTGCTGCACAGCAAATATCAGTTCTTGGCTTGGCTTAAACATTCCGACGACCACTTCACACAGTCGCCATACCAACGCCACGACCGCCTGACCGTAAGTTACCAGCACCTGAATTCCGACTTTCAGCAGCAGATAGGCACGCAGGCAGTGGTGCCATTCAAGGCAGGCAACCGGCTTGACGCGCGGCTGACGCTCGTCGGAGTGTGGCAAAGGGATAAGGCAAGCCGCTTCCACGACCTTTCTTTCGACCGCAACATCTTCTTCGGTATGGCAGGCATAAACAGCACCGTCACCTTGTCTGCAAAGCCCGACATCACGGTTTCGATAGACGGGATGATACGCTCGAAAGCCATTCAGACTACATACGACCTGCCGGCTTCAGGCAATCTCGACATCGGAGCACGCTGGCAGTTTATGAACAAGAGGGCGATACTCTCTTTATATTGCAACGATATTTTCGAGACTTCGAAAATAAATCCACGCATAGATTTCATGGGACAAAACCTGAAGATGAACTTTTCGTGCTACCGTGAGTTCGGTTTGTCGTTCACTTACAGGTTCGGAGGATATAAGGAAAAGAAGCACGAGGCTGTGGATAAGACAAGATTTTGAGAACGACAATGATGTCAGTGCAGAAACGGTGTTAACGGGTTTTGGCTTTGCCGGATGCAAAGAACAAGCCTGCCGAGCATCGGCACAGTAGGCAAGACAAAGCATCGAAAGCACCGAAACGCATATACAAAGACAGCGAGACAAGCAAATAGGCATCTGCTTGTCTCGCTGATTTCGTGACAAATAGATGATTTGTCCGTTTTCTAATATTCGTCCTCGTTGAACAGAAAATCTTCCTTCGTGGGATAGTCGGGCCAGATGTCATCGATGTTTTCATAAACATCGCCTTCATCTTCGATTTCCTGAAGGTTTTCAAGCACCTCAAGGGGTGCACCGGAGCGAATTGCGTAGTCTATCAATTCTTCTTTGGTTGCCGGCCAAGGTGCATCTTCGAGTTTTGAAGCAAGTTCCAGTGTCCAATACATAAGTCTTAAAGCTTTTACAAGTTATTATTATAAGTTTTCGATGCACAAAAGTAATGTAAATAGAAGATAAAACAAAATAATTCACAAACAATTTTCATAATACCTCCGATTATCCCACTTATTTGGCACAGAAAGCAGCGAAGCATGCTCTTCCCGCGGGCTGTCGGCACACGGCACGGGCACGTCTCGCGAATGTTATTTCACCCAAATTTCGTCTTCCACGCCGGCATCGAAATTGAGTTTCCGCGCGAGCACGAAGAGATAGTCGGACAGGCGGTTCACGTAGTGGGTCACTTCCTTGTCGAGTTCGGCAATCTCGCCGAGTGCGAAAATCCTGCGCTCAGCCCTGCGGCAGATAGTGCGGCAGACGTGGGCAATCGCCGATTCGCGGCTGCCACCGGGCAGGATGAACGACCTCTGAGGCGGAACGGCAGCATTTATCTCGTCTATTTTCTTCTCCAAAAGGGTGGTCTCGTCTTCCGAAATCATACACGACGGCGAGAGCGGGGTCTTGCTCTTGTCGGTTGCAAGGTATGAACACACGGTGAAAAGGTTGCGCTGCGTGCGTATGATAAGTTCCCTGTCTTCGCCCTCTTTCAGCCAAGCTGCAAGCATTCCGAGGTGAGCACTGAGTTCGTCAACCGTGCCGTATGCCTCGATACGCGGATTGGTTTTGCTCACTTTCACGCCACCCACCAGACTCGTAGTGCCGTTGTCGCCCGTCTTAGTGTAAATTCTTGTTATTGCCATAATATAGAATGTTTAGAAATTAACGATGTAGTTTTCCTTATAACGCTTTTTGTTGAAAAATATTATACCGCAGTAGTACAAATCAAACGTTGTGGGATATTGCTCCGATGCCACTATTTCGCGCCAGAATTTTTTCGTCGCGGCGTTCTTGTTTATGCCCTCTACAACGAATATCGAGCGGCTGTCTGCCTTGCTGACTGCCTTGGCGAACACCGTCTGATAACCGCCCTCGGCAGCGATGCGGAGGAATGGGATTACGGCATGGCGCGAGAGGAGGACGTCAATGTCGCCGGGGGGGGAGCATGGCGGTATCAAGCAGACTTCCGTTTTGCGGCATCCGCTGTTCACGTGGTCCTTAAAGATGTCGTGGCGAGCCGAATAATCCACCGCAAGCGACGGCTGCAGGAAGTTGGCTATGCGGAAATACAGCCTGCACATCTTCCTCTCCTGCCTGCCCTCACCGCCCCATCTGTGCCGCAAGGGGGCATAAGAATAATAGGGATAGTGCTCGTTGATGACATAGCGAACGAACCTGTAGGCCCAAGGCGACTGCACGCCAAATCCCCTGCAGTGCCTGCAACGCCGCAGCCACACAACCGCTCTCCTTACGATATACATCTCTCAATATAACTGTTAGTTCGGCAAACTTACAACTTTTTTTGCGAAAACCAATGGATTTATGGTTCTTTTCACAACTCCGTCACCGTTTTTGGGTCAATACTGCAATATCATCCGAAACAGCACACCCCCTGTATGCCACGCAGCCTTGACTGCTTTCTGTTGCATGTTAACGGCATACCGCAATGTGTTTTGATATATAATGCAGAGCAAAATCGGCGAAATTGGCGAGTAAAATCGGCGATTTTGCTGACCAATTTCGCCGATTTTACCGTGCAAAAGATATACATCTGCAATAGAAGAAGGCACGAGAGAGGGTGTTGAAAGTAAGTGAATGGGAATGAGCGAGATACCCAAGCCGGTCTCTGTATTGAAATGCCGTTTTAGAATATCGCCCCAATGATGTTGCCAAAGACAATTAAATGCAGTATCTTTGACCGCCCTTATCGACACTCTTTCGCATGTATCTCTGCATAATGTTTCCGGCTTGCGATGATTTCACTCATGTTGCTTAGCGACCATTCCACGAGTTGATTGAGCAAGGGCATGAGCGACCTGCCCCGGTCTGTGAGCGAATATTCCACTCGTGGGGGTATCTCCGGATAGGCAGTACGGCTCAGCAGGTCATCTGCCTCGAGGTCTCTCAGTGTCGATGCCAGCATTTTCTGTGACACGCCGGGAATAGCCTTACACAGTTCGTTGAAGCGCAACGGTCTGTCGGCATCATGAAGTGCCAACAGTGTAAGCAGCGACCAACGGTCGCCGATGCGTGACAATACATTCCTGACGGGGCACTGCGGGAAAACGGGGTCTGTCACTTGTCTTCTAATCATATCTTTACAAACGCTTTATGCCACCCTCTTATTGTAAGAGGATGGCAAAAAAATTCTGAAAAAAACTTGCTGAACATCTGCCAGCCTATTCTCTTACCACACTGATTCGCTGCCCTAAATGACTGCCCTTCTCAATCTCATCGACAAGAGCGACGGCATAGTCGGCGTATGAGATGACAGACTCTCCGCGGCTGTTCAGTGTAAGTTGCTCACCTCCAAGAATATATTTTCCGGTACGCTCACCGTCTGCCTGAAAGTCGGCGGCAGGACTGATGTAGGTCCATTTCACATCTTTCTCTGCACGGAGGATGGCGAGTGTCAGTCCATGAGCGGCACTCACCGGCTTGTAAATATCGGGGAAATCAGGCTGAAGCTCCAGTGTGGAAGTGCGTTCACTGCCTACATAGAGCGAGCCGGCACCCCCGACGACGATTAACCGGGTATCACTGCCACGGAGCAAGTTTGACAGATAGGCTGCCGACTGTGCAATGGTGTGAATGGTTTCCAATGTCCATGCACCTGCCGCGTCAACAACGGCGTCGAAACCCTTGAGGTCGTCTGCTGTCAAATCGAATATATCCTTCTTGATATACTTATCGGTCATGGTGTTGTTCTCCTTTCGACCGAAAGCTGTCACGTCAAAACCTCTGCCGAGTGCTTCCTCGATAACCCTGTTTGCAACTCTTCCGTTTGCTGCTACTACTGCAATCTTTTTCATTGTTGTTCTGCTTTAAAATTGTTTGTTACTATCTTTTTGTTTACCGGTGCAAAGATAGTGGGAATTATCGGATGCCGCAAGAACGCACAAAAACGTAAGACGGTTACACGGATGTTAGTATTATTGACAATCAGATACTTTCTAAAAGTAAGTTTTATGTTGTTTAACAATATCCTGTTCGGGCAGCAAGGCGGGAGATTAGGGTAAAAGTGAGCCCCCGGAGGCTGCTGTCCAACCTCCGGGGGCTCGTCATGAGTATTGTGTTATAATTGATGTGATTACCGGATTACAATCTTACGGTTGTTGATAATGTACATACCGCGTAGCCCCTCAAGATTCGTTGCCTGCTTGCGAACAAGTTTTCCGTCGATGGTGTAGATGTCAACCGGTTTACCGTCAACAGACACCGCGTCGATGCTTGTAGTGCCCAGAACGAAAGTTACGGGGCGCGACTCCTTACCGTTGGAATAGACCGCTGTAACGGCGAAGGTGTGAGAACCGTTTTCGAGGATGCCAATCAGCGCGGTCAACTTGGAGGCATCGACATTGGCATAGAGTTCGCCGTCAACGTAGATGTTGTAACTTACCACCTCGCCGCCTGCACCTGCAGTGTATGTGACATCGTCAACCATGAGTCCGAACACGTTCTCAGACGTGTGACGTATTGCGAAGTAGGTGCTTCCTTCGGGCAGGTCGAAAGAGAACTTGTCCCATTCGTCCTTCGAAATCTGACCGTCGCCCAACTTCGTGAAGGCAGGAATTTCGTCGGCAGTTGCAGACTTGGAAGAGTAAACTTCAAATTTTTCAAATCCCCAGAAGTAGCCATATTTTGTTTGGTCTGTAGTGGAAACCTGCTTGCCATAGAAGTCAATGGTCTGCGCCTTGCCCGGAAGTTTCGGAGAAATGAGCCAGTGGTCTGTCTTAGGAGCTTCGTCGCCGTTGGCAGAACAGAGAGAAATCATATACTGCTTGCCGCTGCGGGGTGTCATATTATCCCAGTTAGGACTGACAGCATCAGGGTTAAACACCTGCCATGCTTGAACTGCTGCGGTGTTCGGATAAGACAAGCCTTGGAAGAAGAATACACCTATTCCGGTAGAGTCATATACACTCCACTCGTTGATTTTCCCGAAATGAACGTCCTTCGTTATTCCACCAATGCTGAATGGAGGGAAGTCTATCTCGTCGTCGAATGTTTCAGTAACCTCAGCAGCGATGTTCTCGGGAGCACTCCATGTCAGAGTGACACCGCCCTCGCCTTCAGTGGCGTTGAGGTTGGTCGGCGAAGCCACCTTTGACTGCCTGATGTTGATAACGCTCTCTTCGGTGTTGTTTTCCGGCTTGATGTCGGTAGCCGCTGTCACTACAGCCTTCAGCGTCACATCGCCTTCGTCAAAGATTGTTGTTTCGTACTCGAAGTTGAACGTTTTCTTTTCGAAAGGCTTCAGCGGTTCGGTAACGGTTTCGCTCTTTATCTTCTTTTCGCCTGCATAGAAGTCAACGGTGTAGTTGTCGCAAGTGTTGGCACCATTGTTTTCAACGGTTACTTCCACTGCTGCCTTACCGCTTGCCATAACACTTGCCGGGGCATTCATCTTTATGCCGAGGTCGTCGGTGTAGTAATCGCGAATCATGATATTGTCGATGATGATGTTGTCGGCATTCGCCGCGAAGTAGCTCACGAAGCGCACCTGTGCATATCTGCTGCCCTTGAAGTCTTTCAGGTCAACCTTGAAAGTTTGGAATTCGTCAGTCAGTTCTATATCGGAAACCTTAACCTGTTCGCCACCGTCTTTCGAAGCGTAGATTGCGAGATTAGAGTTTGCACTGCCCCTCTTGGCATCGAATATCAGAGTAGGATTTGTGGGGTCGTTGAGGTTCAGTTTGCCGGAAGATAGGAAACCCTCGTTGGCTTTTGCATCCGGATTTTTCTTGAAATCGAGCGAGAAACCGTCGCCGTCGGTAGATTCGGTGGATACGCCAAGTTCTGAAACGATTTCGTCATTGAACCAGAATGTGGTGAACTTCCTGTTCTTCATGCCCTCGATGATAGGCAGGTCGTAGGGTTTACCCATTAGTATATAGCAACTTGTGAAGGCGTCGTTGGTACCGGCTTCATTCTGTGTCTGAACAGCGAAGTATGTGTAATCCTGTTCGCCTTCGTCTGGGTTGATACCCGAATATTCATAATTGTCCTTATTGGTTACGGTGCCTATCTTGTCTTTCAATACGAGATAAGAGTAGCCGTACATTGTTTCTACAGCCGCAGTATATACGTTGTAATTTATTGTTGTCGGGTCAAGATAACCGTTCTTCACGCCGGTGTTTACGAGATTCCAAGTAAAGCTTACTTTTCCAAGCAAGTCTTTTCCGCTCATTGTCAATGGAAGAGCCGGCTTGTCGAAACCGATATACACAGCCACGGCGTCGCTCTTTGTGCTTTCCTTGCCTGCAGCATCGAAAGGAACGGCATAGTAGGTGTGTGTGGCGTGGGTCAGGTTTTCGGTGTCTTCAAAAGTAAGCACCTGTCCCTTTGTAACGTCGTTGAAAGTGTTCACGAGTTCGTTGTCACGGAAGAGTTCAATCTTCGAGAGGTTGTTGCCGATGTCTTCGCCCGTTATCGTCTTCGTGGGAGCAGTCACTTCCACCGAGGCCTTGAGTTGACCCATTGGTGCTGCAGTCACCTTCAACTCGGGTGCGGCAGGAGCATTCGATGTAAGGTTGCCCTCTCTCACGTTGACGTTCTTTGCATAGAGATAGAAATGGTCGGGTTCGGTCAGCGCATGAATTCCGATATAGTAATAAGCCGTCTCATCAACAAAGAAGCCTTCCTTGCCGTAAGTGGCGAAGTTGCCTTCAGAGAGCACGGTGGTGGGAACGAGAACCGTTCCTGCGCTTATGGCTTCGGCAGTAGGAGTCTTGTCAGACTTCACCATTTTTATCTCATACTTCTCCGGATATGAAGTGATACCGGCTTTGAGGTCAACCAAGAAGTCGTAACTCTTTCCTGCCTCAAGTTTTATTCCCGGCGTTATCAGCCAGTCGTCGCCGGTATTTGTGCTATGATATTTGTATGCCGCACATTTGTCGAACTCCATGTATGTCCAAGTCTTCTCGTCGTTGTTTACGTCGAGCACCGTAAACTCATTGAACTTCTCCTCTGTCAATATGTCATTAAAATAAGGCAGGGTATCTACCTTGTTTGCCTTTCTGATGTTGTTGCGCCGTGCAGGCGTTGAGATGTTGCTGTTCCATATTTTCTCAAGTTCTGTCTTGTCGGTAATACCGGCTTCGATAGCCTTGATTAACACATTTTCTTTTGACAAATTGCTAAAATTAAGCCTCGATGCAGGAGTTTGGATAGTGTTTCCCGCATTAGGAGTTGCCTTCACAGGAACTCTGTTTTGGGCTTGAGTCGGCAATGACAACAGTCCCGCTGCTGCAATTACCATTAAAGATTTAAGTTTCTTACTCATAATTGTTCTTTTAAATGATACAAAAAATTAACTAATAATTTAAAGGTTTAAAAATCTGATAATATTATCGGCACATCTTCAGAAGTTTCTTTAGACGCTTGATTTCTACTTACTACATAACATCGCGCCTGTCATAAGCTGACGATACAACTTCTTTTAATGATTGCAAATTTATAGAAAAATGCCATAACTACCAAAAAAAACAATAATTGTTTTTTATCCATTCGTAAAAACTGTGGCACACGGAGAGAATGTTTCATACAAGAATTTTTATCAAATAAGCAAGAAAGGGCGCATGACTGCTACGACATGCACCCTTGATTGGTTGGTGATACGCCAAGAACTAATTGCTCTCGGATTATGAAATATTGATTACTTGATTATAATCTTACGGTTGTTGATGATATACATACCGCGGAGACCCTCAAGACTCGTTGCCTGCTTGCGAACAAGTTTTCCGTCGATGGTGTAGATGTCAACCGGCTTGCCGTCAACAGACACCGCGTAGATGCTTGTAGTGCCCAGAACAAAAGTTACGGGGCGCGACTCCTTACCGTTGGAATAGACCGCTGTAACGGCGAAGGTGTGAGTGCCGTTTTCGAGATTGCCAATCAGCGCGGTCAACTTGGAGACATCGACATTGGCATAGAGTTCGCCGTCAACGTAGATGTTATAACTTATGACCTTACCGCCTGTGATGAAAGTTACGTCGTCAATCATCAGTCCGAACACGTTCTCGGAGGTGTGACGTATCGCAAAGAACATCGCTCCTTCGGGCAGATTGAAAGAGAACTGCGCCCACTCCGGCTGAGAAATCTCGCCTTCGCCTACCTTATTGAAAGTAGCGATGTCGTTGGAGACGATGGAATTGGTGGAGAATATTTCGAACTTCTCTAACCCGTAGTAAGATGCGCCGGCACTTGCATCGGTTGTTGAAATCTGCTTGCCATAGAAGTTAATGGTCTGCGCCTTGCCTGAGAGCATCGGAGAGATGAGCCAGTGGTCGGCTTGCGGCAGATTATCTTCGTCGGCAGGACAGAAAGAAATCATATACTGCTTGCCGCTCTTAGGAGTCATTGCTGCCCAGTTGGGACTGATAGCATCGGGATTGAACACCTGCCATGCCTGAACTTCTCCTGCGTTTCTGAACTTCACGTCTTGGAAGCCATAAACATACATTCCGTTGCCGTCGTAAAGGGTCCAGTCGCCGACATAGCCGGTGTGAACGTCTTTCGTGATGTTGCCGATGCTGAAAGGAGCGAACACGGCTTCGTTGTCAAAGTTCTCCGTAACCTCGTGGTCCATGTTTGCGGGGGCGTCCCACGTGAGGACTATCTTGCCATCATCTTCTGTTGCTTTGAGGTTGGTGGGTCCGGCAACGTCTGTCTGAAGGATTGTGATAATGCTTTCTGCCTTGTTGTTGTCGTCCTTGAGATCAACTTCTGTATTAACGACAGTCTTCAGCGTAACGTCGCCTTCATCGAAGATGGTCGTTTCATAGTCAAAGGTGAAGTGCTTCTTTTCGAAAGACTTCAGCGGTTCGGTAACGGTTTCGCTCTTTATCTTCTTTTCGCCTGCATAGAAGTCAACGGTGTAGTTGTCGCAAGTGTTGGCACCATTGTTTTCAACGGTCACTTCCACTGCTACCTTACCGCTTGCCATAACACTTGCCGGAGCAGTCATCGTTATGCCGAGGTCGTCGGTATTGTAATCGCGAATCATGATTTTGTCCATGATAACGTTGTCCGACTCCGCGGCGAAATAGCTTACGAAACGCACCTGCGCATATCTGCTGCCCTTGAAGTCTTTCAGGTTGAACATGTATGTGCTGTATTCGTCTTTCAGGTCAACATCCGCAATCTTAACTAATTGACCACCAACTTTCGAAACATAGATTGCGAGATTGGAGTTCGCGCTGCCCCTCTTGGCATCGAACACCAATATCGGATTTACAGAAGCGTTGAGATTTAACTTACCGGTGGAGAGGAAGCCCTCACCCTTTGGCACCTCGGGATTGAGGCAGAAATTAAGAGCATATCCGTCACCATCGGTAGCGTCCGGCGATGCTATCGTCTGCGAAATCTTTCCGTCGTTATACCATGCCGAGTGGAACATCTTATCTGCCATTCCTTCTATGAGGGGCAGTTCGTACGGTTTACCCACAAGAACAGAGCAGTTGATGAAATCGCGGTTGGCTCCGGCTTCGTTCCTTGTCTGAAGTCCGAAATATTTGAAGCCCTGCTCGCCGTCATCAGGATCGATTACGGAATACTCGTAACTGTCTTTGTTGGTCACGGTTGCAATCTCATGACTCAACACCGGATAGTAAGTTCCCCAGAAAGTCTGGAAAGTCACGGTGTATAACTTGTAATCTACTTTCGCCGGGTCGAAATAGCCTTCGGTAACGCCCTTTGTGACGAGGTCCCAGTCAAATACTATTTTGCCCGGCATGTCTGTGGCTGTCATCAGCATCGGGAGGTCGGGAATAGCCTTACCGATATACAACGATACCGCCTCACTCTTCGTGCCTTCCTTGCCTGCCGCATCGTAAGGAATGGCAAAATAGGCGTGTTGTCCATGCGTCATGTTTTCTGTGTCGTCAAAGGTGAGCACCTGCCCTTTTGTCACGCCGGTGAAAGTTTTCACGAGGACATCATCACGATATACTTCAATCTTGGAGAGGTTTGTACCAATGTCGTTGCCTTCTACCGATTTCGTGGGGGCTGTAACCTTCACAACTGCTTTTAGTTCGCCCTTCTCGGCTGCGGTAATATTCAACTCCGGGGCCTCAGGAGACTCTGACGTAATGGTAAATTCCTTGACATTGATGTTCTTTGCAGAAAGATAGAACCGACCGGCATCAGAAATGGCGTGAATTCCAAAATAGTAATAACCCGTTTCTCCTACCGTGAAACTCTCCTTGCCATAAGTTTGAAAAGCATCGTTTGTAATAACTGTACTCGGAACCAATTCCGTTCCTGCGTTTATGGTTTCGGCAGTCGGAGTGTCTTCTGCCTTAATCATCTTCATTTCAAATCGCTCCGGGTATGCGTCGAACTCTGCCTTTAGGTCTGTACCGAACGCATAAGTCTTACCTGCCTCAAGTTTTATTCCGGGGGTTATCAGCCAGTCGTCTGCGGGGTTGTTGGAATTGAACTCATATACAGCGCATTTGTCAATAGACGTGTAAGACCATGTACTATTATCATTATTGACGTCAAGCACAGTAAGTTCCTTGAATTTAGAGTCGGTGGCTATGGTGTTGAAATATGGCAGTTCGTCTGTTTTCCCTGTCTTTCGTATGCCGTTGGGCAGTGCAGTTGTTGTAATATTGCCTTTCAAAAGTCGCCCGAACTCTGATTTATCGGCAAGTCCCGCTTCGATAACCTTGATTAGAATGTTCTCCTTGGACAGTTTTTCAAAGCCCATTCGCTCCATAATCTTGATTGGGGTTCTCTCGTTCAAAGTCGCTTTCACAGCAACTCGGTTTTGAGATTGAGCAGGTAAAGACAATAGTCCGACTACCGCAATAAGCATTAAAGATTTAAGTGTCTTACTCATAATCGTGTTTTTAGTGAAACAAAATATTAACTA
This sequence comes from Prevotellaceae bacterium, assembly GCA_028723525.1. GTDB lineage: Bacteria > Bacteroidota > Bacteroidia > Bacteroidales > Bacteroidaceae > Prevotella. The sequence goes on from JAQYET010000034.1 coordinate 131,033, forward strand.
ATAATTTAAGGTTAAAAATCTCATCGCATTACAGACACATAACAATACATTTTTTTAAAGCATTCCATTACTGCATTTAAAACCTACATGTCTTTCATTGGATGTAAATCCAACTTCCTTTAATAATTGCAAATCTATATAAAAACGCTATAACCACCAAATTTTTTCATAATTATTTTGCGCTTCAAATTTGAAAGTACAAAAGAAGTTCGTACCTTACTTATCATGGCTAACAAACTATGCCACAAAGAGAGTAGTATTTTCAGAAACAATAAAAAATAAAGGTTTCGCAACCTATCGGAAGCAAAACCTTTATCCTTGTGGGCGTTGACGGATTCGAACCGCCGACCCTCTGCTTGTAAGGCAGATGCTCTAAACCAGCTGAGCTAAACGCCCTCTTTTCTCTAAAAGCGATGCAAAGGTACATACTTTTTTTAGAACCACAAAACTTTTCATCATTTTTTTTGTTATCAGAAGAAAAATATACCGGTATAAGGGCTTTTATACGTAAATATACAATGGTTTATATAGGAATACATGATGTTGAGACAGAAAGACGAAACGGTTTGGGAGAATATAAGAATAAGGTGCTTCCTCGCATCCGAAGAAGCACCTTATATAAGATTTAATCTAATCTATTAAATTCTTTTTGGTCATCGTATTACTTAACAACCTGTACAGTAGCACGACGGTCGTAGCTGATTGGAGACAGGATCTTCACGCCACCCTTAGCTTCTTTGCGAATCTTATTCTCCTTAATACCCATCTTAACGAGCTCGTTAGCTACACGCTCAGCACGCTTCTCAGACAGCCACTGGTTGCGCTTAGGAGTACCTGTTGCGCTATCAGCATAACCTGTAACGAGGAGGTTGCTGTCAGTGTCCTTAGCATAGTCAGCAAGTGCGCGAACGTTTACGAGGTCTTTCAGTTCAGCGATTTCGGTCTTGTCGATATTGAAGAATACAGATATCGGAGTAGCAACGAAGCGGTCAGCAGCCTTGTTCTCTACGCGGATTGTTTCAGGCTTAATCTTCTTCAGACTGTCGATTTCAGCATCGCGGTCGCGGATGATGTTGTTCAAGTCGTTGATACGGCTCTCATAACCTGCGCGGATTGCATCAACATCAGGAATAGCGTTCCAGCCTACCTTACCAACATTGATTGTCAAACCAACCTCTGCATAGAGTACGTTGTCGTGAGAATCCCAACCACGGTTTCCTTCATCTACGCTGGTGTAAACACCGTCGAAGTCTGCCTCCCAACGGTTCCAACCTGCTTCAACATTGATAGCAACGCGCTTTGAAATGTTGAACTGGTTCAAGATACCAACGCCAAGACCCATTGCATAGCGGTTTGTTGTACAGTTGCGAGCGATACCTGCACCTGCGAATGGAATGAAATTCCATACACGGTTCGGGTTGTAACCCAAGAACATGTTGCTCAGGTTGAACATTACCTGTCCCTGACCAGTCCAGAACTTGAAGCCTTTGCTTCCAGAAACCATATCCCTAGTATATGTAAACTTACCGTTAGGAATATAATAATTGTTATTGTCATGAAATGTACCTACAGTACGTCCCCATACACCTGAAGCCTTGATACGAAGACCGAGACCCGGAGTGAACCATTTACCGATAGCTGCAGAAGCCTCGAAGTTTCCACGGAAGCCCTTTGCCAAAGACTGACCCATGTTCAAGCCATGCTCCTGACCGGAATAGAATACATCATACTGACCGCCAAGCTGGATGAACCAGTTGTCCCAGAATGAATTTGTTGCAACGCTATACTTCAAGTTGTTAGCGTCACTGTCCTGTGCATAACCAGCAACAGAGACTGTGGCAAATGCCAATGCGATTAAATACTTCTTCATAATTAAATTGTTTATTGATAAATGTGTATATAAAGTCTTTTGTTTTGTTTAACGACTTGCATTGTCGGATATTCGCTGCAAAGTTAATAATATTTTTTTAACTGCAATACCTTTTTGGTGTTTTTTTTACTTTTTACCCGTAAAAACGTGATAAATTTGTTAAGGAATGGGCTTTTTTGTTTAATCACCCGAGCATTTGCTCCATTTCATTCTGTTTCAGAATAGATAAAATCAATTTCCCATCGGGTGTATAATTGGCGTTAGAGGTGGCGAAAAGTTCACCTACGATAGTCTCCATCTCGTCGTTTCCCAACACCTGTCCATGAGGAATTGCGGCATTGTGAGCAAGACTCAACGCGAGCGAGTGGTCTATCTCGGCAGCATCTACGGCACCACTTTCGATTGCAGTCTCCACCATATCCTTTATTAGCGAGCCGATATTCATACCTTCTATTCCCGACGGTATGCCATTCACGGCATAACTACCGCCGCCAAGGTCGGTCAGTTCGAAGCCGAGATGCTCCATTTCCGGCATCATCTTCTCAAGTGCCACGATGTCTGATGGGGGGAATTGCACCACTTCCGGAAACAAAATCTTCTGCGAGCCATGCCCTTTTGCCTTCATCTGCTGCATATACCTATCATATAATATACGCACGTGCGCGCGTTCTTGGTCTATTATCATAAGCCCCGACTTTACTGCCGTCATGATATACTGCCCCTTATACTGATAATGAGTAGGGGCTTTTTCGTCTATCAATCTCTCCGCAGGCTCGGCTTCTTCGTCAAAAAGTCCCTTCTCTTCGGCGGTTCTCTGGGAAAGTCCTTCATATAGTTTCTCCCAGTTTTGCGCCGTATTATCATGCTGATACACTGCTCTGTCACCCTCCTTGAATGGATTATACTGAGGGTTATAATCCACTTTCGGAACGCTGAAAGCACTGCCGGAGGAGTCGAATACCGGAATTTCGGGTTTCCCTTCCACGTTGAAATCAATCATTGACACGTCGTTGAACCTCCCCAGCGAGTCCTTCACCGCGGCAGTAAGTATCTGCCATATCGCCACCTCATTGTCGAACTTTATCTCTGTTTTTGTGGGGTGTATATTCACATCGATATTCTCCGGAGCCACTTTGAAGTAAATGAAATAAGGCACTTGGTCGCCGGAGGCAATCAATCGTTCGTAAGCCTGCATCACACCCTTATGGAAGAAGCCATGCTTCATGTACCTACCATTCACAAACAAATATTGATGAGCCATTTTCTTTCGTGCCGACTCCGGCTTCCCTACAAACCCGGAGATGCGGCAAACGGTGGTATCCACGTTTATCGGCAACAGGTCTTGGTTTATCTTCTTACCGAACACATCCACTATTCGTTGATGTATCGACGCCGGCTTCAGATTGAACACCTCCACGCCATTATTATGAAAGGTGAAGCCCACCTGCGGATAAACCAGCACGATGCGCTCGAAAGCCGTTAGAATATTGTTCAGTTCGGTGGTGTTCGACTTCAGGAACTTCCTTCTCACGGGAACGTTGAAGAACAGGTTTTCCACCGAGAAGTTGCTCCCCACCGGGCATGATGTAGGCTCCTGCTTCACAAGTCGCGACCCACTTATCGACAGCCGCGTACCTATTTCGTCGCCCTCCACCCTCGTTTTCAGTTCCACCTGTGCCACCGCAGCAATCGATGCGAGAGCCTCTCCACGGAAACCCATTGTGTTAAGGGCAAAAAGGTCGTCTGCCTTGCGTATCTTCGACGTTGCATGACGCTCGAATGCGAGGCGTGCGTCGGTCTCTGTCATGCCCCTGCCGTTGTCTATCACCTGTATCGCCGTGCGCCCGGCATCCACGACACTCACGTTAATCATTGTCGCCCCGGCATCGATGGCATTCTCCACCAGTTCCTTAATCACCGAGGCAGGGCGTTGTATCACCTCTCCCGCAGCAATCTGGTTTGCCACACTATCAGGCAAAAGTTGTATTATATCCCCCATTTTTACCGTTGTTTGTTTAAGAAATCAGATACAAGAACAATGTCAGCAACACCAGCAAGGCGACACCTATCATCACGGTGCTCAGCCCATTCTTCCGTCTCTGCCGGTCAAAGCGGTACGGTTGTTTCCTCTCATCCGCGTATATCATGAGATGCTCGAAACGTCGCGGTTTGTGCTGTCCGAACCACATCATTCTCTCTGCCGCTCTCCTTTCAGGGTCTCAATCCGCCCATCCTTTATCTGCTGTAGCGGTGCTTCATGCCGAGTCTGCGGTTTCAGCAAATCCTCTGCACTCTTGCTCCTCGTGTCGAAAATATCGTTTTTATCCACCGGACGAATGTCATCGAACCATGCAAATCCGTCTATGAAATCTTTCCCCGGCGGTATCTGCGACATCGGATAAGCCGTTCCTTCAGCCTTTGAGGTCCAAATTTTCTGCAGTTGTCCGTCTTTCATGAACATTCTCATTGTGTCGGTCTCAAGGCAGTTGAGCAAAATTATCGAACTATCCTTCTCCTCAATCGGGTAGAACACCGTGCGCACATTGCCTATCGCCTCTGTCCTGCTCAGTTTTCCTCCGTCGAAATAAGCCAGCATCTCGCGCGACGACACCTGATTATAATGTGTGCTGTCTCTCAGTATCTCCGTCGAGAAAGCCTGTCCGATGACATGCGCATGCTCCACGGTGGAGTCTCTCATGAACACCTTTATCTTCTCCCCGAACATCTGCCTGTTGTCGCTCCACACTATTGGGTCGCGATACATCGTCATGCAGGAGTCTCTCGTGTCGTACACCAATGAGTCGCACACCGCCTGAACGTCATCCCGATATGCCCTCACCTTGTAGTAGCAATGTGCTGTGCGATAAACGCTGTCGGTATTGATATTGTATGTATATAGCCGTATGGTGTCGGAGTGCATGTAAAGAGTGTCCTTCTGCGAGAATTCTTTCATCAATGCCCTCTTCGTTGCCATTGCCTCGCCTGTGCTGTCATTATATATGAAATAGTCACATTCGAGCGAGTTGTTGTTCTCTTTATCCACATACACCACGTTGTTAAACCCCTCGCTCACCGATGTCTTCTCGTTATAGAAAAGGCTGTCTGCCGTCATCTCTTTCCCGTCGTTCACCACCGTGCTGCGCCCGAAGAGTTCTGCCTGCCCGGTCTTACTGTTGTAGAACCCCGACTCGGTGTCTATCGTGCTCTGTTTCGAAACGATGCGCGACGGACCCACCACGTGCGCCACCGAAGTGCGTGTATCATAGTGCAGGGTGTCGGTGTGTATCGTGAAGTCTTCGTTGCGCAGCGTGACATCATAGTTGAATGTCGCCTTGCGTGTGTTTGTGTCATACTCTCCCCAGTCGGAAACGAGGACATTTTTCTTGTCAATCATCCTTCCGCCCTCGAAGAAATAGCCCACGCCATACAGCCGGTCGTAGTTCAGGCTGTCGGTATATAGCGTAGTGCCGCGGTGTCTCAACACCACGTTATGGCGCGCCTCAGCCATTTGGTCGTTGCCGTCATAATACGCCTCGTCGCTTGTCAGCGTCAGCGAGTCGCCCTGCACCAGCCTTACATGACCGTATGCCTCGAAAGAGTTTTCCGCATCATAGAAGAACGCGCTGTCACAACGCAGCGTTGCCCCTTTGTGGCGGAACTGCACATTGCCGTTGAGCACCTGCGCCCCCGGTGTGTTCGGGTCGAAGCGGTCGAACCTCAGCACGTCGGCATGAACAAGATAGACTCTCTCGTCGGTGGTCTTCCGTCGCTTATGTTTCCGCGGTCCCTTACTCATCACACAAAGACCGAACAGGCACAGAATCACAATCAATATGATTCTATGCCCGCCATAAATCTGCCTTATCCTGTTCAGTGCGGTCATTTCACCCAACCTTCGTATTCGAAATCGCAGTTGCGGTAGCGGTCTTTCATATAGACGTAGGTGGTGCGCAGTTTCTCCTTCACCCATGCTTTCAGGAATTCATCCCTGCGCTTCGACAGCACCACGTCTTTCATCACTTGGAAATCTTCGGTTATAGTGGCGCGATGCCCCTCTATCCTCGACTTCAACTTCACTATCGCACACACCGTCTTACCCCTTTCGTTGACCATTTGAAAAGCGTCAGACACATCTCCCACCGACATATTTTCCACAGCCTTTGCCACCTCTCTCGGCAGGTCCTGCATGCGGAAGCGCGACGTCCTGCCATATTCGGAGTAGTTCGCCATCAGTCCGTGGTTGTTCTTTGTGTCCTTATCGTCAGAGATATATGTTGCCGCAACGTCGAAAGTAAACTTGCCGCTGCGTATCTCCGCCGCCGTGGAATCGAGCTTCGCTATTGCATCATCGATAGCGGCACGACTCACCTTCGGCTTCAACAATATGTGGCGGCACTTTATCTTGTCGCCCCGTTTGTCAATAAGTTGTATGATATGGAAACCGAATTCCGTCTCCACTATCTTTGAAATCTTGTTCGGGTCGGTGAGGTTGAACGCCACGGCAGCAAACGCCGGATCGAGAGTTCCGCGTCCGGCATAGTCGAGTTCGCCACCCTGTCGTGCCGAACCCGGGTCTTCCGAATACATACGAGCCAGCGTTGCGAACGTCGTTTCGCCACTTCTCACGCGCTCGGTGTATTGGCGCAGCAAGTCTTTCACGCGGTTCAGTTCCTCCTGTTCTATCACAGGCTGCCTCGTTATAATCTGCACCTCCACCTCTGTAGGAACGAAGGGCACGCTGTCTTGCGGCATATTCTTGAAGTAGGCGCGCACATCGGCAGGTGTCACGGTGACGTTGCTCACCAATTTTTCCTTCATTCTCTCAATCATTTGGCGGTCGCGATAGTCGTCGTGCATCTGAAGCCTCATCTGCGTCAGCGTCTGGTTGCGGTATTCCTCAAGTTTCTCACGCCCTCCGGCAGCATTTATCAGATAGTTTATCTGTTGTTCCACGCCCTGTGCTATGTCGCTCTCGCTCACTTCTATGCTGTCTATCGCTGCCTGATGCAGATACAGTTTCTGCACCGCTATCAGTTCAGGTATGGCACAGTCGGGGTCGCCCTTGAGTTCTATTCCTTCCATTGCAGCCTGCAGGCGCATCACCTCCACGTCTGATTTCAGTATCGCCTCGTCGCCCACTACCCATATCACTTCATCCACTACAGACTGTTCGTTAATCGGTTGCGAGTCGTCTGCCACCATTACAGAGTCTGCCGGAGCCTTGTCCCGCGCCATGCTGTTGTCCGCGCTGCCTCCTGCCGATGCCACGGAGCGTGCCGTCATTCCTGCCGACAGGGCGAGAAGCCCCACTGCGGCGAGTGCCGTTTTCCTTGATATTCTCATCAGTTATGTTTGTTTACGGTGTCCAGAACATCCTCGTTCACCACCACGGTATATCGTTTGCGCAGTTCGTTGACCCACGCTTTCTCCAATTCCTCCTGATAGTCGGCTGTCACCAGTCCGCGCACATCGTCGTAACTCTCCGGTCCTTTCTTGAGAAGTTTGCCATAGGTGGCATCTATCGGATAGCCCTCCACCGGCTTGACGACGGTGTCTTTCTTGAATACCATCTTGTCTATCACGGCATTCTCTCCCTCCTTGAATATGCCCTTCTCCACTCTGATGCGGATAATCGAGTCGGAATTGAACGTTGTGCGCAACTTCGCCACCCACTTATCGAACGGCAGTCCTTTCACACACTGCGCCACAGCCTTCTTGTCCGCCTCATTCTTAACGTGGTATGCAATACCCTTGAAGCGCGGTTTGTCCCAAGCATAGCGTTTCTTGTTCTTCTTGAAGAAGTTCTGCAGCCCAGCCTCATCTTTCGCTGCCTTGTCCCATACGGTGCGACTGCTTATCTCGTAGAGCAGCAATCCGTCGTAGTATTCCCGTATAAGGTTCTTCATATCAGGGTCTGACGCCGACAGTTCTGCGGCTCTGACTTCGAGCAGGTTCTTCTCTTCCTCTGCCACTTCAGCCTTCTGTTTGTCATCGAGTTTTTCCATGTCACCGGTCATTCCGAGTTTCTCGGCTGCCAGTTCCTTCACCCTGCGGTCTGCGATTGCGTCGCGCAGGTTGCGGTTTTCCATCCATTTCTTGATGTCGGGCAATTCTTCCTCAAACGGGCGCAAGTGTTTGCGCTCGTGCATTTTCACTATTACGTAGCCCATTGGCAGCAGGAACGGAGTGCTCATTTCGCCGTCCTTCAGTGCGAACACTCGGTTGGCAAAGTCTTCCTGCAGCTGACTTCTCGTGAGCGGAGGCATCTGTCCGCCGCGCAGTGCCGCCCCTTTATCATCGGAATGTGTGCGTGCCATCTCTGCAAAGTCGGCACCACCGAGCAGGGCGGTGTAGATAGAGTCTATCCTCGCCTTCTGCCTGTTTTGCTCCTCCGGCGTTGCATTCGGACTGAGCGATACAAGGATGTAAGACGCGATAGCCTGCCCGTCGGGACCTATCTGCTCATTCGTAGAGTCGTATATCTTACGCGCCTCCTGCTCCATCATATCGTCTGACACGAATGTCGGGAGCACTTGCTGGTTGCGGTAGCCGAGGAATTCCTCCTTGAACGACGACAGCGTGTCGAGATGCTCGTCGAGAGCTGCCTGCACCTTCAGTTTGTAATTCACGAAGAGGTCAACGTATTCCTTCACCGACTTCTTGTCAATCACGCCTTCGGCGTTGTTCTTATTGTATGAATACTCAAACTCCGAACGGCTCACAGGCTGTCCTGCCACGGTCATTATCACCGGGTCTTCGCTCTGTGCGAAAGCCATGACGCCACTAAGTATCATGGCAGCCAAGAGAAATGTCTTTTTCATTATATTATATGTTTTTCCTTTTCTGTCATTCCGGGCGCGAATAGTTGGGAGCCTCACTGGTTATCGTTATATCGTGCGGGTGGCTCTCCATCACTCCGGCATTTGTAATTCGGGTGAACTTCGCATTGTGAAGCGCGTCGATAGACGATGCTCCGCAATAGCCCATTCCCGAGCGCAGACCGCCCGTGAGCTGGTAAATCACCTCCTGCAGCGTTCCCTTGTATGGCACACGCCCGGCTATTCCTTCCGGCACGAGCTTCTTCACGTCTTTCGTTCCGGCTTGGAAGTAGCGGTCTTTCGAGCCGTTCTCCATTGCCTCAAGCGAACCCATACCCCTGTAACTCTTGAACTTTCGCCCGTTGAAGATTATCGTGTCGCCGGGGCTTTCTTCCGTTCCTGCCACGAGCGAACCAATCATCACCGAACTGCCTCCTGCCGCCAGTGCCTTCACCACATCGCCCGAGTAGCGCAGTCCGCCGTCGGCGATGAGCGGCACACCGGTGCCTTTCAGTGCGCTGAACACGTCATAAACGGCACTTAACTGCGGAACGCCGACACCTGCCACCACTCGTGTGGTACATATAGAACCCGGACCGATACCCACCTTCACGCAGTCGGCACCGTTATCCACGAGCATCTTTGCAGCCTCTCCGGTTGCAACGTTGCCCACAACAATATCCACGCCGGGGAAATAGGTCTTTGCCTCAACGAGCTTTTCTATCACTGCCTTAGAATGTCCGTGTGCAGTGTCAATCACGATGGCATCGGCTCCTGCCTCAACGAGAGCCTGCATGCGGTCGAGAGTGTCGGCAGTGACACCCACTCCGGCAGCCACTCGCAGCCGCCCTTTGCTGTCCTTGCATGCCATCGGCTTGTCCTTTGCCTTCGTGATGTCTTTATATGTGATGAGTCCCACGAGGCAATTGTCCTTGTCCACCACCGGCAGTTTCTCTATTTTGTTTGCCTGCAGTATCTCTGCTGCGGCGTCAAGGTCGGTCTGAATGTGGGTCGTAACGAGGTTCTCCTTTGTCATCACCTCGTCTATCTGCTTGTCGAGATGACGCTCGAAGCGCAGGTCGCGGTTGGTCACAATGCCCACAAGGCGGTTGTTTTCGTCAACCACCGGAATACCGCCGATGTGATATTCCGCCATCATGTCGAGCGCATCCTTCACGCTGCGACCTTTCTGTATCGTCACAGGGTCGTAAATCATGCCGTTCTCCGCGCGCTTCACGATTGCCACTTCGCGGGCTTGCGCCTCTATCGACATGTTCTTGTGTATCACGCCGATGCCTCCCTCCCGGGCTATTGCGATGGCCATCGCGCTCTCGGTCACGGTGTCCATTGCCGCCGTAACAAACGGAATGTTCATCTGTATGTTCCTTGAGAACATGGTTTTCAACTCTACCGTTTTTGGCAGCACTTCGGAATAAGCGGGAATCAACAGGACATCATCAAAAGTGAGTCCGTCCATCACTATTTTATCTGCAACAAATGATGACATATATTTTGTGTACCTTAAAATTTATTGCGTGCAAAAATACGCATTTTTTTTAAAACATCACACGCTTTTCAACATTTTATTAGCAGATTAAATCAATTTAACCCAAATCATACTACAATCGGGTTGTCTGCATATTGTCAAACAAATCGGGAAGGTTTATATGTTTGACAGAAGCCTTTCTTTTGTGTTGCCCGGTCTCATTGACACCCATTTTCCCATAATAAAGGTTCGAGAAGATTTCATCCAGTTCGGCTTTATGCCTCTCAACTCTTTCATTCCCTTCTTTTAATAATGCCACAATATTTTTTTACACGCAAATCGACTATGCTTTTTGTCTCATCATTCGGCACTACAAAAGGGATCTTTTTTATGTAGTTAGCCGAATTGTTTGTAGATGGATTTATCGCGTTTATCAACTCTGTACATACGGAAGAATTAAAGAATCCGAGAAGGTAGTTGACCAATGTTTCATCTTTTGGGAAAACCCCTACTATCGATTGGTCAAACAACCTTCCGTCAATCAATGCTCCTGTCAGTTTTGAAGAGCGTATCATCGGTATGCCAATCCCGTTCTTAAAATAGAAATCGGAGTTCTGAAATCTACATTTCTTACTTGCCTTATACTCCAATATTGCTTTTGCAGACCAATCCATAAACCAATGGTTTGGTTTTACATATTCAGTATTACCGCCCTTAACAACCGGGACATAACAATCTTCTGTCTGTATTCCTTGTTTTTTCTCTCTTTCGGTCAGCAATGCAGTATGAATATCACATTCCTCCACACAGGAGTATTTTTTCGCATTTTTAATATCCTTGCTGACAGGATGAAGATAGCACTTGTCATTCCCTGAATAAAAGCCTGTAACGCAACTTGCAATGTCGCCAATCTTTGGAATGGAGTTATTGTTTATCAACTCCATTATCTTATCTGTCGAATTGAACATGAGAACTGCTCCAACTCCTTCATAAACCATTCGTTGCGAGACAAGTCTTTTAGTCCCACAATCATTGTCTTCCAATTCTTCAACAGACCTGAAATTTGTTCTTATCAATATCTCATTACATAAATTACAATATACATCAGACGACTTCACCAACGTAATGATGCAAAGGTTAGCATACCCAAAGTTAATTCCCGGGAAAAATGACGACGGGAATAAGGCTATTTCTTTTATTTTGGTGTTTGTCAACAAATATTTTCGAATGGCAAGATGTCTATGTAGTGACAGGAATGTATCTGGAATAATGAAACTTAACTCTCCGTGTTCATTAAGACAACGAGTACAAGCATATAAAAAAAGTGTATAACTTTCTTTTGTGTACAAGTTTGCATAAACTCTGTTGAGAAGTTCTTTTTTCTTCTCACTATTTCGTGCACCGTATGGCGGATTACCTATAATCTTATCATACTTTGTGCCACATGAAATGACAGTTTCATCTAACAGCGTGTCAGTTTCCTTTATATGAACATTGGCTTTTTCTTTATATTTGTCTTTAAGTGCCGATACTGTTGTCGGATTTAATTCGAAAACATTGATTTTTATATTTGGGTCTTTCTCTAATATTTTATCCACAAACACACCATCTCCTCCACATGGCTCCAGTATTGTATCATGTGGATGTATGTTCAACTTCCCTATCATATAATTCAAGATAGGATCCGACTTTGTGTAATGTGCCTGATAAATCAATGATTCGTCCATGTTATTACCAAATAAGATATGTCTTTCCCCACTCATCGTATATCAGAACAGTCCGACGTGCCATTATTTCTTGTATCTTACCCATTACCATACTGCTTTTATTTGCAGGATTTCGCGCTTAAAAGTATGTGTCACCCATTTTTTGACGCCGTTTTCTGCATTTTCATTATAACGGATTTGACTTATGCTCATTTTCTGTCCATACCGACACATTATCGCAGACGCATGCTGCAAAGTTACCAATAAAGTTTGACAATAAGGCATAAACAACTTAAAATAAACGCCACTTTTTCACTTTCATGGCATTTTATTTCCCCAAAAGACAACCCTGCCCGTATGTCGTCGGCATGCTATCAGTGAGTCGTTTGTGCCCCGTCATCGGAGCGGAGATATTCGGGAGCGTTGCAAAATCGGCGAGATTGCGAAGTAAAATCGGCGGTTTTGAAAAGCAAAATCGGCGAAATTGCCGGGTAAAATCGGCGATTTTGTTTCATGGATTATTACCTTATGCGGTGCGTTACGGTGTTATATGGGGTGCTGCTTGGGGCTAAACATTGTTCTTTTCGATGTTTTTGGGATGCCTGCATGCGCCACTCTGACATCCGACATCGCAGCAATACTTTTTGGAAACATGCAATCAGAAACAATATTTTCCGCAAAAACACACGAGAAACGATTTGCTTTTTTCACAAAACAAGGGGCTTTTTTTGGTGCTTCGCGGAATTATTCGTAATTTTGTCGCGATTATCATTTATCCCAAAACATTGTATCAGCGAAGTTAATTGATGAAAGAATTTGTAATATCCGAGGTCAAGGCAGAGACTGCGATACTTGTAGGCATCATAACGAAGGAGCAGGACGAAGCCAAGACAAAGGAGTATCTTGACGAGCTGGAGTTTCTCGTGGACACCGCAGGGGCGGTATGCGTGAAACGGTTTACGCAGAAAGTGAACGCCCCGAGCCAGACATCATACGTGGGAAAGGGAAAGCTCGAAGAGATAAGGCAATATATACACGACGAGGAGGAAAATGAGCGTGAGATTGGCATGGTGGTGTTCGACGACGAACTGTCGGCCAAGCAGATACGCAACATAGAGCGTGAACTGAAGGTGAAGATACTCGACCGCACCTCGCTAATCCTCGACATATTCGCCATGAGAGCGCAGACGGCTAACGCCAAGACGCAGGTGGAGCTGGCGCAATACCGCTATATGTTGCCGCGACTGCAACGCCTGTGGACCCACCTCGAGCGTCAGGGAGGCGGTTCCGGCTCCGGAGGCGGAAAGGGAAGCGTGGGACTGCGCGGTCCGGGAGAGACGCAGTTGGAAATGGACCGCCGCATAATACTTCAGCGCATCACGCTGCTGAAACAGAGGCTCGCGGAGATTGACAAGCAGAAGACCACACAACGCAAGAGCCGCGGGCGACTTATACGCGTGGCTCTCGTGGGATATACCAACGTGGGTAAGTCAACAATGATGAACCTTCTGTCGAAGAGTGAGGTGTTCGCAGAGAACAAACTCTTTGCCACTCTCGACACTACGGTGAGAAAGGTGGTGGTCGAAAACCTGCCGTTCCTGCTCGCCGACACCGTGGGATTTATCCGGAAACTGCCCACAGACCTCGTTGACTCGTTCAAATCGACACTCGACGAGGTGCGCGAATCGGACATGCTCGTGCATGTGGTGGATATTTCGCACCCCGACTTCGAGGAACAGATTGAGGTGGTCAACAACACCCTGAAAGACCTTGGGGCTGCAGACAAGCCGCAGATGATTGTGTTCAACAAGATTGACGCTTACACATGGGTGGATAAAGAGGATGACGACCTGACCCCGCCGACGCAGGAGAACATCACGCTGGAGCAGCTGCAGAAGACGTGGATGGCGAAAATGCACGACGACTGCATCTTCATTTCGGCAAAGGAGCGTACCAATGTGGAACTTCTGCGCGACACGCTTTACAACAAGGTGAAGCAGCTGCACGTGCAGAAATATCCATACAACGACTTCCTTTACGAGCAATACGACGAATAAGGGGCTGCACCGGCAGGTGTACGGGGGGAGCGAATAATGACAGGAGTGATAATTTAACCGATAGCGTATGGACACAGATACATACAGATACAGGAAACTTACGGAGGAGGAAATAGAAATTCTGGAGAGCAACGGATGCCGGGCAGAGGACTGGTCGGCTATAGAAGTGGCAGAGGATTTCGTTCCGAAATATGTTAAGGACACGGTGTTCTACGGCGCGGTGAGCATTGGGATGTTCGAAAAGAACATCGAGGTGAGCCGCGGCTTCTTCAAACATTCGGGCATCTGCCGCGCCACACTGCGCAACGTTTCGGTGGGCGACAACTGCCTGATAGAGAACATTGGCAACTTCATCAACAACTACACCATCGGCGAGGGATGCTACATATCCAACGTGTGCACTATGGAGACCAACGACGGGGCAACCTACGGACAGGGCAACCTCGTGTCGGTGCTCAACGAAGCGGGTGAGGGCAACGTGGTACTTTTCGGCAACCTGAACTCGCAGTTCGCCGCCTTCATGGTGAAGCATTTCAAGGACAAGGAGGTGAAGGGAGCTCTGCGACGCCTCATCGACGAAGACATCCGCCTGCATATTCCCGACCGTGGCACCATAGGCAACGGCGTGAAGATAGTAAACACCAAAGAGATTACAAACACGATAATAAACGACGCTGCCGAGATTGACGGCGCATCGCGACTGAACGACTGCTCCATTATGAGTTCGCCGAACAACAGTGTGTATATCGGCACGGGCGTAATCTGCGAGAACTCAATCGTAAGCGACGGCTCAAGCATCATCAACAGCGTGAAGATGCAGGACTGTTTCGTGGGCGAGGCGTGCCAGATAAGCAACGGCTTCACAGCCTCGGCAAGCGTGTTCTTTGCCAACTCACACATGTCGAACGGCGAGGCGTGCGCCGCGTTCTGCGGTCCGTTCTCGGCAAGTCATCACAAGAGTTCGCTGCTAATCGGCGGTCAGTTCTCGTTCTATAATGCCGGGTCTGCCACCAACTTCTCCAATCATGCCTACAAGATGGGACCGATACACTACGGAATACTTGAGCGCGGAACGAAGACTGCGAGCGGTTGTCACATGATAATGCCGGCAAACATCGGCGCGTTCTCCGTGTGCTTCGGCAAACTTATGAACCACCCCGACACGCGTGACCTGCCGTTCTCTTACCTCATATCATACGACAGCGACATGTATATCGTGCCTGGGCGCAACATAGCCACCGTGGGACTCTACCGCGACATACGCAAATGGGGCAGGCGCGACATGCGACCTAAGGAGTATCGGAAGAGCATCGTAAACTTCGATTGGCTCTCGCCGTTCTCCGTGGGGGAAATCCTGAAGGGAAAGAAAATCCTCGAAGAACTGCGCAAAGCATCGGGAAAACACGCCTCGGTGTATAACTATCATGGGTATCTCATAAAGGGCTCGTCGCTCGAAAAGGGCATAAAATACTACGACATCGCGTTGCGCATGTACATGGGGGCAGTGATAAAGAACGTGGTGAAGCAGGGAATGCCCGGTATTCCCACCACAAGCGTCGGACAGGATAAGTGGAACGACCTATCGGGACTGCTGCTGCCGGCAAGCGAGGAGCAACGACTCATAGACGACATCAGGAGCGGCGAACTCCCGGACATCGGTCGAGTGCTCGACCGCTTCAAAGAGATAAACGACCGCTACCGCGAATATCAGTGGGCGTGGACATACCGCCTTATACTCGACTACTACAGACTCGACCATATCACCGAGGCAGACATTGAGCGCATACAGCATGACTACATCAATGCGCGGCGCGAATGGATTGCCGAGATACGCAAGGATGCGGACAAGGAATATGAACTGGGCGACGTGGAGGAGACTGTGTATGAGAACTTCATCAGCAGCCTCGACAATGAAATTGACTCCGGAAATTGAACTTTTTAAATATAAACCTAATTATCAAATTTATGAGAAAAACATTAACATTGCTACTCCTGCTGCTGTGTATCACGGCAGGTGCGAAGGACTACAAGTACCGAACAGTTGACGGCGACTTGCTGAAGACGCGCATCTACACGCTCGACAACGGTCTGCAAATCTATCTTTCGGTGAACAAGGAGAAACCGAGAATTCAGACATTCATCGCCGTGCGCACCGGCTCGAAGAACGACCCGGCAGAGACCACCGGTCTGGCTCACTACCTCGAGCACATCATGTTCAAGGGAACAAAGCAGTTCGGAACGTCTGATGCGCAGACAGAGAGCATCTATCTCGACCAAATCGAGAATCTCTATGAGGAGTATCGCAACATCACCGACCCGCAGCTGCGCCGCCAAAAATATCATGAGATTGACTCGATGTCGCAGATTGCAGCCGGATATTTTATCCCTAACGAATACGATAAGCTGATGTCAACAATCGGAGCACAGGGCACCAACGCCTACACTTCGTTCGACGTGACATGCTACACCGAGGATATTCCTTCAAACGAGATTGACAACTGGGCAAAAATTCAGAGCGACCGCTTCATGAACATGGTGATACGCGGGTTCCACACCGAACTCGAAGCCGTGTATGAAGAGTATAACATCGGTCTGGCTCAGGACACTCGAAAGATGTTCAACGCCCTCGCTGCGAAACTGTTCCCCGGTCATCCCTACGGCACACAGACCACTATCGGAACACAGGCTCACCTGAAAAATCCTTCGATAACCAACATCAAGCGTTACTTCGACAAGTGGTATCGCCCGAACAACGTTGCCATCTGTATGGCAGGCGACTTCAATCCCGACGAGGTGGTGGCAATAATCGACAAATATTTCGGCAAGTGGGAACCGGGGAAAGACGTGGTACAGCCCGATTTCGGCACACTGAAGGAACTCACACAGCCCTCCGACACCACCGTACTCGGCAAGGAAGCGGCAAACATGTGGCTCGGCTGGAGATTTGGAAAAGGAGCCTCTCTGCAGAGCGACACGCTGAATGTGATAAGTCATCTGCTCGGAAACGGCACGGCAGGTCTCATCGACCTCGACCTCAATCAGAGCATGAAGGTGATAGATGCGTGGGCAGACACACAGATATTGATGGACGGTTCGGCATTCATAATGGGCGGAACACCTAAGGAGGGACAGCAGCTCACAGAGGTGCGCGACCTGCTTCTCGGAGAGATTGAGAAACTTAAACGCGGCGAATTCAGCGAAGAACTGCTCGAAGCGGTGAAGAACAACATGAAGCTCGACTTCTATACCCAACTCGAATTCAACCGCAGCCGTGCCGACATGTATGTGGATGCGTTCATACAAGGCAGACCGTGGGAAGTGGAAGTGGGACGCATGGACCGCATGGCAGGCATCACCAAACAGCAGATAGTGGATTTCTGCAACCGTCACTTCAAGCAGAACTACGTGGCGGTTTATAAGGAAGAGGGAGAAGACCCGAACATCACGCCTGTGGATAAACCCGCTATCACCGAAATACCCACCAACCGCGACATGGTAAGTCAGTTCGTAAGCGACATCAAGGCATCAAAAGTTGAACCGATACAGCCGCGCTTCGTTGACTTCAACCGCGACCTCTCGCTCGGCAAGACAAAGAAAAACCTGCCTTACATCTATGTTCAGAACACCGAGAACGGGCGTTTCGAAATGGGCTATTTCTTCAACATCGGCGATGAAAACGACCCGCGCTACAGTTACGCCGCACGCTATCTGCAACTCGTGGGAACCGACAAGATGACCGCAGAGGAGGTGAAGCAGAAGTTCTACAACCTCGCATGCGAGTTCAATGTAGGCATCGGTCGCAGCGACATGAAAATCAACCTCGGCGGACTCAACGACAACATGCCTAAAGCCGTGGCTCTGCTCGAAGACCTGATAATGAACGCACGCGCCGACAAAGAGGTGTGGAACCAGTTCGTTGAGCAAGAAGCGAAGAAGAGAGCCGACAACAAGAAAGACCAGAGAGCTAACTACAGCGCGCTCCGCAATTATGCCATGTTCGGCGAGTATAACCCGGTTCGCAACGACCTCAGCATCGAGGAACTGCGCAACACCGACCCACAGGCACTGCTCGACATGCTGAAGCAGCTGATGAAGTATGAACACACATTATTATATTATGGTCCTTCAAGCAAGGAGTCGCTGGCTGCGGTGATAGATAAGAACCACAAGACGGGCAAGAAACTCATGCCCGTACCGGAAGGGAAACGCTACGAATATCAAACCACTCCCGGCAACGAGGTGTTCATTGCACCGTATGAGGCACAGAACATCTATATGATGATGTATCACAACGACAACCGCACGTGGAACGAAGACGAACTTGCAGTGTCGTCGGTGTTCGACGAATACTTCGGCGGAGGAATGAACTCTATCGTCTTTCAGGAACTGCGCGAGGCACGCGGACTGGCATACAGTGCCGGCGCAAGCTACAGCCTGCCTTACCGTAAGGGCGACCCGGAATACTTCACGACATCAATCATAACCCAGAATGACAAGATGATGGACTGCATCAACCAGTTCAACGCCATCCTCGACACCATTCCGCAGAGCGAGTCGGCATTCAACATCGCAAAGGATGCGCTGAAAAAGAGACTCGAAAGTCGCCGTGTCACGAAGTATGCACTCATCAACAATTACCTCTCCAACAAGATTTTGGGCATCGACTACGACCGCAGCGAGCGCATATACAACGGTCTCGACAAACTCACAATGCAGGACATCGTGGACTATGAGAAGCGACTCGTGGCAAACAAGACCTACCGCTACGTCATCCTTGGCGACGAGAAATCGCTCAACATGGATGCAATAAGCAAAATGGGTCCCGTGAAACGCCTCTCCACAGAGACGATATTCGGCTACTAAGAGCAGCGGCAAGGGGGCTGTCAGGCTCCCTTGCCCCAAGCTATAGGAAACAGAACGTAAACATTATAAAATACAACAAACATTATGGCAAATACACCTGAGTTCAAGTATGCTCCCATGTTCCAGAAAGGAAAAGACACAACGGAGTACCGCTTGCTCTCGAAAGAGGGTATAAGCACCGGCGAATTTGAAGGTCACAAGATTTTGAAAGTCAGCAAGGAGGCACTCACCCTGCTCTCACAACAGGCATTCCACGACGTGGAGTTCATGCTGCGCCGCGAGCATAACATGCAAGTGGCTGCGATACTCAGCGACCCGGAATCGTCAGAAAACGACAAATACGTGGCACTGCAGTTCCTCCGCAACGCCGAGACTGCATGCAAAGGCATACTGCCTTTCTGTCAAGACACGGGCACGGCAATCATCCACGGCGAGAAAGGACAGCAGGTATGGACAGGCTTCGAGGACGAAGAGGCTCTCGCACGGGGCGTGTATAACACCTTCACCGAGGACAACCTGCGCTACTCACAGAACGCTCCGCTCAACATGTACGACGAGATTAACACCCGCTGTAACCTCCCGGCGCAGATTGATATAGAAGCAGTGGAGGGCGACGAGTACCGTTTCGTGATGGTGGCAAAGGGCGGCGGCTCCGCAAACAAGACCTACTTCTACCCCATGACCAAGGCAACGATACAGAACGAGAGCACCTTGCTGCCCTTCCTCGTTGAGAAAATGAAGAGCCTCGGCACCGCAGCATGCCCGCCTTATCACATCGCATTCGTCATCGGAGGCACTTCGGCAGAGAAGAACCTGCTGACAGTGAAGCTCGCAAGCATAAAGTACTACGACGACCTTCCTACCACCGGCGACGAGACCGGGCGCGCTTTCCGCGACATCGACCTTGAGAACAAACTGCTCATCGAGGCACAGAAGATCGGGCTCGGAGCACAGTTCGGAGGCAAGGCGTTTGCCCACGACGTGCGGGTTGTGCGCCTGCCGCGCCACGGGGCGAGCTGTCCTATCGGCATGGGAGTGAGCTGTTCTGCCGACCGTAACATCAAAGCGAAGATTAACGCAGACGGTATATGGTTGGAGAAAATGGACAACAACCCCACAGAACTTATCCCCGAAGAGTACCGCAAGCCGGGAGAGGGCGGCAAGGGAGTAGAGATTGACCTCGACAAGGGCATCGACAGTGTGCGCGCCGAGTTGTCCAAGTATCCCGTGAGCACCCGCGTCAACCTGAAGGGAACCATCATCGTGGCACGCGACATTGCCCATGCGAAACTCAAGGCACGCCTCGACGCAGGCGAGGGAATGCCGTCATACTTCAAGGATTACCCCATACTCTATGCCGGTCCTGCCAAAACTCCGGAGGGTTATCCCTGCGGCGCGATGGGACCGACCACTGCCAACCGCATGGACCCGTATGTTGACGAGTTCCAAGAGCATGGTGCTTCGCTCGTGATGATTGCCAAGGGCAACCGCACCGACGCCGTTACGGAGGCTTGTCACAAGCATGGCGGGTTCTATCTCGGCACCATCGGTGGCGTGGCAGCAGTGCTTTCGCAGTCGAGCATCAAGTCGATAGAGTGCGTGGAATATCCCGAGCTCGGTATGGAGGCGATATGGAAAATCGACGTCGAAGACTTCCCCGCCTTCATCCTCGTTGACGACAAGGGCAACGATTTCTTCAAACAACTGAAGCCACGGCAGTGCAGTTGCTGAACGTTACCTGAAATAACATCGCAATAGAAGAAGAGGTTTTAGCCGCATCTCGCCGCTAAAACCTCTTCTTCCGTATATAATATATGAGAATGTTATTGTCAGAACGTGTAAGACAGCGTTGTTGAGATAGTGCTGTTCTTATAGCTTGAGCCTTTTGTTCCGGGCAGTTTTTTATCATTGTCCACGAGGTTGGGGAAGCCGAATTCGTAGTTACACTTCACCCTTACCCTGTTTGAGATGTCGGCACCGACGCCGAATGTCAGTCCGCAATCAAACCTCTTGAGACCGCCTTTGCCGAAAATGTCATGCGTGGTATTCTTTTTCCCTTCAGATTTCACCTGCTGACTTCCCCACAGAGAGCACGTAACATACGGTCCTGCCTCAACAAACAGTTTGTTGTTTCCTCCCAACGAGAAGTTCTTTCCTACCAAAACGGGGATTTCAAGAGCCGTAGTGTTTACCCTTGTCTCAATAAGCACGTTCTCGGTTTCCGACTTAGGGAAGAACACATTGTCCACCTTGTAACCCTTCTGCGAAAGAAGCATCGCGCCACCGAGATACCAAGAGTTGTCGCTTCCGCTCAGGTCGTAGAGCACATTCCCGCCAACCACATAACCGAGGGTAGCCCCACACGGTCTGCTTCCGCGCGCAACATTGACGTTAAGTCCTGATTAAACACCAAATCTAAATCCCTGTGCATTGGCTGCGAGGCAGGTAACGCTCAACAGCACTGCGAAAAATGTCTTTTTTAACATAGTGTTTAGTTTTATAGTTTATAAATAAAAAGGTTATAAGACTTTATCGGTGGCAAAAGTAGAAATTATCCTCGTATTTTTCAATACCTCTTTTTAGGTATTTCTTTAATTTTTAATTTATAACCATCATTATTGTTCTTTAACACACACAGGCGTCTTCCAACAGCTTTACTTCACCCCCGGCGACCTATAAGCAGTCATCACCCACAGCGGCAGCAAACGGCAGGCAGGTATCTGCCCGGTTGCAAATACCTGCCTGTTGTTATGGGAACCCTGCGCGGGTTGTGTAATATGTCAGTCGCCCGGAGATATACTTTCTGTATCGTCAGTGAATTTCTTGGTGGCGCGGAGCTGGTGACGCATTATGCTGAGCAGCATCTGGCACTCCTGAATAAGGTTGAGATAGACTATAGCCACCTGATAATGCCTGTTGCTCTTCGACAGTTGTATTCTGTCTATATGCCGCTTCCTGAGCACAGACAACTCGTCTTTCAGGTCGTCGGCATCCGTCATCACGTTGCGATAACCGGAGTAGTCGCCCGTGGCAATGTGGTTTCTCACTTTCGACATCAGCACCCGTGTCTTTTCAAACACCTCCCCGAACTCTTCGGCATATTCCTTAGGCAGTGCGTTGAAATTGTTGTCAACGTGGTTCTTCACCGGCTCAAGCATGCGCTTCAGGCAGTAGATGTACTGCACTGCGGAGTTTATGCTCAGGTGATACCACGTGTTACGCTCCAGCGCAACATCCCGATTGATGTGCCGCAAGCCGATGATTTCGCGCCTGCGCAGGCGTTCGAGGTTCTTCTGTTCCACCTCAATCCTGTTCTTTACGCCTCGCAGTGTGCTCGACGACCGTCCCACGAAGCCGTCGCGAATGTCTGAGAACGCCTCCATCACGAAGCGGTCTGCATCAGCCTGAGTGCGCACAACATGCTTCTTCAGCAGTTCCCATGCTATGTCTTCGCTCTTTGTCCTGACGAGGAGTTGGAACGTTTCGTCCTCTGCCTTGTTCTTCTGCTTCTTGTTGTAAATCCTGTTGCTGCGCCACAATATCAATACCACAGCCACCATAAACAGGCACTGCACGAAGAAACCGCCGTAGAACATGCACGCTGTAACCACGGCACACACCGTGAACGCTATGGCAGCCGTGAGCAGCCAGCCGCCCACCACGCTCAGCACGCCGGTGATGCGGAACACGGCATTTTCCCTACCCCACGCTTTGTCGGCAAGCGACGAACCCATTGCCACCATGAATGTGACATAGGTTGTTGACAGAGGCAGTTTCTGTGTTGTGCCGAGGATAATCAGCATTGCCGAGATTACGAGGTTCACAGACGCCCTCACCTCGTCGAAGGCAGCCCCTTTGGGGAGCGAGATGTCCTCGGTGTTGAAACGCCTTGCAAGTGTTCTCTGCCACGACTGCGGCACAAACCGCCCGAAGCGGTCAATCATCGACTGGCTCGCGCGCACTATGCTGCGTGCCGCCCTCGACGTTCCGAACATCTCGTCGCCCTCGTCCTGTGCCGAGAGATCGACGCTTGTCTTTATCACATTCCTTGCTTTCTTCGATGTAATCATGGCAAACACCATCACCATTGCGGCGATTACGAGATAGAGCAGTGGCGACGTTGCCGACGACTCAAGGCTTGTCATCATGAAAGAGCCGGCATCGCCGCCGCCGTTGGCAGCGTAGTCCTGATAAGACGACAGTCCGGCGAGCGGCACTCCGATGAAGTTCACCAAGTCGTTTCCGGCAAAGGCGAGCGCAAGCGAGAATGTTCCGAACAGCACCACTATCTTCAGCACGTTCACCTTCAGCATGTGGAGCACCTGCGAGAGTATCACGCTCACCACAAACACCGCCAGCGTGAGCGGCAGGAAGTGCCCGTTAACCCACGCCCGGTCGGCATCGGAGACAAACGAGGCGGTCTTCAGTCCCTGATAGAACACGAAGAAGAGCATCACCGTTATGGAGAAACCGCCAAATATTCCGATGAAATATTTCATCCGTTCCTTATACTTGAACGTGAAGGCGAGTCGCGAAAGCCACTGCACCCCCGTGCCGAGCACAAACGCCACCAGCACCGAGAAGAATATGGCAGCAATCATCTTCAGTGCCGACCCGGCGTTGAGCATCTGCGTGAACTCAAGCCCCGAGTCTGCCAGCATCTTGATGCAGGCGAGGGCGAAGGTGCCGCCGATGAGTTCAAACACCATCGACACCGTTGTGGATGTGGGCAAACCCAGATTGTTGAAGATGTCAAGGATAATCACGTCTGTCACCATCACAGCCAAGAATATCACTATCACTTGGTCGAAAGTGAAGTTGGAAGGCACCATGATGCCGTGGCGCGCCACGTCCATCATGCCGTTGCTCGTCACCGCTCCTAAGAAAACGCCCAGCGAGGCAATGACAAGAACCGTCCGGAAGGTAGCCACTTTCGAACCTACAGCCGAGTTAAGGAAGTTCACGGCGTCGTTGCTCACCCCCACCCACAAGTCGAAGACGGCGAGAGCCAGCAGGAAACAGATAATCAATAAATAAGAAAACTCCATATAAAAACTATTTAAATTTAATGTCATAGGTGTCACCCCGGAGCGCAATCTCGCCGATTTTGGTTTGCAATCTCGCCGATTTTGGTCGGTAAAACCGCCGATTTTGCTGAGCAATTTCGCCGTTTTTACTTTCCCGAAAGCACCCTGCCGGGGAGCGTTCCGCGGTATGCCGACATGCTGAAGAACGTCTTTTCCAACCGCTGTGCAAAATTACGTCGATGACATTACAAGGTGTTTACAACAGTGTTATGTTTCTGTTACAAAAACAATAAAATTATATTGCAAAGCCGCAATGCGCAAAGAATTTGCTACTTTTGCACTTGGGTTCCGGTGAACAATATGTTTCCACCGCGCCAAACACTTTATGACAGAACATAAAACAGATGATATGAAAACCGTCTCTACTAACGGCAAAGTGAGCAAACGCTCCATCGGAAGCCGCGTCTTCGTGCTGATAGTGTCGATGTTCGTGCTCGTGATTTTCTCTTTCGTGTTCCTATATAAGTCTAACGACAACAGGAACAGGATTGAGAACATCAACCAGCGGCTGCAGGACTACAACGACCGCATGTATGAGGTGCTGGAGCTGAAACACGGCAACGGCAGCATGACCGACGTGGAAGCGATGAGGGAATATGTTGAGAAGCACCCGCAGAAGGGCATGCGGGTGACAATAATGAGCGACTCCGGCAACGTGATTTTCGACAGCCGGAACAGCAACCCGGAGCAAATGGAGAACCATGCCGGCCGGATAGAGGTGGCAAAGGCAATCAAGGAGGGGCGCGGCTACGACATAAACAGGGCAAGCACGACGGTGAAGGGCAGGTTTTTCTACTCTGCGACACACTATCCCGCAGACTCCTTGGTGATACGCACCGCACTGCCTTTCGACGAAGACCTCGGCAGGGGGATGTCAACCGACATGGTGTTTACGGGCATCTCCGTCATTGCACTCATCATCGTGTCGGCGTCGCTCTACCGTTTCATCAACCGCGTGAGCAACAACGTGACACAACTAAGGATATTCGCGATGAAGACCGACAGAAACATGACGCTCGACCTGAAAGACCTTGAGAAGTTCTCCGACGACGAACTGGGGGAAATATCGGAGCATATCGTGAAACTATACATACGGCTGCAGAAGACAAAAAACGAGCAGAACATGCTGAAAAGGCAGCTCACGCAGAACATTGCGCACGAACTGAAGACCCCGATAGCGAGCATTGAGGGCTATCTTGAGACGCTCCTCTCCTCGCCCGACATCGACAGCGAGACGCGCATGCGGTTTATCAGCCGGTGCTACGACCAGAGCATACGGCTCGGAAACCTCGTCAACGACATCTCTGCACTGAACCGCATCGACGACGGCACTGCCAACATAGAGTTCATCGACACCGACATCGCGCAGCAGATAGCCAAGATTGTGAACGAGGTGACGCTCGAACTGGAGGAGCGCAACATGACTTTCGACCTGCAGATACCGCCCTCGATGCACATCAACGGCAACCCCTCGCTGATATACAGCATCTTCCGCAACCTCACCGACAACGCCATAGCATACGCCGGGGAGGGCACCACGATAACGCTCAGCGCGACAGAGCACGCCGACAACGAGGCTTATCTATTCCGCTTCAGCGACAACGGCGCGGGCGTTCCGCCGCAGCATCTGGAGCGTTTGTTCGAGCGTTTCTACAGGGTTGACAAGGGACGGAGCAGGAAAATGGGAGGAACCGGACTGGGACTGTCAATCGTGAAGAACGCCGTTCTTGCGCACGGCGGCAGCATAAAGGTGGAGAACAACCCCTCCGGCGGTCTGTGTCTCACGTTCACCCTGCGCAAAAACCTTTAACCCCGATCGGGAATATGTGAAGATATGCACACAACACATGGCGGAAAATGTGAAATTTCGGGCAAAAAAGAGCCGGATTGTGTGAAATTTCGCATGTATTATGGTGCGGATTATGTGAAAAATGCTATCTTTGCAGTTGTAATCAATCAGTTAGGATATGGATGAACTGCTTAGGAGGAAGGTGGATGGTTATCTGGCGGAGTGGAAGAACAACCACGACAGGAAGCCGCTGATAGTAAAAGGGGCACGACAGATTGGGAAGACACGCTCGATAGAGCGGTTTGCCGAAAGGAACTACAAAAGCGTTGTTCAGATAAACTTCGTGGAGCAAAAGAAATATAAGGACATCTTTGATGACGGGTTTGAAGTGAATACGATACTTAAAAACATCTCCCTGCTCAATCCCGAACTGCAGTTTCTGCCGGGCGACACCCTCTTCTTCTTTGATGAACTGCAGGCATGTCCGAACTGTGCCACCGCGCTGAAGTTCTTCAAACTCGACGGGCGGTTTGACGTAATCTGTTCAGGTTCGCCGGTGGGTATCAACTACAAAGAAATAGAGTCGAACAGCGTCGGTTACAAAGAGGAGTACGAAATGAGTTCAATGGACTTCGAAGAGTTTCTTTGGGCGAAAGGATATACAGACGACTTTGTGGAAGACCTATATCAACACATGCTTGAGGTGAAGCCGCTGGCAAACCTGAAAATTGACGTGCTCTTCGACATCTTCCGCGATTATGTCACCATCGGCGGTATGCCCGAAGTGGTGAACACATATATAAAAAACAAGAACTTCAGCGGCACTTTGAACATGCAACGGCAACTGCTGAAAGATTACGAGGAAGATATTACCAAGTATGCGGAGGGGTTGGACAAGGCAAAAGTCAAAGCCGTCTATAACCATATCTCGAGATTCCTTGCCAAGGAGAACAAACGTTTCCAAGTGACGAAGATCGGGAAGAATGCGAGAAACAGAGATTATGTGGGCTGTGTGGAATGGCTTGCCGATGCGGGTGTCATCAATGTGTGTTACTGCATGAACCAACCGGAACTGCCTCTCAAGGGGAACTACGATCCAAAACTCTACAAGATATACTTCAAAGACACAGGTCTGCTGATTGCATCTCTTGACGAGGAGGCACAGGAAGATTTGCGGGCAAACAAGAACCTCGGCACGTATAAAGGTGCCATTTACGAGAACATCGTTGGAGATATGCTTGCAAAGCAAGGGTATAAACTCTACTATTATAACAGTGACAAGCCGGCTCTTGAAATGGATTTCTTTGTAAGGGATGCCGACACACTTATCCCGGTGGAAGTGAAAGCCAACGACGGAGCAACGGCATCGCTGAACAATTTGCTGCGGGAAGACAAGTATCCCGACATTAGGTATGGAATTAAGTTGGGCTACAAGAACATCGGTTCTAATGGGAAATACTATACCTTCCCCTATTTCCTGACATTTTTGCTGAAGAGATTTGTTGCCGAGAAGAAGAGGGAGGGTTAAGCCCTAACCGGTCATCAGCCCGCTTACGGGCTACACAAGTGTTTAACCCCGGCAGAAAATAAAAAGCCCGGACACAGCAGCGAACTGCCGATGCCCGGGCTAAAAACTACCGACCGGGTAAGATAATGGTCGTTACTTGAGAGTCACCTTAACCATTCTGCCGTCCTGCATGCGGATGATGTTCAGACCGCGCTGCATCTTGGGCAGTCGGCGACCGCCGGCATCGTAAATCTCCTTCACGCCCGAGAGGTCGCCGTGGAGTTCCTCAATGCCGTTCACAATCTCGTTATAGTAGGTGTTGGTGTCCTCGTTATAGAGCACCGTCTTTCCTCCGAGAACGGGGTGAGCGTCGGTTCCAATCTCCTGTCCGAATGCTTCGCCGAGCTTGTATGCCACCTCGCCCGATCTCATCTGCTCGTCGGTGACGAGGATGTGTGCCTCGGTGATGTCATACTCTGCCACGGCATAAGCGTTCTTGATGTTGTCCTTGGTGGAGTTTCCACCGACACATGCACCCGCCTTTTCAGCACAATCAATCGCGCCGAGGCTGAACACGTTCTCTATCACGGCATCACGCTGGTTGGCTCCGGCGATACCGCCTGCCGAGTTCTTCGACTTCACGTTGCCGAGGTTGTAGCAGTTGGTGAGCACCGACGATGCTTCGGAAACGTAGCCCACCAAACCTCCTGCCTGACTTACCGTAGCAGTCACAGTGGCTTTGTTGACACATCGGTCAATCTTGGCATCCTTGCCCATATATGCCGACAGTGCTCCGACATACTGGCTTCCGGTCACTTCGCCGTCAACGGTAAGGTTGCTGATGACAGCTTCGGCGACAAATCCGAAGAATCCCTGATGTGAGTATGTGGGATTGTTCACGTATATGCCGCTGATGGTATGTCCCCGGCCGTCGAAATTGCCTTTGTAAGCCTTCGACAATACTCCTCCGCCCATAGGTCTCCAGTCGTAGTCGGCAAGGTCGATGTCGGCAAGGAGCACCGCCTTCGTGTTTCTGTTGCCGGAGTTGACATCGTTGCCATACCATGCCATCTCTGCTCCTGTGGATATTTGGTAAACCCCATCGACAACGGTCGGTTCGGTCTTGGTCATGCCGTCCCATGCGTTAGGAGTCCTTGCTTCCAGCATATTCACCGTTACTTTCTGTTCGCCCTCGGCATCATCGCCTATGGTGAACTTTCCACGATAGCACCTGTAGCCTGCCTTGGCAGCCACGATGACATAGTCGCCGTAGGTTCCGGTGAATGTTCCATCGCCGTTGTCGGTGACAGGTTTGCCGTTTGTGGTGATGGTGTATGTTACGCCTTCAACGTTTGCAACGGGGCGTATCACGAAGTTGCGAAGGGCGGAAAGCGCGATGCGAACTTCAGGGATTACACCGAAGTAGGTCTTGTGAGGAATGGCAGTGAAGTTGGGCGAGCGACCTGCCAGACGGCTGATATAACGGTGGTTTCCTATCGGGTCGCCGTAGCCGTTTACCTGAATTACGCCCTCGTCCATAACAAGTTCGGGAGTCTCTGCAACGTTGTGGTCGGCAGCAATATCCACTATAACAGCCTGTGCAGCGGGAGCCGAGCCGAAGGTGTATTGTCCCGGACCGAGGATAAGCGACGAGCCGTTAGGTATGCTGTTGTAAGTAACGTAGGCAGACATGTTATAGATGCCTGAAAGTTTGTTTGCCGGGTGGCGCAGTCCGCTGTATTGTATCTTCACACGGTCGCCCGGCTGGAAGATTTTGCTGCCCGGTCGCGTATCGTTTGAGATGTCGCGGTGGCAAGATTTTGCCGTGAATACCTGATAGACGGCATTACCCTGCGCGTCTTTCAGTCGCACAATCTGTCGTCCTTCTTTCAGCAAGAGCGTGTAAGAACCGTCTTCGTTGCGAGTCACGCCCTCTGTTCCGAAGCCGCTGTATGTTGCCATCTGCTCTCCGATTGTGGGGTAAGCCATATCGACCGAGGCCACTCCCTCCGGCTTGAACGAATATTCCACTCCGTTCTCGGTGTCGAGATAGTAGAACACATCGTGCTCTGCATCGACGTTCTTGCCTGCAATCTTCTGCATACCGTCGTTGTAAGCCTCGTTGATGTGCATGTTAGGCTTTATTGCCGTGGCGTCGGCATCAACCGTCACTACGTATGCCGCGGTGTTCTCGGGCCATATTGCGCCCCAATATTCGCCGCCCATGTAGTGAGTCTTCTCTATCTTCTGCGAAGTGTAAGAATAGTCGTAATAGTTCACTCCGATAGCGTCGTAGGTAACGAGAACGATTGCCGTGCCCTTGCCGACGGCGTTTATCACCGACCAGCAGTTGCCGCCCTCCGAGTTGGGACGCGGCGCGATTTCGATTACTCCGGTGCTCGGTTTGCCCTCAAGGTCAACGATGGTGTAGTGGAAGTCGGGCTCCATGAAGTAGTTGTTGGTCTGGGTGTCTGTGAGCTGCCATGTACGCATGGCGTGAGCATCAAACTTTTCGCCCAGCTTCATGTTCAGATGTCCTCGCTCGTTGATGTTGACAAAGATGTCGCCCGTTTCATATCCTCCGTTCCATGTCACGTCGTGCTTTATCGTCTTGGCTCCGAAAGCCTCGTAGTCGGCATTGATGAAAATCAGTTCGGGACACTCTTGGTTGTCCGAGCTTGAAAGGAAGTAGCCCGCCTGTGTCAGTCCACCCTCGCGCCAAGTGCGGTAGTTGTAGATTTGTTTTTCTGCCAGATGGAACGTGAACACCTTGTTGTCTCCGTTCACTTCCACCTTTGTGGGTTTCAGCTCTCTATAGGCAGTGAAATGTGCGAACTTGATTCCTACAAACAGTTCTGCATTTGCAGGTATTGTTATTGTGCGGTCGATACCTTTCGGAATGATACCTGCCACGTTGACACCTGCCGTCAGCGTTCCTGCCTTATACAGAGTCATGTATCCCTCAGCCTGATGTTCCGCGTTGGGTGTCATTGACACGTAGTAACTGTTTCCGTTCAGTGCGAGGAAAGTTTTGCGCCCTGCCGTTATGCTGTTGCCAATGGTTATTTCCTGCTTCACGCCTTCGCGCGAGTTCACTTCAGCCTCAACGGTGTAATCCACATCTGCCTCCCAGAACACGTTATTGCCTTTTTTGTTTGTGGCGTATGCCGTGTTTGTGAACACGATGAACTCCTGTTCCGGATCATCGGTGACTTTAATATCTATTGTTCCGTTCACCGTTGTTCCGTCTGTGGCGTATGCCGTTAGCACATACGTGCCCTTTGTGGTTTCAAAGGAGTATTTCCTGCCCTCCGGAGCTCCCACTTCGACAGCATTTCCGGTTGCTTTGTCTGCCAGAGTCATGGTTGGCGAAATGCCGTTCATTGTCACTTTGACATTTACAGGAGCCGCTGCGGGTTCGGTGTAATAAACGGTATATTCATTTATATATATAGTTGTTGTAAATTCCGGTTTCTCTACAACATCTACGTTTTTAGCAAAAAGTATAATATCATTGCCGTTTACCTGATAATCACCATTAGGGAATGTAAACTGAACAGAAGTTTTTTGATCACTTACCTCTATACCATAGTCGTTTACTATACCATGTGCCTCGTCCATAGACTCTCCATGAAATGCCAAAGAAGCAAACGTATTATCACCCTCTTTAGCAGTAATCAAGCCATCACCACCCATAAGGTTAGCACTTACAACTGCGGATATTCCGGAAATCGTACATGTGGACGGCATTCCGGAAATGGTAATAAAACTGGAATGACCTGCACTTAAAATAAAACTGCTTATATTAAGGCTTTCAAAATCGACGGTCACTCCTTCAGGCACATCACCTATTGCAGTAGCAGAATAAACTTTCGTCTTACGATTATAATTAGGTATAATCTTGAACGATTTCACTACACCTGCTTTTTCTTTCCTCGGCTTCATGTCATTGCTTTGGAAATTTTTCTGTGCAGATGCGGTAAGAAATCCGAGGCATAGTATAAACAAAGTAAGCAACTTTTTCATACCGTTTTGACTTTTAATTGTTAATATATATATGATAGTGTTGTTTCACGCGTGTGTATGGTAAGTTATAATTGCTGAGCATTTACAACTTACCATTACACGGGCTTAATTGTTAATATACGACTTTCTTGCCATTGATTATATACACACCACCCTTGACAGGATTATCTACGCGGATACCCTGAAGGTTATATATAACAGTGTTACCTGCCTCCGGCTTAATTTCGGTAATTCCGGAAGTGTTAGAGTCGGTGTAATAAACGGTATATTCTCTTACTCTTACAGTTGTATTAAATTCCGGTTTCTCCACAATATCTACGTTTTCGGCAAAGAACACAATGTCATTGCCACTCACCTGATGGTTGCCATTGGGGAAGGTAAATGGCACATAATTCACCTGATCATCAACCTCTATACCATAATCGTTTACTATGCCATGTTCTGCATCCATTGTTTTTCCATGAAATGCCAAAAAAGCGAATTGACTATCACCGTCTTTAGCAGTGATTCGACCTGCACCACCTCGCATATTGGCAGAGATATTTGCTGATACACCGGTAATAGTACAAGTAACCGGCATGCCGGAAATAGTAACGAAGTTGGAAGTTCCAACCCTTAATGAATTACCAGTCTTGTTTGGAGTTTCAAAAGCGACGGTCACTCCTTCCGGAACATCGCCGGTGGCAGTAGCATAAGCAACTTTATTCTTACCGTCATACTCCGGTTTAATCTTGAACGATTTCACGCCTTCCGTCTCTTCTTTTCTCGGTTTCACGGCATTGGCGACAATGCTTCTACTTTCTATTGGAAATCTTACTGCCACATCGTCATAGGCAAAGTATGCCGGCTGAGAAAGTCCGTAACCATTGTCATTGCTGCCAACAATGTTGAAAAAGATTTCATTAACGTCACCAAAGTCAGACAAATTAAATTTTGTCCAATCTGTAACTGAAATGTTTCCATTATTTGCTAGAAAGAAATCTATATCATCTACCAAGTTCCCGTCCAAATACCCTGAAGCAACAATCTTCAGATAATCATTCGGACCGAGTGAATCAGTGAGATTATTGCCATTATTCAAACAGTTTACAAGGTATGTGGTAAGGTTCACATACATGTGGTCAACGGTGCGTGCTATGCCGTCTCCGAACTTGAAAGACGGAAGATTTTCTGCCGAATAACCGGAGTTGTCGTGATAGCCATAATGCACACAGAAGTTGTCGGAGCCACCATGCCCATGCCCGTTTGTGCCGCTCGACTGATTGTTCGGGACATAAACCGAGAGTTGGTGCATGTAGTCGCCCTCGCTGAGTTTACCGTTCCAATAGTTTGAAATGGCATGACCGCCACCCCAGTACATCGTGGTGTTCCAGTTAAGCGGGAGTTCCGAGTAGAGGAAAGTGTTGTCTCTGTCATACCATCTGTAGTTGACGCTGGTGTATGATTGCGAAGGATCACCATGATTTTCACCATAGAGCAGCGTTCCTCCATACTGCGGATTGTCTATCAGAGACGACCAGTTGCGGTAGCCGAGATAGTTTGCGGAGTCCGAAACATAGTCGGCATCCTCAAAAGTCAATGTTCTCAGGGTGTAAGTTGTACCCTCCTGTGCCGACGCAGACAAGAAGCATAGGCACATTACCATAAAAGCGAAAAACTTTTTCATACTGTTTTGATTTTGAGTTATTAAAAAATATGTTACGTTAGATAACTATCTGATGTGATTATTTGCAGACGAACTTCCTGCCGTTGCGTATGTATATGCCTCCGCGTTGCGGTTTCTCCACTTTCCGCCCCATGAGGTCGTAGATGGAGTTATCGGCTTTCTGCTCCTCGTTTTCAACAGTTTCCACGCCTGTGAATATGCCATTGGGAGGCAGTGCGAGGAAGTGCCCGGGATTGATATATACCTTGTGGCGACCGAGTTTCACCCCCTCGGGGCTCCACTGGTAGAGTGCGCCTGCTTCGGTAAACGAGCCGGCGTCGGTGGCATAGATATAGCCTGTGTACGGATTGACGTATATGGCGTAAGGCATGCCCATCTGCTTGAGGTCATCGAGCAACGTTCCGGGGAAGTCTTCGCTCACTCCCACTGCGCCGTCGGTGCGTATCATCTCTGCCGGGTCTATGATTTTATAGTTGAATGTGTATTCCTGCGTGTAGTAGGAGTATTTCGAGCCTATCACGTAGAACTTTCCGTCGCGGGTTGTGGTGTTGTAGGTTGCAGCATAAGGCATTTCCACGAAACACGGAGTTTCGCCCTTGAGAGCTTTCTCGCAGTCGAAAACCATCGACTTTGGCAGTATCTCGTAGTAGTTGCCGGGCGAGTTGATACAAAGGTATTTTCCCGACTGCGACATCTTGCCATAGAGGTTTATGATGCCGGTGTCTATGTTTTTCACCACCTCCATAGTCTCTGCGTTGAGAATGCTGACGGTGGTTTCGTAGTCGTGAGGTTCCTGAAAGGCATAGCCTCCGGTATTGGCGACGAAGAGATGACCGTCGTAAAGGGCGATGCCTTCAGGCTCGTAGCCCACCTCTGTGGCTGCCACGACCTTGAAGGTGTTAAGGTCTATCTTTGCCACATATCCCTTTGTGAAGGCAACCATGCCGTTCACCGTCTCGCACTCGTGTCCGTAAGAGGAGATATAGACATAGCGGCCGTCGGAAGCGAGTTTGCGGTTGTTGGGCACATTCTCGGTAGCGGTGACGGCAGTTCCGTCGGGGCGGATGAACTGAACGATGTTGCTCCAGTTGATTGCAATGGCGATGAGAGTGTCGTTCACCTGTATTATGTCATTAGGTGTGTCGCCGAGTTTATATCCGTTTTTCTCACGGAACCACTCGTTAGATACTACATGGTCATCCTCGAAGTAGGTAATCTTACCGTTGTCGGTCTGCCAGTTTCCTTCGTTCAGGATGATAATCTTCTCCTGACCGAGCATTTCCGCCGGAACTGCGGTCAGAAGGAACAAGCAAATTGAAGATAGGATTTTTCTCATATTACGAAAGTTAATGTTAATTTATAGTTTCTTCCGGGCATCGGGTATCTCGGTATGTGCTCATACTGCACGTCCAAGAGGTCGTTCACCTCTAACGTGAAGCCAAATTTCTGCCATGTGTAAGACAGTTTCATATCGACGTTGTTGTATGGTTCGAGCACGTCGCGCGGGTCGGCGTATGCCCACATGCGCTCGCCGACATGAAGGTCGGAGACGGTGAGCGAAAGTGTCTTCCACGCCACGATGCCCGTGATGCCGTAACTGATTGTTGGCGAGTAGCATATCGGCTTGTTATAGGTATCCTCGCTGGTGGGGTCGGTGCGGTTGAGGTCGCGCTGCCATGTGAGCGACGTGAGAAGCGAGAATTTCCAGTCTTTCAGCGCATAGTTGACCGAGCCTGTGGCGTTGAGACCGCGGCAGAAGGTTTCGCCGTAGTTCATCATCGACCATGTGTAAGTGCCTTTCAGCGGCAGGCAGACGATGCGGTTCTCTATTCTGTTCTGATAGATGTCTGCCTGCAGCGATGCGTTCCATTGCTTCGCATTGTAGTGATATTCAACACCGATGTTGAGCTGCTTGGTGTATTCAGGCTTCAGGTTGCGGTTGCCCACCTGTGTGTAATAAAGGTCGTTGAGTGTCGGGGCGCGGAATATCTTCTTATACCACCCGCGCAGCGTCAGTCCGTGCAGCGTGTAGCCAATGGATATGGAAGGCGTGATGCGCTTCAAGGGGTCGGCTGCGCCCACTTTCAGCCGGGTGTGGTCGCGGTAGTGCTGGTAGAGTATGGAGGCGGAGAATTGCAGGTCTTTGTAGTTGGCACTCACGGCGACCACCGCTTTCTGGTCGAGTCGGCGTACTGCGCAGAAGTTCTTCAGGTCGGCACTGAGCCACGACATGCGGGCATCGTAGCCGGTGTTCAGCGAGAGCCAGTCTAAGGGCATGTAACTGTAGGACAGTGAGGAGTAGGCGTCGTTCTGCCTATAGTGGTTGTTGACCTTTGCCGTGTTTTGGTTTTCGGGATAGTCTGTGCAATAGCGCAGGTATTCGTTGCTGTATTTGGTGTTCACCTTGAACCTGTGGCGGCTCGCAAACTCCTTCTGATAGGATGCCTGAACGAACATGTCGCGGTCCCACTCGCGCCCCACGTTGACATACTTGTCGCTGAGACGCCTGACAATGCCGCCGGGACATCCGCGCTCGGAGTCGTAGAAATAGATGTGGGAAGCGAAGCCTTCTTTGAACAGTGCTCCCTCGACACGCATGTATCTTATGTCGGAATTGCGGCGAGTGCCAACGGTGTCTTCATATTCCGACTTGTATCTGAACGGATAATCGCCCCTTGAGCGCAGCACTTCAGCGTCTAAGAAGCCGCTCCAACCGTTGCGGCAGAACTGGAGGTTGGCCTTGCCGAGATATGTATGGAAAGAGGCTATGCGCCCCATCACCGTGAGTGAGTCATTGCGCGGGCGGCGGGTCTGCATGTACACCGTAGCACCAGAGGCGTATTCGCTTGCCGACTGGCAGTTGTCCAACTTGTTGGCATTGTAAAGCGAGACCGACTCAAGCGTGGAAAGGGAGAACTTGCCAAGGTCAACGGTGCCGTTCTGGGCGTTGGTGATGCGTATGCCGTCGATGTAAACGCCGACGTGCTGCGCACCGAGCGAACGCACATTGATTGTTTTCAGTCCGCCGAGTCCGCCGTAGTCTTTTATCTGAACGCCTGCGAAATACTTCAGGGCATCGGCAATGGAGGTGGTGGACAGTGACTGCAGTTCTGCCCCCGACAGTTTCTGAACGGTGGCAAGCGGACGCTTGCCGAACACTTCAACCTCGTTGATGGAATGGATGCTGTCTGCCAACGACTTTGTGCCCGGCGACTGAGCAAACGAAAAGGCGGGGCTTGCAAGCAGTACAAGCAGCAACACCTTACCGAAAAATATATTATTGATATACCTCATAATCATAAATCAGATGACGTGGGTGCATCATAATTGGTTTCAGTAAACACCAAACCCGGGCATATACGGCATGAGCCTCCATGACAGGCAAGACATAAACTCAAGACAATTATTCCGTAGTGCCTAACCCACGAGCACAAACTACGGACATGAAGCAGTTGGCAGGTCTTCTGACTTGTTCCTCCTTGCATCTCCTTCCCGGTGTAATCACGAGATAACGCCAGTGGATTTGTTGATGCCGGTGATAATGGAACTCACAGCAGCGGGACTGTTCAGGACTTGCACCTGATTCCCTTATAAGCCTTAAATCAAACCCTGCCTGCAGGGAAAGACAAAGGCACCAATACTTTGTTCGTCTGCAAAGTTATGTTGTTTTATTTAAAGTGCCAAATTAAACTTGGAATTTAACATTAGTGGGGGAAGGGTAATCGGGCAAATCGGTCTAATCAGACTAATCAGACTAATCCGCACTGTTACTATCAGATTAGACCGATTAGTCTGATTAGACCGATTAGACCGATTATTTCCTCCCTCTCCCTTTTGCCCTTTCATTTATTTTATATACCTTTGCACCCGACTTACGAAAGTAAGTTAAGGGGTGTCCGCCGTGGGCGGGCTGAGATTAAACCCTCTGACCTGATACGGGTAATGCCGGCGTAGGGATAATTAAGCACCCAATTCGGAATTGACAATACGGTAATTCAAGATTGAAGGTGGCAAATTGTGCAGAACCTCTCCCCCTTAAACATTATTATCAGTTAAAGTTAAAGGCAGAATGAAAAAGAGCATTTTGACCGTTGCGGCCATGATTGCCGCAACTGCCGGCACACAGGAGGTGCTGGCACAGCAAAGCAACACCGACTCGTTGCGCATGGAAGAACTGCAGGAGGTGGTGGTGCGCGGAGTGAAAGCGCAGAAAGGCGCACCGTTTGCAGTGGAGAACATCAAGCGTAAGGAACTTTCCGACTTCTCGAAGACCGGAAAGGAACTGCCGTTCCTGTTCTCGCAGACACCGGGAGTGCTGGCGTGGAGCGAGAACGGAATGGGGACAGGAACATCGTATATGCGCATCAGAGGTGCGGGAGGGTCGCGCATCAACGTGACACTCGACGGAGTGCCCCTCAACTCGCCCGAAGACCAATGCGTGTTCTGGGCCAACATGAACAGTTATGCCACGCTGCTGGGCAATGTGCAGATACAGCGCGGAGTGGGAACATCTACCAATGGCGACGGTGCTTTCGGAGGTACAATTGCAATGTCGTCGAAGTCGCCGTCTCACACACCGATGCTGGAACTGAACGCTTCGTACGGGTCGCACAACACATTCAACGTGGGGACATCGTTCTCGACAGGTGTTCTGTGGAACCACTTCATATTCGACGGTGCCTATCACGAGACCAACACCGACGGCTTCATTCACGGCACGGAGGGGCGTTCAGGCTCCTACTATGGCGGGCTGTCGTGGATTGGCAAGGACTTCGTGATAAGATATAAGAACATCGGCAACTTTGAGAAGACAGGGCAGGCATGGAACGGAGTGACCGCAGGCGACGACGACATGAGCCTGATGGACGGCATGTTCGGCGGCAGCACCGGCATTACGACATACAAGGACATGTATAACGCCGGGCTCGGACGCTTCAACTCGCTATACGAACATCTTGTGTATGATGCCAACGGAAATTTCGCAAAAGACGAGAATGGCAACTACATCACCGAGCGACACAAGATGCGCGACGGTTCGTTGTGGCGCAAGACCACCGACAACTTCCGGCAGAACCACAACATATTGTCGGCAGCGTGGGAGATAAACGACAACTGGAGCATGAGCGGCTCGCTGCACTACACTCATGGTTACGGATACTACAACGAGTTCAGATATAACAACAAACTGAAGAAGTTCGGACTTTCATTCACCAAGAGCGACGGCACGACACTCAAAAAGACCGACTTCGTGCGCAAGAAGGGACTGTCGCAGGACGCTTACGGCATGGTGTGGAACATGAATTTCAAGAACGACGACTGGGACGTTGTCGGCGGACTGTCGCTTCAGCAGTTCTCGGGAAACCACTTCGGCTACCTTACATACATTGCCGACGAGGAACTCGAAGCGGCGATAATGCAGAACGGAAAATACAAATATTATGACTCCGACGCCAAGAAGTTCGACGGTAACGTGTTCGCAAAGGCAGTGTATCACATCAACCCGATGTTCGACGTGTTCGCAGACATGCAATACAGACACGTGGGATATAAGACCGACGGTTGCAACGACAAGTTCTATGAAAAGGAAGACGGATATGTAAACCAACTGCTCAATATCGACAAGAAATATGATTTCTTCAATCCTAAGGCCGGGTTAAGTTTCCATAAAAACGGGCATAATGCCTACGCATCAGTGGCTTTGAGCCACCGCGAGCCGGAACGTAACAACTTCACCGACAACGGTAGTTACCCTGCGCCCGTCGCTGAAACGCTCACCGACTATGAACTGGGATACTCGTATTTCGAACCGGGATACCACTTTGGTATCAATCTGTTCTACATGGACTACAAAGACCAGTTTGTGCAGACCGGTGCAGAGAGTGACATCGGCGAGGCTCTGACAACGAACATCAAGGACTCTTACCGCATGGGAATGGAAATGACGTTAGGGTGCGACGTCACCTCGTGGCTGTCGCTTGAGGCGAATATGGCTCTTAGCAGCAACAAGGTAAAGGATTTCGACGAGGTGGTGGAAGACTGGGAGAAAGGAACGCGCACCATACACTACGACAACTCCACGCTCGCTTTCTCGCCGTCGATGATCGCAAACGCCTTCATCAACTTCCACTGGAAGGGACTGCAGGCCGTGATACACTCGCAGAGCGTGAGCAGGCAGTATCTCGACAATACGAAGAACAAGGCTCGCTCGATGCCGTCATACGAGGTGGTGAACGCTAACATAACATACACTCTGAGTCTTGAAAAGAAACTGCTCGGACTGAAAGAAGTGACCTTCGGGGCTCATCTGAACAATATTACGAACAGGCATTATGCGCAGAGCGGCTGGGTTTATAGTGCAATAAGCGAAAAGAACGGGCACACAAACGATAATCGATACTATCAGATTGGCTTCGTGCCTTCTGCCGGTTTCACCGCAATGGGCAGTATTTCACTCAGGTTCTGACGACTTGTTGAGTGTTGGGCGATGAGGGTTGAAAGTTGAGCGAATGCAGTTTATGCCATAATGTTCTTCATCGCCCAACGCTCATCGCACAGCATTCAACGCTCAACATTCAACGAAATGTATGATTTCATCCAAACTCACTGGCTTGACATTTTCACCACGATACTCGGTCTTATATACATTTGGCTTGAGTATCGCGCCCACATAGCATTGTGGGTGGTCAGCGTGATAATGCCGGCATGCGACATCTATCTGTATTGGTCGCACGGTCTTTATGGCGATGCCGGAATGGCAGCCTACTATACACTTGCATCAATCTACGGCTTTGCCCTGTGGCAGTACAGGCAGCATCACCCAAAACATCCCGCGAAACCATCAAAGCCCGGCTCGGCTACACAAAGAGACTCTGTCGAAGCAGAGCAAAGTCGCTCAACCAACTATCTTATCACCCACTTCCCCCGCCGCCACGTAGTGCCGGCGACATTGTTTTTCTTCGTGTCATGGGCTGCGGTGTATTGGCTTCTTGTGGGAGTGATAAACCCTCGCGAGGAATACGTCAACAGCCTATGGCCCGTGGCAGATGCCTTCACCAACGCCCTGAGTTTCGTTGCACTATGGGCTTTGGCTCGCAAATACGTGGAGCAATGGCTTATATGGATTGTTGTTGACATCGTAACGGCAGTGATGTATGTCGGCAAGGACATTCCCTTCAAGGCTTCCCTTTACGCCCTCTATGTCTTCATCGCAATACTCGGTTATAGGAAATGGAAGAGAATGATGGTGTAGGAATGGGGTATCAATGTGATTGACATGCGTTAATCATTCAAAAAAAACTTCTCACTATAAGTATTTATTGATACCTTTGTGGTGTTAATAAATACTTTGTTTTATATGATGAAAAAGATTTGTTTCAGCCTTTTGTTGCTATGCTCTTATGCGGCGGCACGGGCACAGTCGCTTGACGGCTCATGGAAGGGAGAACTGAAAGTGGGACCGCAAACGCTGACAATGGTGTTGCATGTGTCGGGACAGACATGCAAGTTGGATGTTATAGAACAGGGAGCGAAGGGGATTGAGACCGACGTGAAGCTTATCAGCGACGACTCCTTGAGCATTGCCGTGCCTGCAATAATGATGACATACACTGCAAAACTGAAGGATAACATGCTGCAGGGAAAATTCTATCAGGCAACATTCTCGGCACCACTGAACCTCGAACGTGGCGAAGTGAAACTAAACAGACCGCAGGAACCTAAGCAACCGCTGCCATACAACACAAAGGAGGTTTCGTTCACGAACCGTGCCGCGAACGCCACACTTGCCGGAACGCTAACCTATCCCACCGGATGGAAAGAGGGTGAGCGAGTGCCTGTGGTGCTGATGGTGACGGGCAGCGGACCGGAGAACCGCGACGAGGAGGTGTTCGAGCACCGACCTTTCCTTGTGCTTGCCGACCATCTGGCACGCAGTGGCATTGCATCGCTACGCTATGACGACCGCGGCTTCGGCAAGTCAACCGGAGATGCAACCAAAGCCACAAGTCGCGACTTTGCCGATGATGCAAAGGCAGGCATCGAATGGCTGCGGCAGACGTGCGAGTTCGGGAAAGTGGGTGTGCTCGGACATAGCGAGGGCGGAATGATTGCCTTTATGCTGGGGCAGGAGCAGGTTCCTGATTTCATCGTGAGTTGGGCAGGACCGGCAGTGCCTATCGACACACTCATGCAGCAACAGTTGTCACTGCTCTATAGGGCTATGGGTGCTCCGGAGGCGGCGTTGCCCAAAACTGCAGGCGAAGCAAAGCGTATGATGCTCGCACAATCAAACACAGAATGGATGAGGTTCTTCCTTGACTACGACCCTACGGATGCCATAAAGAGCATAACGTGCCCGGTGTTCGCACTTAATGGCGACAAGGATCTGAACGTTCCGGCAGAACCGAACATAACGGCATTGCGCTCCCTGCTGCCTGCCAACGAGAAGAACAAGATAAAAATCTATCCCGGGCTTAACCACATGTTGCAACACTGCACCACCGGACATCCTATGGAATCGAGTTCGATAGAGGAAACCATTTCGCCGGAGGCAATGCAAGACATAGCAGACTGGATTATCGGGCTGTGAACATATTCGCTGCACAATAATCCCGATATAAAAGATGACAGGTATGGACTTTATGCCATACCTGTCATTTTTAAAGACTTAATTCCACAAATAAAGACTACTCGTTAAATCCTGAATGACGAGTACCTGCAATCATGTATGTCAAATTGTTTTTATCATCAGAGAACTTTGCCTTGAAAACAATGCTGTCTGCAGGCATTCCGTGCAGGTTGTGACCTTGCTTGAGAAGCACCTTGCCTTCGCTTATCACTACATTTCCTGCCTCTGAATCGTCAACATTATAACTTGTCTCACCACATGAGAACGTCTTTGCCCCGTAATTTATCGGTAGAA
This sequence comes from Prevotellaceae bacterium, assembly GCA_028723525.1. Taxonomy (GTDB): domain Bacteria; phylum Bacteroidota; class Bacteroidia; order Bacteroidales; family Bacteroidaceae; genus Prevotella. The sequence goes on from JAQYET010000034.1 coordinate 172,828, forward strand.
TAAATTTCATAGACCAAAAGCTTTTACCGCCGTCCAAATTCATCCACATGGCATTATCAACATTCTCTGCGGTGTTATAAGTCATGAGTTTTAAACTGCCGATGTTAAACGGATCTGTTTCGATAGTGCCGTCAGCATTTACAACATCTACCCTAACATCCCAAAAACCGGCCATATCCTGAACTCTTGTTCCACCCGGGTTTTCATCGGTTTCTACACTACAAGCAATGAAGCCGAACACAACCAACGAGGCGAATACAAACATTGAAATATATTTCTTCATAATCTATTGTTTTTTATTTTGTTCCCAACACAACAACAAACTGCATACCTGCATAATCTGTTGTCCAACCCAATTCACCTGTCTCTTTATTGTAAGAGCCGTTGACAGCATCGAAAGAGTCTTTGAAACCGGCATTAAAGCCCGTGAGACCTGTGATTGACATATCTTCATGCAGCCATACAAAGCCCTTCAAGGCTGTGAGGTCACCATATTGCGGATATACGCCCTGTGCATAGTAACCACCAAGCAAGTCGTCAACATAGAACACACCCGGAGCAATCTTTGTAATCTTAACCTTAAATCCCGGATATTCAGAGGAAGCACCTTCTTTTATTCTCATAGTACCATCCACTGTTACGTAATCGCCGGCAATATCTTCATTAACTGCAGGGTCGTAAACTATCACTACGCGGGTTACAGAAGATGTAAATCCGTCAGAACCAACTCCTGAATAAGTGACCTCATACAATCCCGGTTTGTTGAAATCAACGTCTTCCACACCTTCGGTAACGATGTTTGCAGTGACATCCTTGCCAGCCAATGTTGCAGTACAACCCGGGTCAACATAAGGCGTCCCTACCGGGCACATCAATGTGTCCGGACCCTGCATCTCAAACTTCATATAGTAAGTCAGACGCGAATCTGTGAACTCTTCGTCTTCGCTACATGCCACAAAACCGAGCATCATGAAGCACAAAGTAAGACTATATAAAAAATATTTCTTCATTGTCTTTTCGTTTAAGTTGTTAAACAATATATTTCACACTTACTTAACATCCCAGAATATCGGAGCATCCATCTTCTTCTCTGCCGGGGTGTTATTGTTGAGTCGGCGAGCCACTCCCGGATAAGGCAGACGCTTTGCCAAGCCGCCATTCTGTATGTAGTTGACAGCCGGATCAATCATCTCACCGGGAACGTATCCGCTCTTACCGTCAAATATATCCTTTGCCGATAGAGATGTGAGTTTCGGCACATCGGTACGACGAATCTCAGACCATGCCTCCATGTGGTTTCTCATGAAGAACGAAGCCCACTTCTGCATGTAGATAAGTTTCAACTTCTCACTGTTGCCATCGATATTATCGATGTTCACCGACACACCGCTCAAGAAATCTTCAGCCTTATCAGCCATTCCGCGCGATGCGAAGTCTGCCCTCACTGCGGTCTTGTAAGCGGCAGAAGCAGCTGCAACATTGTTGTTGAAACGCAACTGCACCTCAGCAATCAGGAACTGCAGTTCGCTCCGTGTCATGATATAGATAGGTTCAGCCACCATTGCTTCGTGATTGATTGAACTTACGTCAGCATTCTTCCATGCCACGCCCTGCCATTCTTTCATGCGAGTCTTCGAACCGGGAAGTTGTCCCACGTATTCCCCTGCTTTAGTATTGGGCAGCACTCCGTAAGACATTCGCGGGTCATTCATAGCCTTATAATAACTAACTATAGGATAGGCTGCAACATAGTTCATGGCTTTCAACTCGAAGATACTGCCATACCAAGGATTGTACTGCCCCTCTGCATTTGTAAACACATCATATTTGACATCCCCGTCAAAGAATTTGTTTTCTGCCACGATAGCCTTCACCTTTTCTGTGTAAGATGCTGCATCTATACCTGCATCTATCATACGCAAGTAGATACGCAGGCGCAATGCGTTGGCAAAGCCCTTCCAGTTGCTTAACTTACCCTTGAAAATCGGGTCTTTCATCGTGATGCTGCCGGCACCGATGTTGGCTTCAGCGTCATCCACTTCTTTCAGCACTCCCTCGAATATAGTCTTACCGTCGTCCCACTTAGGTGTTGTCAGACTGTTACCCTTCAATGCCTCCGCGTATGGAGCGTCGCTCATGTTATCCACCAAGAGTTGGTAGCCCCACATGCGCAGCACCTTGCATACATAAACGTCTGCCGGATTGTTGGTCTTAGACATTATGTCGTCGATGTCGGCAAATGCTCCTGCATAGATGTTGTTATAGCAACGGTCGAAAGTGTTGCTACCCTCATCAAGGTGAAGTTCGGCGTAGTTGTTATACTGGTTATTCTCCGGACGCTGTTCGAAATACTGAGCGAAGAAACCTGCATACGTGAACATCTGGTCGCCAAGAGCGTTGGCGATGTAGTTTTCAGCCGACGGAAGTATGAGGTCGGGTGTCACGTCGCCACCGGTAGCGTAGTTCGGGTCGTCGTTAATATTTAAGGCGCAACTCGAAAACATCAGTAAACTCGCTGCTGAATATAATAATATCTTTTTCATATTGATACCTCCTGTTCTTTAGAATTTAACTGTTACGTTGAAACCAAACTTGCGTGAGCTTGGGTTTGCGGAATACTCTCCGAAGTTACCTTGGAGGTCGTTACCGAACGAAGTCATTTCCGGGTCGATGAATGTATTCTCCGAAGGAGTCCACAACAGCAGGTTGTTACCGAAGAACGACATTCTTACACCGGTAAGGAATGTGTTTGCAAGCCACTTGCTTGGCAAGTCCCAGCTGAGAACCACAGAGCGAAGTTTCACATACGACTTATCTACGAGGAATGCAGCGTCGAGGTTGTCGCCACCATTATTCCAGTAGTTGTAGATGTTCGTGGCATCGAGCGGAGTGGTGTTCGGTGTATAAACGGTGTTGCCATCTGCATCAACTCCCTGTACCACAGAGTTAGGTATAATCCACGGGTTACGGTTGTTGTAAGTAGTCTGGATTGCGTTACCTACGAAGTAGTTGATATTCTTTGTGCGTGAGAACATCACACCACCCTTACGTATATCAATGTCAACAGAGAGCGAAACACCCTTGTAACTGAACGTATTGTTGAAGCCCATTTGATACTTGTAGTTCATGCTGCCTACTACTTTCTGCACCGGGTCTTTCACCGGGAGACCATTCTTGTCAACAACGATGTTGCCCTTGTCGTCGCGTACCGGAACGTATGCCTTGAACAATCCGAGTTCCTTGCCTGTCTCTGCATAGAGACCAGTTCCGCCGGTGAATGCCCATATTGCAGTGCTTCCGCCGAGAGACTCCGGCAAGCTAATCACCTTACTCCAGTTCTTGGTGAAGTTCCATACGATGTCCCACGAGAAGTCCTTTATCTTAATAGGTGTTGCGTTAATCATCAACTCGATACCGCGGTTGCGTATCTTACCGAGGTTCATGTTCTGTGCCCTGAAACCGCTGGAAGCATCCATATCAAGTGAGAAAATCTGCTTGTCAGACTCTCTGTTATAGAATGCGAGGTCGAAGCCTATGCGGTTCTGCAGGAACATCATGTTAAGACCAAGCTCGGTCTCGGTGGTCATCTCAGGACTGAGGGTATTGCTACCGAGAATATTTCCAAGCGTGTATGCGTTCCAGTTGCCTTTGGTGAACGGGAAAGAACTATCAGCCCAGCCGCTTGAGTTTGCGACAGACTGTGCGAACACGATTCCTGTCATATAAGGATTGGCATCGTTACCTGTCTTACCCCATGCAGCGCGGAATTTACCGTAGCTTATGATGCCTTTGAGATTGTCGTTGAACATCTCCGAGAAAATCCAGCTTGCAGTAACGCCGGGATAGAAGAACGAGCGGTTGTCCTTAGGCAGTGTTGACGACCAGTCGTTACGTGCGGTGAGTGTTAAGTAGAGCATGTTCTTGTAAGCAACTTCTGCCTGCCCGAACACACCCATCAGCCTGCGCTTCTGTTTGTAACTTTCGATAATCGGTTTTTCAGCAGAGTTACCGAGGTTGAACCATGTAGGGATTGTGAGGTTGGTCACGCCACCTGCGAACCATGAATATGTGCGTTCATTACCGTTGAAACCCAGGAGTGCATTCAGGTGCAAGTCTTCAATCATGTCCTTGTCAAACGTGAACATGATGTCTTGGTTGATTTCACGACGGCGTGAAGTGTTCTGGTTGTAATATCCGGTTATGCTCCTCAAAGCGTCTGCCCAGTTAGGTGTTCCGGCGTAGATTGCCGAAAGGTTCGGGGCACCGGTTTCCTGATGTCCGGTACTTGTGTCAAGTCCGAAACGATAGGTCATCTTGAAGTATTTCAGGAAGTCGTAGTCAAGTTGGAACTTTCCGTAGAATCGCTCTGCCTCATACTCGTTCTTGAAATTCTTGAGGATATAGTACGGGTTGGTCACGCCATAAGGTGTGAAGTAATATCCCGGACTATTGAATGGGTCGTCGAGGTTTTCCAATTCAACGATGCTGATGTCTCGCGGAGTCTGCATGATGTTGTTATACATCGAACTTGCACCCTGACCTGTAGAAACGAAGTTGTTCTTCTGGTAAGCATAGTTGAGCGAAGTGCTGAAGGTAAGATTATTCACCTTGTGGCTACCTCTTGCAGAGAAAGTGTATTTGCTGTAGTTATCGGCATCTGTAGGGATGATACCGTCTTCATGTATTTGCGAAAGACTTACGAAGAACGTGCTGACATCTGTTGCGCCATTGAAAGATACGCTGTTGTTGTAGCGGAAGCCGACATCAAAGAAGTCTTTTATATTGTTCTTTATCGGCACATACGACTTCATCTTCTGCGAACTGTCATATACGTTTCCGTATCTCAGCAGCGAACCGTCGAATGCCGGTCCCCAAGAACCGTTCTCGTTGTCGGTCTTCTCGCCATACCAACCCATACCGAATTCGTTCTGCATCTGTGGCAAGCGAAGCAATGTTTCCCACTGCAAACCGCCGTTATACTCTATACCAAATCCTTTCTTCTGCCTTGCACCGACCTTTGTGGTGATAAGGATTACGCCATTTGCGGCACGGCTACCATAGAGAGCGGTAGCGGCAGCACCTTTCAGGATAGTCATGCTTTCCACATCGTCGGGGTTAACTGCCGAAGCACCGTTACCGAAGTCGAAACCCTTGTTGAGTCCGTCGGAGCTATACACTGCGGCATTGGTCAATGGCACACCGTCGATTACGTAAAGAGGCTGGTTGGTTCCGCCTAACGAACTAACACCACGAACGATTACCGACTTCGATGAACCCGGGTCTGACGATGAGTTCGAAATCTGAACTCCGGCAACCTTACCCTGCAGACTCGACATAATGTCGTTTGTGCGGGCAGCCGCAATGTCTTCTCCCTTTACAGCTGTAGCAGAGAATCCCAGTGCTTTTGCCGAGCGCTTAATACCCAAGGCCGTCACCACGACCTCATCAAGAGTATTGTCCTCAGGCATAAGGACAATTTTCATGTTTTGACCGGCTGTCACTTCCTGCGTCTGCATACCAACTGAAGAGATACGGAGCTTTCCGTTGGCAGGAACTGACAACGTGAACTTGCCATCATTATCGGTCACTGTGCCAGTGTTCGAACCTACGAGCATTACAGAGGCACCAATAACAGGCTGACCGTCTTCGGAACTGACAACAGTACCGGAGGCTTGTGTCTGAGCCATTGCCATTCCCATACTTAGGAACAGACAGGCAAACATCATTGTTAGTTTTTTTACCATAAACAGTCTTGTCTTTAATTGGAATAATAATTTAGGTTAACTCCGCTAAGGTAGGAAAAATATCGGTTAAGTCCAAATTTTTACTGGAAAAAGTTGTGTTTTTAACTAAAAAAAGAGCAAAACCGAATGAAATAGGCAGAAAAAATAGAAAAATTTAATTAAAACAAGACTATAAAAACAGCATAAAAAGCGCATTAAATACCAAAACTTGCGACCATGCCGGAATTACAACCTGAAAAGCACTTTACACCTTAATTATATATATAAGAAGCAGTGCGGCCGATTTGATAAAATTAACCATTTTACCTTAAAACAATCCAACACAGCCTGTCCGACTGCCGGTTTCGGAGTAAATAACGGTGAAAAGCAGAACCGTTCACCGCAAGTTGCTGCAGCGGACAGTCCTGCCTAAGCTTCATCATGCTGCCCCGTAATACGGTATGGCATGTCGCCGTGAGCGCGCTTCGCTGTAACTCACGTGCAGCCATGTGGCACCGGTACTCTTGCTGTGCTCGAATATCAGTTGGTCGAAAGCCGTGTTCTTCTTGATGAAGTCATACATCTTCCGCCCCACCTCCATCGACGATACGTGTATGTCGGCAGCCTCGCCTCTCATGTGCTGCGAGTTCTGCGCCCCATTCACAGCCTTGTTCAGTTGCGGACAGCGGTATCCGCTCGTAACTCTCAGCACCCCGAACCTCCGCCTTGTTGGTTCCAGCACGTTCACACAGAGAGCCTTCAGCCGCTCCACCGTCTTCTCATCGGGCACGTTATCTATGCTCATTCTCACCGCCGTACCACTTTGGCACATCTCTTTCAGCGTGAAGTGCTCGGTGAGTCGCACTCCCATGTCGATTGTCGTTTCCATTCCTTTCGTGTGTTTATTCATGTTATGCCGATTACCCTTATTCATTTTCATATATCATCCGTGGTTTCATGAGAATGTTATCATGCGCAGCAGCGGTCGTTCGATATTCTCCGCTTGTGCTATCACGCAGCAGCGGTGGCAGAGTGTGGCATTGCGCACGCCCAGCCTCAAGCATGCTCTCGTCACTGCCCGCCTCGGATTGCGCGGCACCGTCATTCCGAAAAGCCGGCACGCACGTTCCACCAGAGCGCAGAAGTGGCAAGGAGAGCCGTCGTCGTTTGCCAGAGTGTCGTTCATGAAAGTCCAGTGAAGAGCCTCCATGAGGTCGGTCTTCGAAGCGTTCCATGTCATCTTCCTGTCGCCGTCACACGTCAGCAGGAAAGCCATGTCCTTGGCTATCTGTATCCTCATTTTCCGTTCCATTGCTTTTCGCTCGGTCAATGCTACGCTTGAGTTCACAGTGTTTCTTAATAGAGTGTCAAACATATTCCTTTCTTTTTATTGATGATTGTTTTTCAATTTGTTATCGTTCTGAAAACATAGATACTATTCCTTGTCGGCGGTCTTCCGCATGCAAAGTTATTTCTCGCGCGTGCACAATTCGTTCAAGACGCCTTCGCCCTGCGTTAAAAAACATTATCCGCCCGCATCAAATTCTCCATTCGGTTCCGGCAGCTTGCTCTTTCATTGCCGTGGGGAGTTGCACAAGCAATGAAAGAGGGGGTAAAATTCTTTTTATATGAAATAAATCAGGAATTTATTTTGTGCATTGTTTTTTTTGTATTATCTTTGCAGCCGCTAACAGGAGATGGCGAGATAGCTCAGCTGGTTAGAGCGTCGGATTCATAATCCGGAGGTCGTGGGATCGTGACCCACTCTCGCTACTTTTCTCAATGGGGAGTTGTTGCAAGGCAACTTCCCATATTTTTTTTTGCCCTTCGATGACAAATGTGCTCCGCATAATCCCCAATCTCTAAGGAATTGCAAAGTTAGAGATTGGGGATTATGCCGGTACTCAAGAAAAAATGAAGTGGAGAACGCTCCGCAGCGTCTCCACTTCATATATAATATAGGTATCGGTTATCGGGAGAATGTTTCAAGCATCATCCCAAGCCTGTATTAACCGTGACCGGGGAGTTGTCCCGGCACTCTGCCCACGAGTGATTATTTCTTCAGTTTAAAGTGCCTTTCTATCTCTGCCATTTCTTTGTTGAAAAGGCTGTCAGAGGAAATTCGCTTCTCCACCTGCGAGCAACTGTGTATCACAGTGCTGTGGTCGCGCCCGCCCACGAGCTGCCCGATGCGTGCCGCCGGCATCTTGGTGTGTTTCTGTGCGAGATACATCGCCACCTGTCTTGCAATCACATGCTCCCGCTTGCGGCTCCGACTGTCAACTGCCGAGGTGCTCACCTTGAAATGCTCGCACACCGTCTCCACTATCTCATCCACCGTAAGCGGCTTGTCGTCTATCTTCACCGCGCGCTTTATAACCCTCTCTGCGAGCGTCATGTCGATGTCTCGGTTATACACTATGCTGTATGCCATGAGCGAGTTTACCACTCCTTCGAGGTCGCGCACGCTGCCGTTTGCCGTCTGTGCGATATATCTCACCACCTCTTCCGGGATGTTCAGCCCGTCGTGCTTTATCTTACGGTTGAGAATGTCTATGCAAAGTTGCTCGTTGGGCTTCTCCAGCTCCGCCGTCAGTCCGCAGGCGAAGCGTGTCAGCAGGCGTTCGTGCATGCCTTTGAGGTCAACCGGCGGTCGGTCGCAGGCGAGTATTATGCGCTTGCCGTTGCGGAACAGGTGGTTGAAGATATGGAAGAATGTGTCCTGCGTCTTTGCCGCACTCATCCACTCCTGAATATCGTCAACGATGAGCATGTCGATGGTTTGGTAGAAGCGTATGAAGTCGTTCAGGCTGTTTTTCAGCACGGCATTGGTGTATTGCACTTGGAAAAGTCGTGCCGACACATAGAGTATGCGCTTCTGCGGATAGAGTTCCTTTGCGCGCACTCCGATGGCATTGATGAGATGGGTCTTGCCGCAGCCGCTGGGACCGAAGATGAACATCGGGTTGAACGCCGTGGTAGCCGGGTGTTCTGCAACTGAAAGCCCCACCGTTCTGGGCAACTTGTTGCTTGCTCCCTCCACGAAGTTAGCAAACGTTAGATGCGTGTTCAGCTGCGAGTCTATCTGCTGCGGCTTCACGGCATCGAGCAGTGTGGGCGACTCGTTAGCTCCCGAGCGCGGTCGCCGGCTGTCGATGTTGGGCACCGGCTCCGACTCTATCACGTTGGTCTTGCCGTGCTCCATGTCTGCTATCACGCGGTAGTTGAGTTTCACCCCCGCGCCGAATGTCCTTGTGAGCACCTTGAACAGCAGGTCGGCATAATGCTCCTCCACATATTCATATACGAACATGCTCGGTATCTTCACCAATATTGTCTTCGAGTTCTCGTCGTAACTCTCAAGCATCATTGGTCTGAAAAGCGCATTGAATTGCTGTTCTGAGACATTCTCCTTTATCAGCCGGAGAGTTTCTTCCCAGAGATTTTGATTTCTCTTTACCATTGATTAAATGCTAAGTTGCCGGGGGGGTGTCCCCGATATTCAGCCTAATGTTTTCACTTTCGTTGCCATTCGGGAAGTTCTTCATAGCATAAGAAAGGTTTTTCGACATTCACGAGTGCAAATTTCGGAAAAAAAAATGAAACCGGCAAATATATTTTTTTTGAATAAATTTCCCGATTTGCTAAAGTGCTATAATCGTTGCATTTAAGAAATCGATGAAAAAATCATCGACAGAGACTCTTGCAAATTTCAAACTTCCTGAACACTTGACACTTAACAACAATCATGCAATTTCACAAGAGCATCGTGCCAAACTCATGAAAGCGGTACTAAAACGGCTGATAACAAGCACTTGAGAAACGAAAATTCAAGTTTGTCGGCAGCCGTTTTGTTATTTAGACCATTTTTAATTAGCGTCGAATGTTTTATACATATTTATACTTATGCTTGCAATTTTACGCTTCACTTGTCCTTACGTCCGAACAAAGAGAAGTGCACATAACGCTTAGGGTGCTCGCGCATGTTTATCAGCAGAGAGTCGGCGGAGCGCATTGTAGAGTTGAGGTTGCTATAGAGCGTCGGGTCGCGCATGAGCAATCCGAGCGAGCCGTTGTTGCTGTTGAGTTGCTCGGTGAACTGCTGCACGTTGTCGAGGGTGCTGTTCACCTTCCTCATAGTTTGCTCCACGTCAATCTTGGTGAGGTTCTCTGCCACCACGTTGGCATTGTCCATAAGCCTGCCTGCTCGCTGCGTCATTGCCGGCACATCGCGGTTGAGTTGCGCCATGAGAGTGTTCAGTTCGCGGGTAGATGTGGTGAGGTTTGCCGTTACGGTCTCTACGTTATGCAGCGACTGTGCCACTGCGGGGTCGGCAAGCAGCGTATTGAGGCTCGTCATGATAGAATCGAGTTTTGGCAACATCTTTTCCAACGAGGGTATCATCTTCTTCACTTGCCCCAATGCTCCGTCGTTGGTCCTGCCTTCTATCACCGCTCCCGGCTCGAGCATTCTCGCCCTGTTGCCGCCGAAGAGCAGGTTCACCTGCACGTTGCCGAGCATGTCGCTCACGATTTCTGCCGACGTGCCTTCCGGCATTTTGAGATTTTTATCCACGTTGACCATTACCTTCACCTCCTCGGGGCGGTCGTAGTCGAACAGCACTTCCTTAACCACTCCCACCTTGAAGCCGCCGGCATACAGAGGGCTTGACGGTGACAGTCCGCTGACGTCCTTAAACTTTATATAGTAGGTGTTTTCCGTAGAGAAAAGGCTTAGCCCTTTAAGGAAATTCAGTCCGTAGAAGAGCACCACAAGACCCACTATTGCCACGAGTGCTATCTTCACTTCTTTTGTAAAAAACTTCATAAACGCTTTCTTTTATTATTTGTCTTGAACTCACGCATTGCCTCTCCGATGTCCATTTTCGCGCCGCCCTTGAAGGCTATCACGAAAGCCTGCGGGAACTTATCGAGCAGTTCTTTCCGTAGCCGGAGTATTTCGTTAAGGTCGGTGGAGGCTCCGTAGGTGTATTTCACGTAGCCGCCTTCCTCATAACTGTCTGTTCCGGTGAGCCCCTTGAGCATGTTGCTTCCGGGGGGCAGCGGTTTTGGGCTCGCCAGTATCTGCACCTTGAACACCGGTCGGTCGGCATTTTCCTCCACGGCAGACATCTCTTCGCCGGAGGGTTTGGTCTCCGCAGCACTCCGCGTATCCACCGGTGGGGCAGCCGTCTGTGCCATATCGTCAGAGGGCGGTGCCTCCTCCTTTATGTAAGGCACCGCGCCGGTCGGGCTGCGCTTGTTCTTGTATTTCGCAAAGGCGTTGTAGATGCCGCGTGCCAAACGATTTATGCCGTCCTGCGAGTTGAGAAAGCTCTCTTCGTCGGGGGTGGTGATGAAACCGAGTTCCACAAGGCAGCTCGGCATGGAAGTGGCACGAAGCACGAGGAAACCTGCCTGATGCACACCTTTGTTGTTACGCCCCGAAGAGGAGCATGCCTCATTCTGTATGAGCTTTGCCAGTTCCACGCTTTGCGACATGTTGCGGTCTTGAATAAACTCGAACATGATATAACTCTCGCTGCTGTTCGGGTCGAAGCCTTCATAGCGTTGCCGATAGTCTTTCTCGAGCGATATTACCGAGTTCTCGCGCTTTGCCACTTCGAGGTTGTCGGCGGCACGGTGCATTCCGAGGGTATATACTTCGAGTCCCCTTGCCACCCTTCCCTTGGGCAGGGCGTTTGTGTGCACCGATATAAACAGGTCTGCCTTGTTGCGGTTTGCGATGTTGGCGCGTTCGCCGAGGGGTACGAACACGTCGGTTTTCCGCGTGTATATCACCTTCACGTCGGGGCAATTTGCCTCCACGAGCCTACCGAAAGCCAATGCCACATTGAGATTTATGTTCTTCTCCTTCGACATCGCCCCCACGGCTCCGGAGTCGTGCCCACCGTGCCCGGGGTCGATTACGAGGGTGAAAGTTTTCTTCACCGCCCCGGTCGCTGCGACCATAATGCCGAAAAGGAGTATGGTTACAAAAGTCAACTTCCTGCGCATACCTTAATATTATAACATGCAAAAGTATCAATTATGTGCGAGAAACCGAAATCTTTCAGAGCGTTTTATCATTTATTAAGTAAAGCGAAACCGTTGCTCCGTTGCACTGTGCGCCCATAGGCGGGTTCAACTTCGACACTTTTATCTGCAGTTCGCCGATGCCTTCAATCTCGTTGAAAAGGCTCTCGCCTATCCTGCCTGCCAGATGTTCCAGCAGGCAAGACGGCTTGAGCATCTCCCTATTTACGATTTTGAATATTTCCGCATAACTTATCGTGTCTTCCACAGCATCGGAAAGCACGGCGCGAGATATGTCGTATTTCACTTTCAGCGACACCGTGAACTCGCCGCCGGTGAGCCTCTCCTGCGGCAGTACGCCGTGGCAGGCGTTGAACCGCAGGGTGTCAAGTTCTATCCAACTTTCCTTCAGCCTCATGTCACACCGGGTTTTATCCGCAGCGCGATGCGCCGCAGTTAGTGCAGATGAGGCATCCCTCCTGATAGACAAGGGTCTCCTGTCCGCAGTTGGGACAGGTTTGTCCGTTTGCCTTGGTGCCGTCGGTGACATACTTCTTCAGTGCTCTCTCCACGCCGTTCTTCCACGTGTTGATGCTCTCGCTCTTGAGTTGCAGCGACCCCACGAGGCGTATCACGTTGTCTATCGGCATGCGGTAGCGCAACACTCCGGAGATGAGTTTGGCATAGTTCCAATACTCGGGGTTGAATTTCTCGGAGAGTCCCTCCACGGTTGTCTTGTAGCCGCGCTTGTTCTCGAACTGGAAGTCGTAACGTTTCTTTCCGTCGGCACTCACCTGCTTGATTATCTTTCCTTTCGTTACCGACTTGGGCAGCATAATTCCCTCGTCGTCGTCTTGCAGACCTGTGAATATCTCGTAGGGATAACCGTCGAGCAATCCCACAAAAGCCACCCACTTGTCTTTGTTGTTCTGGAACCTCACCACGTCGCACTCAAGCACCTGCGGACGCACTTCCGTCACCGCAGGCTGCTTGCACGGCATTTTCTCAAGCGGCAGTTCTTCGGTTTTCTTCTTCTTTTCGTTCACCTGAACCATTACCCCCGAGCGCGAACCGTCGCGATAGATGGTGCACCCCTTGCAGCCACTGCGCCATGCCTCGACGTAGAGCCGGTTGACAAGCGACTCGTCAACATCATTCGGGAGATTTACGGTGACGCTGATAGAGTGGTCAACCCACTTCTGTATCTCGCCCTGCATACGCACCTTCATGAGCCAGTCAACGTCGTTCGCGGTGGCTTTGTTGTAGGGAGACTGCTCCACGATGCTGTCTATCTCTTCCTGAGTGTAACGCTTGGTGGTGTCGATACCGTTTACCTTCATCCAATCGAGGAACTTCTGATGATAGACGATGTATTCCTCGAAAGAGTCGCCCACCTCGTCAACGAAGTCAACATGCACGTTGCGATCGTTGGGATTTACCTTGCGGCGACGCTTATACACGGGCATGAAAACAGGCTCTATGCCGCTCGTGGTCTGTGTCATCAGCGAGGTGGTGCCGGTGGGGGCGATTGTGAGACATGCTATATTGCGCCGCCCGTACTTCTCCATTTCGGCGTAAAGCTGCGGGTCGGCTTCCTTGATGCGCATCACGAAGGGGTTCGACGCCTCGCGTTTCGCGTCGTAGATGCCGAATGCGCCGCGCTCCTTTGCCATTGCGACAGACGAGCCGTAGGCTGCGAGGGCAAGCGTCTTGTGCACTTCCACAGAGAAGTCGGTGGCTTCCTGTGTGCCGTAGCGCAGTCCCATTGCGGCTATCATGTCGCCCTCGGCAGTGATGCCGACACCGGTGCGGCGACCCAACGAACTCTTGTCTTTTATCTTTTCCCACAGATGATACTCCGCGCCTTTCACCTCGTCGCTCTGCGGGTCAGACTTTATCTTGTTCATTATCATGTCTATTTTCTCCATTTCGAGATCCACGATGTCGTCCATGACGCGCTGAGCGAGTGCCACATGCTTGCGGAAGAGGTCGTAGTCGAAATAGGCTTTCTCGGTGAACGGATTTACAACATAGCTGAAAAGGTTTATCGAGAGCAATCGGCAGGAGTCGTAAGGACAGAGCGGGATTTCGCCACAGGGATTGGTGGAGACGGTGCGGAAACCGAGGTCGGCATAGCAGTCGGGAATGCTTTCGCGGATTATGGTGTCCCAGAAGAGCACACCCGGCTCGGCACTTTTCCATGCGTTGTGAACGATTTTCTCCCATAGCTTCTTCGCGCTGACAGACTTTTTCACCAGAGGGTCGGCACTGTCTATCGGGAATTGCTGTACATAATCCTTGTCTTCGATGGCTGCGCGCATGAACTCATCGTCTATTTTCACCGACACATTGGCACCGGTGACCTTGCCTTCGGTCATTTTGGCGTCTATAAACGACTCGCTGTCGGGGTGCTTGATGCTGACCGAGAGCATCAGCGCGCCGCGCCTTCCGTCCTGCGCCACCTCGCGGGTGGAGTTGCTGTAACGTTCCATGAAAGGAACAAGACCTGTGGATGTGAGGGCAGAGTTGTTCACCGGAGTTCCCTTGGGGCGTATCTTGCTGAGGTCGTGCCCCACTCCGCCGCGGCGTTTCATCAGCTGCACCTGCTCCTCATCGATGCGCAGCACTGCACCGTAGGAGTCGGAGTCGCCGTCGAGCCCCACCACGAAGCAGTTGCTGAGCGACGCCACTTGAAAACTGTTGCCAATGCCGGTCATCGGCGAGCCGGCAGGTATGACATAGCGGAAGTGGTCGAGCAGGGCAAACACTTCTTCTGCAGATAGCGGATTGGGGTATTTCTTCTCTATGCGAGCCACCTCGTTAGCTATCCTCCGGTGCATGTCTTCGGGACTTTGTTCGTAGATATTTCCGAGACTGTCTTTCATCGCATATTTTGTAACCCATATACGAGCAGCGAGCTCGTCACCGTTAAAGTAGCCCAACGTCTTGTTGAACGCTTCTTCCTGAGTGTAAGTTTTAAGTTGTTTCATTTGTTTGTATGTTATTGGTTATCAATAATATTAACTTGCAATTATGATAATGTTAAGGATTTAATACGGTGCAAAGGTAGTCTATTTCCATGAAATAAAAAAACTCTTTATGAATTATTTTTTATTTCTTTTTCGGATAATTGTTTCCCAAAACGGGAAACTTTTTTATTTGCAAGACGCGAAAAGTTTCCCGGTTTGCATCTTTATATAGGCGTCAAAACGGTGTGAAATGTCCGGCTTGCATACTCATTGGCGCGACAGGAATGATTAAACCCCAATCAGTCATTAGAACACTTAATTACCTATATATCATGTTAATTGTATCGTTCCACGACTGCTTTCGTCCGCTTGCCGGCATCTTATCTACCATATTATCTTGACGTAGCCCGCCACGACTTCGATAATATGCCGGACAATCTGCTCGACAATCGAACATAATCAGTATGCGGTCTAATGACAGATTAGGGTTAAATATGTCGGCAGAGGCTGCGATTTCCGTATTTTTTAGTAATTTTGCAGGGAACAACCTGCATCGTGTGGCTGCTGCAGGGGATAATTACAAAAAACAATATCATCATGGAGTCAATAAAAAACAGGAGAAGTATCAGGAAATATGCCGGTCGCGACGTAAGCGAAGAATTGCTCACGCGACTGCTGCAGGAGGCGGAACGCACGCAGACAATGGGAAATCTGCAACTTTACAGCGTGATAGTGACGCGCTCGGAGGAGAAGAAACGACAACTGGCTCCGGCGCATTTCAACCAGCCGATGGTGACAGGTGCCCCGGTTGTGCTTACGTTCTGTGCCGACTTCAGGCGCACCACTCGCTGGGCGGAGGAACGGAAGGCTGTGCCGGGGTATGACAACTTCCTTTCGTTTGTGAACGCCGCATCAGACACTTTGCTCTATACCCAGACGTTCTGTAACCTCGCCGAGGAGGAGGGATTGGGCTACTGCTATCTCGGAACGACTATCTACATGCCGCAGCATATCATAGAGGTATTGCAGCTGCCACGCCTTGTGATACCCATTGCAACGATAACACTGGGCTGGCCCGGCGAGAACCCGCCGCAGTCCGACCGTCTGCCGATTGAAGCAATAGTTCATAACGAGACTTACACCGACTACTCTGCCGAGAGCATCAACCGCTTCTTTGCCGAGAAGGAGGCTCTGCCGGAAAACCTTGAGTTTGTCAAGATAAACAGCAAAGAGTCGCTCGCGCAGGTATTCACCGACATAAGATATACCAAGAAGGACAACGAGGCTATGTCGGAAACACTGAAAATGGCTTTGCAGCAACAGGGATTTCTCTAAACATCGGCAGGTTATACAGCGGCGTTGCCGGCAATGTGCAGACAGGCAGAAACACGGTTACGCTGCGCGAAGACGGTCAAAGACAACCCGATTGATAATCTTTCGCCGCCCATTACATTATCTTCCGGATACCAAAATCGGCGAAATTACAAAGTAAAATCGGCTAAATTGGTCTGCAAAATCGGCGATTTTTATTTGTAATTTCGCCGATTTTAATGTGTCGTAGCATAT
>JAQYET010000035.1 GCA_028723525.1 Prevotellaceae bacterium
CGTCTCCAGATTTTTTGATAAAGTCCTTGTCCTCAATAGCAATGGAAAAATAAGATTGGAGGTAGGAAGCCACCCTTTCAATATCTTCTCCAGGACTGGTGGATAAAAAATAAATCTCCGACCGGTTGCAAGTTGAGAGAACCACCAATTCACTTAGGCTGTCACTAGTAAGATCATCCGTCGCCTGGATGATATCTGTCTCCTTGAAATGAACACGCTCCCGGACCTCAATAGGGGCCACATGATGATTGATTCCAACCACACAAAACTTCATTAACTCGCTCTCCTTTGCTTTTGCTTTTAAAATCTACATTACATATTATATATCAAACAGGTGTTGATTAAAAGAGGAGAGAAGTAGGAATAACTATCGATAACATAAGTTAATGGGAGGAATATCTATTGCCTATTTGTCCGCTTTAGCTATATTTTTTAAAAAGTAATTATTTCCCTTTCTTATTGGGGAAGGAGGTAGCGTTAACGTCGCCCCTACGAGTCTATTACAGAAGAGTATTCAAAGTAGGGGCCTGCTCGTCAGGCCCGAAGGACCGATGATGGAAATGTACCGATGGGCAAGGAATGAATGGAAACCCAATACTTATCCCATAACGGGCGACACGAGGTCGCCCCTACGAATTATTACAGCTACAAAGTCGGTTTTCACTTTTTTAACAGAAAAATGTAGGTTAGAGACAATATAAAAAATGAAGGAAACAATCCGAGGCCCGTGAAGAAAATTTCGCTGTCTGAGCGTTAGAGAGTTCGAAATTTTTAGGGCTTCGGATTGTTTCCTACTTCCAGTGCGTTAGGGTGAGAGAATGGGGCTTGGGGAAGGATAGGGCGAATCAAGACGCCCTACCTCCTTCCCCAATAGGAAAAGGAAAAGTATATTATTAGAAGAAATATAGATCAAGGGAAAATAAAAATACAATTCCCTTGGCTTAAAAAAGAGAAGATTAGGGCTCAAAATTTTCGACAAGAACAAGTTTAAAATATAATCAACAGTCGGGCGACACGAGGTCGCCCCTAGGAAATCTGCAATAGAGAAACATCCAGTGTAGGGGCAGCCTTGTGCAGCCCGAAGGACCGATGAGAGAAATGTGCTGATGGGTAAGGAATTAATGGAAACCCAATACTTATCCGATAACGGGCGACACGAGGTCGCCCCTAGGACATCTGCAACAGAGAAACATCAAGTGTAGGGGCTGCCTTGTGCAGCCCGAAGAACCAAAGAGAGAAAGCTTAACGACGGGCGATAGAAGCCAATAGAAATAAAACACCCCAAACCCATAACGAGCGACAGGGCTTCAACGTCGTCCCTAGGAATTATTGTAAAATATCCCCACTTCCAAATTTAAGCCAACAAAAAAAGCACCCCGGAGGGTGCTTTTCCTAAAGACTCAACTTATCTTAGATAAGTTCGTCAATATCTTTGTATTCCATGCCAAGGTCGTCAGCAACTGGTTTGTAAGTTACATAACCTTCAGCAGTGTTTACACCAAGTTTTAATTCTGGGCATTCTGCAACAGCTTTTTTCCATCCTTTGTTAGCGATCATTAGACCGTATTTAGTAGTGGAGTTAGAAAGAGCGTGAGTAGAAGTCATTGCAACTGCGCCTGGGATGTTAGCTACAGCGTAAACAACAACATCGCCAACCATGAAAATTGGGTCAGTATGAGTAGTTGGGTGTCCTTCAGTTACTTCAGTAGATCCACCTTGGTCGATAGCAACGTCAACGATAACGGATCCTGGTAACATGTTTTCAACCATTTCTTTAGTAACAAGTTTTGGAGCCTTGTGTCCTGGAATAAGAACAGTAGAAACAACCATGTCTGCTTCTTCTACGCATTTTTTAATGTTAAGTGGGTTGGAATATAAAGTTTCAATTTCGTCGCCGAAAATGTCAACTAATTCGCCTAGACGGTCAACATTAACATCAAGTACAGTTACACGAGCACCCATACCTACAGCAATACGAGTAGCAGCAGTACCTACAGTACCAGCACCAAGAACTACAACGTAAGCAGGAGCAACGCCTGGAACACCTTGAAGAAGTTTACCTTTACCACCTTGTGGTTTAGTAAGGAATTTAGCTCCTTCTTGAACAGCCATACGTCCAGCAACTTCACTCATTGGTTTTAATAGTGGAAGTCTACGTCCATCTTGAACTGTTTCAAAAGCGATACCGATAACTTTGTTTTCGATCATAGCTTCAGTTAATGGTTTGTCAGCAGCTAAGTGTAGGTAAGTGTAAATGATAAGGCCTTCGCGGAAGTATTTGTATTCGCTTGGAATAGGTTCCTTAACCTTATAAATCATTTCAGCTTTGTCCCAAACTTCCTTTGCAGTATCAAGAAGTTCTCCACCAGCTTCTTTGAATTCTTCATCTGTAAATCCGGATTCAATTCCAGCGCCTTTTTCAACAATTACAGTATGACCAGCATGCACTAATTGATTTACAGCAGCTGGAGTACAAGATACACGACTTTCTTGATCTTTAATTTCCTTGGGTACACCAATAATCAAAGTACTCACTCCCTTTTTTATATTTGATACAATATCTTACAGGTTTATAGTATCACTATTTTTATCATTTGTAAACCGGGTTTGAAAATATTTTCATGAGAAAGGGAAAAGAAATAGAAAAGCCCAGAAAAAAGCGGTTTTCAGAGGGTGGATTTTTTAAAAATTTTCTTAAAAAGGGAGACAAAGGGGGCAAAAGATTGATATAAAAATGTAATATTATAGGAAGAAAGCTGTG
>JAQYET010000036.1 GCA_028723525.1 Prevotellaceae bacterium
GTTCTTCAGAAAGCAGATGCACCACGTGGCTGCTATCCCAAGCCCTACCTGCCATCGACGCATCCACTTCCTACAGTAAAATAGATACCGAAGACCCCGGAACGATCACCAGCTTCGGCTGAATCGCCGGGGTTACGTCTAGGCAGATCGAGTGAAACGCCACGCTCGCGTGAGCGTTTCCGAGATCAACGACGACGTTGCAGGAAAAACGAAGTTTTTCCGAACACGTCTATCCAAGTCTACTCGTGTGCGTGTCTTCCCATGCGGCTAGACATTGCGCTCTCGGAGTTTAGCTGTTGCGCTTGGTACAATTGCTCCTAGTCTTTCACCTTTTGCGTGCTTGAGCTTTCGAAGGAGCAGCCATGACCATCAACCAACAAAACCTGAGAGCCGCGCTGCATTCACTCGGTTTTGAAGATGATGACCATCTGTGCGTAGGACAGTATGGCCACGGGCTTGATGAGTACATCATGGTTGATTTTCGTGACCAACGTATTAAATATCCAGACGAACTTAGAATCAATGAGAACCAGACTACGAATTTCTCTGATAATGAGAACTTCGTGGTCTTGGAATGTGTGTATCGCCTACTCAAGAAGGGCTACCGCCCGGAGCATTTGGAGCTTGAGAAGCGCTGGTCTTTAGGACACACCGCCAAGGGTGGTCGCGCTGATATTTGCGTGTACGACTCTAGTGGTGAACGGGTTATCACGATTATCGAATGCAAAACGGCAGGAGCTGAGTATAAGAAAGCACACCGGCAACTGATGAACGATGGTGGGCAGCTTTTCACATATCGTCAGCAAGAAGGCTCAGCACAATGGCTGTCACTTTATGCTTCGGATTTCAAGGACGGCACGGTCACCTATGAAACTGAGGTGATTGCGGCGTTCGACGACCCGCAAAAAGTGAAGCAAGCTGAGAAAGATGGCACGATTACGCTTTACCGCGATGCAACGTCGGTTGAGACGCTCTTTGCTGTGTGGAAGGAAACCTACGGTCAACAGTTCCAAGGCGACTTGATTTTCAGCCCTGACTCCAGTGCGTATGATGTGAAAGTTCTCCCGCTACGGAAGAAAGACCTCAAAGAATTCACGCCCGAAGACAACATTGTGAACCGTTTCGAGGAAATCCTGCGGCACAACAATGTTTCTGACAAAGAGAACGCTTTTAACCGCCTGATCGCACTGTTTATTTGCAAACTCGTTGATGAGTACGACAAGACTGAAGATGACATTGTCGATTTCCAATACCGGCAAGGCAGCGACACATACGAATCTTTGCAAGACCGACTGCAGCGCCTGCATCAAGAGGGTATGCAGAAGTTCATGAAAGAAGAGATCTTCTATATCCCTGCTGATTATCCCGAACGGTTGTTTAAGAATTACACCAGCTCGAAGCGCAAGAAAGCTATCGAAGATCTCGACCGTACAATCAAAATCTTAAAGTTCTACTCGAATAACGATTTTGCTTTCAAGGATGTACACAACGAGGAGCTGTTCTTCCAAAACGGCAAAGTGCTCGTAGAAGTAGTGCAGCTTTTCGAGCGTTACCGCATTGTCTACACCAAGAAGCACCAATTCCTAGGCGACCTATTCGAGCAGCTTCTGAATAAAGGCTTCAAGCAGAACGAAGGCCAGTTCTTTACCCCGATGCCGATTACTCGGTTCATGTGGGATTCCCTCCCCATGCAGAAGATTGCAGGGTATGAAGCCGAATCCAAATATCCACGGGTGGTGGATTATGCGTGCGGTGCCGGGCACTTCCTCACCGAGGCCGTAGAAGCTATTAACGCTTTCCACAAGTCGTATTCAGATAACTCGTGGGTGCGTGATCACATCTTTGGTATCGAGAAAGACTACCGCCTCGCCCGTGTTTCCAAAATCTCGCTGTTTATGAACGGCGCTGGCGAAGGTACCATCATTTTCGGTGACGGCCTGGAAAACAAACCCGACCAGGGCATCACACCGGGAAGTTTCGACGTGCTCGTGGCTAACCCACCATACTCAGTGAAGGCGTTCAAACAGCACCTCGATTTGAAAGATAACCAGTTTGAGCTGCTCGATGCTATTGGTGAGCAGGGCGGTGAAATCGAAGTACTATTCGTGGAACGAATCGCCCAATTACTCAAGCCAAAAGGAATAGCTGCAGTCATTTTGCCCTCGTCAATTCTCAGCAATGACTCCGCCAGCTATAGCGGTGCCCGCCAAGTGTTGCTCCAAAACTTCCTAATTCGCGCCATCGTCCAGTTCGGATCAAAAACCTTTGGCGCAACCGGCACCAACACGGTCGTTCTTTTCCTAGAAAAATACGATGAGCCGCCTAAGCAATCTGCGCTTACTGCTGATTCAGTAGGAGCCATTCTTACTGGCGTCGACACGCACGATTGGGAAGATAGCGAAATCTTCACAGAATACGCGCAACATATTGAGGTCGATGAAGACGTCTACAAGGGTGCAGTGATTGAAAAGCAAACAGAGCTCGCCGATCTAGCGAACGTAGAGCATTTCAAACCGTATCTCAACGATTTCAACAAAAGTGAATCAGTAAGGCTCAAGAAACAGCGTGCCTTCATAACGCTTTCCACAGCCGAGCAGGAGGCAAAACTCAAGGCAGAGTTCTATGACTATATCCGCCCAATCGAGGCAGAAAAGCTGCGCTACTTCGCGCTCACCCGAAAACAGCACACCCTCGTCATCACTGCTCCTAGCGACAACAAAGAGCAGAAAGAATTCCTCGGCTACGACTGGTCAAACCGCAAAGGCAATGAAGGCATCAAAATCCTGCGCCCCGGCGGCAAACTCTATAACGATGCCAACCGTGAAGCCCCAGACACGCTCGCCGCAGCAGTACGAGAATCATTCACTACCATTCCCGCACTCACAGAAGACAACCAAGCGTATGCATCGGTATTGAATACCGCGGATATGCTCGACTTCTCACGGACAGAGTTCTCTGTTTCGCTGGCGCTATACTCATCGGAGAAATTTGAAATTGTTAGTTCCTATCCATTAGGCACTTTGAACGATCTTGTAGATATTAACCTGCAGCAAATTAATCCGACCAAAGATCCCGAATCAATGTTCGTTTATGTAGATATCGATGCTATTGAAAAGGGCACTGGAAGAATATCCTTCAAGAAAGAAATCCGCGGAGCAGACGCACCTAGTCGCGCTCGCCGTGTTGCTCATAAAAACAATTTAGTAATCTCAACTGTAAGGCCAAACCTTCGAGCATTTGCAATTCTTTCTGACGAACCACCCGAAAATGCGGTGTTCTCAACAGGCTTTGCAATATTGCAGGTAAAAGATACCAACGTTTTACTGCCCCAGTATCTGTATCTACTGTTCCAGAACACTAGCGAACTTATGGCTCAAATGACGGCCAAAATGGGGCGGGGGCAATACCCAAGTATCAATGAGGCTGATATTCGTAGCCTACAAATCCCGGTGCCTCCTATGTCTGTTCAGAAGAAAATTATTGCCGCCTGTTCTGCGGTGGATGCCGAATATGAGACCACGCGGATGAGCATTGAAACTTATCGAGAGAAGATTCAGAAGCTATTTGCCGATCTAGACTTACTCGCCGCTGGGGGGGGGGGGAGCGTCTAGCGCTGTCTAGATTAGCTGAACTTGTTAGTGAACGAATCGCTCCATCGGAAATCTCCAGTGCCGCATACATAACCACTGACAACCTCCTTCCAGAAATGAAAGGTATGAAGCCTTATGCTGGTGAACTTCCAAACAACGCCTTGGTGCGATATCTCCCTGGCGACATTCTCGTTTCTAATATCCGCCCATATCTAAAGAAAATATGGCAAGCCGATGTAGCCGGTGGCGCGTCCCCTGATGTGCTGGTTTTACGATCAAACCCACAAGCGATTGACGCAAAGTTCTTGTTCTATTCACTTAGGCGGAAAGAATTCTTCGACTACATCATGCAAGATGTTAAGGGGCTCAAGATGCCTCGCGGGAAGAAAGAACACGTAATGCGTTACTCGGTGATGGTTCCCAGTCAAGAGACGCAACAGGAAATTGTCAATACGGTGCGGGATATTGAACAAAAGATTGTCGAGGCGCATCATGACCTCGATAAGCTATCAGCTAAGCGCAGCACTCTTATAAGAGAATTTCTGGCGTAGTCCAATCGCGCCATTAGTTTTCTTATAGGAATTCCCTAGGGGGTCGTGTATCTCTACGGTCTTTGTGGTGTGACCGCGGGCTCGGCCTTGCGTGTGCGAGTTTTTGGAATAAACGGGGTATTAACCCCTCGCCGCTGGTGTGCGGATTCTAGGCGGGGTGACTAACACTTAACGAATCGCTGTTTTTTCCTGGTTTTGTGCGGTTTTTGACTGGATATTGGCGC
>JAQYET010000037.1 GCA_028723525.1 Prevotellaceae bacterium
TTTCTCCTTGATGAGCATATCCAGCCTTTCAATAAGCATACAGCGAGTCTGCACGCTCCCTTGGAACAGTTCTTTCACATCGGTTGCATCAAACGGGCAACCTTTGGAAAGCAATGATTGATAAGCCGACTGAACAGACAACAGCAAACTCTCCAACCTGCCGTTTATCTCCACCGCCTCACGGCTCTTTCCGTCCATTCTACTTTCACGGGGATTCCACAAATCAGGATTGCAGGAGAGTTTACAACTGAACTGCGCAACATTCCTTCCAAGTGTGATACGTCCCATAATCGGAGCCTTCCCTGACTTGTCAAGACCGCTCTTTTTAAGGTAGAGCAACACCTTCATCTTTTCATTTTTCATACGCTTTAATTTTTATGGGCAAAGTTACCCGAATTAAAGCGTTCCTCACTTATGCAGAAAACTGCCGACCGAAGCAACAGCCACACGACCGAAAATAATTCAGTTACCGAACATTACTCCATCGTTACCTATCCCAAAATCAGGTAATGCTTTGGTAACTGAACTTCTGCCTAAATCTGCATATTCCCGCCCTTTTTGAAAAGAGTACTTCTATGCAAATCGTTCCGTTTCTCACTCATTATCAGTTAGTTTACGCCAACTTCGATTTCTCTTCATTTTCAGTGATTAGTTACATGGTAATTTCGCCCAATTTACTTTCCAATTTCGCCCAAATTACCGGTCAGATTTTCCTGTCTTGGTTTGCAATTTAGCATGTATTGGTTTACATAAAATCGTTTATTGGAACGCGTTTTCTTTTATTTGCCATTGATGGTATGCTTCACCACGGCTTTAATTCGCCTGCCGGCATCTGCACTGCCATTACATTTTGACGTACCCCGCTACGCCTTCGATGAAATGCCAACACATCTGCTCAACAATCGAACAAAATAAGTTAAGGGCCATGATGACCGATTTGGTTTTACGGAATACTTGTGTTTATGTATGATTTACGGTCATTCGCGTTAAATATCTTTCAGCGCGAATGACCGTAAAGCGGATGTAAAGCGTCAGTAAATGTTTTTTTTGCTTGGTTTTCCCGGCGTGTCTTTTCGACAGGCTTTTATTTCGCAAGTCGATATATTTCAATCATTTCTTTCCTGCCGAGCTTCTCAAGTGAGCCGATGGTGATGCTACCTCCGCGGCTGCATTTGTCTGCCAGCAACTCTATCTCGTCGTCGGTTACGTCGCGCCCCATGAGTTCTTTCATTGTTATGGGCATGCCAATCTCGTGCAGGAAGTGCTCAAACGCCGCGATACCCTTCTCTGCCGTCTGTTCGGGAGATGTGAAATCGTTCTCCACACCCATTACGTTAACGGCGAAACGCACGAAGCGCGAGGTGTGACGCGGCAGCATGTAGCGCGCCCAACTCGACCATATCGCTGCGAGTCCGGCACCGTGGGTCACTCCGAACAGTGCGCTCAGTTCGTGTTCGAGGCGGTGAGTGGCGAAGTCTTTCTCGAGCCCGCACTCTGTAAGATTGTTGTGCGAGAGGCTGCCTGCCCACATTATCTGCGCCCGTGCACGGTAATCCTGCGGGTTGCGCATCACGTCGAGGGTGCAGTCTTTCACCGTTCGCAGCAGTGCTTCGGCAATGGCGTCGGTCAGGGTCATGTCCTGATGACGGCAGAAATAACGCTCAAGGGTGTGCATTATGATGTCGGTTGCCCCGGAAGCGGTCTGGTAAGGCGGCAGTGTGAATGTCCTTTCGGGGTTCATTATGGCGAAACGGCAGCGGCACAGGTCGCTGTTCACACCGCGTTTGAGCAGCCCCTCGTCTTTTGTTATCACGCAACTGTCGCTCATCTCGCTGCCCGCAGCGGGTATGGTGAGCACTGCTCCGATTGGCAGAGCCGCCTGCGGAGAAGCCTTGCCCTCCCAAAAGTCCCACACGTCGCCGTCGTAGCATACGCCGTAGGCTATCGCCTTGGCAGAGTCGATGACACTTCCGCCGCCGATGGCAAGGATGAAATCGATGCCCTCTTTGCGGCAAAGTTCGATGCCCTCATACACCTTTGATAGCAGAGGGTTGGGAACAACGCCTCCCAACTCGGTGTGAACGATGCCCCCTTCGTCGAGAAGTCGCAGCATCTTGTCGAGCAATCCGCTTTTCTTCGCACTGCTTCCGCCGTAGTGTACGAGCACATTACTGCCGCCGTATTTCTTCACAAGGTCAGCCGCTTTCTCCTCCGATTGGCTGCCAAACACCACTTGCGTGGGGGAATAATAATTGAAGTCTTTCATAATTACTGATAATGTTACGAATGCAAAAGTAGGAAAAATAATCGTGAAAAGAGATGTTTCGGGCAAAAAAATGTTGTCATTTCAGGCGGTAATAAGCACTGCCGGCATTGCTGTCGGAGCGTTTTAACGCAAGTTTAAGACTAAAAGGCAGCGGTAAGTCATCTTTTTCCCTTTTTAACTCTTTGGTTTGTGAATAAATTGTTACCTTTGCAGCCGATTAAGAAATCTAAGAAAATAAACAAATTCTAAATCTTTATGAATTTTACTCTTTTGATTACCGTCTTTCTGACGGCTATCGTGTTGGTGGCAGGGGCTTATGTCATAGCAAAACTCATAGGTCCCCGTTCTTACAACAAGGTGAAGGGTGAGCCTTTTGAGTGTGGTATTCCCACACGTGGTTCGTCATGGATACCGATGAGCGTAGGTTACTATCTGTTTGCAATCCTGTTCCTCATGTTCGATGTGGAAACTCTTTTTCTCTATCCGTGGGCGGTGGTTGTTAAGCAGTATGGCTCAATGGCTTTGGTGAGCATTGGGTTCTTTCTCTTAGTACTTGTATTTGGCTTGGCATACGCCTGGCGGAAAGGAGCGTTGGAATGGAAGTGAGAAAACCGAAAATCAAAAGCATTCCTTACGCAGAGTTTAAGGACAATGAGGGGCTTGAGAAAATCGTAGAAAAACTCCACGAGGGTGGGGTTAACGTGGTTACGGGCAATCTCGACCAACTCATCAACTGGGGGCGTTCCAACTCCCTGTGGTCACTTACATTCGCCACGAGTTGCTGCGGTATTGAGTTTATGGCTGTGGGCTGCGCCCGTTACGACTTTGCGCGTTTCGGATTTGAGGTTACTCGTAACTCGCCACGTCAGGCAGACCTCATCATGTGTGCCGGTACGATAACCCATAAGATGGCTCCCGCACTGAAGCGTCTGTATGACGAGATGGCAGAACCCAAGTATGTGATAGCCGTGGGAGGATGTGCCATAAGCGGCGGTCCGTTCAAGTCGAGCTACCACGTGGTGAAAGGCATCGAGGAAATCGTGCCCGTGGATGTGTTCATTCCCGGCTGTCCGCCGCGCCCCGAGGCAATCCTGTATGGCATGATGCAGCTTCAGCGCAAGGTGAAAGTGGAGAAATTCTTCGGCGGTGCCAACCACAAGCAGACCAAAGAGGAGCGCGAACTCGGACTGAGTAACGAGGCTCTGATGTATGGCAAGAAGCCTATCGTGGTGACTGATGTGCCGGAAGGCTTCAAAATGGAACGCGAGAATATTGACGGAAAGGCTTGCTGCAACAAGCAGGTCGCACCCGAAGTTCAACCAAATGCAGAGGAGGAGACGAAATGAAATTAGAGAACATAATATTCGACTTCGACAAGTTCGCCACCGAAATGACGAACCTGAAAGAGAAGAAACACTTCGACTACCTTATTACAATAATAGGAGAGGACTTCGGAGAAGAAGGACTCGGATGTATATATATCCTTGAAAACACCGACACCAACGAGCGAATAAGCGTGAAGATGTTGGCAAAGCAGGTGGGAGACGACTACGTGATACCCTCCACATATTATATATGGAAATGTGCCGACTTGCTGGAACGTGAGGTGTATGACTTCTACGGCATAAAGTTCCTCGGTCATCCCGACATGCGCCGACTCTATCTGAGAAACGACTTCGAGGGTTATCCGTTTAGGAAAGACTATAAGGCTAAGGAGAGTTACTCGCTTGAAGACGACCAAGA
Source organism: Prevotellaceae bacterium (assembly GCA_028723525.1). Lineage (GTDB taxonomy): Bacteria > Bacteroidota > Bacteroidia > Bacteroidales > Bacteroidaceae > Prevotella. Next base: position 4,010 of record JAQYET010000037.1, read on the forward strand.
GCCTGACTATGGACTGGAATATTCGCTTGATGACGCCGGTAAACTCGTGTCTAAGCAGAATAAAATGTTCACCGACGACGACTACGTAATCAACATCGGACCGCAGCACCCCTCAACTCACGGCGTACTGCGACTGCAGACTGTCATCGACGGTGAGACCATAAAGAAGATTTATCCGCATCTGGGATATATACACCGTGGCATAGAAAAGATGTGCGAGGAATATACTTATCCGCAGACACTCGCACTCACCGACCGCCTCAACTATCTTGCGGCGATGATGCACCGCCATGCTTTGGTGGGAGTGATAGAGGAGGCTATGGGCATAGAACTGAGCGACCGCATAAAGTATATACGCACTATCATGGACGAGTTGCAGCGTATCGACGGACACTTGCTGTATCTTGGCTGTTGCGCTCAGGACCTCGGTGCGCTCACCGCATTCCTCTACTGCATGCGCGACCGTGAGCATGTGCTCAACGTTATGGAGGAAACCACGGGCGGACGACTTATACAGAACTACTACCGCATCGGCGGTCTGCAGGACGACATCGACCCGAACTTCGTGGAGAACGTGAAGAAACTCTGTGAATATCTTAAACCAATGATAAAGGAATACATGGATGTGTTTGGCGATAACGTCATCACACACCAGCGTTTCGAGAACGTGGGAAAGATGGACAAGGAGAATATCATCAGTTACGGAGTGTCCGGTGCTTCGGGACGTGCAAGCGACTGGAAGAACGATGTGCGCAAGAACCATCCATACGACATGTACGACAAGGTGGAGTGGGAACAGGTTACGTGCGACACCTGCGACTCTATGGGACGCTATATGATACGTATCAACGAACTGAAGCAGAGCATACGCATCATCGAACAGCTGATAGACAATATCCCGGAGGGAGAATACTACATCAAGCAGAAGCCTGTGATAAAGGTTCCTGAAGGACAATGGTACTTCTCTGTGGAGGGAACGAGCGGTGAGATTGGTGTATATCTCGACTCACGCGGTGACAAGACACCGTACAGGTTGAAACTGCGCCCGATGGGACTGACACTTATCGGAGCAATGGACGAGATGTTGCGCGGCGAGAAGATTGCCGACCTCGTTACCACCGGAGCGGCGTTAGACTTCGTTATTCCTGACATTGACCGCTAATAGAAAACTTATAATAGAAAACAGATAATCATTATGTTTGACTTTAATATAGTTACACAATGGTTCGACGGGTTGCTTCGCCAAACCCTTGGCTTGAGCGATTTTTGGTCGATTTTTATTGAGTGTGTGACCGTGGGAGCACTCATTCTCGCTGCCTACGCACTCATCGCTATAGTGTTGATATTCATGGAGCGTAAGGTGTGTGCCTACTTCCAGTGCCGTCTCGGTCCGATGCGTGTCGGTCCGTGGGGTGTGCTGCAGGTGATTGCCGACGTGCTGAAGATGCTTATCAAGGAAATTTTCTTCGTTGACAAGGCAGACAAGTTCCTTTATCTCATTGCTCCGGTCTTCGTAATCATGGCTTCGGTGGGCACGTTCTCGTTCCTTCCTTGGAACAAGGGTGCCATTGTGCTCGACTTCAACGTAGGTATCTTCCTCCTCACTGCCGTTTCTTCCGTCGGCGTGGTGGGAATGTTCATGGCAGGTTGGGGCTCCAACAACAAGTATTCGGTTGTGAGTGCCATGCGTGGTGCAGTGCAGATGATTTCTTACGAGATGTCGCTATGCCTCTGTCTCATTTCTGCCGTGATACTTACAGGAACGATGCAGATGAGCGGAATTGTAGAGGCGCAGACCGGTCCGTGGCAGTGGCTCATCTTCAAGGGGCACATCCCGGCTATAATTGCTTTCCTCGTGTTCCTCGTTGCTGGTAATGCTGAGGCTAACCGCGGTCCTTTCGACCTCGCAGAGGCTGAGAGCGAACTTACTGCCGGCTATCACACGGAGTATTCAGGTATGGGTTTCGGCTTCTACTACTTGGCTGAATACCTCAACCTTTTCGTTATCTCAGGCATCGCTTCTACCGTATTCCTCGGTGGTTGGGCTCCGGTGAACATCGGTATAGCCGGTTTCGACGGTGTTATGGACATGATTCCCGGTTTTGTATGGTTCTTCGGCAAGACATTCCTCGTGGTTTGGCTTCTGATGTGGATACGTTGGACATTCCCACGTCTGCGCATTGACCAGATACTTAAATTAGAATGGAAATATCTAATGCCCATTTCTCTCATCAACATTGTGCTGATGATGGTCATCGTGGCTCTGGGTATATATATTAAATAAGGTATAGAATATGGAAAACAACAAATCATATTTCAGAGAGGTTGGGAGTGCAATGAAGACTCTTTGCGTCGGAATGAAGACAACGCTGAAGGAGTATTTCTTGCCTAAGTCAACCGAACAATACCCTGAAAATCGCAAGACAACGCTGCATGTGGCACAACGCCACCGCGGAAGGCTTGTATTCAAGCGCGGAGAGGACGGCGCATACAAGTGCACCTCATGCCTTATGTGTGAGAAAGCTTGTCCGAACGGCACTATAAAGATTGTGTCGGAGATGGTTACAAACGAGGAAACCGGCAGGAAGAAGCGCGAACTGCGCGACTATCGCTACGACCTTGGCGACTGCATGTTCTGCCAGTTGTGCACCAATGCCTGCAACTTTGACGCCATCGAGTTCACAAACGATTTCGAGAATGCGGTGTTCGACCGCGACGCTCTCGTGCTTCATCTTGACAAGGAAGTGTATAAGGGCGGTTCGTTACCCAGCCTTATAGGAGGCGGGGCACCGATGGAAATCGGTAAGTTTAATACTAAAAAGAAGTAAAGAGAAATGGCTAATATAATCGTATTCGCAATTCTCGCAGTGGTAATCCTTGGCTCTGCCATTCTCTGTGTTACCACTAAGCGTATAATGAGGGCGGCAACGTTCCTGTTGTTCGTGCTCTTCGGTGTTGCAGGTCTTTATTTCCTGCTTGGATACACCTACCTCGGAGCGGCACAGATTTCCGTATATGCCGGCGGTGTCACGATACTTTATGTCTTCGCTATTCAACTTGTGAACAAGCGAACACTGCAAGGTCTTGTGGAGAATGTCAAGGGAAGCCGCGTGGTTTTCGGTGCCCTTGTCACCCTCGTCGGACTCATCACCGTGGTGGTAGTATTCCTTAAAAATCAGTTCATCAATAATTTCGCAAAACTTCCCGATGTTGAAATACCTGTGGAAACAATCGGAAACCAACTCGTTGGTGCCGAGAAGTTCGGCTACGTATTGCCTTTCGAGTTCATTTCGGTGTTCCTTCTGGCATGTATCATCGGCGGTATTGTAATTTCAAGAAAGGATTAAGCAATGATGGTACCAGTAGAATATTATTTCGTGTTGTCTGCACTGTTGTTCTTCATTGGGGTTTACGGCTTCATTTCCCGCCGCAATCTCATTGCCATGCTCATTTCTGTTGAGCTGATACTCAACTCTGTGGATATAAACTTTGCCGCTTTCAACCGCATACTCTATCCGGGCATGCTCGACGGTTTCTTCTTCACTCTCTTCTCGATAGGCGTGAGTGCTGCAGAGACTGCAGTGGCAATAGCTATTATTATCAATGTCTTCCGCAATTTCAACAGCGACTCGGTTGACAGCATCAAAGAACTTAGAAATTAAAATCAGTAAAGTTTCAGAACTTCAATTATGGATTACAGTTATTCTTTCTTGATACTGCTTCTGCCGCTTATATCGTTCATCATCGTTGGACTTGCAGGCATGAAGATGTCTCATAAGGTGGCAGGACTGATAGGAACCACGTCTTTGGGCTTGGTGACAGCACTGTCGTATTACACGGCATTTGCCTATTTCACTGCCGACAGGGTGAATGATGTCTTCCGGACAATCGTTCCCTACAACTTCACATGGCTTCCGTTGGGTGCTCTTCACTTCGACATCGGTATTCTTCTCGACCCGATTTCGGTGATGATGCTTATCGTTATTTCCACCGTAAGTTTCATGGTGCATATCTATTCGTTTGGGTACATGCACGGAGAGAAAGGCTTCCAGCGTTATTATGCTTACCTTTCGCTCTTCACCATGTCCATGCTCGGACTTGTGTTGGCAACAAACATCTTCCAGATGTATCTCTTCTGGGAACTTGTGGGTGTCAGTTCTTACCTCCTCATCGGTTTCTACTATCCCACACATTCTGCGGTTGCTGCATCTAAGAAGGCGTTCATCGTTACTCGCTTTGCCGACCTCTTCTTCCTCATCGGTATCTTGCTGTTCGGTTATTACACACAGTCGTTCAGTTTCAGTTTTGCCGGTGACATAGTGATGGGGCAGGGTGCAGAGCCATTCATCACCGCCGACGTGGCTAAGGCAGTTGCTGCCGGCGGCTTCATCATACCTACCGCTCTGGTGCTAATGTTCATCGGAGGTGCCGGTAAGTCTGCAATGTTCCCGCTGCATATCTGGCTTCCAGATGCAATGGAGGGTCCGACACCCGTCAGTGCGCTTATTCACGCTGCTACGATGGTTGTTGCCGGCGTGTTCCAGATTGCCCGAATGTTCCCATTGTGGGTAGGATATGCGCCCGACCAAATGAGCATCGTGGTTGTGATAGGTGCTTTCACGGCGTTCTATGCCGCTGCCGTTGCATGTGCACAGAGCGACATCAAGCGTGTTCTCGCATTCTCGACAATCTCGCAGATAGCTTTCATGATGGTGGCTCTCGGCGTATCAATGCCGGGGCATCACGGAGAGATTCTCGACAACCATGCCCAGTTAGGTTACATGGCATCTATGTTCCATCTCTTCACTCATGCCATGTTCAAGGCATGCCTGTTCCTCGGTGCAGGATGTATTATACACGCAGTACACTCTAACGAGATGTCTGTAATGGGCGGGTTGCGCAAATACATGCCTGTCACCCACATCACATTCCTCATCTCATGTCTTGCAATCGCAGGAATACCGTTCTTCTCCGGATTTAGTTCTAAGGACGAAATAATATCCGCATGCTTTGCATACAGTCCGCTTTGCGGCTGGTGGATGACCGGTGTTGCAGCCATGACAGCCTTCTATATGTTCCGTCTTTACTACGGAATATTCTGGGGTACGGAGAACAAGGAGGCTCATGCCGCTCATACTCCGCATGAAGCACCGATGACAATGACTCTCCCCCTTATCATCCTTTGCATCATAACCGTAGGTGTCGGAATATATACCACGCTTGCAGGTTTCCTCGGTTGGGGCGGAAGTTTTGGCAGTTTCGTCACCGCTTCGGGCAAAGACTACACCATACACTTCGATACGAAGATTGCACTTACCTCCACAATCATCGCGATATGCGCCATAGCACTTGCCACATATATATATAAAGGTGAGAAGCAGCCCGTTGCCGACCGTCTGTATAAGATGTTCCCACGCCTGCATCGCGCAGCATACAAACGTTTCTACATGGACGAAGTGTGGATGTTCGTTACCCATAAGATTATCTTCCGCTTCTTCTCACGCCCGATAGCATGGTTCGACCGTCACTGTGTTGACGGCACATTCAACTTCATGGCATGGGGAGCAAACGAGGCAGGCGAGAGCCTTCGCCCGTGGCAAAGTGGAGATGTGCGCCAGTATGCAGTATGGTTCCTCACCGGTTCGGTTGCACTCGCACTTATACTGTTGGCTATATAATACATTAAAATAACAAATTGTTAAATAGTAAATAGAATTATGTCTATATTAACATTATTCGTACTGATACCCGCATTGATGTTGCCGGCACTTTGGCTTGCCCGCAACGACAATCAGGTTCGTGGTGTGATGGTTGTCGGAGCTTCCTGTCTGCTGGCTCTGTCGATATGGCTCACAATAGATTTCATTCAGGCTCGTGCCGGCGGCGATACCAGTGTGATGCTTCACACATACGCCATTGACTGGTTCAAGCCACTGAACATACAGTATGCCGTTGGTGTTGACGGTATCTCGGTGGTGATGCTGCTCCTTTCGAGCATCATAGTTTTCACCGGAACATTCGCCTCTTGGCAGTTGCAACCGATGAAAAAGGAGTATTTCCTTTGGTTCACGCTGCTTTCAACAGGTGTATATGGTTTCTTCATCTCAGTGGATATGTTCACCATGTTCATGTTCTACGAGGTTGCACTCATACCGATGTATCTTCTCATCGGCGTATGGGGCAGCGGCAACAAGGAATATGCTGCAATGAAGCTCACCCTTATGCTCATGGGAGGCTCGGCTCTCCTCATCCTCGGAATACTTGGTATCTATTTCTTCAGTGGAGCCACCACGATGAACGTAAACGAGATTGCAGCCCTGCATAACATCCCATCTGCCGTACAGAATGTGTTCTTCCCGTTCATATTCATCGGCTTTGGAGTGCTTGGTGCGCTCTTCCCATTCCACACTTGGAGCCCCGACGGTCATGCTTCTGCGCCTACCGCGGTGTCAATGCTCCACGCCGGTGTGCTGATGAAGCTCGGAGGCTACGGCTGTTTCCGCGTTGCCATGTATCTTCTTCCCGATGCTGCGCGCGACTTGTCATGGATATTCCTCATCCTTACAACCATTTCGGTTGTTTACGGAGCACTCTCTGCATGCGTGCAGACCGACCTTAAATACATCAATGCCTACTCTTCGGTGTCACACTGCGGATTGGTGCTCTTTGCACTTCTCATGATGACAAAGACGGCATGCACCGGAGCAATTCTGCAGATGCTCTCACACGGACTCATGACGGCACTCTTCTTCGCCCTCATCGGTATGATTTACGGTCGTGCTCACACTCGTGACGTGCGCCACCTCGGTGGTTTGATGAAGATTATGCCGTTCCTCTCGGTGGGATATGTAATCGCCGGTCTTGCCAATCTCGGTCTGCCGGGGTTCTCAGGCTTCATTGCCGAGATGACAATCTTTGTGGGTTCGTTTGAGAATGCCGACACTTTCCACCGTGCATGCACGATTATCGCCTGCTGCTCAATAGTCATAACGGCAGTCTATATCCTGCGTGTGGTGGGCAAGATACTGTTCCAGAAGTTGGATTATCCGCACATGGACACGGTAAAACTCACCGATGCCACATGGGATGAACGCTTCTCGGTAATCTGCCTTATTGCCTGTGTCGCAGGTCTTGGAACTTTCCCGATGTGGGCAAGTCAGGTAATCGACAGCGGAGTGGGTAACATATTGTCTAACATATTAACAGCCAGCATTTAGTTATGGGATACAGTCAGTTTCTTAACATGATACCGGAGGCAACCCTCGTTGCCATTCTAATCATAACCTTCGTGGTTGATTTCGCTTCGTCAAAGCATAGTCAGCGCACGTGGTTCAACCCATTGATGTGCCTGCTAATGCTGGCGCAGACCGTGATAAGTTTCATGCAGAAAGACCCTGTGACGGCTTTTGGCGGCATGTATGTCACAACGGCAGCCGCAAACGTGATGAAGACAATACTCGCTGCGGGCACGCTCATAGTTATCATACAGGCTCGCGGCTGGCTCTCTCGGGAGGACACCGCTTTCAAAGAGGGGGAGTTCTACATGCTCACAGTTTCAACGCTGCTCGGTATGAACATGATGATGTCGTCAGGACATTTCCTTATGTTCTTACTCGGTCTTGAAACGGCAAGCGTGCCTATGGCATGCCTTGTTGCACTTGACAAGTATCGTCACAATTCAGCGGAAGCTGCAGCGAAGTATATCCTCACTGCCACGTTCTCAAGTGGTGTGATGCTGTATGGTATCTCGATGCTCTACGGTGCCACGGGGCAACTCTATTTCGATGACATAACGGCAGTTCTCGGCAAGGAGCACCTCACGTTGAGCATCGTCGGACTGGTGTTCTTCTTCAGCGGTCTGGGCTTCAAGATAAGTCTCGTGCCGTTCCACTTCTGGACAGCCGACACCTATCAGGGTGCGCCGACCACCGTTACGGGCTACCTCAGCGTTATATCCAAGGGAGCCGCAGCTTTCGCGCTTTGCACCATACTGATGAAAGTGTTCGCGCCGATGATAGAATATTGGGAGTATCTACTTTATATAGTAATCGTGTTCAGCATCACTCTCGCCAACCTCTTTGCCATTCGTCAGAAAGAGTTGAAGCGTTTCATGGCTTTCAGTTCTATCTCACAGGCCGGCTACATCATGCTTGCCGTGGTGGGAGCAAGTCAGCATGGCGTGGCTGCACTCACATACTATGTCCTCGTCTATGTTGCTGCCAACCTCGCTGTGTTCACGGTAATCGGGAGCGTTGAGGAGAATAGCGGCGGTCGTACAGACATCCGTGCCTACGACGGTTTCTACAGCAAGAACCCCAAGTTGGCGTTCCTCATGACTCTGGCTCTGTTCTCACTGGCAGGAATACCGCCGTTTGCCGGAATGTTCTCGAAGTTCTTCGTGTTCATGGCTGCGGCAGAACAAGGCTCCACTCTTGCATACGCAGTGGTCTTCATAGCGTTGGTGAACACCGTGGTGTCGCTCTACTACTATCTGCTTATAGTGAAAGCAATGTATATACGCTCTGCAGAGAACCCTCTGCCTACATTCCGCAGCGACTCTGGCACACGCATAGCCCTTGCCCTCTGCACCGTAGGCATAATGCTATTCGGCATATTCTCGTGCATCTACGATTGGATATTCGCCGCTGCAGCATAAGAAAATATTTATACGAAACGAAAGACGGAGGTTCATTACATGGACTTCCGTCTTCTTTGTTTCATGTCTATATACAATAATGTTGTAATTTATAAAATGATTTTAAGACATTAAAATTTGGTGGTTACACCTTTATTAACTACCTTTGTACTTGTGTATCATTACTCACAACAGAGAATATTAGAAATAAACCTTAACTTTTATCCTTCACTTATGATTAACAAGAGACTGTTCGGATTGTTGCTGTCAATGATTGTTTTGGCAGTTTGGGCTAATCCTGTATCTAAATCAGACGCTCAGAAGATAGCGCAGCGTTTCTTCCAGAAGAAAGGTATTGCTGCTGCTTCGTTGAAGATGGTCAGTAGTAGGCATAAGTTGCCACAGAATGGTAACGCTGCCTATTATGTATTTAATGCTGCGGCAGACAAGGGGTTTGTAATAGTCGGTGGTGACGACCGCATCCCTTCTGTAATCGGATATTCCACCACCGGCACGTTTGATGAGTCACAACTTAATGATAACATCAAGTCGTTCCTTAGTGGAATTGCAGACCAGATTGCTTATATTGACGAGAACAATATCAATACCAATCCGCAGATGGTGATGAAGACTGTACCTACGACGCATGCCGTGCCGCCACTTCTCACTTGCACATGGAATCAAAATTCGCCTTACAACGACAACTGTCCTACTCATAATTCAGAACAGTTGGTGACCGGATGTGTGGCAACAGCAATGGCACAGGTGATGTATTATTTTAAGCAACCTGAACATACCACGGCACAAATTCCTGCATATACCACCGGTACGCTTGGCATTGTTGTTAATGGGGTACCTGCAAACTCGGAAATATCATGGACAAACATGGTGGACCACTATTATGGTTCGGAGACTGATGTGCAGAAAAGTGCCGTTGCTAACCTTATGTCATTGGTGGGAAAATCTGTCAAGATGAACTATAACCATGCCTCGTCAGGAGGTTCCGGAGCGTCATCCGGTGCTATTGCACCGGCTCTGAAGAAGTATTTCGGATATGGGGCTCGTGACCTTATGCGCAGTTCTACCACACTGTCTGATTTTCAACAGCAACTCTACAACGAGGTTTCAAGCAGTCGTCCGGTAGTATTCTGTGGCGTGTCTTCCGGTGGCGGGCACTGTTTTGTTATCGATGGTTACGACGGTAATGGCTTGTTCCATGTAAATTGGGGCTGGGGCGGTATGTCCGATGGCTATTTCCTTGTGTCTGTTCTCAATCCGGAAAACAACTCCGGTATTGGAGCAAGTTCCACCACTGATGGTTATTCGATGAGTCAGAGTGCCGTCATTGGAATTATTCCCGGTGGCGCGTCTCATGTAGATGAAATTCCTATGGGATTGGACATGAATATACTCAATGCAGAAAATGGTACCGTACACTTTAGTGCATTTAACTATACAGGAGAAACTCATGATTTTGAATTCGGACTTGGACAGCTTGTAAATGGTGTTATGACGCCTGTTGTTAAGACAAACATCAGCGGTTTGCAAGATAATTATGGATATTCAGATTATTCTTTGAGTTTAAACAACTATTTACAGCAAGGCACTTATCGCATCTATTGTATCAGCCGGATCAGGGGTAACGAAGGGTGGCTGTATAACGAGAATGAGTATGTAGATATTGTGGTTAATTACGAAGGCAAGGTAATTTCGATGACGTTTGTCAATCCTGCCGACCACCTTTCTGCCGACAACTTCAGACTTACGGGAACGAAGAAAGCCGGTAGCACACAGCCTGTGACAATCACCGTGACCAACAACTGCGATAAAGAGTTTTATGGAAATCTTTATTTCTTTTATCGATATATGGATCCCGGGGAAAGTTATGAGTCTTGCGGAAAGACCGGAGCAACAGTACCTGCCAATGGTTCTACCGATGTAGTGATGAACTTCAACGCATTTGTGGCAGGCGAATATTCTGTAAAAGTAACAAAAGACGAGACCGGAAACGAAGTTATAGGTGATGCAGTGGTTACTATTGAAGAGCCTGATGCTAATACAAACCCGATGTTTACTTCAGCGTTTTTGCTTGATAACAACACTTCAAGTAATGTCGTTTATGGCAGAGATGTATCGGGTAGGTGTGTGCTTACCAATAACGGCGGCAGCTTTAACGGCTCTATAATTATTGCCTTGTTTGAATACAACGGTTCCGGTTATGTCAATGTAGGACAAATGGAATTGCCTGTATCGGCAGATGCAGGTAGAAGCGTAGAACTGCCTTTCTCGTTTAAGGATAAAGATAATGATAATACAGAGTATATCATTGCGGCTTTCTTGTCAAGAAAACAACTTGAAGGTAGCAAGAGTTTCTCTCTTAAAAAAGGTGTAATTGAATATGCTTCCGAAGGTACGGCAACGGGAACTGCACCCGTGTCCGGATATAAAGCAGGAGAGAATGCTCTTTGCATAGACTTCTCTGATGTGGAAGGAACGGTGGCAAGCATCACTCCTAACGGCAATCCAAACACTCTCTATAAGTTTGCCAGCAAGACCGCAGCAGCAAGGTCGCTTATTGATGCCGGGAAGAATGTTGTAATAGGAAACACCGCCGGTAACATTGCCATAAGCGATGGTTATGATTATTACAACCATTTCACATTCACTGCCGAACGAGCAGACTATACCCGTAAACCGCAGATAGGCATAACCGTGACTGCCGACAGTTGGGAAAGCCTGGCTCTGCCTTTTGATGCAACGAAGGTTTACGTTGACAATAAACAGATAAATTGGTTCCGCTCTGCCTCAGACCGTGGCAAGGACTTCTGGCTTATGTACTTCAGTGAACTTGACGGAAACAAAGTAATATACGACTACGTTGGCGACAACATCGCTGCAAACATACCTTATATTATTGCCGTGCCGGACGATAAATGGGGAGCACAGTACAGTCTTGTCGGCAAGGACGTGGTGTTCGTCGGGGAGAATGTCGTGATGAAACCTTCTTACAACCCTTGCATATCAGGTTCGCCAATATTGAATTATGTAGGAAATTTCCGCCAAAAGTCGTTCAATGACATCTATGTTCTCAATGGCGAAGGTACTTCCTTTGTGAAGCATGACAGCAAGGATGTTTCTTCGTTCCATGCTTATTTCGTTGCAAGAGGCAATGCCGCAGCAATGGGTAATGTGTTGAATATAGTAAAGGTTGGCGATGAGACAACGACAGGCATTGATGACATCGTGACAGACAGGATGTCGGACGACGATGCTCCTATCTATAACCTGTCTGGACAGAGGGTTGGTAAGGACTATCGCGGAGTAGTTATTATAAATGGAAAGAAAATAATAAAATAAGAATTGTTATGAAAAGGATATATCGGAAACCTTTGGTTGAATGTATTCTCTTTGTTGAGGAAGCAATGATGTTGCCCGGTTCGGTAACAGGAGGCACGGTGAAGCCGCCGAGTAATGGCGCGCCGCGGTTTAATAATAACTGTGAAGAAAACATTGAGATGTCAGATGTTGATTTCTCTTACGATTCTTCTTATCCAACAGGGTTTGGCATGACGCACAACGAACATGACGCTATGGGAAACAAGCCATACAGTCTCTGGGATTGAATAACGGCAAATCAGAATTTAGGATTGTTTTTTCTAATGAATGGCTGCATCGTATTTCGCGGTGCAGCCATTCTCTTTTATGATAAAATCTTGATTATGAAATTGATGCCGGATATAATATGGTTTTCTGATATACAATGATTTGCCATGCTATTGATAATCTTTTACACGGCTAAAGCATATCTTTCATACAGTAAAATCGCCGAAATTGCCAACCAAAATCGGCGATTTTACTTTGCAATTTCGGCGATTTTGGTCGGCAATCTCGGCAAAATTACTTTTTATTAAATACTCAAACGATAACTGTATCAGCATGAAAACAAAACCCATATCAGCCCGGTTTATATCAAGGGCGGATATGGGTTTCGTAGTGTTTGTATATTCTCGCAGGAGAATTAAGAGTTGTATTCCTGCCAGCTCTTTATCTTCACCTCTTCGAGCGATACGTTGCAGAAGGCTTCAATGAAAGCCTTGGCGAGGCGTACGTTTGTCATCAGCGGTATGTTGTGGTCGATTGCGCCGCGACGTATCCGGTATCCGTTGGTGAGTTCGCGGCTCGAATGGTTCTTGGGTTCGTTGATGACGAGGTCGAACTTGTGGTCGGCAATCATGTCCATGACATTGTTCCCGCCACCCTCATCGGGCCATGCCACTGCCGTAGCATCCACACCATTCTCCTTGAAGAAATCAGCCGTGCCCGGTGTGGCGTAAATCCTGTAGCCGTTCTTTACCAAATGGCGTGCCGGTTCGAGCAGCGATACCTTTCCCTTGGCACCTCCCGAGGAGATGAGCACGGCTCCGCCTTCACGTTTTGGCAGTCGGTAGCCGGTTGCTATGAGTGCGTTGAGCAGTGCTTCGTGTAGGTCGTCGCCCAGACAACCCACCTCGCCGGTGGATGACATGTCAACACCCAGCACCGGGTCGGCATTTTGCAGTCGTGCAAATGAGAACTGCGACGCCTTAACCCCGATGCGGTCGATGTCGAACTCGCTCTTGTCGGGCTTTTCATAAGGCGCATCAAGCATAATCTTGGTTGCCGTATCAATGAAGTTACACTTCAGAATTTTCGACACGAATGGGAATGAGCGCGAGGCGCGGAGGTTACATTCAATCACCTTCAGTTCGCGGTTCTTGGCAAGGAACTGTATGTTGAACGGTCCTGAGATGTTCAGTTCTTCAGCAATCTTGCGGGCAATCTTCTTTATACGGCGCACCGTGGAGAAGTAGATATGCTGCGCCGGGAACACCATAGTGGCGTCTCCTGAGTGCACGCCGGCATATTCCACGTGCTCCGAAATGGCATATTCCACCACCTTACCCTTGTCTGCCACGGCGTCGAATTCAATCTCTTTAGTCTCCTGCATGAACCGGCTCACCACCACGGGGAACTCCTTCGACACCTCGGTTGCCATTTTCAGGAAACGCTCCAATTCCTCGTAGTCGTAACAAACGTTCATGGCTGCGCCTGAAAGCACGTATGACGGGCGCACCAGAACCGGGAACCCTGTCTCGCTCACAAATTCCTTTATGTCGTCGATAGAGGTAAGTGCTCTCCATGCCGGCTGGTCGATGCCCAGCTTGTCAAGCATTGCCGAGAACTTGTCGCGGTTTTCTGCGCGGTCGATGTCCACCGGACTTGTTCCCAGTATGGGTATGCTCTGTCTGTGAAGTTTCATCGCGAGGTTGTTCGGGATCTGACCGCCCACGCTCACTATCACGCCACGCGGCTCTTCAAGGTCTATTACGTCGAGCACACGTTCCATGGAAAGTTCGTCGAAATAGAGGCGGTCGCATATATCATAGTCTGTGGAGACGGTCTCCGGGTTATAGTTTATCATTATCGACTTATATCCCAGTTTGCGTGCCGTGTTTATTGCATTCACCGAGCACCAGTCAAATTCCACGCTCGACCCGATGCGGTATGCTCCCGAACCGAGCACCACCACCGACTTTTCATTCTTATAATAAGGAACGTCGTTCTGCACCTTTATACCTGTTTTGCTGACAATCTCGCGCCATTCTTCGGTTGTGAGTTTGTCGGATTTTGTAGGCTCCACGAGCGGCAGATAGGTGAAATAAAGATAGTTTGTGAGTTCCGGATGCTCGCTTGCCACGGTGTTTATGCGCTTCACCGACGGCATTATGCCGCGTTCCTTACGGAATTTTCTCGTTTGGAGGTTCTCGTTTTCCATGTTTCCTGTCTGCTGTTTGAGCACGAAACGAGCAATCTGAAAGTCGGAAAATCCTGCCTGCTTAGCCTTGAGCAGGAGTGAGTCGGGTAGGGCTTCAACAGCATCGTATTCCTGCAGTTCATGCTTTATATCCACGATATTCTTCAGTCGGGAAACAAACCACTTGTCTATCTTTGTAAGTTCTTCTATGCGTTCCACGCTATATCCCTCCTCCAGTGCCTGTGCTATGGCAAAGATGCGTAGGTCGGTTGGGTTCTGCAGTTCTTCTTCGAGGTTTTCAAACCGTGTATGGTCGTTGCCTACGAAGCCGTGCATGCCCTGTCCTATCATGCGCAGACCCTTCTGTATCATCTCCTCAAAGGAACGCCCGATACTCATTATTTCTCCCACCGACTTCATGCTTGAGCCGATAAGACGGCTTACGCCGGCGAATTTAGTGAGGTCCCAGCGCGGAATCTTGCAAATCATGTAGTCGAGTTGCGGGGCAACGTATGCCGAGTTGGGCGTGCCCGGTTCTCCAATCTGGTCGAGGGTGTAGCCCAATGCAATCTTTGCTGCAACGAAAGCGAGCGGATAACCGGTGGCTTTGGATGCGAGAGCCGATGAGCGCGACAGGCGGGCGTTAATCTCTATTATGCGGTAGTCGTTTGTTTCGGCATTGAAAGCGAACTGAATGTTACATTCGCCGACGATGTTCAGGTGGCGCACGCAGCGTCTTGCGATGTCTTGCAGCATCTCAACCTGCTCTGAAGTAAGCGAACACGTAGGGGCAACCACTATCGACTCGCCGGTGTGTATGCCGAGAGGGTCGAAGTTTTCCATTGATGCTACGGTGAAACAATGGTCGTTGGCGTCGCGTATGCACTCGAACTCTATCTCTTTCCAGCCCTTCAGACTTTCCTCCACGAGAACTTGCGGCGCGAAAGTGAATGCACTTTCGGCAAGACTTCTGAATGTTGTCTCGTCGGGACAGATGCCGGAACCGAGACCGCCGAGCGCGTATGCCGAGCGTATCATTATGGGGAAGCCTATTTTTTCAGCCGCCTTCAGTGCGTCGTCCATATTTTCCACGGCATGACTTACCGGTGTCTTCATGCCAATCTCATCAAGTCTCTTCACGAAGAGGTCGCGGTCTTCTGTGTTCATGATTGCCTCAACACTCGTGCCGAGCACTTCTACGCCATATTCTTTCAGCGTGCCGTTGAGATAGAGTTCCGTACCGCAGTTGAGTGCCGTCTGTCCTCCGAAAGCGAGCAGTATTCCGTCTGGATGCTCCTTCTTTATTATTTCTGTCACGAAATGGGTGTTCACCGGCTGGAAATAGACTTTATCGGCGATGCCTTCACTGGTCTGTATCGTTGCAATGTTAGGATTGACGAGCACCGATTTGATGCCTTCTTCTTTCAATGCTTTCAACGCTTGTGAACCGGAATAGTCAAATTCGCCGGCCTGTCCGATTTTAAGTGCTCCCGAGCCAAGCACGAGCACCTTCTTTGGTTTTCTCTTCATTTTACGATATTGATTAGATATGTTTATTTAATAACAACTGTTTCTATTCGTAAATGGCATGTCTGAAAAACAGACATGCCATTTATTGTGGTTTATTTAAGTTTTATTGAACTGTCGTTCTTGTTAGCATAATGGCTGTTGCCATATTGACCATAAGAGCCATAATGACCGTACTTGCCGTAACTGCCATATCGTCCGTAACGACCGTACTTGCCATAACTGCCATAGCCGTAGTAATAGCCGTATTTCTTTTTCGACATGTCGATACCGTTGATTACCAACGCCATGTTCGGAAGTTTCTGCTCGTTGGCAAGTCCGTTGATAAGTTCAAAACTTGCCTTCGGAGTGTAGTCTGCGCGACACACATATATGGCAGCATCGGAAACACGCCCTATCTGCAAGGTATCGGTCACGAGACCAACCGGGGCGGTGTCAATTACAACGAAGTCATACTTGTCACGTATGATACTGATTATCTTGTCAAGTGAGTCTCGCGCAAGAAGTTCTGCAGGGTTGGGAGGAATAGGACCGGCAAGCAGGAGTTCGAGGTTGTCGTTTATTTCTGACGGCAGAATTTGCTCCTGAATCATGTCCCACGTCGGGTCATCCTTCAACAACAGCGATGTTATTCCGTGGTGATGGTCTTTTATTTCAAACAATTCTGCAAGTCTCGGCTTACGTATATCAAGACCAATCAGCAAAACTTTTTTCCCGAGAAGCGCAAAACTTACTGCAAGGTTGGCTGCATTGAACGTTTTTCCCTCTCCCGAAGTGGATGATGTGAACATCACAACCTTTTCGTTCTCTTGCATCATGAACTGGAGGTTTGTTCGCATAGACCTGAATATTTCCTCCATTTGGTTGTTTTGGTTCTCATACACTACGATGTCTGCCCTTGTCTTAGCCGTTTCGCTTGCCACGGCAACGTCGGCGAGAATTGGCAGCTTTGTTAGTTTTGCAACGTCATCATGCCCTTCAATCTTGTATCTGAACACGCTTATCAGGAACAAGATAAGAGTAGGAATTCCAATTGCCAGTACGAGTGCAATGAGGAAAATGATGTTCGGCTTCGGACTTATCATTCCCGTATATGCCGGGTCGTCGATTAGTTTTCCCTTGTCGGCAGTAGCCGCAAGAGATATTGAGTTCTCCTCACGTTTCTGCAAGAGCATGAGATAAAGCCCCGACTTCACTTCCTGCTGACGACCGATTTGTGTCAACATTCGTTCCTGTCCCGGTGTTTGTTGTATCTGTCCGGTATATTGCCCATACTGTGAAGCAATGGAGTTACGCTGTATCTCTGCAGTACGGCGTTGCTGGGTCAAAGCCTGCTGTATGCTTGATGACAGGTCGTTGAGTTCGTCGGTCAACGGGGTTACAACCGGGCTTGACTCGCTTGCGGTTTTAAGCAGGCGGTTGCGTTCTATCACAACCTGATTGTATCGGCTTATGAGTTGTGTCGAAGCACCGTCGGAAAGACCTACGTTAGAAGGTATCACCTGATACTTGTTACCGGGCTCTCTTACGTATGAACTAAGTTCGTTAAGCAGTTGTATCTGGGTGTTTGCCGTTGCTAATTGCTTTTCATATTCGTTGCTGTTTGCAACGGCGGCAGAACCGTTTATGCCCAACTCCACCATATTGTTGCGTCGCTTGTAGGCTTCGAGTTCACCTTCGGTACTGTTCAGTTCGGCATTGATTTTCTCAAGTCGGCTGTTTATGAACTCCTCTGTTCTGTATGCAACTTGGTTTTTGTCGTCGTTGGCCTGACGGTTGTAACATACCACAAGCTGCTTCAAGAAGTCTGACGCACGGCTTGGGCTCTCGTCTTTCAGGCTGATTACTGCTATTGATGTCTCTTCCTTTGTCGATGCTTCCAGCCCGGCAACGTATTTTGCCGATACTTTCTTAGGAGAACTTATCACAACAGTCATATCGCCATTTTCTTTAAGCGATGCCCTTGGGTTTGCTGTGAATGAAAGTGTTCCTACGCTTGTCTTTATGGATACGGGCAGTGCCTTAATCGTTTGGTCGATTTCCGTATTTCCTGCCATTCCGGTGACCTTGAAAGTATTCTTGTCTCGTGAAATGTTCAGTTTTATGTCTTCAATAAGATTATTAAGCCCGATTGGGTCTATGTCCACATTCAGATAATTATCCTTATACATCAACACGTTGTTCACGCGCCCATGCCTTATGTAGTCAACATAGAGTTTCAGGTCTCTCACCACCTGCTCGGAGAGTTTCTGTGAACGCAGGATTTGTATTTCGTTCATTATTCCCTCATTGTTGTTGATCATACCTGTGGCGAGTGTGCTCTTCAGAGCGGCATTACTGTATGATGAACCTTTCTCCGGCTCTTTTATCAGGAGTTGTGCTACAGTCTGATATACAGGTGTTGCGTATCTCAGATAGGCGGCAGCCAACCCGAAACAGATTATCGTGGACAACACAAACCACTTCCAGTTAAGTATGAATGCTTTATATATCGATGCGAAACTGAACATCGACTGTTCATTTTCTTCGATAACGTTCGCTACGTCGTAACTCTTGTTTTCTTCCATTGTTTTCCGATTGTGTTTAGTATGTTTTGGGAAATTGTTGATTTATTCGCTTATCAGACGTTTCAGATATTTTCCGTAGTCGTTCTTCAGCATCGGCTTGGCAAGTTCCGACACACGCTCGGCGTCTATCCAACCATTCGTGTATGCAATCTCCTCAAGACATGCAATCTTCAGTCCTTGACGCTTCTCTATCACCTCAATGAAGGTGCTGGCTTCCGACAGACTGTCGTGAGTTCCCGTGTCGAGCCACGCAAAACCGCGCTGAAGAGTTTGCACCTTTAGGCACTTGCGATTGAGATATTCTTGATTTACGGTGGTAATCTCAAGTTCTCCACGTGCGCTCGGCTTGATGCTTTTGGCAATTTCCACAACGCTGTTGGGATAGAAGTAGAGCCCAACAACGGCGTAGTTGCTTTTTGGATTTTCCGGTTTCTCCTCAATAGAGAGGCAGTTGCCTTGCGAGTCAAACTCTGCCACACCATACCTTTCCGGGTCGTTCACGTAGTAACCGAATACCGTCGCATTGCCATTTTTCTCTGCATCGACTACGCTTTGCTTCAGTAATTCTGTAAATCCCACGCCGTGGAAGATGTTGTCTCCGAGCACAAGACACACGCAGTCGTCACCGATGAATTTCTCACCTATTATAAATGCCTGTGCCAATCCGTCGGGAGATGGCTGTTCGGCATATTCGAAATTCACGCCGATGTCTTTCCCATCGCCAAAGAGACGCTTAAATCCCGGCAGGTCGTGTGGTGTGGAAATAATAAGGATGTCTCTTATTCCTGCCTGCATCAGAGCCGAGATGGGGTAGTATATCATCGGCTTGTCGAAGATTGGAATTAACTGCTTACTTATGCCTTTGGTTATAGGGTAGAGACGTGTCCCGCTACCTCCGGCAAGAACTATTCCTTTCATAGAAAAATGTTTTATCCAAAAAGTATCTTTGAAAAATCGTTGCAAAGGTAATGATTTAATCGGAGATAGCAACGGTAATTATGGAGAAATATGACAAAATATTTTGAATTTTCGCAAATAAGGAGTAATTTTGCACGAAATTTTGTAATGACCATGAGTTTCCTTAATAAATTATTTAGACGTAAAGACAGTGAAGAAGTCAAGATAGGTGGCATGGAAGACTATATGACTCTTGTCAGAGTTTACTTTCAGGCATCAATGGCTTCGAGTCTCGGAATAACTAACCTTGCGTGGCTTCCCGACTTGAGAACGTTCAAGACGACGCTGAAGGTGCCGACTGTGAACAACAAACTTGGAGTGGGGGAGAAGAGTCAGTGCCGTAAGATGATGAAAGATATGTATGGAACTTCAGACGATTTTTTCAAGGAAATTGATTTAAGCCTGAAGAAAAATTGCCGTAAGTTGCAGGACATTCAGCCCTACATGATACAGTTCCAAGGGTTTTCTCAAGACCTGATGATGCTCATGGGCAATCTGATGAAGTTCAAGCTTCGCATGCCCTCTTTCTTCAAGAAAGCCATATACAGCATGACTGAAAAAACCGTAGGCGACATATTTACCAAAAACGACTACAGCGATGCCGGCGTGATGAAGGCAGCGATTGCTGTAAGGCAGTATAACAAACGCCTCGGTTTTTCACAAAAGTGGGTGACGGATTTCGTTTATCAGGTGGTAATCCTTGCCAAGAAAGAGCCCGTAAGGAACAACCAAGACTGACAACGGGTCTGATAAATGACGAGTTCCATAATAATCGGAATACTAAAAAAATACGAAATTTCGTTATAGAAATTTTGTTATGTGGTAGAAAAATGCTACTTTTGTCGAAAATTGTAGTAGGTACATGGCTGCAAATGAGAAGACAATAACCCTATTCACGACTCGCGTAAGGCAGATGATACTCCGTTTCAATCAGTTGAAAAAGGAGAATGAGGAACTATATGCAATGGTTGACGAGCGCGATGAAATGATAAAAAAGTTGGAATCTCAGAAGCAACAGGCACTCCGTGACTACAATTCGCTGAAGATGGCAAAGATGCTTGAAGTGACAGATGGCGACCTTGAGGAGGCCAAAAAGCGCGTGGCAGGTCTCATAAGAGACGTAGATAAGTGTATCACGTTGCTCAGTGGTATGGAAGAATAATCTAAATACCGAAGCAAATGGCAGAAGACAGTAATAAATTACACATAAGATTGCATGTTTACGACACAGAACTTCCCGTGACCATTGTGCGCGAGGAAGAGGAGTTCTATCGTAGCGCAGCAAAGCTTATAACAGAGATAGTGAACAATTACGCGAAGGTTTTCAGGGGGCGTAAGAGCGATAAGGAGCTGCTTTACATGGCTCTGATAGACATCGCGCTGCGATACGTGAAAGACAAAGACCGTAACGACACATCTCCTTACGATGATATTCTCGCCAAGATAACTTCGGAAATAGAGGAAGTTTTGTGAAAAGATAGAAATAACGAGAATATTAACATAATAAAAAAAACTGTTCATTTATGATTTATGCAATAATAGCCGTGGCTGCACTGTTGATTGGTGGCGTCATAGGATATTCCGTTTTCCGTTACATTGCAACGGGAAAATATAACGAGATGCTGTCTGCGGCAGAGAAAGAGGCAGATGTGCTGAAGGAGAAAAAACTATTAGAGGTGAAGGAAACTTTCCTCAACAAGAAAAACGAACTTGAGAAAGAGGTCAGAACGCGCACGCAACGTATTCAGCAGAATGAGAACAAACTCAAGCAGCGGGAAATCAGTCTCACCCAGAAACAGGAAGAAGTGGCAAAGCGCAGACAAGAAATCGAGCACCAGCAGCAACGCATCGACAACGAGAAGAAAATCATTGCATTGAAGCAAGAGGAACTGGAGAAGATGCAGTTGCAGGAACGTGAAAAACTCGAAGAACTCTCCGGATTGAGCGCAGACGAGGCGAAGGCGCGCCTTGTGGAAAGTCTTAAAGACGAAGCGCGCACAGATGCCGCATCGTATATAAACGAAATAATGGACGAGGCGAAGCTCAATGCAAACCAACAGGCAAAGAAAATCGTAATACAGACAATACAACGCACCGCCACCGAAACAGCAATAGAAAACTCGGTCAGCGTATTCCACATAGATAATGACGAGGTGAAGGGACGCATCATAGGTCGTGAGGGGCGCAACATCCGTGCCCTTGAAGCAGCCTGTGGCGTAGAAATAGTGGTTGACGACACGCCCGAGGCCATCGTTATTTCGGCATTCGACCCCATACGTCGTGAGATTTGCCGCCTCGCACTGCACCAACTCGTGAGTGACGGACGTATTCATCCCGCACGAATAGAGGAGGTTGTGGCAAAGGTTAAAAAACAGATTGACAACGAGGTGATAGAGACAGGAAAGCGCACGGCGATAGATCTCGGCATTCATGGTCTCCACCCTGAGCTCATCAGGATTGTAGGAAAGATGAAATATCGTTCCTCCTATGGGCAAAACCTCTTGCAGCACGCCCGTGAGACAGCAAACCTATGTGCGGTGATGGCGAGCGAGCTCGGACTGAACCCTAAGAAAGCAAAGCGTGCCGGACTGCTTCACGATATTGGTAAGGTGCCTGATGAGGAAAGCGAACTGCCCCATGCTCTCTACGGAGCGAAGATTGCAGAGAAGTATAAGGAGAAACCCGACATCTGCAATGCTATCGGTGCTCACCACGACGAAATGGAAATGCAGACACTGCTCGCGCCAATCGTACAGGTGTGTGATGCCATAAGCGGTGCGCGTCCGGGAGCAAGGCGCGAGATTGTGGAGGCTTACATAAAGCGTCTTAATGACCTTGAGGCTATCGCAATGAGCTATCCGGGAGTTACAAAGACATACGCAATACAAGCCGGTAGGGAACTGCGCGTAATCGTAGGGGCAGACAAGATGGACGACAAGGACACCGAGACGCTTTCCGGAGAGATAGCAACGAAAATACAGAACGAAATGACATATCCGGGACAGGTTAAGATAACTGTCATCCGAGAGACACGTTCCGTTGCATACGCTAAATAATGTGACAACATTGAAAGGCATGGAGAAGAACCGGGTTTCTTTCCATGTCTTTATTTATTTATAAAGTTAAGTGCTATGCGTGATTATAAAATGTATGAAGCCGACGATAAGATGATAACACTCATCGCCGACAATTACCAAATTCTTGAGAGTCTTGGCAGTTTCGGAATAAACCTCGGATTTGGCGACAAGACGGTAAGGGAGGTCTGTGAAGGACAGGGAGTTGACACCTATACCTTCCTTGCAATAGTCAATTTCTCAATCAACGGTTATCGTGCCGGCGACGATAACGGTCGCCTTTCTGTGCCCACGTTACTGCTGTATCTGAAGGCATCGCATGTATTTTATCTTGACTACCAAATCCCTGCGATACGTAAAGAACTCATAGAGGCTCTCGATGATGGCGACAATCTTGCCCGTCTGATACTGAAAATGTATGATGCTTATGCACGAGAGATAAGGCAACACATGAAATATGAGGAGCAGAACGTGTTCCCCTACGTGGAGAAACTGCTGAAAGGAGAGCCGGAAGATGAATACGGCATAGAGACATTCTCGAAGCATCACGGGCAGACAACGCAGAAGTTGCGCGAACTGAAGAACATCATCATAAAATATCTTCCTTCAGATGCCTTGCACAACAATCAGCTCATGGCTGTACTTACAGACCTGTACAAGAGCGAACACTGGCTTGCCCAGCACGCAGAGGTGGAGGACTACATCTTCATCCCGGCAATAAGACACCTTGAAAGGAGGAAGAAACAGAGTGACGTAAGCGTGAAGATTTCAAAGATGATAAGCCGGAACACCGAGAGTAGTGAGACGCTTAGTGAGCGGGAGCGTGAGGTTATAGTGAGTGTGGTTCAGGGAATGACAAACAAGGAGATTGCCGACCACCTCTTCATATCTATCAACACGGTGATAACCCACCGTCGGAACATTGCCCGTAAACTGCAGATACACAGTGCTGCCGGACTCACAATCTATGCCATCGTAAACAACCTCGTTGACATTAGTGCCGTAAAACTTTAGATGTTTTCGTGTCACGACACTAAGAGAGGGCGCATCATATCACTGATGCGCCCTCTTCTTTGCTTTGGTAGTGGATAGGGGAATCGAACCCCTATGCCAAGATTGAGAATCTTGTATCCTAACCGTTAGATGAATCCACCATCCCGTTGTAGGTCAAATCCCTTGCGGAAGGAGGGGGATTCGAACCCCCGGTACGGTAACCCGTACGACAGTTTAGCAAACTGTTGGTTTCAGCCACTCACCCATCCTTCCTCGGGTCATTTGGTTGCCGAAACAATTGAATTCCTAATTGCGGGTGCAAAGGTAGCGTATTATTTTCATACCTGCAAATATTTCATGTTTTTTTTTTCAAGATTCGTCATTTTTCAGCAACTGCATTTTCCTGCAACAGTTTCTAATATGCTCATCATTGTCAAACACCCGGCGGGCATGTTCCGCAATATGCCGTTATTCAATCCTTATCGTGTCGCCCGGTTTCAGTTCTCCGCTCAGTATCTTTTCGCACACCACATCCTCTACATAGTTCTGTATGGCGCGTTTCAGAGGTCGTGCGCCGAACTGCACATCGTAGCCTTTCGTTGCAACAAACTCTTTTTTCTCGTCAGATATTGAGAGTGAATATCCGAGTGCCTCGATGCGCTTATACAGCCCTTTCAGCTCTATTTCGATAATCTTCTTTATTGCTTCAAGGTCGAGTTGGTCGAATGTTATTATCTCGTCAAGGCGGTTAAGAAATTCCGGTGAGAACTGTTTTGAGAGGCTTTTCTGTATTATGCTGCGTGCATATTCCTTGTCTCGTTCATCCATTGAGAGCCCCATTCCGCCGGCATTGAAGCCCACTCCCCTGCCAAATTCCTTTAGTTGTCGCGTTCCGGCATTGCTTGTCATTATTATGACTGTATTGCGGAAGTCAACCAGTCTGCCGTTGCCGTCGGTCAGTCGTCCCTCGTCAAGCACCTGCAGCAGCATGTTGAACACATTGCCGTGAGCCTTTTCTATCTCGTCGAGCAGCACGATGGAGTAGGGCTTGCGGCGCACTTTTTCCGTAAGTTGCCCACCCTCTTCATATCCCACGTATCCCGGAGGAGCACCCACCAGTCTCGACGTGTTGAAACTTTCAGAGAACTCGCTCATGTCTATACGTATCAGTGCATCTTCAGAGCCGAACATGTGCTCTGCGAGTTTCTTTGCAAGATAAGTCTTTCCCACGCCGGTCGGACCGAGGAACATGAATGCTCCGATAGGATGTCCCGGCTCTTTCAGTCCCACGCGGTTGCGTTGTATCGCCCGGACAACCTTCTCTATCGCCTTGTCTTGCGCCACAACGCTTGCCTTCAGTTCGTCGGTCATCTTCGCGAGTCTCGCCCCTTCCGGTTCCGCCATGCGCTGCACAGGAACTCCCGAGGTCATAGACACCACGTCGGAGACATTCTCTTCCGTAACGGTTTCCCGCCTCTCGTTGTTTCCCTCAACCCAGAGTCTGTTCTGCGTTTCCAGTTCCTGTTCCAGTCTCACTTGCTCGTCGCGGCAACTTATGGCCTGTTCGAAGTCCTGTTCCCTTACAGCCTTCTGTTTATTCAGGTTCACTTCCTCTATCTGCTTCTGCAAGTTTGTTATTTCCTCCGGTATTTCAGCATGTTGCAGATGAACCCGTGCGCCCGCTTCGTCCATAGCATCTATGGCCTTGTCGGGGAAAGCGCGGTCTGTGATATACCTTTCGGTGAGCTTTACGCAGGCTTCAAGAGCCTCATCGGTGTAGGTCACATGATGATGGTCTTCATACCTGTTCTTTATATTATGCAGTATTTCCAGTGTCTCCCCGGTAGTGGTCTGTTCCACCAGTACCTTTTGGAAACGCCTTTCCAGTGCACCATCTTTCTCTATTGAGTTGCGATATTCGTCGAGTGTTGTTGCCCCGATACACTGTATCGTGCCGCGTGCCAATGCCGGCTTCATGATGTTTGCCGCATCCATTGCCCCCGGAGCACCTCCGGCACCGATAATGGTGTGTATCTCGTCTATGAAGACTATGATGTCGGGATTTTGTTCAAGTTCCTTCAGCAGAGCCTTGATGCGCTCTTCAAACTGTCCTCTGTACTTTGTCCCTGCCACCATTCCGGTCATGTCGAGACTCACGAGCCGCTTGCCGAAAAGCACCGGCGACGTCTGTCTTTTTGCTATCATCTGAGCCAGACCTTCCACGATGGCACTTTTTCCCACGCCCGGTTCGCCTATCAGTATGGGGTTGTTTTTCTTCCTGCGGCACAATATCTCTGTCACCCTCTGTATTTCCTTGCTTCTTCCCACCACCGGGTCGAGTTTCCCCTCGCGTGCTGCTGCAGTGAGGTCTATTGAAAACGCGTCTATCACCTGAGTCTTCCCGCCGGTCTTTTTCGTCTGTGTCTTGTTGGCAGCGGTCTTCCCCTCGTTGGTGTTTCCTCCTCCCGGCAAGGTTTGTTCCTCGTCTTCTTCGGGGAAGTCGATACCGTCTTTCGTTTTGCTTTCCTTCTGCTGAAAGTATGCCAGTGCGTCGCTGTAGGTCATGTTGTTGCTTTCCAAGATGCTCTTCACACCGTTGTCGGTATGGTCGTGCAGCATTGCGAGCAACAGGTGCTGCTCGTCAACAATCTGCACGTGTTGCACACGCGCCTCCAGCACTGCCAGACGCAGTATGTTGCTTGCCTGTTCGTTGAGAAAAAGTTCCGTAGAAACTATTGGATTGCGCAGATAGTCGTTGTTTATTTTCTCCTCAAGTGCATATTTGATATTGTTCAAATCTATTTCCATCACGGTGAGAAAATCCTTCACCGGACTGCTCTTCTCCCTCAGTATTCCCAGCATTATGTGCTCCGGAGTCACCGAGTTGCTTGCCAATCGTTGTGCTTCTTCCTTGCTGAAAGCGAGGATTTCAGATACTTTTGGCGACATTTGGCTTCGGTTTGACATATTTTGTTCTCCTTTCTTCTTTATTTATTCTCAATGCAAAATTACACATTAAAACGTAGTACAAACATTGTGCCAACATTTTTTATGTATTTTCCGTAAGTCGGTCGGTGGCTTATTATAATGTTCTTGTGGACAATTTGGCACACCGCAGCCAACTATTTGTCAACCCCATATCCAAATAATGCGAAGTCGCCTTTAAGCGGATCGTCGGGGAATACGGCTGCCATCTCTGCCGTGAGTTTCTTTGCCGCAGCCATAGATGCACTCTTCGATTGCAGCAGTCTCATGGAGCAAGCCTCCTGCAGCACGTGGGTGTCTAACGGCATTATCAGAGTCCGCTTGTCAATGAATGTCCACAATCCGAGATCTACGGGCGAATTGTCTCTCACCATCCACCTTAGAAACATGCAGATGCGCTTGCACGACGATTTGGTATCTTTCGGAACGATTACCTCTATACCCTTGCTCGCGAAATAAGACGTTATCATCTCCACTGCCCTGAACGCATCGCCAACTCCGCCCTCGCGCAGGTATTCACCGAGCGAATCGTGCTCATTCATCAGTTCGCGGTATGCCTGTAGGAAACGATTCATCATCGAACAGGTGTAGAGTCGGTAGTAACACTCTTCCGTATCGGGTATGTCGCGTCTGAAGTCGCCGCTCCTCACCCAGTCGTAAACACTCCCTCCCGAGCAGTCGAACACATATTGTATCTTAGGGAAGAACTGTTTGCGCGAGCCGTAACTGAGACACGAGGCTATGAACGCCAATGCCTCCTGATTGTTTCTTCCCTCCACTTGGTGCATAAACCACGACGGGTCGCCATTGATG
Source organism: Prevotellaceae bacterium (assembly GCA_028723525.1). Lineage (GTDB taxonomy): Bacteria > Bacteroidota > Bacteroidia > Bacteroidales > Bacteroidaceae > Prevotella. Next base: position 31,355 of record JAQYET010000037.1, read on the forward strand.
AACGAGGCTGTCTCGTATCTCCGTGCCAATTCTTTCAACAATTCCATTGTCTTGATATTCTTAATATGTAATTTGATTGCAAAGGTAACAATTAAAGATAGATTATTTTTGTATTATGGAGATAAAATATTACTTTTGCAATCGAAATCATATACGACAATCTTATGATACATAACATATTCAAAGGTCTTGGAATTGCGCTTGTGACTCCATTTACAAGCGGCGGACAAGTAGATTATGAAGCCCTTGAAAGACTCATCCACTACCAAATCGACAACGGTGCCGACTTCCTTTGCATAATGGCAACTACGGGAGAAACGCCCACACTTGCCACTGAAGAGAGGCACCGCATCAAGGAATTAGTGCTCGGCATCGTAAACGGTCGCCTGCCCATTCTCATGGGATGCGGAGGCAACAACACCGCGGCGGTGGTGGAAGAGTTGCAGAAAACCGACTTCAGCGGCATCGACGGAATATTGAGCGTATGCCCTTTCTACAACAAACCCACACAGGAAGGGCTTTTCAGGCATTTCGAAGCCATATCGAGAGCGACGCCGCTGCCCATCGTTTTATATAATGTGCCGGGGCGCACGGGAGTTAACCTTGACGCAGCAACCACCGTAAGACTGGCGCGAGAATGCCGTAACATAGTGGCAATAAAGGAGGCAAGCGGCAGCATTGAGCAGGTGGAGGAGATTATAAAGAACAAACCCGCCGGTTTCGATGTCATAAGTGGCGACGACGCACTCACCTGCCGGATGATAGAGCGAGGTGCCGTTGGGGTGATAAGTGTTATAGGCAATGCCCTCCCACGGCTGTTCGCAAGAATGGTTCACCTTGGATTAGAAGGCGACCATGCACATGCCGCAGAGATAAACACCGGTCTTGCCGACCTTTTCAGCCTTCTCTTTGCCGACGGTAATCCTGCCGGCGTTAAGGCGATGCTTGCCGATATGGGCATGATTGAGAATGTGTTGCGCCTGCCACTCGTGCCTGCACGCCCCGAAACCATAAGTAGAATAGCAAAGATTGTGAAGGAACTGTCGCCGGCGTGATGTGGATATACGCCGTAGCATCATATATTTTATAATGTGAAAGATGTGCCATTGCCGGCACATCTTTATTTTTTCGTTTGGCAAAATCGGCGATTTTGCCGACCAAAATCGCCGATTTTGTTTTGTAAAACCGCCGATTTTACTTTCCAATTTCGCCGATTTTGCTCTTCAAGAACTATCTTGGCGGGTGCTGATTGGGCACAAACCGCGAGGCGATAAGCCCGTAACAATGCAGTGGCAGTTGGCAAATGCCGGGCTTTGACATCTGTTTGCCTGTCGGATTTCGACACCCGTAACGTGATGAAAATTTAAGAAATACTTGTTTTGAGATGATGAGTCGCTTCTTTGTCTCCCGCAAGAGTCATCATCCGAACAGCAGTCGCAGTGCCTCTTCAACCTTTCTCACGGGGTGAAGCCGGATGCCAAGTCCGCGGGCTTTCATGCCCTGCATGTTGTTTTTAGGTATTATAATGTCCTTGAAGCCTAACTTTTGGGCTTCTGCCACGCGCTGTTCTATGCGGCTTACCGGTCTGACTTCTCCGCTCAGTCCCACTTCCCCTGCCATGCACCACCCGCTTTCTATCGGCGTATCGACGTTCGACGACAGCACGGCAGCAATCACCGAGAGGTCCATTGCGAGGTCTGTGACGCGCAACCCTCCGGCAATGTTCAGGAAAACATCTTTCTGAACGAGCTTAAATCCCACGCGTTTTTCAAGCACGGCGAGCAGCATGTTGAGCCGCCGTTGGTCGAACCCCGTGGCAGAACGCTGCGGAGTGCCGTATGCTGCGGTAGAAACAAGGGCTTGAGTCTCAAGGAGGAAGGGTCTCGCTCCTTCTATTGCGGAACTTATTGCGATACCCGACAGACCGTCGTTGTCTTGTGTCAGCAGCAGTTCCGACGGGTTGCTCACCTGTCGCAGTCCGTTCTGTCCCATCTCGTAGATGCCGAGTTCGGAAGTACTTCCAAAGCGGTTCTTTATAGAACGCAGTATTCGGTACATGTAATGCTGGTCGCCCTCAAACTGTATCACCGTATCCACGATGTGCTCAAGTATCTTGGGACCTGCCAGCGAGCCTTCCTTGTTGATATGACCGATGAGTATCACCGGCACACCACTTGACTTGGCGAAGCGCAACAGAGCCGCAGCACATTCTCTCACTTGCGTTATGCTGCCCGGCGAAGAGTCAACTTCTTCGGTTGATATGGTCTGTATAGAGTCAATGATGACAATCTCGGGCAGTGTCTCCTTGATGTTGTTGAAAATGCTTTCGAGCGAGGTCTCGGTCAGTATCAGCAGTTGCGAACTGTCTGTAGGTTCGGTATCTTCCGGTCCTTTGGCAAGCCCATCGCTCGCTTTGTTCATCAACCTCTCTGCCCTCATCTTGAGTTGCTGCGCGCTCTCTTCACCACTTACGTAGAGGATGCGCTTGTCGGTGAGGTTGAGAATGGTCTGCAGGGTGAGCGTGCTTTTGCCTATTCCCGGTTCGCCGCCGAGCAATATTATGCTGCCCTGCACCAATCCGCCGCCGAGCACGCGGTTCAGCTCATCGTCGCGCATGTCAATCCGAGGCACGTCGCCATACGAAATTTCGTTCAGCCTCATTGCCTTGTTCTTTTCGTTGTGGCGGGCGTTCCTAAGATTTGATGCCGCAGAGCGTGCCGCCATTTGCCCGCTGTCGCCGGCAATCCTAATCTCCTTGAACGTGTTCCACTGCCCGCAAGAGGGGCATTTGCCTATCCATTTTGCCGATTCTTGTCCGCAATGCGAACACACATACGCTATCTTGTCCTTAGCCATATAACTCCATTTTAGCAACAAAAGTACTAATATTTTTTCTTGTTACAAAATAATTGGCTACTTTTGCAGCATAGAAAAGGGTTATATAATTGTTAATGGGGATGCCCTTTTGGGGTAACACGATATGAAGAAATTGTTTTTTATGCTGCTCTCCACCGTTCTCATTGCTTCGTGTGGGCAGAGTTACGAGGAATCTAAGGCGCAGACTGCACGCGAGAGAGCCATGCTCGAAAGGCAGGATTCGCTGGCATTGAAAATCGGAGTGCTGCCAACGATAGACTGTCTTCCGATGTTCATAGTGAAAGAACGCGGCTGGATAGACACTGCGCGCGCCGATGTGAGGATTAAGGACATGGAGTCGCACCTCGCTGCCGACGACGCCTTGAGAAGAGGTAGGATAGAAGGCATGGCAACAGACATCGTCAGGGCGGAAAGGCTAAGGCGTCAGGGAGTGGCTACGGAATATTTTGCTGTGACGCCGTTGGCGTGGCAGTTAATCACAAACAAGAAGGCACGGCTGAAGAGTTTGAACCAACTCACCGACAAGATGATTGCCGTGAGCCGGTTTTCGGCTACTTCAATGCTGGCAGATTATGCCGTGGACAGAGCGAAACTGAAGCCGGAGAATGTGTTCAGAGTGCAGATAAACAATCCGCAGATAAGGCTGTCAATGCTGATGAACAACGAAATTGACGCCGTTCTGCTTCCCGAACCGCAGACCACGGCAGCACGGCTTGCCGGGCATAAGGTGCTCATGGACTCGGAGACGCACGACATGAAAATGGGAGTTATAGTCTTTTCGCAGAAGACAACAGACAATGCCGCAAGACGGAAACAGATAGATGAGTTCCTGAAGGCATACAATCAGGCTTGCGACTCCATAAACAAATATGGCATTGAGAGTTATGCCGATGTGATAAAAAAGTATATGGATGTTGACGACAATACCGTCAGAGCACTGCCGAAGATAACGTTTCAGCATGCCGGATTGCCGCGTACTGCGGATATAGAGAGGGCAAAGAAATGGCTGGCAGACAATTAAAATAAAAGAACTTTGTGAGATGGAACAAGATATATTGAGGCTTGCGCTTGCAGAAATAGAAGCGGGTCGCGTGCTGCATGCAGTCGGAATGGTGAAGGAATATGCCGAAAGTAACGGAGTGGGGCAGTGGCGTGACGAACTGGAAAGTATTTCCGACGACTACGAACTGATGCTCGGCTACATGGGCAGGGGCATTATCGACCCCGAAAGAGAGGAGGTGCACGGCAGGATAAGCAGGCGTCTCGAACGCTGTATCAGGAACATCATGCTTTCAGACAAGATTAAGTCGTCGCCATTCTATGCCGAAGCATACACCAAGGCGGGGGGAGTGAGGTTGGAAACAGAACTATTGAAGGGCACACTTGAGAACTTCGTGAGCGAACAGGCAATGGCAGGACTGCTCGGAGAGGATGCCGAAAAGGCTAAAAGCCGTGATATATACGAGCAGCATGTGGGACTGATGTCGCGCTTTTTCCATAGCATTATCGTCTCGCCGCAATGGACTGAAAGCACAAGGCGGCATATATCGGAAATCCTTTCATCGCCTACAATCGACTCGTTTGACGCACAACTGCTGGTAAGTGCAATCTCCGTAGCTTCCATTAACCATTACGATGAACAGGAAATGCTGGCTCTTGCCGACATATATCGCCTGTCAACCGACGAGAATATCAGGCAAAGGGCGTTGGTGGGCTGGGTTTTCGCTGCGGCAATGGCAGACAAACGCCTGCCCGGAGACATCATCTCGCTGTGCCGTGAGGAAGCTGTCGCCGGAGAGTTGGCAGACATGCAGAAGCAGGTTATGTTCTGTATGAATGCCGATGAAGACAATCAGTTGATACAGCAGGACATCATACCCGAACTGATGAAGAACCAAGACCTGAACATAACGAGGTTTGGAATTACAGAGAAAGAGGAAGACCCTATGGAGGATATACTCAATCCGTCGGCTTCTGAGGAGCGAATGGAGAAACTCGAAAACTCTATGCAACGCATGGAAAAGATGCAGAGAGAAGGGTCTGACATCTATTTCGGCGGGTTCTCGCAGATGAAGCGTTTCCCTTTTTTCTATGATATGGCAAACTGGTTCTGGCCTTTCTTCTTCGAACACCCCGCCGTTCAGGATACGTTAGATACGATAGGAAAGGCTGATTTCTTGAATGAGATGCTCACGTCGGGACCTTTCTGCGAGAGTGATAAGTATTCATTCCTGCTCACTATGAAGACTGTGCTCGAGCGTTTGCCCGAAAACATGCGCGAGATGCTGCAGAGTGGTTACGGCATGGGGCATATAGTGAACGATGGCGACCGCAATTCGGCTACCTACATACGCCGCATGTATCTTCAGGACCTTTACCGTTTCTTCCGTCTCAACAGGCACAAGTCTGCGATGAGAAGTCCGTTTGCCGATGCCAAGGTCTATCTTTTTGTGGCAAACAAGGCTTTCGCCGGGACAGAGATTGACGGAAAACTTGCCGAACTTTCGTTCTTTATGCACAAACGGAAGATGAAGAATGCCTTTATAATACTTGCCGAGCGGTTCATGGCTTTGGAACAGAGCAGACTCTCGCCGGACTTCCTGCACTTGTCATCTCTTTACTATTCGGAATATGCCGGCAATGCTGCGAGGGCTGTTGAAATATTGAAGGAAGCGTGGGATGAGAACAAACTTGCCGACGACCAGATGTCATTGAAGATGTTAGGTCGCCTTTCGCTGCTGCAGAAAGACTTCGACACGGCTGTAGATTGTTATCTCCGTCTGCACGATTTATTTCCCGACAACAGGATATATGCGCAGAACTACTGCATCGCACTGATGAAAAAGGAGCGTTATCACGATGCTTTGGAAATACTCTATCGACTTGATTATGAGCATCATTCTGTCAACACGTCGCGCGCTATGGCATGGGCGTTGATGGGAGAGGGCAAGCTTGAGCAGGCGCAGGCTTTGTATGAGAAACTCCTTATGGATGAATTTACCGTGCCGGAGGATTTCCTCAATGCCGCCTATTGCCGCTGGATGAAAGGCGAGACGGAGGCTACGGTGCGGCTGTTCATTGGTTACAGGGATGCTCTCGGTGGCGGAAAACAGCCTGCCGAGTGGCTTACTTCAGAATTTGAGAATGACGTTTGTATGCTTACAGGCAACGGAATAAAACCCATAGACATGATGCTGATGGCAGACCTCGTGGAGAAAAGTATCATGGAAACGGGTGAAGCAGGAGGGTTACAGTAACGGAGCGAGCAGCCCTGCGATGCTGCCAAAGAACCTCTTCCACGGAGTTCGCCATTCTTTCCATGACTCCTCGGTGAGTCTGAACGAACGATGCTTGTCACGGTTGAACATTTCGTCGAGTTCCTTTGTGGTGCAAGCATCCACAACCACGGCATTGTCTTCATAGTCGAAGCACAGACTGCGGGCGTCAAGATTGGAACTCCCGACGGTGCACACCTGCCCGTCAACGGTCATTATCTTGGAGTGATGGAAGCCGTTAAGATATATCCACACCTGTGCTCCCTTCTTCATCAGCTTGTGCATGTTGTGGAAACTATGGTCTGATGTTAGTGGAATGTCGCTGTTGGCAGCAATCATAAGTTCCACTTTAACCCCCCTTTCTATCGCTTTTTGCAACGCTTTCTTTACGCTTGGGATGAGAGTGAAGTAAGGATTGATGATTTTTATACTGTCCTTGGCATTGTTTATCGCACTGATATAAAACTTTCTGATAATCTTAGGAGACCGACGTGGCTCACGATTGATTATTCCAATCATCTTCTTTCCTGCCGTAAGAGAGGTGTCTGGTTTAAGTCCGGTAAAGTATTCGGGTGTCTTTTGGTTCTCACCTCGGTAGTATTGCGCTCCTGAAATTTGCTCTCCCGTAACCTTCTTCCACATTCTTACGAATATATCCTGCAGTTCGTTGACCGCCGCTCCCTCTATCCGGCAGTGCATATCGCGCCACTCGCCCACCACGTCTGTACCTTTTATGTAATAGTCGGCAACGTTCATTCCGCCCGTATATCCTATTTTCCCGTCTATAACCACAATCTTGCGGTGGTCGCGACCGAAAAGGTCGTCAATCCAAGGGAACTTCACGGGGTTAAATTCATAGATTTGTATGCCCTGTTCACGGCGTAGTTTAAGGTGTTTCTTCTTCAACGGTCTGTTGTTCGACTTGTTTCCGAAGCCGTCGAACAATGCCCTGACTTCCACGCCTTCCCTCGCTTTCTCTGCGAGCAGGGTGAACAGAGCGTCGGCTGTGGAGTCGTTTCTGAAGTTGAAATATTCCAGATGCACCGAACTTTTTGCGTTGCGGATAGCCTGAAACAGGTCGTCAAACTTCTCCTTCCCCGACATCAGAAGCACAGCCGAGTTGTCATTGCTGAACGAAACGCCGTTGTCGCGCAGTTCACTCACTATCAGGGAGTCGGTTCTCTGTGCGTTGCAAAAGATGCAATGCAGGCAGAAGACAATGATAGGTAGTAGTCTTGACATCCTCTAAATCATGCAGGAATAATGGTCAACCACCCCCAACAAGTGTCTGTCACTATCTTCCACGAGCACCGTATGGATGAGATTTTTTTGCATTATCTTCTGTATCTCGGTGATTTTAGTGTCGGGAAGAACATATTTTGGGTTGCGTGTCATGATTTCCTCCACCCTGTGCGTGACAAATTCGGCTTGCCATTTCTCCATTGCCCGCCTGATGTCGCCGTCGGTTATCAGTCCTTCGGTTCTGTTGTTTTCGTCGAGCGAAACGCCGAGACCGAGTTTCCCTTTGCTCACGAGTATTATTGCCTCGCCCAACTGCATGTCCTTAGGTATTATCGGCAGGTCGTTGGAGCGCATCACGTCTTTTGCCGTTGTGAGCAGTCTTTTGCCGAGTTCGCCTCCCGGATGGAAATTGGCGAAGTCTGTGGGCTTGAAACCGCGCACCTCCATGAGTGCCACTGCGAGCGCATCGCCCATTACGAGGGTGGCAGTGGTGCTGCTTGTGGGGGCAAGGTTTAGCGGACACGCCTCCTTCTCCACCTTCACTCTGATGTGCACTGTGCTGTATTTTGCCAGCAGGCTGTGCTCGTTTCCGCTGATGCCTATTATAGGTATTTGCATGTGCAGCACCATAGGGATAAATCTCAGAAGTTCATCGGTATTGCCGGAGTTGCTTATCGCCATCACGACATCGTTTCTCGTCATCACGCCAAGGTCTCCGTGGAACACGTCAAGAGGGTTTATGAAGAACGACGGTGTTCCTGTGCTCGACAGCGTTGCGGCAATTTTTGCCCCGATATGTCCGCTCTTTCCCACGCCGGTAACGATAACCTTGCCTTTGCAGTTCAGCATAAGTTCCACGGCGCGGTCGAACTCTTCGTCTATCTGGTTTACCAGTTCGAGCACTGCGTTGCTCTCATCCTTTATACATTGTATCGCATATTGGCGCACCGCCATATTGTTTTCTGTCTTCATTCCCATTGCTTATCATTATATAAGTCGTTTCACTATCTGTTCAAGGTCTTTGAGGTGAAGCATATTCGGACCGTCAGACAGACCTTTATCCGGGTCGGGATGCACCTCAAAGAAATATCCATTGGCTCCAAAAGCCTTTGCAGCCAGTGCCATGTTGGGCACAAAGCGTCGGTCGCCCGATGTTTTGCCGCCTCCTGCTCCGGGGCGTTGCACGCTGTGTGTGCAGTCCATTATCACGGTTTCTGTTATTTCGAGCATGTCAGGTATGTTCCTGAAATCCACCACGAGGTTGTTATACCCGAAAGAGTTTCCGCGCTCGGTGAGCCACACGTCATTCGCCCCTGCCGCCTTAGCTTTTTCCACCGGGAAGCGCATATCTTGCCCGCTGAGGAACTGCGCCTTCTTTATGTTCACCGTCTTTCCCGTCTTTGCCGCAGCAATAAGCAAGTCGGTCTGTCGGCAAAGGAATGCGGGTATCTGCAGGATGTCGCACACTTCGCCTGCCGCTTCTGCCTGATAACTCTCGTGTATGTCGGTAAGTATGCGCAGTCCGTACCTCTCTTTAATGTCCCCAAGCATCTGCAGCCCCTTTTCAAGCCCCGGTCCGCGATACGAACCGATGCTTGTTCGGTTAGCCTTGTCGAACGACGACTTGAATATTACGTCTATACCGTAAACGCCGTTTATACGTTTTATCTCGCGTGCTACGGTGTCAAGCAGTTCCTCCGACTCTATAACGCAGGGTCCTGCAATGAATATTGGTTCCATGATAGTTGTATTCGTATAACTTCATGCAAAAGTAACAGATTTGTTCTAATTACCCAAACATTTTACGTAATTTGCGGAGAAAAAGGAGAAAAAGGCAGTAGTAAAGGCATTGGTCTCCAAAAAGCTTTGAGGGGAGACGTTTTTGTTTAATAGCACTTTACGCCCTTTCATTCCCCGTTTGATGTCATCACGGCACTCGCTTGTATATATAGTGTAGAGTAAAATCGGCGAAATTGGAAAGTAAAATCGGCGGTTTTGCCGTGTAATTTCGCCGAATTTGGTGGGTAATTTCGCCGATTTTGCTCAGTGAAAGACATGCGCTCGCGCTGTGGGTTGATTTTAACTGCCGTGCGATTGAACAACAGTCTTTGTGTCATTGCTGTTTCGTCACGGGTAATCATGGGGCAGTATAATTGCTTGTTTGGATTGTTTTTTCTGATTATTGTGAGTATTGCAACAGATTTTTTGTATCTTTGTGTCTCCTAACAAAACGACAGAAATGCAGCTGACAGTATATAAAGCAAGTGCCGGTAGCGGGAAAACATTCCGTCTCGCAGTGGAATACATAAAGCTTCTAATTAAAAATCCCGAACACGGACATCGGGATATCCTTGCCGTAACCTTCACCAACAAGGCTACGGAGGAGATGAAAGAGCGAATAATGTCGCAACTCTACGGCATCCGGAAACAGCTGCCCGACTCTGAAACGTATCTCAACACGGTTTCCGAAGAACTTGATATTGACAGGCAGGAGGTGAGTCGCAGAGCAGGTATCGCGCTCAGTCACCTCATACACGACTTCGACCATTTCAGGGTTCAGACAATAGACAAGTTTTTTCAAAGCGTCATGCGCAATCTTGCACATGAGTTGGGACTGGCATCAAACCTGCGTGTAGGGCTGAACGACATTCAGGTTGAGGAAATGGCTGTTGACCAAATGATAGAACAACTGTCTGACAAAGACAAGGAACTGGCATGGATTATCGAGTATATCTCGAAAAACATTTCCGAGAACAAGAGTTGGAATGTGACTTCGCAGATAAAGAATTTCGGACGGACAATATTCAAAGACGTATATAAGGAGAGGAGAGAGGAGATAAACATAGTTGTCGGAAATGAAGACAGCTTCAAGTTGTTCTCCGCCACCATGCACGCGATTATCAAAGATTTTGAGGATGAAATGGCAGGATATGAGCCGAAATTCATGAAAATTCTTGATGACAACGGAGTGGATGTAAGCGAACTGAAAAAAACTCCATGCGGATATTTCACCAAACTGAAAGATAAGAAGTTCACAAAAAGGGAGTTGGAAAAGTCTTCATACACCGAGGCTATGGAGAACCCGGAGGGCTGGGTGACAAAGGACATGGCAAAGCAACGCCCCGACCTTCTCGACTTTGCCGAAGAGCACCTGATGCCGCTCTTGATAGAGGTAAACGACAAGGTGAAGGACAACATCAAGCGATATAACACCGCAAAGATGTCGCTCACCTACATCAATCAACTGCGACTGCTGAGCGCAATAGAAAAAAAGGTGGTGGAAGTGAATGGAAAGGCAAACCGTTTCCTGCTCAGCGACACCCAGCAACTGCTGTCTGAATTTATAAAAGACAGCGACTCGCCGTTCATCTACGAAAAGATTGGAACGCAGATAAGCCATATCATGATTGATGAATTTCAAGACACGAGCACTGTGCAGTGGAAAAATTTCCTCGTGTTGCTTGAAGATTGCATGAGCAGGGCAAATCCCGGGGTGGGCAACGTGGCGCAGAACCTTATCGTGGGGGATGTGAAGCAGAGTATTTACAGGTGGCGTTCGGGCGATTGGCAACTGCTGAACAATATCGAAAAGAATATAGGCAAGGATAAACTGAAGGTGGAACCAATGGACTGCAATTTCCGTTCTGCCGGTAATATTGTGCGTTTCAATAATGCTTTCTTTGAGACCGCCGTGAGGATTGAGACTGAAGCCGAAAGCGAAATATGCGGAGATAAAGCCCAAGAACTTGAAAAGGCATATCATGACGTGGCGCAGAAGATGCCCGAAGGGGGCAGAGAGGGAGGTCTGGTGCATATTACGCTGTTCCCCAACGACGACTATCAGGAAAGAACTCTTGAAAAAATAGTTGAAACGGTGGATGAACTTGTGGCGAAAAACGTACCGCTCAAGCGGATTGCAATACTCCTGAGAACAAACCGAGAGATAACTCTCATCGCGGAGAAATTCATGAGGGATAGGGCGGAAATAAATATCGTGAGCGATGAGGCTTTCAGACTCGACGCATCGCTGGCGGTGAGAATGATGATAGAATCGCTCCACCTGCTGCTGCATCCCGAAGATTTGCTCTCAAGGGCTACGCTGGCAAAGCAATACCAAAGGCATATAATGAAAAACAGTATGCCTGAAGGAGACATGCTATGCCATGCCGACGAGGAGAAGATAAACGCCTTGTTGCCGCGCGATTTCACGGAAAGTTTCGACAAGATGATAGAGATGCCGCTCGTGGAACTTATAGAGTATGTGTATAAGGTGTTGAGACTCGACAGCCTGAATGACCAAAGTGCATACGTGTGTGCCTTCTACGACGCAGTGAACGAGTTCGCCGAAGACTATTCGCCGGGAATAGAGACCTTGCTGAAGGAATGGGAGGAGAACATGCACTCAAAAAACATACAGAGCGATGAGATAGAAGGGATACGACTGCTCACCATACATAAGAGCAAGGGACTTGAATTTGACAACGTGATATTGCCGTTCGCGAGTTGGGAAACAGGTAGCAAGGGCATGATATGGTGTCACACCGAAGAGTCTCCTTTCTCGCAAATGCCGCTGATACCGGTAAGGTATAGTCAGGAGATGAACAACAGTTACTTCGCCGAAGACTACCGGCAGGAGCACCTGCAGACCACGGTTGACAACATGAACATGCTCTATGTGGCTTTCACCAGAGCCGCAAACAACCTGTATGTGATAGGGATGAACGGGGGAAAGGCAAACCGCTCTTACGTCATAAAACGCTCGCTTGGCGAAGTGGCAGACAAGCTCGACGGGGCATTGCTTTCGGGAGAGTGCGGCGATGCGGAAAAGAAAGGCAGGGAAAAACCTGCAGAGGACATCGTGTTCAGTTACGGAGAGTTCAAGGCAGGGGATGATGAAAGTAGGAAGGAGTCGTCTAACGTGTTCTTGCAAAAGACTAACAAGATAAAGGTTGACGTGGCGACATTCCCCATGCCCGTAAGTTTCAGACAGAGCAACAAGAGCGTGGAGTTCACAATGTCTGAAGAAGACGCCCCCGATAACAAAGCATACATCAAGCGAGGGAACATCCTGCACAACATATTTTCGCAGATAGTGACAGCCGGCGACGTAGAAAGGGTTATCAGGGAAATGGAACAGGAGGGCATACTGTATGATGAATTGTCTCGTGAAGACATTCTTTCCGCAGTAAGAAAATGTCTCGACAATCCTGTTGCGACAGAGTGGTTCTCGGGGAGATGGAAAACATTCAGGGAGTGCCCGGTGCTGGAAATGGAAGACGGAAGGCTCGTGGAACATCGTCCCGACCGCGTTATGACAGACGGCGAGAAGACCATTGTGGTTGACTATAAGTTCGGCACGCAGCGCACATCGCACGAAAATCAGATATGCCGATATATGAAACTGCTCGACGAAATGGGGCAGCAGAACATCAAAGGCTATCTGTGGTATGTTGACAAAAACATAATAAAGGAATTTGAAAACTGAGCAAACCATGACATCATTCTTAGAACATATAGCAGAAGACATCATTGCCAAACACGGCACCGACCTCTCCGACATAACGATAGTGTTCCCGAACAAGAGGGCATCGCTCTTCCTTAACGAGGCTCTTGCTGCGAAAGCGGGTAAGCCTATGTGGAGTCCGCAATACGTAACGATAAGCGAACTGTTCAGAAGTCAGACCGAAACGGTTGTTGCCGACCCGATAAAATCGGTGTGCGAACTGTTCAAGGTTTACTCCGTTTATCATCCTTCGGCAGACCTCACGCTCGATAAGTTCTACGGCTGGGGGCAACTGCTGATTGCCGATTTCGATGACATCGACAAGAACATGGCGGATGCGGATGCTGTGTTCTCGAACATTCAGGCATACCATGAACTTGAAACCAAGATAGAACTCACAGAGAAACAAAGGGAGGCAATAGAGCATTTCTTCAACATTGTGATAGATAGCAATGACTCGAAACTGAAAGAAAATTTCGTGAAAGTATGGAACAGTCTTGCCGAGATATACCATAAGTTCAACGAAAGACTTGCCGAAGAGGGTCTTGCATACGAGGGAGCATTGTATCGTAAAGTGATAGAAGAAGGACATCTGCGCCTTAACTCGGGGATATATGTCTTCGTTGGTTTCAACGTAGTGCAACAGGTGGAGAGCCGTTTGTTCTCAATGCTGAAAGAAGAGGGGCGGGCACGCTTTTATTGGGACTACGACGAGTATTTCATGAACGGACAAAACACCGTTAAGAATGAGGCGGGAAAGTATATAGCACAGTTGAGAGAGAAGTTTCACAACGAACTTTTGCCGCAGCGCACCGACGTATTCGACACCATGAAAGAGCATAAGGATATTAAATATATCTGCGCTCCAACGGAGAATATTCAGGCACGCTACGTCAGTCAATGGCTCAAGGAAAACAACCGTATGTATGACGGTAGGCGCACGGCAATAGTGATATGCGACGAGACATTGCTGCGTACCATCATACACTGCTTGCCTTCAGACATTCCTGCGGTGAACGTAACCACCGGGTATCCGCTGTCTCAAGCTCCTGTGACGACACTGATTGCCGATTTCCTCGCACTGCATTCCGAAGGCTACGACAGCGAGCGACACGTCTTCAGACTGCATTTCGTCAATTCAGTGCTTTCTCATCCTTACGCGAGATATGTTTCGGAAAAGGCTTTGCCGCTGCGTAACGAACTTAACATCCGGCACAGATATTTCCCGAAAGCCGAAGAAATGATGCTCGACGAGGGGCTGTCGCTCTTGTTCAACGCAATGGATGAGGCATCGGGAAGCCTGAACGGGCTGATTACAAAGCGAATGGCAGACATCGTGAAGCACATCGCTACGCATTTCCCAAATGACAACACACAGGAGAATGGATTTGCCGTGGAGTCTCTCTTCAGGGCATACACACTCTTGACACGCATCGAAAACCTGATTGCTGCAGGCGACCTCGTGATAGGTTTTGAGACGCTGCGCAAACTGATAATGCAGATAATCGGAACCACGTCAATACCTTTCCACGGCGAACCTGCCGAGGGTGTGCAGATAATGGGGGTGCTGGAGACGAGAAACCTCGACTTCGACCATGTGCTGATTTTGTCGTGCAACGAGGGAAATATGCCGAAAGGCGTGAACGATTCCTCGTTCATCCCTCACGCCATAAGGTATGGGCACGGGTTGACGACGATAGAGAACAAGGTGTCGGTGTATGCTTACTATTTCAACAGTATCATGCAGCGGTGCAGCGATGTGACCATAGTGTATAACAACTCCACCGAAGGGGGACAGACAGGGGAGATGTCGCGGTTTATGGTTCAGATGATGGTGGAGAAGCCGGAAACGTGGAATATCTCAAAACAGGCTCTCTCGGCAGGACAGCATTACATAGAAGCGAAGTCCGGGGAGATAGGAAAGGGGGGAGACGTGGCGGCAATTCTCAACAAAATAGACAAACTGTCGCCTACCGCAATCAATAATTATCTGTTTTGCCAACTGCGCTTTTTCTACAGATATGTGGCAGGACTGAAAGAGAGCAACGAAGCAGACGATGACACGATAGACAACCGCATCTTCGGGCTGATATTCCATAAAGCCACGGAGATACTGTATAATAAAGTGAGAAGTTCTACCATAACACGCAGCATATTGCAGGCTATGTTGAAAGACGAAGCGGGTATAGACCGAGCCATTGACGAAGCATTCAGGACAGAACTGTTCAAGGTGGGGGACAACTCTGCGTTCCAACCGAAATACAACGGAATACAACTCATAAACCGGGCTGTGATAAGACAATATGTCAAAATGCTGCTGCGGCTCGACATAAAACTTGCACCGTTCACAATAATCGGACTTGAACGTGAGGTGTTTGAGGATATAACAATCAGAACAAACCGTGGTGACAGGACCGTAAAGGTGGGGGGGACAATAGACAGAATGGATAAAATAGCCGACCCGAAAAGCGGAATGGAGATGATAAGGGTGATTGACTATAAGACGAGTGCAAAGGAAATAAAATCTCCGCTCGCCGATGTGGATGCCGTGTTCGACCCAAAAGCCAAGCGCGACAGCCACCGCGACTATTATTTTCAGTCAATGCTCTACTCCATGATTGTAAGCAGACAGCAGGAAGGAGACCGCAAGCCGGTAGCTCCGGCACTCCTTTTCATTCAGCACGCCTATGCCGAAGACACTAACCCTATGCTGTTTTTCAAGCCGGGAAAGGAGGAGGAATATATCCGTGATATGGCTACTCTCGAAGAGCCTTTCATGGGAAATACGAAACGTGTAATTGCTGAAATTCTTGACACTTCCACAACATTCATCCCCACAGAAGTTGACGAACGGTGCAATCTGTGCCCATATAAGAAACTGTGCAGATAAGATGGAATGATATAAATCGGAGAGTCGGGAATGTTTTTATGGAAACATTTGCCGACTCCCCGACTGGATTTATTCTGCCAAGTTCAACAGAACCTTGAGAATGTTGGAATTGAATTACTTGATGTTCGGCTCTTCAAGACCGAGACCTTTCTTCTTGTCAACAATCTTGAGAACGAGTCCGAGGGCGAGAGCTGCTACTCCGAGGCATGCAAGCATCACAAGTGGATTGGTGTAGTCGTACTTCGTCGGGTCTGTTACTCCTTCGTTACTCTTGTCGAGAACCTTACCGATGAGTAGCGGGAACAGCCACAGACCGATGTTCTGAATCCAGAAAATAAGAGCATAGGCAGAACCGATAACCTTTGCGTCAACGAGCTTTGGAACGCTCGGCCACAACGATGCGGGAACGAGTGAGAAACTTGCACCGAGCACGAGGATGGTAACGTAGGCTATGATTACGCCTCCGGCACCGTTGCCTTGGAACATCGGGAGGATGAAAGCGAACGTGAGGTGGCAGCCAATCAACAGCAGCGAACCGAGCACGAGCATCGTTGCAGCCTTACCCTTGTGGTCAACATAGTTTCCGAGTATCGGCGTAATACCTACTGCGAGCAGTGGGAATACGGCGAATATGGTTTCTGCCGACTGACGCATGTAACCCATGTAGCAGAATGTTACGAGCGAAACGATTGCCACACACAGCATGATGTATTTCAGCACAGGCTTCTTCATGAAATTGAAAGAGAACGCAGCAGCAGCAACGACGAGCATTATGATGTACTGAACGATTGTCACCGTAGAGCCTGCCCAGAACGAGTTGGGGTCGAGTGCAGTGAAAGTGAGGTTACACTGCAACATGTTCACGGCGTATTTCTGGAACGGGAATATCGCAGAATAGTAGAGAACGCAGAGCAAAGCCACGAGCCAGAAGCCGCTGGAGGTAAGAATTTGTCCCAAATCTGAAATCTTGAAGGGGTCGTCTTTTTCCTCTGCCTCTCCCGTTTGAGAGTCGAGTTTCTTGTCCATGAAGAAATAAACGATGAACATAATGAGCGCAATGCAGAGCAATACCACACCAAACGCAACCGAACGGCTTACGCTTATATTGCCACCAAGTTTGGCAAAGAACGGCGAGAATATCATACACGTGGCAACACCGAGACGTGCCAAAGCCATCTCCGAACCCATTGCGAGTGCCATTTCGCGCCCTTTGAACCATTTCACGATACCGCGGCTCACTGTGATACCTGCCATCTCAACGCCGCAACCGAAAATCATAAAGCCGCACGAGGCAACTTTTGCCGATGCCGGCATGCCTTCGAAGAACGGCGAAACGCCCAGTTCGTCAAATCCCGGGATATAGTTGAGGTTGTTGGTGAACCATGTCTCGATGCCGCTTCCGGTGAAAGCGTCTGACACGGCATACCATTTGATGATTGCGCCGATGAGCATCACTGCTCCGGAGAGTACGGCTGTGAAGCGAACACCCATCTTGTCGAGAATAATTCCAGCAAAGATGAGGAAGAACACAAAGACATTGAGGAACGTCTCAGAGCCTTGCATTGTTCCGAATGAGGTTGAGTCCCACCCGCGCACAGAGAGCATCAGGTCTTTGATAGGAGATAGGATGTCCATAAAAATGTATGAACAGAACATGGCAAATGCCAGTAGCAAGAGAGCAGTCCAGCGCATTCCCGCCGAGTCTCTCAGTGTTTTTTGAATTGTTTGGGTCATGATATTGTTAATTTATTATTGCCTTTTTTGTTTTCACTTGCGATTTATAAGGTTATTTCAACCACCTGTCGAGCCATCCGAAGAATGTGCGCTGCCAGAGCACTCCGTTCTGTGGCTTCAGCACCCAGTGGTTCTCGTCGGGATAGATAAGCAGTTCGGCGGGGATACCTCGCAGGCGTGCTGCGTTGAAAGCACCCATTCCTTGTGTGTAGTTTATACGGTAGTCTTTCTCTCCATGTATGCAAAGTATCGGTGTATCCCATTTGTCAACGAACTTGTGAGGAGAGTTCTCGTAAGTGCGTCGGGCACGTTCTGTCTGGTCTTTGTTCCAGAAAGCGTCGTCATATTCCCAGTTTGAGAACCACGCTTCTTCGGTATCGGTGTACATTGCCTCAAGGTTGAACGCACCGTCGTGTGCGATGAAGCACTTGAAACGCTTATTGTGATGACCGGCAAGATAATATACCGAGAAGCCACCAAACGATGCACCCACTGCACCAAGGCGGTCTTTGTCAACGTATGGCAGGTTTTCGCATGCGTCGTCGATAGCCGAGAGGTAGTCATTCATGCACTGACCGGTCCAGTCTCCGGAAATTTCCTCACACCATTCGCTGCCAAATCCGGGAAGACCACGGCGGTTAGGAGCAATTATCACATAACCATTGGCTGCCATGATTTGGAAGTTCCAGCGGTAACTCCAGAACTGGCTTACCGGGCTTTGCGGTCCACCCTCGCAGAACAACAGCGTGGGATATTTCTTTGTTTCATCGAAGTTGGCAGGCAGGATTACCCAATACAGCATATCCTTTCCGTCTGTAGTCTTGGTCCAACGCTGCTGAACCTTGCCTATTGAGAGTTGGTCGAAGATATGTTTGTTCTCGTTTGTAATCTGTTCTACCTTGGCTTCTTTCTTTGAAGGAGTAACAACATACAGGTCGGCACTCTGCGAGTAGCTGTGTCTTTCGGCAAGAATTTGCTTGTTGTTGAGCATCTGCAGCGAACCGAAATCGTGCCATGTATTTGTGAGTTGCTTTATTTCGCCCTTCATGTTTATGGCATACATGTTCTCTGTTGCGTGCCAAACGCCGATGAAATAGAACATCGCGTCTTTGCCGTCAGCCCAACAGTAGTCATCCACATTTGAGTCGAATGCCTCGGTAACGTATTTCTTCTCTCCGGTGCTGAGGTTATATACACACAGGCGTTGGCGGTCACTCTCATATCCGTCGCGTGCCATAGAGAGCCAAGCCACGTTCTTTCCGTCGGGAGAGAACTTAGGGTTCTGGTCATAACCGGGATTGTTTTTCAGGTTCTCTTCAGAGTTCACGCTCTGTGTCTGCAGTGTTTTCGTGGCGTCAACCTTAGGTGCCACATATCCTTCGGGTTTGCAAAGGTTCACTGTTTTCCTGCTTTCCACATTATATAGATATATATCGGTGTCGGTGGAAATCATGTACTCCACACCCACTTTCTTTCGACTTGTGTATGCGATGCTCTTAGAGTCGGGACTCCAGTCTATCTGTTCGATACCTCCGAACGGCTTCACCGGACATTCGAAAGGTTCGCCCTCCATGATGTCGAAGCCTTCAGAGATATTCCCGTTGGCTACTTTTGCAAGGAAAGGGTGTGGGATTGACTCCACATATTCGTCCCAGTGGCGATAGTTTAGATCTGTAACCACACGCCCTGTTGCCTTTGGCAGGTCTTCGGGATTTTCCTTAATGCTCTCGTGGTAGGCAATTTGCTTCACGAGAATAACCTTTGTTCCGTCCGGCGAGAACTTGAAAGCGTCAATTCCCACCTTGTCATTTGTCATCTGCTTGCGGTCAGAACCGTCCGGCAACATGCTCCAAACCTGTCCGCCTGTAATGAAAGCGATGCGCTTTCCGCCCTCAATCCATGCGGCGTCGGTCTCGTTCTTTACAGAACTTGTGAGCAATTTCTTGTTGCTTCCGTCTGCGTTCATGATATAGAGCACGTGGTGTCCCTTGTTCTCTTTTACGCTGTAGTAAGCCACATTATAGACAATCTGTTTCCCGTCCGGCGAAGCGGCATACCCACCGATGCGCCCCATTGCCCAGAGAGCTTCCGGAGTCATGAGATCGCTGTCAAGTTTGATGTCGTTCTTCAGAATTGGTTGTTCTTTCATGTCCTGCGCTTTAATGCTTGTGCCGCCCGCAATCATCATGGCAGCAGCCACCAATAGTGTTTTTTTCATAAATAAGTTAGGTTTTATTTCTTGGATTGTTGTTCACGCATTTTCCTCATTTCTTCTGCTTGTTTCTGCATCGCTTCGAGGCGTGCGGCGAAACCTCCCTGCTTCTTAGGCTTGTCCTTGTTCTCTTTATATCGTGCTTCAAGGATGGCGAGAAGTTTCTCGTCGTTAGTGGTTTTGCGCAATGTCCACATTATTGCAGCACTGAAGAAGAGCGAAATGAAGTAATAGAAGTTGAGTCCTGACGAGTAATCGTTGAACATAAAGAAGAACATCACCGGCATGAGGTACATCATCCACTGCATCATCTTCATCTGTTCAGCCTGCTGTCCCACCATTTGGTCGCGTTGCTGACGCATCGTCATCCACGAGTAAAACACGTTAGCCACGCAGAACAAGATACACGTGAGCGAGAGGTGGTCGCCGATGAGCCACAGGTTGGTTCCCCATTCGATAATCGGGTCGTATGTGGAAAGGTCGTCAATCCACAGGAAACTCTCCCCTCTCAGTTGTATAGCATTCGGCACGAAGTTAAACATAGCAATCCAGATAGGCATCTGTATCAGCATCGGCAGACATCCACTGAGTGGCGACACACCGTATTTCGAGTACATCTGCATCATCGCCTGCTGCTTCATCATTTGGTCTTCAGGCTTGTCGTATTGTTTCGTTGCCTCGTCGAGTTTCGGTTTCAGAACGCGCATTTTTGCCGAAGACATGTAGCTCTTCTTTACCATCGGGAAGGTAATGACTTTCAGCAGCAGTGTGATGAGGATGAGAACCACGCCCATCGGGAAACCTAATTTGGTGAGCCAGTCGAACACATAGATTGTGAACCACCTGTTTATGATGCGGAACAGCGGCCACCCGAGATACACGAGGCGTTCGAGGTCGAGTTCCTTATTAAATCTGCTTTCCTTTTCTACCGCCTGAAGCAGTCTGAAATCGTTAGGTCCGAAGAAGAATTCCAGTTCCGTCGGAGTGTTTCCTTTCGGGTCGAAGACGGTCTTCAATTTTGCTCCGTACTGTTTCAGATAGTTCGAGCCTTTCTCCTGTGGCAGTGAAGTCATCAGCGAGTTGCCGGCAAATCCGTCCTTTGATATTATCACAGAAGAGAAGAACTGGTTCTTGAATGACACCCAGTCGAGTGCTTCCTCGATTTTCTCATCGGCATACTCTTTCGACTCGTTGAGATAATCCGTGCCGCTGCCCTTCTCCTTGTAGGTCAGCGTGGCATACCTGTTTTCGAAAGTGAAGCCCCGTTCCTGCTGTCTGCAACGTGCCGCCCAATGGATGTCAATGCTGTTGTATGTCGGCGTGAAGAGCTGTTCCATGCCTTTTGCCACGATAGAGAAGTGCAGCATATAGTCTTTCCCGAGGCGGTATCTCATCTCTAATGTCTGCCCGTCATTTGCCGCTGCGGTGAGCGTAACGGTGGAGTCTGTCTGTTCTGAAGGCGTGAAATACAGGTCTTCGGTGTTTATGTTCATGCTTTTCCCGGTCAACAAGAACTTCATTTGCTGCTCTTTTTCGTCGAAGAGGGTGACGTCATCGTTGCCGTTGCGATCCTTAAATCCCCTTACCACAGCCTTGTTTATCGTACCACCTTTGGTTCCTATAGTTACTTCCAACTTCGTGTTTTTCAGCACTATCGAAGCATTCGTGCCCGTCATTGCCTTATAGAACAGAGCCGTACTGTCCTTTGTGGCATCCTGTAAGTTGGCTTGCCCTTTCTCTTTTTCAGCCTTTGCCTTTTCAGCAAGTTCACTTTCCAGTTTCTGTTTGTTCACTTGTGCTATCGAGTCTTGTATCTGCTGTCTGCGAATATCCTCCTCCGAAGGGCGGTTCCACCAGCTAAATCCGATAAAAACAAGTGCTATCAGCACGAATCCGATAATCGTATTCTTATTCATAAATGTGTGTTTTGTAATTCTTTTTATTCTTTATGATAATACAAGGTGCAAAATTACAAAATTTCTTTTATACCACAAAAAGATACACTTTGTTTTGGTGAAATAATATCTAAGTTATCGGTAAATACGATTTAAAGTTGTATCTTTGCCGGCGTTTCAAGTGTTATATAATGATTTTTCACAACAATAACAGTACTTCCAGTTATGAATAAGGCTCTTTTGTCTGCCCTTTTCGTGTTGTTTTCATGTTCCGGTGCACATGCCGGGAACGATTCTTTGATTGTAAGGCAATACATGGACTCCCTGTATCACAGTCGTGCACGCATCAATATGGCGGATTATCCGGAAACAGACGCTCGTTATCACAGGCTTTTCGCACCCTTCACGTTCTATCATTCCCCCGCCGGAAAGGAGTTGCGGATAGCCGACGGGGAGCAACATTCAGACACTGTGGAAGACGATATTGACAAAATACTGATGTCGTTATACCTTAGACGTCCCGACCTTGTGGAGAACAGTGAGAACCGCCTGCTTGCCGACGGTATGCCGGAAACCATAGAGGAGCCTATAAAGCAGAATGTCACGCTCTCGGAAAAGGTGGAACCGGTATTTGAAGAGCCTGTCATCGAACCGGTGGAAGTGTTTGTAAGCAAGCCTAACTTCTGGACAATAAAAGGCGACTATTACTTGCAATTCCTTCAGAACTATATCTCGGGAAACTGGTATAAGGGCGGAGAGAGCAACTATTCTATGGTGGGAAGCGTCACTATGGAGGCAAACTACAACAACAAACAGAAAGTGAAATGGGACAATAAGCTCGAACTCAAACTCGGATTTCAGAGTTCACGCAGCGACTCCCTCCACTCTTTCAAAGCTTCCGAAGACCTTATCAGATACACGAGTAAGTTGGGATTGCAGGCTTCCAACAAGTGGTATTACACCCTGCAGCTGGTTGCCAACACGCAGTTCACACACGGATATAAGTCGAACGACCCCTTTATCTATTCCGACTTCCTGTCTCCCCTCAATGTCAATATCTCTCTCGGTATGGACTATTCGGTGGAGGCTTTCAACAAGAAACTCACCGGCAATCTGCATATTGCGCCCCTCGCATATAATTTCAGATACGTAAACAGGGAAGAACTGGCAACGCGATATGGTCTCGATGAGGGTCGCACAGTGCTTCACGACTTCGGTTCGCAGTTTACGGCGGAATTGTTATGGGCATTCTCTGACAACATAAAGTGGAAGACAAGGTTCAATGGATACACCACTTACCGGCGTGTCGAACTGGAATGGGAGAACACTTTCATGTTCCAATTCAATAAATACATTTCCACAAACCTGTTTATATATCCCCGTTTCGACGACGGTGCGGTGCGCGATGGGAGTCACGGATATTGGCAGTTGAAAGAATATCTGTCGCTCGGATTTAACTATTCTTTCTGATGTTGCTGTCTTTCGCAACTTCAAAGCACGCCTTTCATTGTGGCATAGCATATATGGCATGAAGTAATTTCGCCGATTTTACAGACCAATTTCGGCGATTTTGGAAAGCAATTTCGCCGAAATTGGTCTGTAAAATCGGCGAAATTACTTTGCCGTATGCTATCGTTGAGGCTGCGTTTCGCGACATTTAAGTTGCCCATCGGTGCCATTTCATTCTGGCGCGCGAGCCCTCGGCAGTCTTGTTGCCCAACTACTATTCCGTCATTTCGCCCTCGATATAGAGGCGGGTCATCTCGGCAACGGCATTTGTCCTTATGGTAATGTTCTTCTTGAAGTGCCCGAAAGGTCTGCCCTTGCCATTGTAGGTGATAGTTATCTCACCCTTGTTTCCCGGTGCTATGGGCGTTTTTGTGTATGATGCAACGGTGCATCCGCAACTTGCCACAGCCTGATTTATCACGAGCGGGGCATTGCCGACGTTCGTAAAAGTGAATGTGCACTTCTGAACCGGAGACTTCTCGGAGAATGTTCCGAAGTTGTGTGAAGTCTTGTCGAACTTGATGTCTGCCTTGTTCTGTGCAGAAACGTAAACCGCTGTGCACAGCATCACCAATGTCATGATAATGATTTTCTTCATCTTTCAGTTTATTTAATATGTTAACTATTCATTTTACATATTCGATGCCGCGGACGATATAAAGTTTAAACCGGCACTCCGATTTAACGGCATCGCGCCAATCTATCGGTCTGCAAATGTACTAATTTCCACCGAACACCATTAAAAGGGCAGTGATAATTATCATTATCCTTAATTCCGCAACACTTTGATTTAACTTTATTTATAAGTTCCTGAGCAACAAAAAGTTGCTCAGGATTTTGCCATGTCAGATTTTTCACTTATCTTAGTGTTGCAAATCAAAACAAGCGTAAATCGTAACAAG
>JAQYET010000038.1 GCA_028723525.1 Prevotellaceae bacterium
GTCAATGTCGAGGAAAGCG
The DNA here is from genome assembly GCA_028723525.1 of Prevotellaceae bacterium. Taxonomy (GTDB): domain Bacteria; phylum Bacteroidota; class Bacteroidia; order Bacteroidales; family Bacteroidaceae; genus Prevotella. The sequence goes on from JAQYET010000038.1 coordinate 20, forward strand.
ATGGCAGCTTGCTTTTCGATGGCGATACACCGCGTCGCTTGCATTTCCCAAACACTGACGATGCTTCGTTGTTAGACATCTCCAAAACTGGTCTGCCGGCTCTCGGAGGTCCCGACAACTTCGCAACCCGTCTGTGGTGGGACAAGAATGTGCCTAACTTCCAATAATGTTATTGTATGGTTGCCGATCAATCAAACTGTGTCGGCGACCATTATTATATTTTGTATTAATCATTTGACAACAACAATTTAAACATTTATGAAAAGATCTACTATTTCAGCACTTGCCTTAGCATTGTGTTTAGTAGCCCCTAGTCATTTGCAAGCGCAAAATTACTCGCCGACAGCGAGTGCAGAATTGTACGACTTCTCAGGCTTTAGCACAGAGACCCTCTTGGATCTGTTCTACAAAGCTGATCAAGCAGGTCAAAAATTTCCGTCAGCCCAAGAGTTTGAGGCTGCAGGTATCCAAATGTCCGACATCGCTTTCGTGCGTTCTCATGTAGCCCGTCGCAAGATTATGGACCGTAGTGACCGTGTGGTAACGGACACCTACCAGAATCGTAACCTCTTCATGAACATACCTTCTGGTTCGGGTAGAGGCATCGGCGGTTATCCTTCTTCCAACTTTGCCAACGACGTGTATTCCATGTGGAACTACACCAATCTCTTCGGCTCATGGAACCACGGATCCTTCCAAGCTCCGGGCGCATGGACCGACGCAGCTCACAAGAATGGTACCGACATCCTTTCGGGTATACAGTTCTTCACCCCAGCTTCTTGGAATCAAGGTGGAAGCGATGGTAGCGGCTATGCAGCCATGCTGGCCATGAAAAATCAAGACGGCACTTACAAGTATGTTAATGCCATGCTCAACTGTTTGATGTATTTCGGCTTTGATGGAATCAACTACAACTGGGAAACCAATACATATACATACCCCGATGTCAAGGGCTTCCATCAGGCATTATACAAAAAGGCAAAGGAAATAGGCTTCGACAGCTTCCATGCTGCCATTTATACGCTTAACTCCAGCTTGACAACCTACAATGTAGGTTCATTGCTGGGCGATAAGACTAATGGCCGCATCTTTGATGTCATGCTCAACTATTCCTCTGGTGACTTTGACAGTGGCATCGCCAGCTCGGCAAAGGTTGCCAAAGATGCTATGGGCACCGCTGATGGCGTTTACCAAAGTGCGTGGATTGTGAAAATGGATCGCGCTTGGTCGATACTGAATGGTGAAAAACGTACTTTTAATTGGGATACATACGAATATGACGTTACTCAAGATCCTAATGCCAAGGAAATGGGTATTTGTCTTTGGGGCGAACATGCCGACAGCCGTTTCTGGAGCTACAACTCTGGTTCTGATGCGGTCAATGCGCAAAGCAACTACCAGCGTCTCTTAGAGCGTGGATTCTCCGGGGGTAGGCGCAACCCGCTCAATCGTCCGGCTGTGACGGATGGAGGTCATAATTGGGAAGGCGAGAATGCTTTGGTTACGTTCCCCGGTTTGGCAACATGGATTCCCGAGCGTTCAACCATCGAACAGCCATTGCCATTTGCTACACACTTCAACCTCGGTAACGGTGAGCGTTACAACTATAAAGGAAAGAAGACTGCCGGCACATGGTACAACATGGCCAACCAAGACGTGGTGCCTACCTACCGTTGGCTGGTAGTTGAACCCGGAACACTGACTTATGCTACCAACATCACTCCTGCCTTCACCCACGTCGACTCCTACATGGGAGGCTCTTGCTTGCAACTCACCGGCCAGCCTACTGCATCAGGCACCGACGTGGTGCTTTACCAAACCAAGTTGACCGTTGGCTCAACCAATCCCATTGCAAAGCTTGCCGTGAAGACAAAGGCAGCCGGCCAAACAGGCTTAGAGCTTGCTCTGCGTGTCGGTGGCATATGGAAGACCTATGCAGTGCCTGAAACGAAAGGAACCGAATGGGAAGAAAAGACCATCTCATTGAGTGATCTTTCAACAGGCAACATCATCGAGCGCATTGCGTTGCGCGTGAAAGGTTCTACTCCCGACTACAACGTGCTGGTTGGTAAACTCGAACTCAATGATGACGTAAAGGTTACACCAGCCAATGTCAAGGATTTGAAGTTTGAAGTGAAAGAGGAGTCACAGAAGAGCTTCTCTGCAAAACTCTATTGGGACGTTGACCATGTAGGTGGTGAGCGTTTACAATATGGCATGGTGTTCAACCATGAAGCTCACATCGATCACTTCGAGATTCTTTATAAGAATGGCAAAGACGGTAAGGTGTTTGAAGTAGGCCGCACCACACAGTGGGGTACATACGTGCCAAACATCGTTTCTCCATTGGGCGACCAACCTTTCCTTGGCGTTGTGGCTGTTTCTACCGACCTGAAGAACTATTCGCCCATCCAGTGGGTAGAAATCAAGCGTGCCGATGCCTCTGTGCTGCCTGAAGAAACAGCAGGTGGAACCGACACCTATGGTGTAAGCAAAATCAATGCTAATGCAGACGGTTATAAAACAGCTATTGAGCAACGTTTCTTGACTTCTGTTGTCACTAAGGGTGCATCATTTAGAGACATCAACTATAGCAATACACAATCGCCACGCGACAGTACTCAATATCAGAATGCACGTGATCATAAGCTGATCGTTGCGCCTGGTGACAACATCACCATGACCTTCAAGGCTTACAACAATAAGCGAAAAGATGGCATTCTGTCAAACGATGGTCTTCGCTATTGCTTCGGTGGTGGATGGTTAGACCTCGATGGCTCTGGCACATTCAATCACCCAGACCCTGTTCCTGGTGGGCGCAAGCCAGGAGAGTCCTCACAGACAACCGACCCATTGGGCGAGCGTATTTTCTTCGTAGGAAATCTGCGTGCTTCTTCTAATGAGATTGAATCTGACAATGGTTACACATTCACCTTCCAGATTCCAGCAGATGCTTGCATCGGCAAGAGCCGCTTGCGCATCGTGTTCTCAGACGCTTGGTTTGCAGGAACATTCCTTCCGACAGGTTTGACAGCCAAGGGCTTCACCATCGACTTCGATGTAGAAATACAAGGCACACCGGCCGACAACATGCGTCAATTCGTTGACACGCAGCACGATAAGGGCGAAGCTGAAGAGAGCGCAGCACAGATCTACAACGAAAAGGTGAATACAGGTGTTGAAAACACGGTATTTGCTAAAGACGCATCAGTGGTTGTGAATGCCGACAACATGGTGTTCACCAATGTGGACAAAGCTTGGTTGTACACCATTGACGGCAAACTAGTTAGCTTCCTCCAGAAGCCTACAACCGTTAGCCGTGCAACCATCAAGAATGGCGTTTATGTGTTGAAACTCCAGAGTGGCAGTATGATCCGCACTGAGAAATTGGTGGTGAGATAATGCCCATGGCGGTGAAATAACCATTTCGCAAACATAATAAGGAGGGTGTGTTCCCTTGAATGCACCCTCCATTATTTAATAAATAAACCTTATTACTAATTTAACAATTTAATTATGAGAAAATTAAACTTAGGATTGGTCCTTGTGGGTTTGGTGATATGTGGTAGCAATGCCCATGCCCAAACATTCAAAGAAGGCTATGTGGAGTGGGGCAAATTCGGAATCGATTTTGCCAACACAGCTTCTACATGGCAGGCCGGAACGCCTGTAAATGAAGATGACAATTTCTTCATCTCACGTGTGAAGCCACGTGCGCGGTTTGAAAATAAAGCCACTCAGGTGAATCCTGCATTCGGAGTGGGCGCACAAAGTAAAGTGCTGGCATGGGTGCCTTGGAATGATCCAGGCGTAAACGCATTGCCCGACGGAAAGTTCGACTCCGAAGTGTTCTCCATTTGGTCTTATGTTGACCACTGGGGCAACTGGTCAGCTCCTTTAGGCCGTGTGCCTGGCTCACTGATGGACGTTGCCCACAAGAATGGTGTGGCCGTATCGAGTGTGGCCGGTATTCCCTGGGGTGGACTCGGTAGTGATTGGAAACAATCTCTGACTAACTTGGCAAATGTGGGAGCTGAGAAGATTGGAAATTTACTTTATTATTATGGTGTTGACGGTCTTGGCTACAACTCCGAGTTTAGTGGAGGTTCAAGCGTGATGCCCAAGATCATACCCTTCCATCAAGCTTTGGTGGCAAAGATGAAACCACTCAATCCCATCTTTGAAAACCTCTGGTATGATGGAACCAATGACTATGGAAGCATTACATTTGACCAAGGTTTGAGAAGTGCCAATGACGACGTGTTCAAGGGGGCTTCATTGTTCTTCAATTACAACTGGTACGGTTCGTTACTTCGCAAATCTGCTTCTTATGCAGAAGGCATGGGCAAGAGCCGCTACTACCTCTATGCAGGTATGAACATGCAAGGTGGTCAGGGCACAGGTTGGTCTGAACTGCAGGCAAACCCCATCTCTATCGGTTTGTGGGGCGCGCATTCAAAGAACATGATGTGGGAAAGCCGAGGCGAAAAAGGTAGTTCACCTGAAACACAGCAAGCCAC
>JAQYET010000039.1 GCA_028723525.1 Prevotellaceae bacterium
ACCTTGCCACCCGAATGCACCCACCGCCTGAACTCAGCTTGTATGAGCCTGTCTGGGGCGTGATGCAGGATACGCCTGTAGAGCGTCGATCGTTTAAAGTTGCCCACACCAAGATTAAAGATAAAGCTCACCACGGCGTCATATTTACCCTGCGTGTCTATCTCTTTCATTGTGTTCGCAAACCTGCCGGCCACCCATAGGTCTTGCCGTAGCATTTCCTCGGCCTGCCGCTCCGTGATGCGCTGCCCCATCTTCACGCCCAGCGTATGGCCGTAACCGATGGTGGGCTTACCTCCCGAGTCTCGATAGGCTCTTAGCCGCAGCCCCTCGAACTCCTTAATTTTCTCTATCAGTTGATTACTTGCTTTCATTATAACTCGCATTTCATGATTTTCAAATCCTCATTATCATTTTCTTATATCGCCCCATTTCTTGCGCTCACGTTCCCTGATGGCTTCCACATGGTCTTCCTCCACAAGGTCCGATAGCTCGTCTTTCGACTTTGAAAGCACGTGGCTAAGCAGTAGCAATATGCCACTCTTTAGCGAGAAATCGTAGCCGTATGGCTTAAGCATGTTTCCCACGATGCTCATACCCTCTATGGCGCACACCAGCAGGCATGCCCATTTGGCCACCGACATGGAGTGGCCCACGGCGCAATCTATCATCGACACGGCGAGCACCCACGCCACATACGTCACCATTTTACTCATGGTGGCACGCAAGGCACGGCTCGGTGAAATGTGTATGCCCAGTTTCATGCTCTTGCGCAAGCCAGCGACAAGATCGCACATTATCACGGCCAGCATCGTTATGAGCCATGGCAGCATCGTCAGCAGGGCGTCGTTGAGAAAAGCAGCCGCCATCGGCGTTAGCGCTCCGGCACTTGCCTCTTCAACTATCTTACGGCTTGTCATCATTACTTTATCCTATATATTTTTTTTATAATTAAAAAACAACCAACCGAACATCATTACCGACAGATAGTACACAAAGCACCACGCCATGAGCCACGAGCCAGTGCTTCTTTCCACCATATCCACGAGCAGTCGTTTGTCTGCTCTGAACCTTTCTTTACCGTCACCGTCTAAGTCATACATCGCATCGTGCAACTCACAGCACGCTTGGAATTTGTCGAAGAATGGTGGCTTTAGACCAAACACACCGCAGCCATTTATACCTGCTCGCCACAATATGCCTTTCAATCTCATAGTGCTAATTTTTCAGGGTAGCCAGTCGTATAGTCATAGCTTTCCACCTCTTCCACCGTCTGTAACGCCTTCACGGCTATTTTGTGCCGCTCGGTAACGAGATAACACGCATCTGCATAGCGTTGTATCTTTGCCAGCAACAGCCGTACCTGCTTGATAGGCAATGAAGCCTGCACACCCTCCACCACAAAGGTGATATTCGTTTCTCCCAACAATTCTGCCGCATCAAGGCTCACCAAGTAGTTGGCACGCACGTTAGGCGTGAGCCATGTCTTGATACCGTTAAAGGTAAGGCTGTTCACAGCCTCGCTGTCAGAGTAGGCTGCTATCTCGGCTATCTTCACCTCCTTTGCCCGTTGCAGCTCTTCTTCTACATCCTCCACGTACACATATCCAGCACGCATCAGCATCTCGTCTGTGGGGTTGTACACCCGTTTTCCGTCAATCTCCATTGGCTCACCTTGATAGGCTTGCCCGTTTTTCTTCCACTGTTTCATTATATTCTATTCGTTTTATATTAAGGCTTTATAATGCCATCATTAAACAACTTGTTGCAATACTCACTGTTTTCTTCTGCTTTTTTATCTGCGTCCCAAAGCTGCACACCATAGCGCATCCATTTCTTCTGATACGCTATCGTCGCCAATTCCACATACCTGTCATGACGAAGCCATATACCACTAAACGTCTCTGGTCGGTTGACTACTTCCTTGTCAATGTGGTCATAGATATAATCAAGGCATTCTTTGGTAATGGGTGAATAACGTACGTCTATTTGCCGATGTATTTTTGGTTGATACCCCACAGCTTGGATAAATTCCAAGGATTTGCACCACATAAAAGTCGTCCACGTGTGTGTACTTAACGAATAAATCGTTGATATATATTTTAGCTTATCACATCCACGAAAAACAAACGAGTTGATATTAGATTTTATGACAACATTCTTTATGCTCGTAACATTTTTGAATGAATCGAATAAATTTACGCAATTCAAAATTTCCAGTCCGCCTCCGTCAAAAGACAGCAAAGCGTCTTTATCTGCAAATTTGAAAGTGTCCACCTTGTCAAGGTGCGGCAGCCTGTTTACCCCAGTGGACAGCGCAACAACCCTCTCCACACCATTCTCCGTAATGGTAAACGTAGTCGGCTTGCTCACCTCTATCACCATATCACCCTTGCCATACTTCATGGCATGCAGCAGGCATCTTCTTCTGAACTCGCTCATCGTCTATCCTTTCGCATTATATTCACCAAACACAGCATGATACATGTCCGTATCATTGTCGTACACCATAGAGATTTCATAATAAGTGTTTGGTCCAAAAAGCGGTGTCAGTACAAAATAACAGTTCGCTGGGAACGCCACGTTCTGCATCTTTTCCGCACCCACCTGCACGCACATTCTGTACTCCGCAGCCAACTCTCCTTGCTGTGGCTTTTCCATAGTGATGTCGAGCGTCTTGGGGTTACCCCTCCAACGATGTTCCTCAAAGGGGCGCAGCGTCACAGCCGTTTCCGTTTCCTCGTGCGTTACTATCTTCATGGCATTGCCAAGCGAGCTAACAAAGTCAGCTTCCGTGCCACTGTTTCCTTGCGCTTTCCAAATGTCGTACGCACTCTTTCCGTCATTGCCGTCACGCAGCGTCTTCATGCGCTCGTTCACCCTCTTTATGGCAGCTTGCGTATCAGTCTCCCGTTTCCTCTCGGCAGTGGCACGCTCATTCTCCGCCTTTTGGCGTGCATCTTCATTCGTCTGTCGCTGCTGCTCATCTTTCTTCCGTGCTTGTTCCGTGTCGTTCCGTTGCTTTTCCGCAGCCACACGTGCATCCTCGGCAGCGTTAAATTTATCTCTATTCTTTTGCCTGTCAGCTTCGGCTTGCTTGCGCTCTTCTTCCGCAGCATTGAACCTATCACGGTTTTTCTGTCTATCCTCTTCTGCTTGCTTACGCTCTTCCTCGGCTGTCTGTCGCTGTGTTTCCGCCTGTGTGCGCTGTTGTTCGGCTGCCTTCCATAGTTCATCCATGCTGTTGCGTTGCTGTTCAGCATTTGCACGCTCTACCTCTGCACTCGCACGATTGCTTTCAGCGGTAGCCCTATCATTTTCAGCTTGTTGACGTTGTTCCTCGGCAGTCTGTCGCTGTGTTTCAAATGATTTCCGTGCTTCTTCCGTGTTGTTCCGTTGCTTTTCCGCAGCAACTCTTTCCGTTTCAGCAGTAGCCCGCTGTTTCTCGGCTTCCGTCATTTCATCAAGCGTACCCTTGATGTTTTCTTTCAGATGACCAATCTCCGTAAAGGTAGCGTAGTACTCATCAATCGTACCCTTATATCCATGTGCCTTTGCTAACTGGTAGGCATCCACCAAAGCTACTGGGATATTCGCTTTAATGACAGCACCGTCAAAGCGTGTGTTGTCCTTTACCAGCACCACCGTACCCTCGGCAATCGCAACGTTCAACCTACTGCCGTCTGCATAGTTAGGGTCAGGCGTGTTCACCTTGACTTCCGCACGCAGCTCACCCGGTGGCAACCCATGACAGTCCATGAAGCAGCGTATCTTGTTGCCGTCCACAGAGCAACGCTCGCAAACGCCAGCAGTGCGTCCAACCGTGTATCGGCTCGCCATGACAATAAAGTCTATCCTGAAATCTTCATCGCCCAGCTTATACGGCTTATCTCCAGCCAGCAGCTCCACCACTAACTCGAAGTCCTCCTTGTAGTTAAT
>JAQYET010000040.1 GCA_028723525.1 Prevotellaceae bacterium
CATGTACAAGAGCACCAAACTGAACTACAGCAACGCAGAGAACCCACAGCCCGACTATTGGAAGAACTTTCCAAGCAGCTATTACGACGTTTGGGGCGAAGATCCGGATGCTCGGGACAGGAGCCACGCAGCCTTTTTAGACTGGAACGAGGCGTACAACTACTGGACAGCCTCGAAGGCTAACCGGCAAATTAACTGGGACCGACTGTACTGGTCCAACCGACAGGCTGGCGAGAATGGTGCCGATGCCATGTATTACGTGCAGGCTCGACACAACGACAACTTAGTGATGAATCTGGCATCAACGTTCACTCAGAAGTTGAACAAGGACCAAACATGGAACTTAGGACTTGTGCTGGGACGCAACCAGGGCAGACATTATCAAACCATAGAAGACCTGCTGGGTGCCAAGAGCTACCACAATATCAACACTTACGCACTGGGTAACTATCCTGCCGGCAGCGATGCAGTGCAGTATGACCTGAACACCATGGGGGCAGACCGCGCAGGACGACTGGTTGGCGAAGGTGATAAATTTGGCTACGACTACGACATCATCGTCAACAAAGCACAGGCTTGGACCAACTATTTGGCCACATTGGGACGCTGGCACTTGATGGTGGCTGGAAAAATCGGCGCAACCGACATGCAACGAGAGGGCTACATGCGCAACGGCATGTTTGCCAACAACTCGTACGGCAAGAGCGGACGGGCCAAATTCTTGGATGGTGGCGGCAAAGCCGGACTCACCTTAGACGCCGGCAGGGGCAACGTGCTGTCTATTGGGGCAGGATATGAATGGCGTGCACCTGTGGCACGCACCGCATTCGCTTCGCCCGAAATGAACAACGACTTTGTACAAGACTTGAAGAACGAGCGCATCTTCAGCAGCGAATTGGGCTATCAGTATCAAAACGCTTGGGTGCATGCCAACGTGAACGCCTACTACAACAGGATGAATCACGTCACCGAATGGCAGAATTTCTACTTCGATGACATCAACTCGTTCTCGTACGTTTCCATGACAGGTATCGAGAAAGAGGCATACGGCGTAGAGTTGGGTGCACGGTTCAAACTGGCATCCTACCTAGACCTGAAGACCATCGGCACCTGGAGCGAGGCCAAGAACATCAATAATGCCAAGGTACGCTACCTCAACTCAACGCGGGCAACCTATACCGACGACATCGTATTGAATAAGAACATGCGCGAAGCAGGAACACCATTGACCGCCGCGAGCATCGGACTGAGCTATCATCAGAACGGATGGTACGTCGATTTGAATGGAAACTACTACGACCGCATCTACCTGTCCTACTCACCAAGCTCCCGATATGAGAACATACTACGCCTGAGAAAAAGCGCAGACAACGAAGGTAACAACCTTGTGCCGGAACAAGCGAAAGGCAATGGTGGTTTCATGTTGGACGGCAGCATCGGCAAGAGCTTCCGCCTGAAGAAGGGACAGCTGAACTTCAACCTCATGGTGACCAACATCTTGAACAACCGACGCATCGTCACAGGCGGCTACGAGCAAAGCCGGTCAAGCTACTACAAAACCGAAAGAGGAGATGACGTGATAAGAACTTACAAGTTCCCACACAATCCCAAGAAATATTACGCTTACGGAACCAACGGCATGTTCCAGATTTCATACAGATTCTAACATAACGACAAAGACATGAAAGAGCTCAAACATATCATCATGGTACTGGCTTGCACCCTCTTGGCTTCGTGCATGGGTGACGACTATGACGCTCCCGACCTAAATGAACCGCCCTACGGAAACAAGCAACTCACGGAAACCAACGTACTCACCATCAAACAGTTGAAAGCCAAGTACAACGGCACGATTGCCTCGAACGGCATGGAAGAGATAACAGAAGACGTGCAAATCAAAGGTTGGGTGACAGGCAACGACATCGAAGGAAACCTCTACAACCAGTTTGCCTTGCAGGATGAGACGGGGGCCATCATCATTTCCGTGGCACAAGGTGCCCTGTACGGTTACCTGCCCGTGGGCCAGGAAGTGCTCATCTCACTAAAGGGATTAAAGATAGGTGGCTATGGCAACCAAGAACAAATAGGTGGCGTATACACTAACAAGAAAACAGGACAACTGCAGGTAGGTCGCCTAAACCGCTATGTTTGGGAACGCCATTACAAGCTTATTGGCTCCGTTCAACCAGGTAAGATAGAGCCTACGGTGTTCGATGTCAGCAAGATAAGCGATGGACAATACATGGCAGAGCACTGTGGAAAGCTCATGACCCTGAAAAACGTAAGACTAAAAGAGGCTAACGGCAAGGCCGTCTTCGCACCCAATGACGGCAGTGCCACCCTGATAGCCAATGCAGTGAACCGCACCCTGACAGGCATCAGCAGTTCGAAGATGGTGATACGCACCAGCACTTTCGCCGACTTTGCCAACCAGCCCATGCCAACAGGCACCGTAGACATCACAGGCATCTTTACCAGATACCGTGACACCTGGCAAATCCTGCTGCGCTCGGCCAACGACATCAAGCCGACCAAATAGGCTAAGCCTACTGTCGGAGATTCGGAAACTAATGACACTCTTGACTGAAAGCCAAGAACCAAACCCCAAAAGAACAACTATCAATAAAAGAAATAATGATGAAAAAGCTATTTTATTCATTCCTTTCGCTGGCCATTGCGGCACTGAGCCTTACCAGCTGTGAGGACGTTCCCGCACCCTACGATTACCCAGAGGACAATGATGGTGGCGAGGTTGTCGCTCCAACCGACCCCAAGGGAACAGGAACACTGGAAGATCCATACAACGTGGCCGGTGCCATCAAGATGATTAAAGGCCTCGAGACCGGTGCCAACTCGGCTGAGGTCTACGTCAAGGGCAAGATTGTCTCCATCAAGGAAATCAACACATCCAATTTCGGCAATGCCACCTATTATATATCTGACGATGGCACAACTAAAGGACAGCTCTACATCTTCCGCAGCTTAGGATTGGGAAACAAGAAGTTCAC
>JAQYET010000041.1 GCA_028723525.1 Prevotellaceae bacterium
TCCGGAGATGTCCGGGGAGTTCTCTCTTTTTTTGATTGGGCTATCAGGCTAATCGGGCTAATCAGTCAAATCGGTCCAATCAGTATATTGTTTGTGTAACAATAAATGTTAATTTGAAAGTATTTATATGTCTTAGTTCCCAAAAAATGATTCTGCACGGTCAGACTGTTGCTGTTGTTCACATTCCCTTCTAGAACATCGGAAATGTCTTTTCTCCTCGTGTAAGTCCATTGAATGCCATATAACATGTCCCCTCCCCAAGGTCCTTTACTTCCCAATTCCAATTTGGAGTCGTAAAGAAAGGATTTGTTCTCGCTGTCCATGTTGAAATAATTGTCATTGTCAAGGAAAAGTGACTGATGCCCTTTATTCAATGAATGATAGAGATAGTTCTGGAAGTTTATGTTTATTCCTGCTATTTTCCCAATATAATAAAAAGTTCCGTTTACTCCATGATTTTCCGATTTGTTTTTTGAAGAATGAGAACCTATCTCTACATTGTCCTTTCTGTATGTATTGTCATAGTAAGACGTCTGTCTTGGACTCATGGAGTCACTCATATAAAATCCCAAAGATTGCATATCGTTAATATCGTAGTTTAAACCTGTGTCAAACGAGTATCTCAAATTATTCTGTCTGGATTTTCCTGTAACATTGTAAGATAACTCCCCCTCCGGTCCGGACACTGTATATTCTATATCTGTCTCAGGGTCAAACTTGGGGTTTGCCACTCTTAGGAGAGTGATCAAGGATAGTCTTTTCTTTGAGTAATTTGTGCGTAAAGTATAGTATTGGGATAGTCTTTGACGTTGATAAATCTCAGATTCAAAGGTTATTCCAAGATGATCTTTATACCATCGTTTTACCGTCAGTTCAATGACAGCTTTCGTTCCTATGGGATAGGTCACTCCCGGGTCTGTGATGATTTTGACAGACTCTATTTGCGAAGCATCTATATTCTGTATTTCGGAAGGATCTCTCACTTCTCTTCGGTTGATGAATATAATGGCTTGTCCACGTCCTCTAACGGAAAACGAGCCATTATCACCAGACAACAAAGGGAGTCTTTTAAGGACATCATTTGCAGAAGAGAGTTTTGCAAGAGAAGTACCTGCCACGGCTGCCAAATAATTGCCTTTGTCGAATTTTAAAGGAGAGCGACGCGCAGATATTGTAACTTCATCAAGAGTCATTTGGGTTTCTTCAAGATGTATCTCCCTTATATCGTAATACACTAAATAAATTGTTCATTTTCGGTTCTTTTGCGGGGATAGCCGGTTAGAGCCATCCCCTTTTTGTTGCAAATATAAATTTCAAATTTTTCGGTTAAAGCGGTTGTGTTGCTTCGCGTAGCCATTCGAGGTCGCCGCCGTCGAGGTGTGGAGAAAGTACTGTGAACACCGTGGCATGGTAGTTGTTGAGCCATTCTTTTTCCTTGTCGGTAAGCATAGTTACGTCAATCGGAGCAGTGTCTATGGGACATAGTGTGAGAGTTTCGAAACGCAGGAAGTTGCCGAAAGGTGTGGCTTTATATGGAGCGGCAATCATAAGATTTTCTATACGCACCCCGAAACGCCCCTCAAGATATATACCCGGTTCGTTGGTAACGGTCATCCCGGCATGAAATCCTGCCGGGCGATATTCCATTCTTATCTGTTGCGGTCCTTCATGTACGCAGAGATAAGAACCCACGCCGTGCCCGGTTCCGTGCAGGAAGTTCAGACCCTCTGCCCACATATCCTTTCTTGCCAGCACATCAAGTTGCGTTCCGCTTGCGCCATCGGGGAAGCACAGCATCGCAAGTTGAATGTGCCCTTTCAGCACAAGTGTATAGATATGTCGTTGTTCTTCGCCGACGGTGCCGAGTGCCACGGTGCGTGTGATGTCTGTCGTACCGTCTTGATATTGCGCTCCGCTGTCTATCAGCAGCAGTCCTTCGGCTTTCAATGGCGAGTCGGTGGCTTCCGTCGCTTCATAGTGCACTATCGCGCCATGTGCTTCATAGCCTGCGATTGTGTCGAACGAGATGCCACGGAACAGAGGCTGCTCTGCACGCAGCGATGTCAGGCGTTCCGAGACGCTCCTTTCCGTCTGTCCGCCATTCTTGACAGCAGGCTTCAGCCAGTGCAGGAACTTCACCATTGCCACTCCGTCTCTTATCATCGCCTGCCTGAAACCCTCTATCTCTGCCTCGTTCTTTATCGCTTTCAGATAAGGGATTGGCGATGCACGGCGCACTATGTCCCGCTCCACCTTACTATATAATGTATGGTTTACTTCGTCGGGCGAAATCAGAATGTTATACTCAAAGTAGTCTTTCAGAGCCTGCCCGGTATTCTCATAGTCATCAACCGTCACCCCCTCTGCGCCAAGATATTCCTCCACGGCATCAGACAATTTGCGCCTGTCGGTGAACAATGTGGCTTTTTTTGAGTCTATCAGCAGGTAGGCAACGAACACAGGATTGCAATGCACGTCGTTCCCGCGCAGGTTAAGAGTCCATGCGATGTCGTCGAGAGCCGCCACAAGCATACCGTCGGCATGTTCCCGGCGCAGCGCGGCGCGTATCTCCGTAATCTTGTCACGAGCAGACTTCCCCGCATACTTCATAGGATGGATTTCTATCGGAGCTGTCGGCAGCGGCGGACGGTCGGTCCATATCGTGCGCAGCGGGTCGATGTTGGTGCGCAGTGTCAGCCCGCCCTCTTTGCGAAGGTCGGCTTTCAGTTGCTCTACAGTTGTCTCTGAGGCTATCGAGCCGTCTATGGCCACTTCGGTTGAGCGTTGAGCGTTGAGCGTTCTTTCTTCGCTTCGCCTCGAAAGCATTTCTCCAATCCACTCTGTTATTGTCGGCGTACCGGCAATTCGCTCTTTCATGAGCACAAATTCCGTGCCCTTGAGCTGCTCTGCCGCAGCAATGAAATATCGGCTGTCGGTCCATAATGCGGCCGCATCCATCGTCACCACCGCCGTACCTGCCGAACCGTGGAAGCCCGTTATCCATTCGCGACCTTTCCAGTGGTCGGCAACATACTCACTGTTGTGCGGGTCGGTGCTTGGGAATATGAAAGCTCCGATGCCCTCACGCCGCATCAGTTCGCGCAGCGCACTTATCTTCTCGTTTATGGTCTGTTCCATGATATATGTTTGTTAGTAATACGTTTGCAAACGTACGAAATAATTTTTAATAAATCAAATATCCCGCCATTTTTATCATTATTGCCACTCTCTCCATAAAATATTTTGTGTTGCAGAAGATTAGATTTCACTTTTCAGCGTAAAAATGTGCGTATTACAAATCTTCTTCTTACCTTTGCGCCAGAATAAAAACACCGGTAAAATACTTTAAATGAAAACTACTGCAAAAAAGATTGGTCGTTTCATTCCCCCGGGCTTGGTATGCCTTGCCATAGTGGTGGGAATATTCTGCTATATCGGTTCGATAATGGGCGTTTCGCAGATGATGAACACTATCATGAAGACCGCCCACGACCTGTTGCTCAACACCTGCTTCTACCTCATGGCGATATGCGTGCTTACAGGTGCGGTGGGCAAGATATTCATGGAGTTTGGCGTCGTTGCGATGTTGGAGAAACTGCTCCGCCCGATGATGCGCCCGCTATTCAATCTGCCGGGAGTTGCCTCGCTGGGCGCGGTGATGACCTTTCTCTCCGACAACCCTGCTATCATCACACTCTCGCGCGACAAGCGATTTAGCGGCTATTTCAAGAAATACCAGTTCATTTCGCTCACCAATTTCGGCACAGCATTCGGCATGGGACTCATCGTGGTGATATTCATGGTTGGGCAGGGCTATGGCGTGGAGCCGTTCATCGGGCTTTTCGGAGCCTTCATCGGTTGTATCGTATCGACGCGCCTGATGCAGCATTTCGTGCTGAAAGAATATCCGAAATACGCCGAGGAGAATGCCGACGCTGCCACGGGAGAAGTGGCTCAGGACACGATAGTGAAGACCGTGGAGCACGAACAGCCCACTTCGCTTTTTGTGCGCATACTCAACTCGCTGCTCGATGGCGGTCGCTCGGGTGTTGACATCGGTCTTGCAATCATCCCCGGTGTGCTTATCATTTCCACGATAGTGATGATTCTGACGTTCGGTCCGAGTGCCGACGGCACATACACCGGGGCAGCATACGAGGGAACACAGACCCTGCCGATGCTTGCAGGAAAGATTGACGTGGTGTTCAATGTGCTCTTTGGGTTCACCGACCCGCACCAGATTGCCTTTCCTATTACTGCCCTCGGAGCTGTGGGAGCGGCTCTCAGCCTTATTCCCAACTTCGCTGCTCAGGGCTGGATAGACGGTAATGCTGTTGCCGTATGCACCGCAATCGGTATGTGCTGGAGCGGTTTTCTCAGCACCCACACCGCAATGCTCGACTCGCTGGGCTACCGCGAACTCACGTCGAAAGCCATCATCTCGCACACCATAGGAGGCTTGGCTGCCGCCGTATGCGCCCACTGGGTCTATGTGATTTCCACTCTCATATAGTATAAGACATCGAGGCTACATCCCCATTGATGTTTCCTATAACTCCAATCGGTCATCATGCAATCGTGGTATGATGACCGATTTGTATTTAAATGGCAATAGAAACCAACAAAAAAACTGCGAAAATCTTGCAGGAACAAGATAATATTGCCATATTTGCAACAATCAATATATTAGTTGTTAAATGGAAAAATCAAATATAACAACCAATATTGTAGTTGTTACGTATGTATATATTTGAACCTATATCAACAGAAGATATTCTCAGGAGGCTGTCGGAAAATTGTAGGTCAAGGCGGTTGGAAAAGAATATGTCTCAGAAGTCGCTTTCCGAAACGAGCGGTGTTCCACTGTCAACGATACAGAGGTTTGAGCATACCGGTGAGATTTCGCTTGCCGGCTTCGTAAAGGTGGCGCGCGCACTTGGCTATGCCGAAGACATGATGCAACTCATCGGCAAACCGAAATATTCAAGTCTTGATGAGATGGTGAGAATTAACAAGAATAAAAGTAGGGTGAGGGGAACAGATGAGAGAAGTTAAATCGCTGAAAGTAATTGTCGCGAAAACGCTGCTCTGAAATTATCGATGAGGTGAAACCGATTGGACAACGGCTTGTTGAAAGACTTGAAAAAGGTGATTTATTCAAGGAGAATATCTAATCTTTAAGCAGTATCTTAATCTCTTGTTGGGAAAGACATCGGCTCGCACTGTGGAGCATACAGGACTCGAACCTGCCACCTTTTGACTGCCAGTCAAACGCTCTAGCCTGATGAGCTAATGCCCCATGAGAATTTCTGCCTGCAAATATAAGCATTTATAACGATACAGACAAGGAAAAGATTAAAAAAAGGAAAAAATTTGCTTGTTATGAAATAAAGTACTATCTTTGCGGCGAAGAATACAAAATGACAAAGCAAGTGCCGACAGGGAGCAAGGAGTTTGCTAACCCCATCGCAGCACAGTTTGCAGAGAAGAGCAGTCAGATTTTGATAATATACGTTCCGGTGTAGTGATGAGCATGCCGGAATACTTTTTTTGTTATTCCCATAACGGCTTGGAGGCAGGCAGGAACGGGAGGCGAGGAAACACAGAATAAGAATAAAACAAACAATATAAAGGAAAAAATTATGGCATATATGTCACAAGAAGGCTACGACAATCTCGTGGCCGAACTGCAAAGGCTCGAAGCCGTGGAGAGACCAAAGGCTTCTGCAGCAATAGCCGAGGCGCGCGACAAGGGCGACCTCAGTGAGAACTCCGAGTATGATGCGGCAAAGGAGGTGCAGGCAAAACTCGAAAGTAAGATAAACCAAATGAAACGCCAACTGGCAGAGGCAAAAATCGTCGATACCTCAAGACTGAGCGCAGACGCTGTGCAGATAATGTCGAAAGTGGAAATGACGAACATGGCAAACATGGCAAAGATGACCTACACAATAGTCAGTGAGAGCGAGGCTAACCTGCGCGAGGGCAAGATTTCAATCACTACGCCGATAGCACAGGGGCTGCTCAACCATAAGGTTGGCGACGAAGTGGAGGTGGCAATACCAAGCGGAAAGATAAAACTGCGCATCGACAACATCTCCATTTAGCCCTCGTGCGCGCGCGTGTGTATATATCGTGTATATATATAATGTAAGCGTAAGTGGGCGTATTACAGGTTTGGATTTGTGTAAAACGCATAACGTTAAAATTGAGAAATGTCTATATTCAGTAAGATTGCAGCGGGCGAAATACCGTCGTATATGTGTGCCGAAAGCGAGAAATTCTATGCTTTCCTCGACATCAGTCCGCTGGCAAAGGGGCACACTTTGGTGATACCACGCAAGGAGGTTGACTACATTTTCGACCTTGCCGACGACGACCTTGCCGAGTTGCAGGTGTTCGCAAAGCATGTTGCGGTGGCTCTCAAGGCTGCTTTCCCGTGCCGTAAGGTGGCGCAGGTGGTGCTCGGACTTGAAGTCCCCCACGCCCATATCCACCTCATCCCGATGCAGAGCGAGGCAGACGTTGACTTCCGCAAGGAGAAACTGTCGCTCTCAGAGGAAGAGTTCCGGGAGATTGCAGCAAAGATTAGGGAGGAGTTCGCCAAACTTTGAAACAATTCAAGACATCACATCAGATAGGGGTGTGCCGTAAAAGGCATGCCCCTATTTGTTTTCGTACCGGCATTTCTCGCTTATGACATAATCGCAGAAAGAACCGGACTTTGCAACCAAGTTGCAGATTTTTATTCGTACCTTTGCCGGAGAAACAGACAAAACAGGCGCAATAATACGCTTTAGTATCACAACTTTCTCTGTATGAGGGAATAAAGAAAGGAACAGAATATATGATTGATTTTTTTGAAAACTATTGGAACTCGCTTGTGATGATGCTCTCGGAGATGGCACCATTCCTGCTGCTGGGATTTTTCATTGCCGGCTTGCTGCGCGCGTTCGTGCCGGAAAACATCTACAGGAAACACCTTGCACCGCGCAATATGAAGAGTGTGCTGAAGGCGGCGGCAATCGGAATACCGCTCCCTCTGTGCTCGTGCGGAGTGCTGCCCACAAGTGTGGGGCTGCGCCGGGAGGGGGCTTCGCACGGAGCATGCACGAGTTTTCTCATTGCCACTCCGCAAACCGGAGTTGACTCCATTGCCGCGACATACTCGCTGATGGGTCCGTTCTTCGCCGTTGTGCGCCCCATAGCGGCTCTGTTCACAGCCATGCTCGGCGGTTGGTTGGTGAACCGTTTCGCGCGAGAAGACGAAGAGGGATATGACGCACAGCCAACACCCCAAGAGCACAGCCACTGTGGAGGCACTGCCCACGCTTGTTGCTGCAAAGAGAGCCGCCACGAAGAGCCGGCGCATCACGACTCGTGCGGATGCGGCTGCAGCCATGAAGAGACTGCCAAGGGCGGATTTTGGCAGAAACTCAAGGCGGCGATGCACTATTCGTTTGTGGAAATGTTTCAGGATGTGGGCAAGTGGCTGGTCGTGGGTCTGCTCATCGCCGCACTCATCACCGCAGCCGTGCCTAACGAATGGCTTGCCGCGCTACACGATTACAAGATACTCAACATGCTCATAGTGCTTGCCGTGGCAATCCCCATGTATGTCTGCGCCACCGAAAGCATCCCCATCGCCGTGTCGCTGATGATGAAGGGGCTCACCCCGGGTGCTGCACTGGTGCTGCTTATGGCAGGACCGGCGGTAAGTTCTGCCTCGATGATTGTCATTGGCAAGGAGTTCGGGCAGCGCACACAGTGGCTCTATATAGCGTCGATAGTGATTGGGGCGATGTTCTTCGGGCTGGTCATAGACTATTTCCTGCCGCAGGAATGGTTCGCAGTGAACAGCGCGATTGGCTCCGGTGTTCACTGTTCCGACTGCATCGGCATGGCAGACATCGCATGGATCGTCATATTCCTCGCCCTGCTTGCTAACGCCTTTGTCACCCGCATAGCCGCCCGGATGCGCAGATAATGGCAGGAATATCACTGCGCTTTTGTTTTTTTAACACCGCCGATATAGGATAATGCCGGAAAACGGCGTTAATAAAGGTGTGTTACAAAATAAATAATCTAAGATGAAAAAGAAATTAAGCTATCTTCTCATGGTTCTTGCCATGATGTTTACCGTTGCCGCCTGCGGTGGCGATGATGCGGAAACGCCGGTTACGGCGAAGACTCTGAAAGGGACAAAGTGGAGCGGTTCGTTCATAAAGACGCCTGAGGGCAGCTTTGCGGAGGCGCGTAACATCGTAATCCTGTTTGAAAGTGAGGACCACGGAAAATATACAATGAACAACAAAACCTTCGAGTTCGACTTTGCCGTCAGCGGAACCACCTTCTCAATGGTTAACGGCTACTACACCGATCTCAACGGAAACTACGAAATAGAGACGCCAAACCTCGGCAAAACCCTCATCATGACGAGGAAAAGCAAAACCAATTCGGAAGTGTTCCAACTGAAACTCTCGAGGGCAGAACAGTAGGTAAGGAGGCGTTGAACGGGATTGGCAAGATTGGTTCGATTAGCCCTCCGATTAGCCTGATTAGTCCGATTAGTCCGTTTTTCATGCCTGCCGACAGGTTAAAAATGAGTGGGAAGTCAAGGTTTTCTTGACTTCCTGCTTGTTTTTCAGCAGTTTTTAATTATCTTTGCAACAAAATACGTGTAATTCCACGACAATAAAATACGTGTAATTCAACGGAAGATAAATACGTGTAACTCCACATAAAAAGACAGCGTGTGATAAAAAACAATAAGGTATGGCAACGGTAGCAGAGAGATTGGCAGAGTCATTGGAGCAACTGAAAAAACTTCAAGATACAGATAATTTTGTGGTTCTCCACGGCACTGAGCAACTAAGCAGGGTGCATATGAAACGCCTGTTGGGTGAGGGTTGGCTGAAAGAGGTGGTAAAGGGGTGGTATATTGCCTCCCGACCGGGTATGGAAGGAGATACCACCGACTGGTACACCTCCTACTGGACTTTCATTTCCAAGTACTGCACTTCACGCTTTGGTGACGGTTGGAGCCTTACGGCAGAGCAGTCGCTTGATCTCCATTCGGGGAACACAATCGTACCTGTACAGACCATTATCCGCACCCCCAAGGGTAGCAATAATGCCACGCCGTTGCTATATGGCACAAGTCTGTTCAGTCTGAAAGCTAAGTTGCCTTCCTCTTCATACATTCATCCCGAATATGGTGTGCGTATGTATTCCCTCACTGAGGCTCTTGTATTTGCCTCCCCCGCATATTTTTATCAGAACTCGATTTCTGCAAGGACTTGCCTGCAAATGGTGAAAGACGAAACAGATATTTACGGCATCCTTGCCGATGAGGGAGCAAGCACACGCGCAGGTCGTATGGCCGGTGCTTTCCGTAATATCCGCAGAGACAAGATTGCTGACAATATTTTGGAGAAGATGAGGCGTTTGGGCTACGACATACGTGAGGAAGACCCATTCGAAGACAAGGTGGAGGATATCTCTCCGATACCAATCTCGCCCCACGTTGCACGTTTGTCGCTTATGTGGAGTAATATGCGCCAGGTGGTTATAGATAATTTTCCTGTCCCCAATGACGTGCCAAAAGATATTGATAAATTCTTCAAACAGTTGGATGACAAATATATAGAAGATGCCTATCATTCTCTTTCAATAGAGGGATACAGAGTGTCTGACGAACTTATAGAGAAAGTGAAAAGCGGAAATTGGCATCCGATGAATGACGATAGGGATGCTTACAACGCTCTCATAGCAAGGGGATATTATCAGTCTTTTCAAACAGTAAAGGAGACAATAGGCAGGATTTTGAAGGGTAAGGATGCCGGAACGGCAGTAGAAGACGACCACGGCAATTGGTATTTTGAGATGTGGCAACCAATGGTGACTGCCGGTCTGTATAAGCCGTCAGCCATTGTGGGATATCGTAACCGTGCAGTCTATATCAGAGGGTCGCGTCATACTCCTATGAACTATGAGGCGGTGCGTGATGCCATGCCGGAATATTTCCGTCTGCTCAGAGAAGAAAAACATCCTGCTGTGAGAGCCATTTTAGGACATTTCCTATTCGGATTTATACATCCATATAATGATGGTAATGGCAGAATGAGTCGCTTCGTGATGAACACAATGCTTTCAACCGGAGGCTATTCTTGGACGGTTATTCCTGTGGAAAGGCGAAGTTCTTATATGCAAGCCTTGGAGAAAGCCGGCGTTGAGGGGGATGTTACCGACTTCGTGAAACTTATTGCCGGACTGTTAGAATAGTAGATGCCGCACAAACAGCGGGGGCGTGCCATGAGTTATTATGGCACGCCCCTCTTATTTATATAATGTATATAGTATTACAAGTTCGGGTTAATCTTGCTCCACTCACTCACCGGCGGAACGATGTTGAGCGTAACAAGCTCGTCGCGCATCTTGCAGAGGTGCTCGTAGCTTGCGTCAAGTTTTGCGTTCTCCTCCGGAGTGCCCTGCGGAACCTCATACTTCGCACCATCCTTCGTCATGGTGGTCTTCATCGCCATCATGATATTGTCATACTTGTCGGTCTTGACATAAGTGCCTACGGGGAAACGGAACGGCTCGCCACCCATTGCCGCGCGTATCATCTCTACCGAGAGATAAGAGGGGCTCTGGAACGAACTGCGACCGCGGAGCTCGATAATCTTTGCGCCGCCCTTGGTCACATCGGTCTTCATCTGCTCCCACTCTGCCTCGGGGAACTCGTCGGTGCCGATGATGTCGGTCAGCTTCCTGCCCGCAATCTCAACGTGGCTGCCGAACACTGCCATCTGTTCGCCGTGTCCGCCGTATGTTGCGCAGCCCGTGATGTCATCCTGCATAACGTTGAATTTCTTTGCAAGCGCGCTCTGCAGACGTGTCGTGTCGAGACCGGCGAGTGTTGTAACCTGCCCCGGTTTCAGTCCGGAGTAGAGCAGAGTCACAAGACCTGTGAGGTCTGCCGGGTTGAATATAATCACCACGTGCTTAACGTCGGGGCAGTATTTCTTGATGTTCTGACCCAACTCCTCTGCTATCTTGCAGTTGCCTGCCAGCAGGTCTTCGCGTGTCATGCCGGCCTTGCGCGGTGCTCCACCCGAAGAAATGATGTATTTGGCATCCTTGAAAGCCTCTGCCACGTCTGTGGTAGCAGTGATTTTCACGTTGCCGAAACCGCTTTGGCGCATTTCCTCTGCCACGCCCTCCGGTGAGAACACGTCATAAAGACAGATGTCGTTTGTCAGACCCATCATCAATGCGGTCTGAACCATGTTTGAACCAATCATTCCGGCTGCGCCGACGATTGTGAGTTTCTCGTTTGTTAAAAATGCCATAACTTGTCTTTTTATATTATTAAAAATTGATGCTACTTTGGCTGCAAAGTTAGGAAAAAAAAGCGTAACAAATCCCTTTCCCCGAGAATAAAAGTGTTATATTTTCTAAAAGGCGGGGTGAGGAGCGGTCACACGTCGCTGTTCCGCTCCCGAAGCCAAATCCGGAGCAGAGGGTCGGAGATGCTAAACTGCTTTCCATTCTGCGTGACGACGTCGTATTCGAGAAGTTTCTTTAATGCTGCCTGCACAGCACTCGCCGACTTCAGGTTATGCCTCCTTACGAATTCTCCCGACGTTATCCGCTCCGCTATTCCGTCTTCGCAGATAGCATAGAGCAACTCTTTTTGCTGCTCGCTGATGTGCGACAGCATTTCCTTTAGGCGTGTCTCCTGCTGCCTTACGTATGCCTTTGACTGCCACTTCATGTTCTCCTTGGTGAATGTTTCACCCTCTTTAGTCATCGAAAAGGCGTCGTGCATCATGCGTTGCAGATAAAGCGTGATGCCGTCGTAACGCTGATAGGCATACTCTATGGCAGCTTGTTCTATGCTTTTACCTGCCTCTTCGAAATGTTTACGGGCGAAGTCGGCATATTTCGGCAGTTCTATAACACCCAGATGCAGCATCGTGGCACTTTGGAAGAACGGGCGTTTGTCTGAGAAGAACATCTCCGTCATCAGTCTTCTTTCCGAACCGGAATAAATGAAATTCACATTCGACAGTCTCTGTATTCTGCCGCGTAGTATCGCCTCGATGTTTTTCTCGGGGTAGTTCACTATTTGCTGGAACTCGTCAATCGCTATCACGCACCTCTTTTCTGCCTTTTCTATATATTCGAAGATCTCGTCAAGGGAGTATTCCGGCTGTGCAATATGCCCCAGTTTGATGTCGAAGGTGGGAACGTTGTTCACCGGGTCGTAACCGAAGCTTGCCTGCAGCGAGCGCACCGTGGCGGCGAACATCTTCATCATCCTGTCGTTGCGGCGTGCAACATTCCTGAATACGGCATTGCCTATCTCTTGTATAAACTCCTTCAAGGTGGTGGTGTGCAATATATCTACATACATTACGATGTGGTTGTTGAACACTTCCGGCATATTGAAACAGTGGTTCATGAGTCCGGTCTTCCCAACTCTGCGTGGAGAAACGAGCACAACGTTCTCCTGATTCATGATGCTTCTCACGAGCATCATGCTCTCTTCTTCTCTGTCACAGAAGTATTTCTCGGGTATCCTATTGCCAAGTATAAACGGATTTATCTGCATATCTCTACATGTTTTATTTCTGCAAAGATAGTGAAATTACGTTGATTATGCAAATAAAATTATGCAAAACGAATAATTCGGATTGCATATCGTCTCGTGTTTGAGTGCCTGTTGCCGTGCGGTTGTATATATATTGCTGTGTGATTGGATATATAATGTAGAGCAAAATCGGCGAAATTGGTCGGTAAAATCGGCGAATTTACGCTGCAATTTCGCCGATTTTACTTAATGAAACATATACTCTGTGCAAGTCACGGATATGCTTTTGCAGCAGAATTGAGCAACCGGTATTCGGCAGCCTCGTTTTTAAACCCCAATCAGTCATTAGAACACTTAATTACCTATATTCTTTTAATTGTATCGTTCCACAACTGCTTTCGTCCGCTTGCCGGCATCTTATCAGCCATATTATCTTGACGTAGCCCGCTACGCCTTCGATAATATGCCGGACAATCTTCTCGACAATCGAACATAATCAGTATGCGGTCTAATGGTCGATTGGGGTTAAAAAAAGATTGCGTAAGTGGAAATTATCTTGAAAAAGCAACGCTATTCGGAAATTATTTGTAACTTTGCAGGCATAGTCGGTGCTCCTGTAATTGCCGGCTTGCGTGATACAGAATTTAAAGTCAACCTTAAAAATAAGGATTATAGACAATAAATGTATGTATGAGAGAGTGATATTTTTTTTGGGAATACACTCTTTCCCATTTGTAAAGTTCAGATAGCCAGCGAATTGTAACATCTGTTGGCATGGCCGAGATGTGTAAAGAAGCAAAGACCGACACGGTTTCCGGAGGCAGCGATGTGGTGAGGTGGTACGTACTTACGCTCCCTTACGGGCATCGCAGTTCGCCATCGGCAGGACTTCAGGCGGAACTCGAGAGGCGGGAGAAAAGCGGCGAGGAAGCATTCGAATACTTCGCCCCGTCATATACCGAGGCGAAAAGCGTCAGGGGGAAAATGACGAAAACCTCCCGACCGTTGCTGTTCAATTATGTTTTCGTGCACGCTTCAGAAGCCGAGATATACAAGATGAAATGCGGTGCGCTGCATCGATACAACTTCCTGCCACGGGTGCGCGAGGGAAATAGGCAATACTATCCCTACCTCACAGAGCGGGCGATGGAGAACCTGCGCTGGGTGGCGCGTGCCTACGGCGATGTGTTGCCGGTGTATATCCCCGAACCCGACAAACTGATGAAAGGCGACAGGGTGCGAATTACCGAGGGGCAGTTCATGGGTACGGAAGCAACGGTGATGATACAGCCCGGTGCGGGGCAGAAGAATGTCATGGTGTGTGTGGAAGACTGGCTCTGGGTGCCACTGCTTCAGGTGAAACAAGGGCAGTATGAGGTGGTGGCATTGAACGAAAGCGGCAACCACGTATATACCAAACTCAACAACGACCGCCTCTTCAGGGAAATGCACGAAGCCGTCATTCGCTACCATTCCGCCGGGGGAGTGACAGCCGCCGACCGCAAGGCTGCGCAGGAAATACTCAACCTCTTGGGCAATCTCGAAATGCCCACCCCCGTGCTCCGCTGCAAGCACTACTCCCTCCTGCTCCCTGCCACCCTCGTTCTCGACCGCAAGGAAGAAGCCGAGACGCTGCTCCGCAAGGCAGACGATGTGCTAAGCGGCATCAAGGCAGAGCAGGCTGCCGCCCTCCTCCTCACTACCCTCTACGGCTGCACACGCCAAGACCGCTATCGCCTGCGGGCACAGGAAATCGTCAAGCGGTGGGAGGAAGAGGATGAAGTGAAGAAAGGGAAGCGGATGATAATATACAGGTTTATAGACTACAATAAACATCAGAATGAAACTCGTTGATGAGGTGATATTATAATAATATATTCATTGACGATATATTTAAATGCAGATAAAAAATATTGAAAATGTATCAATTCCTATACCGGAGTCTTATAGGGATTGTTTCGTGTTGATAAAAAGCGACGCCTATAGATATTTGGGTGGAATGATTTCTATTAAATCTCTGTTGAAACTTTATATCAAAAACTCTTGTTTCGTATATAATTTTTGGCTCAGATTATCATCCTATGATGGAATGTTTAAGATCCCATTTAAAATCATGCAAAGGCATTATTCAAACAAATATGGCATCTTTATTCCCTCGGAAACGAAAATCGGATACGGTTTCTTCATAGGACACAATTGCGGCATAGTAATAAACCCAACGGCAGTCGTAGGTAACAATGTTAACATCAGCCAATTCACTACCATTGGCTCAAATGATGGTCAAGCTGCTATTATTGACGATGAGGTGTATATTGGTCCCGGAGTTAGTATCGTTGAAAATGTAAGGATAGGTAAACGCGCCACAATAGGAGCAGGGGCAGTAGTCGTTAAGGATGTAAATGCAGAGGCTACGGTGGCCGGAGTTCCCGCAAAGCAGATTTCTTTGAAAGACCCGGGGCGTTATATCGGAAATATTTTTAACCCCAATCTCTAAGTTTGCAATTCATATTAGAGATTGGGGTTTAAGTTGTAGCCAAACTATGATGTTTTTTTGATATATGGCTTTTTGGAAACGCATGTAACAATAGTAATGTCGGAAAACTGTTATAAGGATATGGCCAAATCTTCTGGTTTGGTTGCTTTCGTGCAGGTCTTCAATATGGGTTTTGGTCTTGTCAGAAACAAGGCTATCGCGTTGATGATAGGTCCTTCCGGCTTTGGCATTTGGAGTTTGATGCAAACTTTCATAACGATGCTTTCATCTTTTTCGGTATTTGGATTAGATCAGGGCGGGGTCAGAGAGATTGCTAAGAACTCAGACAATAAGGAGGCCATAGGAAAATGTATATTTACCTTTTTTTTCACAATATTGTTTTTTTCGGTTCTGTTTGGTATTGCAGTATTTTTTCTGTCAACGCCTATCAGCAACTATCTTTTCAGTACTCCCGACTATTCTCTTGGCATACGTTTCTTATCGATAACAGTTGTGCTCAACGGTATAGCCAAAGGTGGTTATGCGGTTTTAAATGGTATTCATGCACTGCGCTATCTCGCTATAAGTCAGATTGTTGGTGCGGTAATAGGGTCGTTTGGTACCATAATAATTATATACTTTGGTGGTGTTGATTATATTGCATTAGCCCTTTCTGTTGTAACAATTGCTTTGGCTGCATCAACTGTTTTTTATGTCAACAAACTAAAGATAAAGATTTTCCGCCCGTCCAACGCTGAATACAAGGAGCAGTTGCATCGACTTCTTGCTTTAGGATTTGGCTTTACTGTGGCAGGAGTAATATCTACTATAATGACATTGCTTTCGCGAAGTTATCTGAGCAGTCATTATTCATTAGATGCGGTAGGAATTTATCAGGCAAGTTGGACTATATCTAATTTATATACGGGCGTAATTCTCAGTGCAATGGGTATTGATTTTATGCCACGTCTTTCAAAAATTTCTGAAGATAATCAATTAGTCAATCAGTATATAAACCGGCAGATACAGTTTTCCATGAGCTTTGCGTCATTGGGTATTACATTGATATTATTACTGGCACCGATGATAATGATTTTGCTTTATTCTTCAGAATTTTCAATAGGAGTAAACATCATTAGGTGGCAGCTTCTCGGTGTCTCTATGAGAGTAGTGGCTTTCCCGTTCAGTTATGCCATCATGGCAAAGAACAAACCCTTACAATATGCAATAATACAAACCTTGTTTTGGGTTTCCGACTATCTCTTACTGATGCTCTTTTCTTTTTTGTGGGGATTTGACGCTTTGGGTATAAATTATTTCGTGGCATATATCGGATATTTAGCATTTACATATATGGCTTGTAGATATAATCATGGATTTGGTTTCAGTGATGATGTTAGAAGCACCTTGTTAAAATCGGGTGTGTTTATAATCGCATTTTTTATCCTATGTTCTCTGATAAACAGTTGGATAGTCTATATTCTCTGTGGCGTTATTTGGCTTTTTCAACTATATTTGTCGGACAAGCAAATGAAGCAAACTATGGATATACACATCATGGATATAATAAAAAAGATGCTGCATATCAAGAAATAAAATAAACTTCTATTATACAAGACCTTATATAAAGCAAGATTTCGAAAGATGATAAAATTAGCGTCTTCTAAAGAATGTACTGGCTGCATGGCTTGCGTGGATTCGTGTCCGCACAATGTCATTATGCCTGTAATCAAAAAAGACGGGCATAGGTATCCGGAAATTGACCATTTGCAGTGCGTTAGTTGTGGGCGGTGTCAAAAGGTATGTCCTGTTATAAACCATTTTGACTATTGTAGTGATAGCAAATACAAGCCGCTACTGGCTTGGGCAAAAGACGACAACATCAGGCTTAGGAGTACTTCTGGAGGAATCTTTGCCGCATTGGCGACTTATGTACTTAAAAATGGCGGTTTGGTCTGTGGCTGCATTATGGATGGATTGAGAGCCAAGCATATCATAATAGACTCTTATGACGAATTGTCAAAATTGCAGGGCTCAAAATATCTGCATAGCGAGATGACCGGAATTTATAAGGCAATAAAGAAAGAGTTACAGCGAGGCGACCGTATGGTCCTTTATTCCGGGACAAGATGTCTGGTAGCAGGATTATTGTCTTATTTAGGCAAGAGTTATGATAATTTGATTACTTTAGACTTAGTGTGTAGTGGTGTGCCTTCATCTCTTTTGACTAAGTTTCACGAGGGTAGATATAGTACAATAGCCTCTTTTAGGGATAAAGAAAAAGGATGGGACGTTGGTATTCATTCAACATTAGTTGACAAGAATGGCAACAAATGCAAAAATACAGAGGATTCTTCCATAATTGACGAATTGAAAGTAAGTGTACTTACCATACGCAGTTCCTGCTTAGACTGCAAGTTTGCGACCCCACATAGCAAGGCCGATCTCACCACAATGGATTATTGGGGCGAGAAGGAACACAAAGAAGAGCATTTTAAAGGTGTGAGTTGTGTAATTCCAAATACAGAAAAAGGGAAGAAAATATTAGAACAGTCTGATGTTAACACCATCACAAGTGAGTGGTCAAAGTGCCTGCCTTATAACCCAAGAATAGCATACGGCAAGTATTTTGGTGCTAAATTTAATCTTTTTCGTGTCTTTATGCCATTTTTGTTTAACCATTGCTCAAAAAGAATAATTCAACTCCTCTATGTTGATAAATTGAGTTGGAAAACCTCATTGATGATACCTATGAAACTATATAAATATGGAATGTGGAAAATAATGATAATCCATACGGAAAGAAGCATAAATAAGATTTTAGAAAAAGGATTATGAATATAGCAATTTTGACATTTTCCAAAGAAAACAACTATGGAGCCAATCTACAATGTTATGCTCTAAGCAAGGTGTTAGAAAATTTGGGACATTCGGTGAGAATAATAGACTATCAGTTGCCACGAAGATACAGTAAGAACCCTATTTACAATTTATACCAATATATACAACTGATAAAATTTAAATCTTTCAGGGATAAATATTTTCCTCCGTTCACAAGGAAATATACGAGCAAGGAAGAACTTGTAAACCATTGTCCGAAAGCCGATTGCTATATTGTTGGCAGCGACCAAGTTTGGAATCCGGATATTACAAGACAGGCTGGGACGTTAACATATTTCTTCGACTTCTTGCCTGATGATGCCAAGCGTATTTCCTATGCAGCGAGTTTCGGAATTGATGATATAGAAAAACTTGACAATCGGCTTGAAGTGGAAGAACTGCTTAAAAAATTTGAGGCTCTTAGCGTGAGGGAGCATACCGGCGTGGAATTATGTAATAGGCTGATTGGGGTAAAGCCTGTTTTGGCATTAGACCCGACACTCCTTTTAGGCGACTTTTCTGCATTTACAAATAATGTGGAAACAAATCGTCTGAATACGTTCTTTTTCAATCAAAAAAAAGACTATTACGCCATATCGCTTGACATTGCTGACCGGTTTAATGCAGAACCATATATATTGGGAAATTATAAAAGAAAGAAAGGATTTTCCAATATCAGTTTTTGTGGTGTAGAACAATGGCTGAACTCCTTGGCTAATTCACGTTTTGTGCTGACAGATTCTTTTCACTGTACTGTTTTCTCTATATTGTATCATCGTAATTTCATTGTTTTCAATATGCCTGGTAAGTCAAATAGGGCTTTAACCTTATTGAAGGAATTAAACCTTGAGCATCGCTTGTGTCTCAATATGGAGGATTACAACAGAAGAAAGGAAGAACTAACCATGCCGATAGATTTCTCGGCAGTAGATGAAAAAATGGAGGTTTTAAAGTCGCAGTCTTTGCAATATTTAATTGATGCTTTGAAATAATCGAAACTATATCATTGTATTTGTTATTTCCTGAGATGTGTTAAAATACAGATAAATTAAAGATATGGCTCGCAACATGGTAGTAACCATACGGAAAGTGTTAGTAGATATACGAAAGGCGATGTTCGCATTTTTTATTTGCAAAACTATTGACCTTAATATGACAATCTTATAATAATTTTTATTTGGTTATTAGATACTATTATGACCAATTGAACTCATATAAATAAATTATGATACCTAAAATAGTTCATTACTGTTGGTTCGGTAGAAATCCCTTGCCTGATTTGGCTGTTAAGTGCATAGAGTCGTGGAAGCGTTTTTTGCCGGAATATGAAATCAAGGAGTGGAATGAGGACAACTTTGATGTTAATATTATTCCTTACACTAAAGAAGCATACGAACACAAGAAATATGCTTTCGTAAGTGACTATGCTCGTTTCTGGGTATTACATAAGTATGGCGGCTTGTATTTTGACACTGACGTTGAACTTATAAAGCCGATAGACGACATCGTTTCAAATGGAAACTTTATGGGCTGTGAATCTGACATTGCCGCTGGTGCGGCTAAGTTGTCAGTTGCCCCGGGACTTGTAATGGGAGTTGAGGCAAATGATGCTTTTATCAAGAAATTGATAGAATTATATAATACGCTTAGTTTTCTTGATGAAGAAGGTAATGTGAAAATCAACAAAACAATAGTTGATTATACCACAGAAATGTTTGAAACCGAAGGTCTTAAAAATATTGCGGGTATTCAGACTATAGCGGGATATAATATTTATCCCGCCGAATATTTCTGCCCGATAAATGCGATAACCAAAAGGATGCATGTGACAGAAAATACGCGCTCGATACATCACTATGCTGCATCATGGGTGAACAAGACACGAAGAGACTGTATAAAGAAATTTATCAGGAAGTTGCTTCCGGAAAAATTCTTGTTTTGGTGGAATAAGAGGGATGTGTAGAAAGTTTACATACAAATATCTAACTTCTTATTATTTTATGTTGAAATGAACAATATAGGTAGAACAATATACAAGAATGGTAATGTATTGTATTGGTTTATATTGCTATTCATACCCTTCGGACTTTTCTTCTATAAGGTCACCGGGTTCGAAGCATACGATGAGGTGGCATTGGTTACACTTTTTGTTTATGTATTGTTGACTACAAAAAAATATCAAAAAGAGGTATTGGTTTGTGGGCTTATATTCCTATTTTATATTGTTTATTCCATATACTTAGGTATTAATATTCCAAAAGCATGTTTTTTAGACATGCTGCAACAGATTAAACCTTACATGGCTTTTTATAGTGCATACAGTCTTTTCGCAGTTATAAAACCGTCAAAATATAGGAAAATAAGAAGATACGTGTTGGTTTTTTCTGTCTTTTTGGCTATCCTGTTGATTATAAGGGCTACGACTGGTTTTGGATCCGTATTGATAGTTGGTCATCCAACATTTGCGGCAACATGCTCTTTTATTTTTGCCTTGATATATCTGTTGTTTAGCGATCAGAGAAAGAAGGATGTGTATATTGCACTTATTATAATGTCATTTGGCTTGTTGTCAACGAGAAGTAAGTTTTATGGTGACTACATAGTATTCGTATTCCTATTTTTCTTTCTGAAAAGGAAAATCTCCTTTAATGTCAAGTTTGTGGTCATTTTTACAGTGCTTATTTCAATCATGGTATATTTTGCATGGGAAAAACTTAATTTCTATTATATAGAGGGTATTGATAATACTAATATCATTCGTTCATTATTGGTTAGGAAGACGCCGGAGATAATGAATGATTACTTTCCTTTCGGAACGGGTTTTGCATCTTTTGGCAACATTACTTCGGGTACTTATTTTTCTCCTATTTATCATCAATACGGATTTGATCAAATACGCGCTTATGGAGGGTTTCGTGAGGGGCATGTGTTTTTTCTTGGTGACACGTTTATTCCTAATTTAGCACAATATGGATATTTTGGGTTATTTCTTTTAATTTGGTTCTGGTATCGTAGGTGGCGCGAAATAAAGAGAATAAAAAACTTTGTAGTTTATCGGATTTCGATATTCGTGTTTTTTGTTATTATAATTGAGAATCTTGCAGACACAATGTATATGTCGAATCGTGGCATGATGTTGTTTATATTATTAGGCATTATTCTTAATCCCAATAGCGAATACAACAAATTTATGAGTTATGAAGGTTATGAGCATGGAAAATGCCCTAACAATGGGATTTCAAATCGAAAATAAAACAATGATAAGAAAAGATATTTGTGAGAAAATACTTGTGATAGGTATTGACTATCGCGTTGTAAGGGGCGGGGTTGCAGCGGTAGAGAATGTGTATAGCACATTCTATAAGCCGTTTAATTTTGTAAGGACAGTCGTTGACGGTAACAAGGTTGTTAAACTTCTTGTTTTTATAGAGGCATTGTTCCATTTCTTATATTACATGCTTTTTTCAAAAATTGAAATCATACATATTCATGGTGCATCTTATGCAAGTTTTTGGAGAAAGAGGATTTTTATATATACGGCAAAGTTTTTTGGCAAGAAAATAGTTTATCATATTCATGGTGGAGGTTTCGGAAATTTCGCTGATAAAAAAGATGTTGTTTATAAGACTTTGTTGAAATGTGATAGGATTGTTGTTCTTTCTGAATATTGGAAAGAGTATTTTATGAATAATTTTGGCTTGCATAATGTTATTATTATTAAAAATGTAATAGCGCAACCTGCTATTGCTAAGGTTGAACATGAGGAATTTACATTATTATTTCTTGGACTATTAGTTAAAGAAAAGGGTATCTATGATTTAATAGAGTTGTTGTCAGAATATAAAGAAAAGTATGAACGTAGAGTACGTTTGATTGTCGGTGGCAATGGAGACGTGAAATCTTTTCAAAATAAAATACAAGAATATGGGCTTGAAAATATAATATCATTTGAAGGTTGGGTGTCTGGGGAAAAAAAATCACGCTTGTTCAATAGTTCCGATGTTTATGTTTTACCATCATATACAGAAGGTCTGCCTATCTCTATTCTTGAAGCAATGAGTTATAAACTACCAATAATATCAACAAACGTTGGTGGTATTCCTGAAATTGTTTTCAACAACGTAAATGGTTTCTTGATTACTCCGGGCGACAAGGAGGCAATAGTTAAGTCTATAGATGCGCTATTAGGGGATATGGACAAGTGTAAGGAAATGGGCGAACAGTCTGAACTGTTGGTGAAGGAACATCTTCCTGCTTTCGTGGAAAAACAGTTGGAAACATTATATAAATCAATGCTTAACTTGCCATGTTGATAAAAAAATATATAAAGGAAACAATAAAGTATCTGCTACGTAGTTATCCCTTTATAAGGAAATATGTAAAAGAGATAGACCGGATGTATGAAATGACAGAAGAGGAGTTGCATAACAGAAATGAACAGCGATTTCTTGAGTTTTTCCATATAGCCTATAACAAGTCTAAGTTTTATAAGAAGTTCTATTCGGATGCAGGTATAAAGGAGGAAGATATTAAGAGTTTGCAAGATATCAATAAACTGCCGGTTCTTACGAAGGAAATTATAAAGGCAAATACTAATGATATATTAACTAAGCCGAAATGGAAATTGGTGAAAACTACTACGAGTGGTACCACAGGAACACCATTGGCTGTTTATGAAAGTTGGGAATCTATTTGGAGAGAACAGGCATACTTCTTATGCTATAGAAAACGATGCGGATTTAATTACGGTGAACCATTGGCTTCTTTGAGAGGAAACTTAGGAAAGACTGATACAACTTTATATGTTCATGTCTCTAATACATTATATCTTTCAAGTTATAATCTGTGCGATGGAACGGCGGAGGAATATTATAATAGGTTGTTAAAACATAAACCAAAAGCGATAGAAGGATACCCCAGCAGTCTTTATAGTTTAGCGTTGTTATTCAATGACAGAGGATATAAGATTTCTATTCCATTGTGTTTTACATCGTCAGAAACGTTGTTCGATTTTCAAAGGGTTTTGATAGAGGACACGTTTAATACCAAGATTTTTGATCATTATGGAACAACGGAAAGGACAATAAGGATAAGTGAATATTTCAACCATGACGGGTATTTTGAAGATCCGGGATATTCCGTTAATGAATATATTGAAGATGGAAGTTTTTCGACCTCGTTGATAAATAGTGCCTTCCCACTTATAAAGTATTACACGGGAGACTTGATTGAGATGAAAGAAACAAGACAATGGCCTGATTTTATAAAAATCATAAAAGGAAGGTCTTTGGAGTATTTAGTTGGTAAAGATGGTACGGTTTATAGTTCCCCAATGCTGACTTTCATTTTCAGGAGTGCTGTGGGAGTGAGGTATGCACAGTTTGTACAAAAAAAGGTCGGACATTGTTATGTCAATATTGTCAAGGATAAAGATTATACGGAAAACTCAACAAAACATATTATGAAATTGCTTGATGAGAAAGTAGGCTTGAATAATCTTGAATTTGAATTAAGATTTGTTCGAGAAGATGAAATTATTTATACCAAACGGAATAAATTCAAATTTGTAGTGTCTGAAATAGAAAATGATATTAAAGATTAAATAATAATGGATATAAGTATTTTTGGATTAGGCTATGTGGGCTGTGTGGGAGCAGCTTGTCTGGCGAAATTAGGACACTGCGTGATAGGTGTCGATGTGAACCAAAACAAAGTTGACTTGATGAACGCAGGCAAGCCCACTATAATAGAGGAGGGTATTGCCGAACTTTGCAAGGAGGCGCATGACAAAGGCTTGATGTCTGCAACGACGGATGCGAGAGAGGCAGTGATGAAGACAGAAATATCGTTTATTGTCGTAGGGACACCATCGAGCAAGGAGGGACACCTGAACCTTGACTACATATATAACGTGGCAGGGCGTATAGGCAGGGCATTGAAGAATAAGGACGGGTTCCATATCGTAGCGATACGCTCGACGGTACTGCCAGGGACTAATAAGAAGGTGGGCGAGATAATTGAACAGGAAAGCGGGAAAGTGCGAGGCAAAGACTTCACCGTTGTGAGCAACCCGGAGTTCCTGCGTGAAGGAACAAGCGTTGAAGACTATTTCAATCCGCCACTCACGTTAATAGGTACAGATAGCGAGTATGCCGAGAAAAAGTTTTTGGAACTCTACAAAGACATTGACGCAGAGTTTATAAGTACAGAGATAAAGGTTGCGGAGATAATGAAATATGTAAATAACACATATCATGCCTTGAAAATAGTTTTCGGAAACGAAGTGGGTAATATTTGCAAGGAACTTGACATTGACTCTCATAAGGTAATGGAAATATTCTGTAAAGACAGGCAGTTGAATATCTCACCCTATTATTTCAAACCGGGATTCGCATACGGAGGAAGCTGTTTGCCCAAAGACATGAAGGCTCTGAAAACATTGGCACACGATTTGTATGTTGATGTTCCTGTGATAGATAGCATATATCAAAGCAATGAGAACCAAAAGAGTAAGGCTGTTCGCGCCATTATGGATAAAGGTAAGCGCAATATTGGCATTCTGGGACTTAGTTTCAAGGCAGGAACAGACGATTTGAGATGTTCGCCGATTGTTGATGTCGTAGAGTCGTTGCTCGGCAAGGGGTATGCTATTCGCATATACGATAAAAATGTGAAAGTCAGCGAACTCACAGGTACGAACAAGGATTTTATTACTGCAAAGATTCCTCACCTCCAGCATTTCGTGACAGACGATTTGGACAGTGTGTGTGGCAATAGTGATGTTCTCGTGGTTACGAATAAAGAGAAAGATTTTGCTGACGTTCTTGAAAAATATCCGGGTAAGATAATTGTAGATCTTGTACGCCAATGGAAAGACGTTGATTATGATGGAATATATGACGGCTTGTCATGGGGAAACATAAACAGGAATGAGGCAGCTCAGCACCGTAATATAGATATTGATTTCAAACAGACCGAATTCTGATAAAACCATCATGGGAAGATTTGCATGGTATTATAATCGACTGCGTGCCATGTCTGTTAAAGAATTGGTGTGGCGTGTAAATCAGAAGATACTTCAACGTAAGGAGTACTATCGTTTTGGTGTTAATGAGACAGATGTTACAAGTGGCGTCTTCAGCGACAAACTGCAAAAATGAAATTCAA
Organism: Prevotellaceae bacterium; assembly: GCA_028723525.1. Classification (GTDB taxonomy): domain Bacteria; phylum Bacteroidota; class Bacteroidia; order Bacteroidales; family Bacteroidaceae; genus Prevotella. The sequence goes on from JAQYET010000041.1 coordinate 25,119, forward strand.
CGAAAACTGTTTGGGACTTAATTTCGACAACGTAATTTATGGCAATAACACCCATATTCGTTTGCTCGGAGGATATGATTATAATACATATAAGAAGAAATGGCATGCCGGATTTCAAACTCCAAATGAATGGGAAAGAACTTTTTCTTATAACATAGACTACAAACAACGAGATGACGTCGGTGATGCACGAACAAACTGGGAATTGAATCGTCACTTCCAATTTGGTTTGCTTGCGAAGTCTGTATATGTAAAATGTAATAGCGGTGGTTGTTGGAAAGAGGATTTTGACGAACTGGCATCGTTGTTCTATGATTGGAATAAAGCCAATCCCTTTCTTCATGGAATATCGTGGACCAGTGTAATGGAAGTCGCCATACGCTCTGTTTCGTGGATGTATGCGCTCGCTTTCTTGAGAAAAGCCGGGCGTGGTGCAGAAGATGTTTGTATGGCAATGGAAATTGGGATAGTGAACATGGTGGATTATGTTAGTAAACATTACTCTCGTTATTCTTCTGCAAACAACCATTTACTTGTGGAAGCCCTTGCCATAGGTATTGCCGGCTATGCGTTCAATCATGAAAGTTGGAAGTTGCTTGCTGTTTCTTTGCTTTCAGACGAACTTTACAGACAGAACTATTCCGATGGAGTAAATAAAGAACTTTCTCTACATTACCAAACTTTTGGCATGGAAGCATACGCGTTGATGTCTCATGTTATGAGGCACAATGGCGACGTTGTTCCTGCCCCTTGGATAGGCATGTTGGAGAAACAATGCGTTTATGTCTCTCATTCATTATGGAACGATAGATGTGTGATGGAGTTCGGTGATGATGACGAGGGGAAAATCCTTGATTTGCAAGGAGGTGACTTCTCTCATCCAATATACATACTTCAATTTTGTTCTCTTGTATTGGGGAAAAAATTCTCAACGTTCGATGAAGTTAACGAAACGTTAAGATGGCTGTTTAATGAAAGCCAAATAAAAGATATAATGAAACAGGAGACTCGCGTTCCGAAAGGAAACCGCTGTTTCAGTGTCGGTGGTAATACCTTCCTCAGAGATGAAGAAAACCGCGTTCTGATAGGGATAGATCATGCCGCATTAGGTTTTGGAACCATCGCAGCACATGGGCATGCCGATATGCTGAGTCTTCAGATGATGGTTGACGGTAAGACAATACTCGTTGACCCAGGTACTTTTATTTATCATTGCAATATATATAAGAGGAATTGGTATCGTAAAACGATCAACCACAATACCATGACTGTGGAAGACCGTGACCAGTCGGAAATGCTTGGTGCTTTCCTTTGGGGCAGAAAGGCAAAGTGCTCACTCGTGCTGTGGGAGGATAAACCGAAAGATACTACCTTGGTGGCAGAGCATGATGGCTACCATCCGGTTGTACACAGGAGAACAGTTAAATGGAATAGTGCCGATGAACTTACAGTGGTGGATAATGTCAGCAAGGAATGCAACTGGGTCATAACTTGGATGCTGGCTTCGGAATGTAATGTGAAAATTGAAGATAAGTGTATAGTTGTTAATAACGGCAGTACATCACTTTTCATTACTTCCTCATGTGGGAAGGCTACTATTGAGGATGTTGAGATTTCTCGTTGTTATGGATTGTATGAGAAGTCTGTGGCAATAAGAATAAGTGGACATGAACATGAACATGTGACCAAAATATGGATAAAACACAACAAATGACAATGGATAGAAGGATATTGATTATAGTAGAGAACCTACCGGTTCCTTTTGATACCCGTGTTTGGCAGGAGGCAACGACACTTGTTGAAAATGGCTATGGCGTTTCTGTTATATGCCCCAAGGGAAAAGGGTATGATAGAGAATATGAATGTATAAATGGAGTTCATATTTACCGGCACGACTTACCCACAGAAGGTAATGGTGCCATTGGGTATGCTCGAGAATATTATGTTGCCTTGAGGGAAGAATATCGGCTTGCAAAACATATCTACAAGGAGCGTGGCTTCCATGTCATTCATGGTTGTAATCCCCCTGATAATATATACATGGTCGCAAAGAAGTTCAGGAAATATGGTGTTGATTATGTTTTTGACCACCATGATATATGTCCGGAATTGTTTGAGGCAAAGTTCGGAAAGGCTTCCGGGGTGCTATATAAAAGCCAACTGTGGTTAGAGAAACACACCTATAAAAATTGTGTATTTGCTTTCGTTACAAACGAAAGTTATAAGAGGATTGCAATGGAACGTGGTGGCATGAAAGAGGAGGACGTGTTCGTGTTGAGAAGCGGTCCTAAATTGGAACGATTGAAGATACAAGCACCTAATGAGAAAATCAAGAGAGGTCGCAAATTCATGATTGGCTACCTTGGAGTTATAGGGCAACAAGAAGGCATCGAATATATGTTGGAGGCTGCCGACTATATAAAGAATACGATTAAGAGGGATGATATTTTCTGGGGTATTGTCGGTGGAGGTCCTCATCTTGATGCTATGCGGGAGAAGTGTGAAAAGATGGGGCTCAGCGATATTGTTGAATTTACCGGGCGTGTCCCTGATGAGCAGATGCTCGATTATCTTAATACCGCGGATGTTTGTGTAAATTCAGACAAGCACAATTCCATGAATGACAAAAGTACAATGAATAAGGTACTTGAGTACATGGCATTAGGCAAACCGATGGTCCAATTTGAGCTTACAGAGGGTAGATATTCTGCACAGGAAGCTTCGTTGTATGCAGAGCCTAATAACGCGAAGGATATGGCGGAAAAGATATTAGAACTTCTTGACAATCCCGAGATGCGCAGAAAAATGTCAGAATATGGAAGAAACCGCATCATTAACGAACTTAGTTGGGAGCACACTAGCAAGGTTCTATTGCAGGGATACGACAGGTATTTCAAGAATAGAGGACTTTGAGCTTTCTGTATAGAGGTATTTAAAGTTAGTATAATGAAACGATTTATAGAACTCATTCTCGTTGCAATAGGCAGGAAGGACCGACTCGATTTCGTTCCGACGGAAGAAGATTGGGAAAGCTTGATTGAAACAGCGCAAAAGCAGGCGATGATTGGAGTGTTTTTCTCAGCAATAGAGCGTTTGCCTAAGGAGCAACGACCGCCAAGAGATACTATCATAAGGCAGTATATGTTTGTGCAACGCATAGAAACGAATAACGAGAAACTCAATGAAACGTGCGTGAAAATTATAAATCGTCTTCATGATGCTGGCTTCGAGGCGTGCATACTTAAAGGGCAAGGCAACGCTTTGTTATATCCCGAACATCTGAGAAAACGACGTATTAGCGGAGATATTGACGTGTGGATGTTGCCAAGAGTTTATAAAGAAAAAGGTGAATTGAACTCGATAAGGGCGGTGATAGATTATGTTCACAGATTGACACCCGGTACAAGGGTGGTATATCACCACACAAATTTACCCATAATGAAAGATGTTAGGATAGAGGTGCATTATCGTCCGGCATTCCTTTACACGCCTTATCGAAACAGGAGGCTTCAGCGTTGGTTTCTTGAAAATGCGGAGGAGCAGTTCCGCAATGCCGTTAACACGCCTTACGGAGAACTCATAATGCCCACGAGAGAGTTTAACATGGTGTTTCAACTGTGCCATATCTACAAACACCTGTTCGAGGAGGGCGTAGGACTAAGGCAACTGATGGACTACTACTACGTGTTGAAAAGCACGCCGGCAAACGCCGGGAAGCAGCACGACGCCGTGAGGATAATAAGGCGTTCGGGGCTGTCACGCTTCGCACGAGCCGTGATGTGGGTGCTGCAGGAGGTGTTCGGATTAGAGAAGGAGTATCAATATATAGAAAATGATGAAAGAGCCGGACGGCTGTTGCTTGAGGAAATAGAAGCCACGGGGAACTTCGGGCACATGGATACCCGTTTTGGCGACAAGTCAAAGGAGAGCAACCTGCATAGAATTTTAAGGGTGGTGAGTTACGACATGAAATTCTTCCGATATTATCCGGAAGAAGTATTGTGGAACCCTTTGTTCAAACTCTACCACTGGTATTGGCGCAAAAGAATGAATTGAGAAATAAAAATAAAGTTATTATATGTGTGGAATAGTTGGTTATATTGGTAAGAGGGATGCTTATCCCATTCTTATAAAAGGGTTGAGAAGACTGGAATATCGCGGTTACGATAGCGCGGGAGTGGCTCTCGTGAACAACGATGGCGGTTTGAATGTGTATAAGACAAAAGGAAAGGTGAGCGACCTTGAGAGTTACTGTGCCGAGAAAGACATCTCGGGAACGGTGGGCATTGCTCACACACGTTGGGCAACGCACGGCGAACCGTCGTCGCGCAATGCTCATCCACACTACTCGGAGTCGAAAAATCTCGCCATCATACATAATGGAATAATAGAGAATTATGCCGACCTGAAAAAGAAATTACAGGAGAAAGGCATCGAGTTTCGCAGCGATACCGACACCGAGGTGCTGGTGCAGTTTGTGGAATATGTGCAGCAGAAGAAATCGCTCGACCTCCTCACTGCCGTGCAACTCGTATTGCACGAAGTGATTGGGGCATACGCCATTGCCATTATCGACAAGCGCGACCCCGACACGATAATAGCGGCGCGGAAGCAGAGCCCGTTGGTGGTGGGCATCGGCGAGGATGAGTTCTTTCTCGGCTCTGATGCCAGCCCGATAATAGAATACACCTCGCGGGTGGTATATCTCGAAGACGGAAACATCGCCGTGATGACGCGTGGCAGAGAACTGCAGGTGGTAAACATCTATAACGCCAAACTCCCGCACGAGGTGAAGACGGTGGACATCAGTCTCGGACAGATAGAGAAGGGCGGTTATCAGCATTTCATGCTCAAGGAGATATTCGAGCAGCCTGAGTGTCTGACCAACTGCATGCGCGGTCGCATCAATGTTGAGGCAGACAACGTTACCTTGAGTGCCGTGATAGATTATAAGAAACGCCTCATTGCTGCCGACCGCGTGATAATAGTGGCATGCGGCACGTCGTGGCATGCGGGGCTTATAGGCAAGCAACTGATAGAGAACCTGTGCCGCATACCCGTTGAAGTGGAATATGCGTCGGAGTTCCGCTACCGCAATCCTGTGGTCAACAAAACCGATGTGGTTATTGCCATATCCCAAAGTGGCGAGACGGCAGACACGCTTGCTGCCGTGAACCTGTCGAAGGAGCGCGGGGCTTTCATCTACGGCATCTGCAACGCCATTGGGTCGAGCATACCACGTGCCACAGACACAGGTTCTTACATCCACGTAGGACCGGAAATCGGCGTCGCCTCCACCAAGGCTTTCACCGGGCAGGTGACAGTCCTTGCCATGCTCGCACTCGCAATGGCTAAGGAGCGTGGCACCGTGGCTCCTGCCGAATACCGGGAAATTGTCAAGGAACTTGTTGACATCCCGTCGAAGATAAAGGAGGTGCTGAAGGTTAACGACCGCGTGAAAGACCTCAGCCGCACTTTCACATACGCACGCAATTTCATCTATCTCGGTCGCGGCTACAACTATCCCGTCGCTTTGGAGGGTGCCCTGAAGTTGAAGGAGATTAGTTACATCCACGCCGAGGGTTATCCTGCCGCCGAAATGAAGCACGGACCGATTGCACTAATCGACTCCGACATGCCTGTGGTTGTGATAGCCACGCATAATGCGATGTATGAGAAGGTGTTGAGCAATATCCAAGAGATAAAAGCACGGCATGGAAGGGTCATTGCATTGGTAAGTAAGGGCGACGAAACGATAAGGCAGATTGCCGACGAGTGTATCGAACTGCCGGACACTATAGAGTGTCTCGAACCGCTAATTGCCTCCATACCACTGCAACTAATGGCTTATCACATTGCAGTGTGCAAGGGCAAGAATGTGGATCAGCCGCGAAATCTTGCCAAGAGCGTAACGGTGGAGTGATGTCTTTTAAAAACCCAAATCGGTCGTTAGTGCACAACTAACGACCGATTTGGGTTTTAATTTTGCTCGAAAAAAGCCCCGCCATTGCGGGATATATAGAGAAACTACTGCGGGATTCTGGCTCGCCCACATTCCACGAAGATAATCAGACTTTCGTCAATTACGCTATTCTGCTTCAGGAACACTTCTTTCTCCTTGCCGTCTTCGTTGAGCTTGTAGAGATATGCGTTGACGGAGAACAGAGAATAGTTGGGAGTTGCCAAAGCCACTGAAGGCACGTAGAAAGTGATGCTGTAGTCGTGAGACTTACCGCCCACCTGAACTCCTTTGAACTCCACAGACTTCGGTTGCACAAACATGCTCGCGCCGCTTGTGTTGATGCCAGCTATCAGGTAGCGTGCCACCAGCGTCGGACTCGGCAGTGCCGATATTGCCTCCCTGATGTCCTTGTCGGTGATGTTCTTCGCGAATACAGCGGCAGGTATGCCCATAATCATCAGGGTGGAATCGGGGGTGACGGTCATTTCAATACCGTCAAGTTTCTTTGTCTCGCGCGAGTTCCAATCAATCTGATACTGCACGAACCCCGAATAGTTACCGCTCACCTTATTATAATAAGATGCGTCGATTTTCGTTGTCGGTTCGTTATCATCGTTAAGACACGACGACACGACGAGAGATAACAGTCCTGCAACCACTAACGTTGCGAGAGAATAGCATTTTTTCATAGCCTTTTATTTTTTAATAAGTTTCTGACATATAAATACACCGCCATGCGAAATATTGCATCGGCGGTGTATTTGTTTTACATTGTTTAACCCAAAGCAGTCATTATACCACTTGAGCTTACTTAAACCCCAATCTGCCATTAGACCGCATACTGAACGATACAATTAACAGGATATAGGTAATTAAGTGTTCCAATGACCGATTTTGGTTAAATATGTTTCCCCTCGCTGTGCAAGAGGTTCATAAATTCCTCGCGGGTCTTTGCCTGATTGAAGGCTCCGCTGAAATCGCTCGTTGTGGTCACTGCGCCTTGTTTCTCCACGCCGCGCATCTGCATGCACATGTGTTTGGCCTCAATGACTACCATCACTCCGAGCGGGTGCAACGTGTTCTGTATACAGTCTTTTATCTGTAGGTTCAGACGTTCCTGCACTTGGAGACGGTGACTGAATATATCCACCACGCGCGCAATCTTGGATAGTCCTGTGATATATCCGTTGGGGATATATGCCACATGCACTTTGCCGTAGAACGGCAGCATGTGGTGCTCGCAGAGTGAGAAGAAGTCGATGTCCTTGACGATAACCATCTGATTGTATTTCTCTTCGAAGAGGGCATCCGTCAGCACCTTGTGCGCATCTTGGGTGTATCCTCGTGTCAGGGTCTGCATAGCCTTTGCCACACGCATAGGGGTTTTCAGCAGTCCGTCTCTCTCGGTGTCTTCGCCGAGGAGTTGCAGTATTTCTTTGTAATGCACCGCAAGCTCGTCGAGCCCTTCGCGGAATTCTATTTCTGGATTCATTTTATTATCTTGATACTGTTATGGGACCTCTCACTAATGTTGCTCCACCGAACCCCGCCTTTTTCACTTGTCGGAGAACTTTTATGGCTTCGTCCTGCGACTTGAAGTTGCCAATCCTCACAGTCCAGTTGGGCGAATAGAAGTGCACATATACCGGTTGTCCCGGGAATTTCGTCTTCACTTGATTACCCACCGATTGCGCTTTCTGCTTGGCATCGCGTGTTCCGCCGCCACGATACACCTGCACCCTGTAACCTGTTGTGCGGTGTGCGTTAGCCATCACCTTCTTCCGGGTATCTACAACGACATTCTCGCTGGTCTCAGGTTCGTGCCGCCTCGGTTCTGTTTTTGTCCGGTCGGTATCGTTCCCTGCTGTTTCGCGATTTTCCTCCTCGTTCTTTCCCGGGTCGTTCTTGACTTTGTCGGCTTTAGCCTCGCTGCCTTTCCCGCTCTGTTGTTCGGTTTTCTTTTCCGGCAGTGTCGGCAGAATGTTGTTCACCAGACTGTCAATCTGCGCGCTCTCGTTCACTGTCACTGTTCCCTGTCCCTGCTGTCTCTGCTGCAAATGCTTCAGGAAAGTCTGTGCACCGGCAGTCGTGATGCCTGCGATTGCCAAAATCATGGCCAGTATTAGTTGTCTCATAATGCCGTTAGGTGTTGTTGTTCAGTGTCATTCAGTGCCATTTCAGGTCCCTGAACCGTTCTATGCTTATTATTTCCAAGCGTCAATGATGCCTTTGAAATCGGCAGCCTTCAGTGCCGCTCCGCCTATCAGTCCGCCGTCGATGTCGGGTTTTGCGAACAGTTCGGGGGCATTGCTTGCCTTGCATGAGCCGCCGTAGAGTATCGACGTGTCGTCGGCTACGGTCTTGCCGTACCTCTCTGCCACTATCGAACGTATGTAGGCATGTATCTCCTCTGCCTGCTCTGCCGTTGCCGTCTTGCCGGTTCCTATTGCCCATATCGGTTCGTATGCTATGATAATCTTGCGGAAGTCCTCTTCGGTGAGGTTGAACACCGAGCCTTCGAGTTCGGCTTTCACCACTTCGTTCTGCCTGTTGGCTTCGCGCTCTTCGAGACTTTCTCCGATGCAGAAAATCACTTTCAGGTTGTTTTTCAGTGCCAGCATCACCTTCTCCTTCAGTATTTCGGGAGTCTCGGCATAGTATCCGCGGCGTTCCGAGTGACCGATGATGACATATTGTGCGCCGGTGCTCTTCACCATTTCGGCACTCACCTCACCCGTGTATGCTCCCTTCTCCTTGTCGGCGCAGTTCTCTGCTCCGAGTGCGAGAATGTTTTGGTCTATTTCCTGCGCAACAGATGCGAGGTGAATGAATGGCGTGCATATTATCACGTCACAGTTTGGCTTCTCCGCTTTCAGTGCCTCGTTGAGTTCCTTTGCCAGAGCCACGCCTTCCTGCAGGTTGAGATTCATTTTCCAGTTGCCTGCTACGATTTTCTTTCTCATTTTCTTTTTTTTTAATAGTTTGTATAATCTGTTTGTTTTCCTTCTGTTCCTTATCATGCTGCTCCACGCCCACAGGCGGTCGGCAAGTGTGAGAATGAAGAGCGGAATGACAAACCACATCACCACCTTCATCACCTTCTTTGCCGTGTCGAAGTCGCCGTTGCCGCTGCCGTTGCCGAACAGTTCTGCGAAGTCTTGCTCCGTAGGGTCGGGCAGGTCGTTGTGGCTCCATTTCCCAATCACGCGCCCTCCCTTTAACAGCAAGAGCCCCGGATTGCTTCTTATCATCGTTTTCAGCGTTGTGCCGTCGGCAATTCCGAAGTCGTATTCTGCTCCCGTGATGTCTCGCCAGCGACTTATCGCCTTGTCGGAACTTGCTGTCAGTCCGATGAATTTCATGCCGTTGCTGAAGGCATATTCGTAGAGCCGGTCAATGTCGCCGAAGTTTGTGTCGTCGGCAGTTTCGAGTTGCGGCGACACAAGCAGGAAGGTGTATCCATTGTCGGCGAGCAAGTCTTCGGTGATGTCGGTGCCGTCGCCCTGCATAACGACAGAAAAGTCGTGTATCGGGGGCACGTAACCCTCGCTCACCTGCACCGTCTTGCTGTCTATGAACGCCCATGTGGAGTCGGGGTAGTTGTCTATCGAGAACTCGCGTCGCTCCCCGTTCTTCTCCATTATGAATGTTGTCTCAAACTCCGGACCCTTCTCTCCCGGCGGCATCTCCATGCCCTGCCTTATGTCTGCCCCCACATGATAGGGGCGGAAGTCGAACAGCGGCAGCGTGTAGAGGCAGTATATGCTGACGCCAATGATGAACAGAATGGTGTAGTTCACCACTATCCACTGGTTGGAACGGCTGATGAAGCGCACCATTTGCAGCGGTCGCCACGCCACTACCGTTGCACACGTCAGCAGCACGATGTTTTTCAGCAGCGTCTGGGCATTGCTCAGGTGTATAGCATCTCCGAAGCAGCCGCAGTCTTTCACCGGTTCGGCTATCCACAGCCACAGCGTTATCAGGGTCATTACGCCCATGAACGCCGCCGTGATGCGCGACACCAACCTCCGGTGAATGGCAAACAGGAGCAGCACTCCAAGGCAGAACTCTGCCGCCGACAACGCTACCGACAGTCCCAAGGCAATCCAAGAACCCGACTGTAACGGTATTCCTGCAGCCACGGCATAGTCTTCAATCTTATATTGTGTGCCTAAGGGGTCAATCGCTTTCACGAACCCTGAAAAGATGAACGTCACAGCTACCGCCAGCCGGCAGACATTCACTATCGCATGCTGTGCGAACCGCACCGCACGACCGGTATTACCGCCGCCCGCAACGTCTTCAACCGTAGTCACATTCCTGCCCTTATTCATCCCTTCGCTCATGTCTAATCTCTCACCGCTAACCGTTCCTGCAAACTCCTACAGGAGCCGCTTCCGAGGCGAAGCGAAGAAAGAACGCCCGACGCTCAACCTTCATCGCTCAACTTAATCACCCCGAAAACGGCATAGTTGATAATATCCATATAGTTAGAACCAACCCCCTCGCTCACGAGAGTGTTGCCGCCGAGGTATTCTATCTCCTTTATCCTCTGTAGCTTCGTCAGGATGAAGTCGGTGTAACTGCTCACCCGCATCGACCGCCAAGCCTCGTCATAATCGTGGTTCTTGCGCAGCATCAGTTGCAGGGCTTCCTCTGCATGCCGGTCGTAGAGGCGCATGGCGTCTTCGGCAGACATGTCAACACTGTCAACAAAACCGCATTCAAGTTGTATCAGACCCACTATGCCGTAGTTGATGAGCGCGATGAACTCCGGGCGGATGCCTTCGCCCACCAGCGACTCTCTCTTTATCTCAAGCGACCGTATGCGTTTCGCCTTGATGAAGAGCTGGTCTGTGAGCGACGACGGGCGCAGTATGCGCCACGATGCGCCGTAGTCGTGCAGCTTGCGACGAAACAATTCGCGACATTCTTTCATCGCAGCCCTGAACTGTCCTTCCGTGTTGTTCTCCGTGTTACACATTATTTAATATGATTATTGGGTGCAAAATTAACCTATTTTCCCGATATAGAGAAGAGAATGGCAATAAAAATGCCCTGTGCCGGGCACTGCATCGCCGCATTATCCCTCTTTCTGCTTCTGTCTTATCACTTTCACCTTGGCACATTCCGTGTCGAACCTCACCTGCAACGAGTCGCGCCGCAGTCTCATCCGGTTCACTTCCATGAGTTCCTCCTCTGTTGCCGTTCCCTCGGAATGGTGTGCCTCGGCGAGCGATTTCTTCGAGTTATATTCCGCCTTCACCTGCTCTAATTCGGCATCCAACTTCTCAATGTTCTTCTGTGCCTGTCCGATACACACTTCCTGATATAGCGTCAGTGCCCTTTCTCGTACGTCAACGGCGTTGGGATACACGTTGCGCAGCGAGTCGATGCTCATCAGAGCCGCCTCAAACCGCCCCTCCTCATATTCCCGCGTGGCTTTTTTCAGCAGTCCCTCTGCCTCTTTCTGGGCGTCGGTCTGTTGGCATGCTGCAAATGTAAAGACGGCTGCCATTGCCAAAAACATTATTCTTTTCATTGTCCGGTTTATCTGTTCTATGTTCTGTTTCAATTTACAAAAGTACTAATATTTATCGAAACGGCAAAGGTTTCCCCGTAAAACGTCATCCTTTTCGCCTCCGTCGCTCTCCATTCTGGCGCCAACTCTTCCCCGTTTCGTTGTTTGTCAGGCAGTAAAACCGGCGATTTTGTTCAGCAATTTCGGCGATTTTGCAGAGTAAAATCGGCAAATTTGCAAACCAATTTCGCCGATTTTCCTTTCCGCATGTTTGTCAGTTGCTCTCCCAAACATCCGCTCCCACCTTGCAGGACACCGCAAACCGGCACGCCATGACAGAAAACGTGTCGCCGCGAGCGGTGGTAAACGGCTGCAATACCTAAAATAAATATAAATCTACAGACAAATCAGCGCGTTTTAGAAAGAATAGCATTACCTTTGCACTGTTGCGGAGTGGGTCTTCGTAACAGGCTGCCATAGCATTGCGACATGGACTATTCGAAGATAAATATAGAGGATATCGAGACATACACCCTGAAAGAAGCCATTGCGGAATATGGAAATGAGATATTGCCGTTGTGGAGAGATGCTGTGTATATGAAGTCGTACCGGCTTGAAAATCGTCGCTATATAGGCTGTAAGGCGAAGTTGGCAGATTGGATTATCGGGACAATTCAGAATGAGACCCATGATGTGACGAGCTTCTGTGACATCTTTGCCGGAACTGGCTCCATATCCAACCGCGCAGTGCATCTGTATGACCATGTAATCGTGAATGACTTCCTTTATTCCAACAATGTCATATACAAGGCGTTCTTTGGTAAGGGAGAGTGGAACAAGGACAGAATATACTCACTCCTCGACGCATTTAACAGCATCGAACCGGACAATATAAGAGACAATTATTTTTCAGATAACTATGGAGACAAGTACTTCGACATGGCATCTGCAAAAATGATAGGGCATGTCCGTGACGTCATTGAAGATATAAAAAACATATTGACAGAAAAGGAGTATTGCATCCTGATAGCATCGCTGATTTATAGTATTGACAGGATTGCGAATACCTTAGGGCATTTTGATGCTTACATAAAGAAAGACATTCAGCCTAAGAAGTTCATCATGAGAATGATAGATGCCAAGAGCTTTGACAATGTGGAGATATTGCAGGATGATGCAAACGCCGTTGCAAGGGAAATACATACCGGCGTGGTATATTTGGATCCCCCATATAATTCACGGCAGTACAGCAGGTTTTACCACGTCTATGAAGTCCTCGTGAAATGGGATAAACAAGAGTTGATTGGCGAAGCGAGGAAGCCGAAAGAGGAACATATGAGTGACTATTGCAGAGTAAAGGCTTTTGATGCGTTTAAGGATTTGGTGGCACATGTTGACAGTAAATACATCGTTGTGTCTTATAACAATACATACAAATCAAAGAGTTCGTCGTCGCAAAACAAAATAAAACTCGAACAAATACATGATTTGCTCGGCAAATGCGGCAAGACGAAGGTCTTTAGCCATTCTCATAACCCTTTCAATGCAGGTAAGACGGAATTTGACGACCATAAAGAATTTCTTTTCATAACAGAGATAGACAATGAAAAAAGAAATCGTGCGTTCTCCTCTGTTTTATGTAGGGGATAAATATAAACTGGTTGGAGAGATTAAAACTCACCTGCCTAAGAAAATCAACCGGTTTATTGAACCTTTTGTAGGAGGTGGTTCTGTGTTTATGAATATAGACGCAGGCTGTTTCTTATTGAATGATATAGACGCCAACGTGATTTCCATACACAAAATGCTTTGTGGTTATGTGGGACATAAAGAAGATTTTTACAGAGAGTTTTTCTCGCTGGTTGAGAAATACAACCTTTCCTTATCTTATAAAGAGAACATTGTTCCGGACGAGTTGAAAAAGGCTTATCCCAAAACTTATTTTGCGAAATACAATAAAGAAGCGTATGTAAAACTGCGGGAAGATTTCAATAAAGGCAATGTTAAAGATTTCATGATGCTTTATGCTCTGCTCATATATGGTTTTAACAGAATGCTACGCTTCAATAAAAAAGGTGATTTTAACCTCCCCGTAGGCGATGTGGACTTCAACCAAAATACGTATAATGCACTGGAAGATTATTTTAAATTACTTGAAAAAAAAACAGTTGAATGGTCGAGTATGGATTTCGTGGACTTCCTTGTGAGTGTTGATTATGCGGAGAACGACCTCATATATTTAGACCCGCCGTATCTAATAACTTCCAGTGAATATAACAAATTGTGGAATTATGACAAGGAACAGGCGATGTTGTCTTTACTTGACAGTCTTGACGCGAGACATGTGCGTTTTGCCATATCCAATGTAACCCATTATCGGGGGAATGTAAACGAGGCTTTCCAGAAATGGTCGAAAAAATACAATACATACCCTATAAAGAGCAACTACATCAGTTTCAACGATAATACGATTAAGAAATTTAACGAGGTGTTGGTAACAAACTTTTAAGTATAATAGTCACATGGCAAATAATGTAAGGCACGGGAAACGGAAGTTTAAGCAAATGTCACTTGAGGTGGCAGTGAGAAATCCTGAAAGATATGCAGGCATACTGAAATCGTTTGCCAAACATGAGGGCGTGGTTTTGGATGATGATGGTATTCTGAAAGTTTATGCCCGGCTTTATATTGACGAAGTTGTGACAACCGGTAAAATTGCGGAAGAAACGTTGACAATAGAGCAACTTTATGACTGGATAAGGAATAATTGTAGCCATAACGGAGAGTGGGGCTTTCCAACCGGCTACCAAGCTGCGTTTACAAGATATTTAAAGACATTGTCAGAGTTTGGTTTTATATATTCACAATATAATCAACCATTGAAACTCTCGGCAGTTGCAAAGTCATTGGTGAACGGTAAAGTCACCTTGTCGGAAGCGTTTGCGTTACAAAGTATGCGTTATTGGAGGATGTCTCCGTATAGGCGCGTGATGAATGATTTTAATTTCTTTGAATTCATTATGGATGCCATGATTGAATTGAAAGAAAGGGGACACAGATTGTCAATCAATCAATTCAACGTAGGACTGTTCTCAGACGACGGTAACGTTGATGATTTCTTGACTTTATTGGACAAAAACAAGATAGGCGGAGATAGCGACAAGGCGTATGCTTTGGTAAAAAGCATATATGACGAGGTGGATAATAACCATGCTAAAATTGCCAAACAAACCTCTGCTTTTCGAGATTATGGGAATACGGTTTTTCGCGTTCTGCAACTGACAGGTTTCATTACGGTGGAATATAACGGCATGTTGCTTATGTCGCCGAATGAAAACAGAATTGACTTTTACAAGGCTCTCAAAAATAAAAAGTTCAGAATTACGCAAGAGGCCAAAGAGGATGAAATGCTATATTTTGAACAGTTGGGAACTTTTGACGCACAGATAGAAACATTGGTCCTGTCATACAGAGAAGAGAAAGACCATTCAACGGCAGAATACAACAAAAAAATAGAGAATATTATCAGGTCTTATGGGCTGACGCAAGACTCCATAGAACAATCATTACTGAAAGTTTCATCAGGAGACAACAAAGGGAAAGATAGTTTTTGGTTTATCCAATCTCCGGTGAAGTTTGAGTTTCTACTGACACTGTACGCCTATATGCGTTTGGGAAATAAATTCATATACAAGCCGAATTACATTTGTGACGGAGCCGGAATACCATATTCACATGCTCCGGGAAATGTCGGAGATATAGAGATTTATAACCAAGAACAATATTGGTTGATAGAAGCTACACTGATACGTTCCAAGAATCAACAAGTAAATAATGAAACAGTAAACTTGTTTAGGCATATTGGTGCGTCAAAAGAAGTGAGGAAATACATCACGTTGGTTGCGCCGTATATACATGATGACACCAGACTTATTTTCAATGTCGCGTCGATAATTACAATGGTTGAAACTGAAAATATGTCATTGTATTCTGATAGTCAAACTACAAAAGAACTTGTGGAATACCTAAAAGGGTATGACTATTTCGAACTTTTGCAGAGTAAAAATAGAGACTTTATTCTTGATTTGCGTGAAAAATTAAACTCCATCCCGGCATCGATGCGATGAGAAAGGTGCAATATTATCCTTGAGCAGCAGTTATATAAGGAACAATTTCCGGTGGACATGATTGAGACTTATATCATGTCTGTAATAACAATCACTGCAGATAACGGCATCGCGTTTGCCATATATGAAACAATTACGGTAGAGCCGGGCACTTATGTGCGCTTAATCCCCATGCTTAATACTGTTAATTGTATTTAATTATTCGTAAGCAAGTTGCATGTATAGCAATAAAAAGTATAACTTTGCACGTCTAAAAACTAACCTTTGGGTGATAGTTTTCAGGCGAGATGGTTTTTGATATAGATAAACAAACGATAAATAACATATATAATTAGGTATGAAGAAAGGTAAAATCTTGCTGTTTGCCGCTGTTTTTGCGATGCTCGCTTCGTGCGGTAATCAAGGCGGTAAGGGTTTCGGTGACAACGAATTTCCGGTTGAGACCGTGAAGAGTCAGAGCACTTCGATGCAGACATCCTACCCCGTGTCATTGAAAGGAATACAAGATGTGGAGATACGTCCTAAGGTTGCGGGGTTCATTACGAAAGTTTGTGTGAAAGAAGGTCAGGCTGTGAATGCCGGACAACTGCTCTTCGTGATTGACAACGCGACATATCAGGCTTCCGTGAGACAGGCACAGGCAGCGGTGAACACAGCCACGGCGCAGTGCAACACGATGAAACTGGCTTGTGAGAACAGTATAAAACTCTATGAGAACAAGGTGATAGGCGACTTCGAACTGCAGAGTGCGAAGAACAACTATGAGAGTGCCAAGGCGCAGCTTGCACAAGCCAAGGCAGCACTTGCATCGGCAAACGAGATGCTGAGTTTCTGCTATGTGAAGAGCCCTACAGCCGGAGTAGTGGGCACGTTGCCATATAAGGAGGGCGCGATGGTGAGTGCCTCGAGCACGCCTGCACTCACAACGGTGTCTAACATCAGCAGCGTGGAGGCCTACTTCTCCGTTACCGAGAAAGACCTTCTTGAAATGACGAAGACCTCGGGCAGCATGCAGGCTGCCATAGAGCAATATCCCGACCTGAAACTGCAGCTCTCCGACGGTACGACTTATTCGGAAACCGGGCGTCTGGTAAAGGCAAGCGGCGTGGTGGATGCAGCCACAGGCAGCGTTCAGATGATAGCCCGCTTCCCAAATCCGCAGCGGTTGCTGAAGTCGGGATCATCCGGTGTGATAGTCGTTCCGCGCTCCAACAACAACGCAATCATTATCCCGCAGAGCGTCACGGTGGAGGTTCAAGACAAGGTTTTCGTGTATCTGCTGGGCAGCGACAATAAGGTAAAGTACACCGAAATAAAGGTTGACGCGCAGAACGACGGCAAGAACTACGTGGTGTTGTCGGGCATGAAGGTCGGCGACAGATATGTCACCAACGGTATGACAAAACTCTCCGACGGTATGGAAATAAAGCCGATAACCACTGCTCAGTACCAAAAGAAAATAGACGAGGCAAGGGAACTCGGCGAGAAGCAAGGCACGGCGAAGGGCTTTGTGGATGCAATGAGCAAATAGACTGTGGTGATTTTCTGAACTATGAACAATGAAATCCGGCTGTGCCGGTAAAATATTGATATATGACATTTACAAACTTTATAAAACGCCCGGTGCTTTCCACGGTGATTTCGGTGCTCATCGTGATACTGGGTATAATCGGTTTGGTGTCGCTCCCTGTGGAGCAATACCCCAACATCGCCCCGGCTACGGTTTCCGTTACCGCGACATATATGGGTGCTGATGCCGAGACCGTAAAGAACTCCGTGCTCGCACCGCTCGAAGAGAGCATAAACGGAGTGGAAGGAATGGACTACATGTCATCGACAGCCACCAACAACGGTATGGCGATGATTAACATAATGTTCCGCCAAGGGGTTGACCCGGACATGGCAGCCGTGAACGTTCAGAACCGAGTTCAGCAGGCTCAGTCGCTGCTCCCGGCAGAAGTTACGCGCGCCGGTGTGACGGTATCGAAGCGTCAGACGTCGCAGGTGATGATTTTGTCGCTCACGTCTGAAGACGGGCGTTACGACGACGAGTTCCTCACAAACTACTTTTCGATAAACGTAATCCCTGCCCTCAAGCGTGTCGAAGGCGTCGGCGACGTGAACAGCCCGGGTATGAAGACCTACTCCATGCGTATATGGCTGAAGCCCGATGTCATGAAACAATACAATCTCATGCCTTCAGACATATCGGCGGCATTGGCAGACCAGAACATTGAAGCGGCTCCGGGTTCGTTCGGAGAGCAAAGTGACATGGCATACGAGTATGTGATGAGATACAAGGGACGACTGAAAACGCCCGAGGAGTACGGCGACATCATCATATCCACCAACACGGCAGGGCAGACGCTCAGACTGAAGGACGTGGCAAAGATAGAGCTCGGCGGACTGCAGTATTCTGTCTCCATGCGTCACGACAACAAGCCCTCGGTGGTCGGTATGGTGCAGCAGATTGCCGGTTCGAACGCCAATCAGATTGCGAAAGACTGTAGAGCGGAAATTGAAAAGCAAATCAAGGCACTGCCTCCGGGCTGCGAACTCAACGTGAACTACGACGTTACGGAGTTCCTCTATGCGTCAATCGAGGAGGTGATATTCACGCTCGTGCTGACTCTCGTGCTCGTATTCTTAGTGGTATATGTATTCTTGCAGGACTTCCGCTCTACGCTCATTCCGCTCATCGCGGTGCCTGTGTCGCTGATAGGAACGTTCTTCTTCCTCAAGATATTCGGCTTCTCCATAAATCTGCTCACCCTCTCGGCGTTGCTACTTGCCATAGCCATTGTGGTTGACGACGCCATTGTGGTGGTAGAGGCGGTGCATGCGAAGCTCGACATGGGCTATAAAAACTCCCTCACAGCAAGTATCGACGCGATGAATGAAATATCGGGAGCAATCATTTCGATAACCCTCGTCATGGCATCCGTGTTCATTCCGGTGTCGTTCATCGGCGGTGTCTCGGGCGCATTCTACCGAGAGTTCGGTGTCACGATGGCTGTGTCAATCTTCATCTCGGCACTCAACGCCCTCACGCTTTCGCCTGCCCTCTGTGCCATTTTCCTGAAACCGCACGAGGAAGGGGAGAAGAAGATGAGCATGGTTGACCGCTTCCACGCCTCTTTCAATACGCAATACAACAAGATACTCGAGAAGTATAAGAAGGGTGTAGAGCGCGCCGTGAACCATAAGATAGTCATCGGAATATCCGTTGCGGTGGGTGTTGCAGCCCTCGTGATAGGCATGGCGACCACAAAGACAGGTCTTGTGCCCGATGAAGACACGGGAGTAATCTTCTGTACCATTTCCATGCCGCCCGGAACAAGCGTTCACCGAACACAGCAGGTGATAAATCAAGTGGACTCCATGCTGGCTGCCAACCCCGCGATACAGAGCCGTGAGCAGATACAGGGCTACAACTTCATCTCCGGACAGGGCTCGGATCAAGCCACATTCATTATTAAACTGAAACCTTTCGAGGAACGAATGGGCGGAGTGTGGTATAAAATCTCCGGACTTTGGGAGGGCGACGGCGTGATGCGTTTCTTCGTAAATCCACGCTCCAACATGTCTGTCCTCGGTATGATATACAAGCAAACGGCGAATATCAAGGACGCACAGATACTCGCCTTCCCGCCGCCAATGGTGTCCGGTTTCTCGGCAACCAACGCCGTGACGCTGAACCTTGAAGACCAGACCGGAGGCGACCTGAACCGCTTCTTCAGCCGCACCACAGAGTTCCTCAAGGCATTGCAGCAACGCCCGGAGGTGCAGACGGCGATGACTTCATACAACCCGAACTATCCGCAGTATATGGTTGACATCGATGTTGCTAAGTGTAAGCAGGCGGGCATCGGACCTTCGGCAGTGCTCACCACCCTTCAGGGATATTACGGAGGACTGTATGCGTCTAATTTCAACTCGTATGGTAAGCTCTACCGCGTGATGATACAGGGCGACGTTGAGAGCAGAATGAAGCCCGACGGGATAAAAAACATCTTCGTGAGAACAACGTCGGGCATGGTTCCTATTACGGAATTCTGCACCCTGAGGCGCGTATATGGTCCGTCTAACATCAATCGTTTCAATCTCTTCACGAGCATTTCTGCCAACGTGACGCCCAACGAAGGCTTCTCGTCCGGCGAGGTTATGAAAGCCATTTCGGAAGTTGCCGAAGAGACATTGCCGCAGGGCTACACCTACGAATACAGCGGACTGACCCGCGAGGAGTCGCGCTCAAGCAACACCACAGGACTTATCTTCGTGCTCTGTATAGTGTTCGTATATCTCATTTTGAGTGCTCAGTATGAGAGTTACCTGCTCCCGCTGGCGGTGGTACTCTCCATTCCGTTCGGTCTGGCAGGCTCGTTCCTGTTCACACAGTTGTTCGGTCACAGCAACGACATCTACATGCAGATTTCGCTTATCATGCTCATCGGACTGCTGGCGAAGAACGCCATCCTTATAGTTCAGTTCGCATTGGAACGCCGCCACATGGGTATGGCAATCAAGTGGGCGGCAATACTCGGAGCGGCATCGCGTCTGCGTCCTATCCTCATGACCTCGCTCGCCATGATTATCGGTCTGTTGCCGATGATGTTCGCCAGCGGTGTGGGAGCAAACGGAAATCAAACGCTCGGTGCGGCAGCCATAGGCGGTATGCTCATAGGTATGATATTGCAGATATTCGTAGTCCCGGCACTCTTCGTGATGTTCCAATGGCTGCAAGAGAAGGTGAAGCCTATCACGTTTGAAGACGATTCTGCCAACGTGGATACCGAACTTCTGCAGTACAGCACTCCCGTGGAGAACCCGAAAGAAGACAATGTGGAATAAAGAAAGTGAGGTAAGACAAAGATGAGAAAAACAACTATAACAGCACTGTTGTCGGTCACTATGATGCTGGGCAGTTGCGGAATATACAACAAGTATGAACGCCCTGACATCAATACCGACGGCATAATACGCGACAATATCGCAGATGCCGGCACCGCAGAACCCGCCGACACGGCATCGTTCGGCAACCTGCCGTGGCGGGAGGTGTTCACAGACCCACTGCTGCAAAACCTCATACAGCAGGGCATGGAGCACAACGTGAACATGATGAACGCTGCGTTGAACGTGAAGATGGTGGAGGCACAACTGTCAGCTGCCAAGCTCGCGTTTGTCCCGCAGTTCACTTTCACCCCGCAGGCAACCGTGTCGTCGTGGGATTTTGGCAAGGCAACGCAGACATATTCGTTGCCTGTCAACGCCTCGTGGACAATCGACCTGTTCGGCAATCTGCTCAATCAGAAACGCTCGGCACAAATGGCTCTGCTCGCAACCAAGGACTATCAGTTGGTGGTGAAGACACAAGTGGTGTCGGGCATTGCCAACCTCTACTACACACTCCTCATGCTCGACCGCCAGTTGGAGATAATAAACGAAATGGCAGTGCTCACAAAGGATACGTGGGATGTCATGAAAATGCAGATGGAACTGGGACGCTATCGCTCAACCAGCGTGCAGAGTGCAGAGGCTGCTCACTATAGTGTGCTCGCCAAGGCAGAGGACATGAAGCGGCAGATACGCGAGACAGAGAACGCCCTGTCGATACTGATAGGACAGCCGGCACAGACCGTCGAGCGCGGAAAACTTGCCGACCAAAGCCTGCCAACGGAGTTTGCCACAGGTGTAGGACTGCAACTTCTTGCCAACAGAGCCGACGTGCACCATGCCGAAATGACGCTTGCCACATGTTTCTACGACGTGAACACGGCACGCTCGCGCTTCTATCCGAATATCACAATCAGCGGTAGCGGAGCATATACCAACAACGGCGGCGGGCGAATAGTGAACCCCGGAAAAATCCTTTCGTCGGCACTCGCCTCACTGGTGCAGCCGATATTCATGAACGGACAGCTGAAGGCAGGACTGGTTGTGGCACAGGCAAAGTATGAACAGGCATACAACAACTGGCAGAACATGATATTCCAAGCCGGAAGCGAGGTGAGCAACGCTCTCGTGAAGTATAACAGCAACGCGGCAAAGAGCGAACTCGACGCGCATCAGGTGGAGGTGCTGAAACTCAATGTGGAGCATTCGAAGATGCTCGTGTCGCAGTCTTCGAGCACCTATCTTGAGGTGATACAGGCACAAAGCTCACTGCTCAACGCCGAGATAGCACAGATCACCGACGACTTCAACAAGATGCAGGCTGTGGTAAGTCTGTATCAGGCACTGGGCGGAGGAGTAAGATGACTCCCCGCAGGCGTGCTTACAGAAAACAAGGAATGGCAATAAAATAACAACAACAACCTTTAAAGAACGCCCCTACAACCTGCGTATATCCCCGGCGGACAACCTCCTGCCGAGGAATACGTGAGGGGGGCATAAGACTATGATTAGCGACAAAGCAGTGATAAGTCCTAACGCAAAGATAGGCAGCGGCGTGACAATCTATCCTTTCGCCTACATAGAGGATGATGTCGTTATCGGCGACGGGTGTGTAATATATCCCTTCGTGAGCCTCATGCAGGGCACAACGTTGGGCAAGGACAACAAGGTGCATCAAGGAACGGTAATCGGTGCCGTGCCGCAAGACTTCAACTTCAGAGGCGATGTCACCCGGGTGGAAATCGGCGACGGAAACATCATACGCGAGAATGTGGTGATAAACCGCGCTACACAAAGCGACGGAGTGACGAAAATCGGAAATGGCAACTTCATAATGGAGGGCGTGCACATCTCGCACGACGCCAAAGTGGGCAACGAGTGTGTCTTAGGATACGGAACGAAGATTGCCGGCGATACCGAGTTCCAGAGCGGAGTGATACTCTCGTCTAACGTTATCGTGAACCCGAAGGTGCGTGTCGGGAAGGCAGCAATGGTGAGCAGCGGGTGCCGCATCAGCCGGGATGTGCCGCCATGTATCGTGGTAAGCGGCAGTCCGGTGAAGTATTGCGGGCTGAACACCCACGTGCTTACGAAGTATGGAGTTGACGAAAAGGTGCAGAAGCACATCGCAAATGCCTACCGACTGATATTCCACGGGCAGACAAGTCTCCACGACGCCTTGGCACAGGTGGAGGAACAGGTGCCCGACGGAGAAGAAGTGCGCAACATCATCGCCTTCATTCGCGACACCACACTGGGCATCATCAACAAGATGTAGCCGCCTACCGGTATCTTTCGGCATGCCATTCTCGTCACACAGGGATGTCGCATGGTAGCGCGCTTGCCGGCACACATATCCCGGAATGTGCCCGTCTGACTCCCGATGGTTATCACAACGCATCGTGGAAGGATAAGAACCGTAAACCAATTTCGCCGATTTTGCACCGCAAAATCGGCGAAATTGCATTGTAAAATCGGCGAAATTGGTGGGTAAAATCGGCGAAATCGCAAAACGACAGTTATGCTGACGCCTGCCGGAAGTTGTCCTGTCGGGCAGCGATATTGCCCCTTTGCCATATAACGTTTTTGTCTTGTAGTGTGTGCATACCACCTTTTTATGCAGAATGTCGTGAACTAAAGTTTTGCCGTATGACAATAAAAACGAAATAACGGCGTTATAATTCTGTGTTGAAACGATTAAGGATAGTTCTGTTGTTGCTCGCTGTGGCTGTTCAGTCGGCTATGGCACAGTATGACGTGGCGTTCAGTCACTACTTCGATATGGAGCCGTATTTCAATCCCGCAGCAATCGGCAAGCAGGAGAAGTTGAATATTGCGGCTGCCTACTCGATGCAGTTTACCGGTTTTGAGAATAATCCCAAGACGATGTATGTCGGTGCCGACGCCCCGTTTCGCTTCCTTAACGGCTTCAGCGGGGCAGGAGTGCAGTTGTTTAACGACAAAATCGGTCTTTTCACACATCAGCGCATATCGGTGCAGTACGCCTATAAACGCCCGCTTTTCGGCGGTGTGATGAGCGTGGGAGTGCAGGCAGGACTGCTGCTTGAGGACTTCGACGCTTCGGGACTGAGCCTCGAAGACACTTCCGACCCTGCTTTCGCCGGCTCGCAGATGAAAGGCAACACCTTCGACTTGGGCGCAGGTCTGTACTACACCCACGTCAGCTGGTATGCCGGAGTGTCGGTGCAGCACGCCACGGCACCGCTGATAGAACTGGGCGAAAGGAACGAACTGCAGATAGACAGAACATATTATTTGACCGGCGGATACAATATTCGGCTGAGAAATCCGTTTCTAACTATACCTACATCAGCCATTGTGCGCTACGACGGTGTGGCTTACCGCGCCGACGTTACGGCACGACTGGTGTATCAGAATGATAAAAAACGGCTCTACGGAGGAGTGGGCTTCAGTCCCGACCATTCGGTGACGGCATTCGTGGGGGGTAGTTTCCACGGCTTCAACGTCGGTTACAGTTACGAGGTTTACACCTCGGAGATTAGCCCAGCCCACGGCAGTCATGAGCTGTTTGTGGGCTACCAGATGGACTTGAACTTCCGAAAGAAGGGGCGCAACCTGCATAAGAGCGTGCGACATCTGTAACGCCGCTCAGACACTATACGACAAGTAGAAGAAACAAAACAGATATAATATAAGATGAAAAGGAACAGGATATTTATCGCCTTCGCCGTGATTTCGCTTGCCGCCCTTGCCTCGTGCATGGGCAGTAAGGGTTCTTCCATTTCGGGGAGGGGCGGCGAAGTGACGGGCATTGGAGGCGGTAGAGGCTTCACGGAGCCTACACCATACGGCATGACGCAAGTGCCGCGCGGCTTCCTGCGCATGGGAATGGAAACACAGGACAGCCTTTGGGGGAAAACGACTCCGGTGAAGGAAATATCGGTTGACGGCTTTTGGATGGATGAGACCGAAGTGACCAATTCCGAATACAAACAATTCGTTTACTGGGTGCGCGACTCTATACTCCGCACACGCCTCGCCGACCCTGCATACGGGGGCGATGAGACTTACCTGATAACCGAAGACAAGAACGGCGACCCGGTGCCTCCACACCTCAACTGGAAAAAACCGCTGCCGCGAAAGCCCAACGAAGACGAAAAGAGGGCGTTTGAAAGCCTGTACGTTACAAACCCCGTGACGGGAGAGAAACTCCTCGACGCTTCACAGTTGAACTACCGTTACGAGATTTACGACTACACAACGGCAGCGCTGCGACGCAACCGCCTGCGCCCGGAAGAGCGCAACCTGAACACCGATGTCACCGTTACCCCCGACGAGATAGTGATGATTTCGAAGGATACGGCATATATCGACGACGAGGGAAGGATAGTGCGTGAGACCATCGACCGACCGCTTTCGAGCGAGTGGGACTTCCTTAACACATACATAGTGAACGTATATCCCGACACCACTTGCTGGGTGAACGATTTCCAAAACAGTGAGAACGAGGTGTATATGCGCACTTATTTCAGCAGTCCTTCGTATAACGAATATCCCGTTGTGGGTGTGACGTGGGAGCAGGCAAACGCTTTCTGCGCATGGCGAACAGACTATCTCCTGAAGGGTCTGGGAGGTGAGGCGCGCTTCATACAACGCTATCGCCTGCCCACAGAAGCGGAGTGGGAGTATGCTGCACGTGGTAAAGAAGGCAACGAGTTCCCGTGGGAGAGCGGCGACCCGGCAAACAGCAGGGGCTGTTTCAATGCCAACTTCAAGCCCGACCGGGGCAACTATACCAAAGACGGCAACCTGATAACGAGCCGTGCGGGGATTTACACCGCCAACTCCAACGGTCTTTACGACATGGCAGGAAACGTTGCGGAGTGGACAAGCACGATATACACCGAGGCGGGAGTTGACGCAATGAACGACCTTAATCCGCAACTCGAGTATAAAGCGGCAAAGGAAGACCCCTATAAACTGAAGAAAAAGAGCGTGCGCGGAGGCTCATGGAAAGACCCCGAAAGCTATATCCGCTCGGCATGGCGCACTTGGGAATATCAGAACCAGCCGCGTTCATACATCGGGTTCCGCTGTGTTCGCTCAATGGCAAACACCCAAAGCGTGAAGCAGAAGAAAAGCAAGAAAAGATAAACTTTAAGAAAACGAAAGATGACAAGATACAGCAAACTGAATTTCGTTTACCGTCTGCAGAAGTGGATGGACAGCGTTCCGGGTCAGACTTTCCTCAACTACACCTACAGTTGGGGTGCCTCACTCGTTATTTTAGGTGCATTGTTCAAACTCACTCACCTGCCGGGGGCGAGCCTGATGCTATACATCGGTATGGGAACAGAGGTGTTCGTGTTCTTCATTTCGGCGTTCGACCGCCCGTTTGACAAGACTGCGATAGGCATGGAACTGCCCACGCATCTTGATGATGACGATGAGCATGCCGACGGTGAGGCTCTGGCGGCAGACGATGATGCTGCAACAGGAGTGCAGCGTGCCGGTCAGCCTGCCACTATTATAATAGGTGGCAGTGGCGTGGTCGATGGCAGTCATGGCGGCACAGAGCCGGGTGACGCACTGATAGGGCAACCCTACGATGACCGGGTGGCAGCCGCAGCAGGTCAGGTGGGCGTCGTTCCGCAGCCCGTTGTGCCCGATATGGCAGAGGCGGCAGGTGCATACGTGGAGGAATTGAAGAAACTCACGGAGGTGCTTCAGAAGGTTTCGGAGCAGAGCCAACGACTTACCACCGACTCGGAGGAAATGGAAAACCTCAACCGAACGCTCACCGGTATATGCAAGATATATGAGATGCAGCTCAAGAGCGCAAGTTCGCAGATTGGCACAATCGACGAAATCAACGCTCAGACGCGCAAAATGGCAGACCAGATAGAGCAACTCAACACCATATATACCCGCATGATAGAAGCCATGACGGTGAATATGCGTGCCGCAGGTGCTGCCACTCAGCAATAAACAACAGTTACGTAATCCGTAAACCGGTATTTTAACAGATGGCAATAAAGAAAAGACCAGTATCTCCTCGTCAGAAAATGATAAACCTGATGTATATCGTTCTTCTGGCAATGCTTGCGCTCAACGTCTCCACGGAAGTGCTTCAGGGGTTCTCCATCGTTGAGGAAAGCCTCAACAGAACTACCGAAAACTCCGGCAGACAGAACGCAGCAATCTACGGAGACTTCGAAACCCAAATGGCAAAAAATCCGGAGAAAGTGCGCCAATGGTTCGAGAAAGCCACGCGGGTGAAGCAGATGAGCGACTCGCTGTATAACATGGCGCAGCAACTGAAGGAGGCTATCGTGCGCGAAGCAGACGGCAGCGACGGCGACGTTAAGGACATAGAAAACAAGGATAACCTTGAGGCTGCGAGCCATGTGATGCTCGCCCCGGGCACAGGAAAGGGCAAGGCTCTCTATGACGCCATAAATTCTTACCGCGAGCAGATACTCTCAATGGTCACTGACGAGCAGCAAAAGAAGATCATCAGGGGCAACCTCTCCACGCAGTTGCCTAAGAACGCCTCCACAATGGGCAAGAACTGGCAGGAGTATATGTTCGAAAACATGCCTGTCGCAGCTGCCGTAACGTTGCTCTCAAAGTTGCAAAGCGACATACGCTATGCCGAGGGCGAGGTGTTGCATACGCTCGTGGCAAACATCGACTTGAAGGATATACGTGTCAATAAGCTTGATGCTTTCGTCATACCGGAGAAGACAACGCTCTATCCCGGAGAACAATTCGTGTCGCAGATAGTAATGGCTGCGGTTGACACTACCATGCAACCGGAGATTTATGTCAACGGAACTCGCGTGAATACCGTCAACGGACGCTACTCGTTCACAGCCGGAGGCGTGGGCGAACACCAGTTCAGCGGCTATCTCCTGACGCGCAACGCCGCCGGCGAACAGTTGCGCCGCGACTTCACTCAGAAATATAGCGTCATACCGACGCCCGACGGTGCCACCGTCGCAGCCGACCTTATGAACGTGCTCTACGCAGGATTTAAGAACCCGATGAGCGTCAGCGTGCCCGGCATCCCTGCCAATCAGGTACGGGTCAGCATGAGTGGAGGAAGCTTGACACCGGTGGGCAACGGGCGTTTCATTGCCGTTCCGTCGGCTGTGGGCAAGGATGTGACGTTCAATATCACGGTCAACGACCACGGCAAGACACGCACACTGGCTCCGTTCACGTTCCATGTGCGCAAGTTGCCCGACCCTACTCCTTACATGATTGTCGGCGACAGCCGCTTCCGTGGAGGAGGATTGGCAAAGGCGTCGCTGATGAATGCTTCGGGCATAAAGGCGGCTATCGACGACGGGCTGCTTGATATTGAGTTTCGCGTGACAGGTTTCGAGGCAGTGTTCTTCGATAATATGGGTAACGCTGTGCCGATGGTGAGCAACGGAACGCAGTTCAGCGAGCGTCAGAAGGAGGCTTTCCGCAAGTTGTCTCGCAACCGACGCTTCTACATTTCGCGTGTTACGGCAGTGGGACCCGACGGCATCTCGCGCCAACTCAGCGCATCGATGGAGGTGATAATAAAGTAAAAAAAGAAACAAACAGACACTTATGAAAAAGATATTGATGATATTTCTTGCCACGGTGACTGTGCTCTCGGTAAGCGCACAGCCGCAGAAACGCCGTGCAGAGGAGCAGCAACAGAAGTCAAATCGCTCGCAGCAGCTTTCCACAAGGGCACAGATTTCGTTCCCCACGGCACAGTCTATGTCGGAGGATGTTGTCTGGAGGCGCGACATTTATCGCGAACTCAACCTCAACGACGACGCCAATGCCGGACTGTATTACCCCGTGGAGGCTATCGGTTCGCAGATGAATCTCTTCACATATATCTTCAAACTGATGATGAGTGGCAGCGTTAAGGTGTATGAATATCGTCTCGACGGCAACGAGGTGTTTGCCGACGATGCACGGGTGGCACCGAAAGCATTCCTCGATAACTATCACATCTTCTACGAGAAAGACCAAAACGGACGCACGAGGATAGACAACAGCGACATCCCATCGCGCGAAGTGAAGGGCTATTATATAAAGGAGAGTGCCTACTACGATCAGGCTTCTGCCACGTTCCACACCAAGGTGCTCGCCCTCTGTCCGATAATGAGCCGTGAAGACGACTTCGGCGACGGTGCGGCAAAGTATCCGCTGTTCTGGGTGAGATATGAAGACCTCGCGCCGTTCCTCAGCAAGCAGACCATAATGACGAGCAATCTGAACAACGCTGCCACGATGAGTATTGATGATTACTTCACTAAGAACATGTATCGCGGCAAGATATACAAGACCAATAACATGCTCGGCAAGACGCTCGCGCAGTACTGCACCAGCGACTCTGCCATGACAAAAGAGCAGAAACGCATAGAAATGGAACTGCAGGAGTTCGAAAAGAATATATGGGGAAACCAACAACGTAAGGACTCACTCGACAGCATCGCCAACAGCGGTGGCAAGAAAGCGAGAGACAAGAAGGCATCGCGCAGAGACAAGACAAGCCGGGAAGAGTCAACGAAAGTGAAGACACGCCGCTCCTCGCAGCCGTCATCCAACTCTGCATCGCAGCCTCGCGTGTCGGTGCGCAGGCAGCGCAGATAATATGAAACCGTTAACGGGGCAGGCTTGCTCTGCCCTTAATATTCATCATTTTTACACAAATACCAAATGAAAAAAACTTTTACCCTTATCCTCTTTGCCCTTGCAATGATGGTCGCACTGCCCTCACAGGCGCAGGTTAAGTTTGGTTTACGTGCCGGTCTGAACGTAACCAACATGTCGCTTGACAAGAAAGTGTTTAACACAAAGAACCGTACAGGTTTCTTCGTAGGTCCTACCGTGAAGTTCACCCTCCCCATCGTGGGTGTCGGCATAGATGCCAGTGCACTCTACGACCAGCGCGAGGCTGAACTGGAAAACTCCGGAAAGAAAATCAAGCAGCAATCTGTGAATATCCCGGTGAACTTGCGCTACGGCATCGGTCTTGGTGCTAAGGCAAGTGCTTATTTGGCTGTTGGTCCGCAGTTCGCATTCAATGTAGGCGACAGTGAGCATAAACTGTATGAAAATACTACATGGAAACTCAGCAGTTCCACGTTCAGTTTCAATGTCGGTGCAGGAGTTATGCTTATGGATCATCTTCAGATTGGTGCAAACTACAACATCGTTTGCGGCAAGACAGGCGAACTTGAAGTTGTTGAAGTTGGAAAAACTTTGCTCAAGGGGCGTGCTAACGCTTGGCAGATACATGCCTCTTACTATTTCTAAGAAAACTTTACCAAATCGGTAATAATCGCGAGACGGGCAGCGGCTTCATTGAGGTTGTCGCCCGTCTTTTTATATATGTCTGTCTAAGTTGTTATTGCCGATATTGGCAGAACAGCCTCGCCGAGTTCTATCATGGCGTTGAAGAAGGCTATGTTTTGGTATTTGCCGATGTCCGAGGCAGCGATGTCTCCCTCCGTGACGAGTCCTTTATCCAATAGTAGGGCGCGTTTCGTTCCTGATAATAGCGGTTTGCGCGGCGTCACCCACCGCCTGCCGTCATAGAAAGCCACGTTGGTATAGGTGGTGTCGGTAATCATTCCGTCTTTCACTATCAGCACCTCCCGGTCCTCCGCGGCATTCCCCCTGATGCCGCGGAACATCCCCCGGTCTTCATATTTGAACGAATAGTCAATCCCCTTGCCGTCGGCAAGCACCAGTTTGCTTATCCGTCGCATCCTGTATGGCGTGCAGGTGATGTCGCGAACACCGTTGCGGTCGTAGATGAAGCGCAGTTTTGAAATGCCCTCCGAAGCCTTTGCTAACGTTTCAAGCCGCTCGCGGTCGATGTGCAGACGCTTGTTCCAGAAATGTTCCGCCGTAATCATTACGCGCTGTTCGTGCCTTTCGAAGTTTATTATCTCCCCGTCGGCAACCTTAATCGTTTCAATAAATCGGCACATAAATCTTTTCTATCACCTCGTTATATTCGTCGTCGTTGTCGCTTTGGGCAGTAATCCCTCCGCCGGCTTTATAAAACAGTTGCCCGTTTTCGCAATCGATGAAGCGTATCATCACCGCAGTGTCCATGTCGCCGCCCTTGGAATAGCCCATTATTCCGGTGTAGAAACCTCGCTCGTAGTCCTCTGCCTCACTTATTATCTGCATCGTTTTCGGCTTAGGAGCACCCGTGATAGAGCCCGCCGGGAGCAGTCGCAGCAGCATTTCGCCGAGATGCTCGCGGTAGTAGTCGGTGAGCGTGCCCGTGATTTCCGAACTTGTCTGCAGTATTTCGCCCTTATGCGTAGCCAGATGCTCCACATATCTGTACTTCTCAACCCTCACCTGCTCTGCCACTTGGCTCAGGTCGTTGCGTATAAGGTCAACAATCGTGGCGTGCTCCGCCGCTTCCTTCCTGTTATCCATTAGCATGTGTTCGGCATTTGGCAGCGTAGCGTCGAGCGTTCCTTTCATTGGGAAGGATGAAATAACACCTTTTTCCACCTTTACGAATGTCTCCGGAGAGAAACATACGAACCTGTCGCGCAACCAGCAGCGGTATTTCGCCTGCGAGCGGAGGAAGATGTCGCGCATCGTCAGGTTTGTCTTGATAGGCATCCGGCATGTGAGGTTAGCCAGATAACTGTTTCCTTCGCGCTGGTTTCGCTTCACGAGGTTTATGCTTCGTTCGTATCGCTCCCGGTCGGGCAGGCTGAACTCAAGCGTGGGGGCAATATCGGGGCACGTCATACCATGCCCGATGTTTGAAAATTCGGGGAAAGACACCAACAGCTCGTCACTGTCGATATTCTCCGTCTCCTCTATATACACCCGGCTTTGGTCGTAACTGATGATGAAGAAAAATGCTCTGTCGGTGCGCCCGAGTTCGTTAATCTTCTTTTCCGCTTCCTGCCTGTCGTATGTTTTCATTTCATTTCCTTGTTTAATCATATCTTCCGCCGGTGGCTTTGTCCGCCCGCGCGCCTTCAACCAATCGGCAAAAGTAACCATTTTTTTTAATTCCGCGCCCCTTTCCGCGCCCAAATCTCGCAGTCACATCCCAACATTTTTACTCCCTAAGCGCAAAATATGATGCGCGTACCTCCGCAAAACTACGATAAAAATATTAACTTTGCAGCGTTACATGCAAATTATGCGATACTTATGTACTTCGTTGACGTGATACTTCCTGTCCCTCTTGAGGGGCTGTTCACATACGGCGTGCCCGAACAGTGGGTGGGACGTGTGGCGATGGGCGTGCGTGTTCTTGTGCCGCTTGGCAAGAGCAAGCACTACATTGCAATGGCAGTGAAGGTGCATCGGGAAGAACCGGAAATGAAGTGGAAGAGCATAGAGCAGGTGCTCGACGACAAACCGGTGGTGAGCGAACGGCAAATGAGGCTGTGGCAGTGGATTTCCGACTATTACATGTCGCCCATAGGCGATGTTTTCAAGGCTGCCATGCCGGGCGGCATGAAGACCGAGGAGGGTTACAGACCACGCACAGAGACTTTCCTTGACCTGCCTGTGAAATGGCAGTCGGAGCAGAACCTCCACCTCGCACTCGACATGATGCGGCGCGCCGAGAAGCAACGACGGGTGTTCGAAGCGTTCCTCGAAATGACGGGGTGGGACAAGATGCAGGGCGATGTGCCGCAGGGCGTGATAACAGAACTGTCGCGCGACGAACTGATGAACGCCACCCATTGCACCGCAGCGACACTGAAGTCCCTGACAGACAAAGGCTTCCTCGTGAAATATGAACGCGAGGTGGGGCGTCTCAATCACCAAACACAACCCGACTACACGCGGATACGGAAACTCAACGCTGCCCAGCAGGACGCATACAACGATATCCTTATGGGCTTCCTGAAGAAGAACGTGGTGCTGCTCCACGGCGTTACGTCGAGCGGTAAGACCGAACTCTACATCCACTTGATAAAGCGTGCCATCGACCGTCACGAACAAGTGCTCTACCTCATGCCTGAAATTGCCCTCACGGTGCAGATGCAGCAACGCCTGCAACGGGTGTTCGGCAGCCGCCTCGGCATCTATCACTCGAAGTATAGCGATGCCGAGCGCGTGGAGATATGGCAGAAGCAACTCTCCGAAACGCCTTACGACGTGGTACTCGGAGCGCGCTCTGCGGTCTTTCTGCCGTTCCAACGCCTCGGACTTGTGATAGTGGATGAGGAACACGAAACATCGTTCAAGCAGCAAGACCCTGCCCCGCGCTATCATGCAAGGTCGGCAGCGATAGTGCTTGCGGCGATGTATGGGGCGAAGACTTTGCTCGGAACGGCGACGCCCTCTGCGGAGTCTTACCATAACGTTATCACCGGGAAGTATGCCCTTGCCACGCTTTCCACGCGATATAAGGACATCGCAATGCCGGAAATCCGTGTCGTGGATACAAAAGATTTGCATCGCAGGAAGATGATGCGCGGTGCATTCTCGCCACAACTTCTTGCCGCAATGCGCAGTGCTCTCGATAATGGGGAACAGGTGATTTTGTTCCAGAACCGCCGAGGTTTTGCCCCAATGGTGGAGTGCAGGGTGTGCGGGTGGGTGCCCAAATGCCGCAACTGCGACGTGTCACTGACCTTACATAAGAACACGTCGCAACTGACATGCCACTACTGCGGTTTCACATACGGCGTGCCAGAGCGTTGCCCGAACTGCGACAGCAACGACCTGCGCGGAAGGGGCTTCGGAACGGAGAAGGTGGAGGACATGATAATGGAACTTTTCACGGATGCGAGAGTGGCGCGGATGGACTTAGACACGACACGAACACGCAGCGCATACGAGCGTATAATAGCCGACTTCTCTGCCGGGACTACCAATATTCTCATCGGGACGCAGATGGTTACGAAGGGACTCGACTTCGACCGCGTGTCGGTGGTGGGTATTCTCAATGCCGACTCTATGCTCAACTTCCCCGACTTCCGTGCCTACGAGCATGCTTTCATGATGATGTCGCAGGTGAGCGGACGTGCCGGGCGGCGCGGACGACAGGGGCTCGTGATACTGCAGACCAAGAATAAGGACTTGCCGATAGTGCGACAGGTGGTTGAGAATGATTTCGTTTCTTATTTCAAAGACCTCGAACAGGAGAGGCGCGACTTCCGTTATCCGCCTTTCACTCACCTCATATATGTGTATATGAAGCACCGCGACGAACGACTGACAGAGAGTGCTGCGATGGAGATGGGAGCGCGACTGAGGCAGGGACTGGGCACACGGGTGCTGGGACCGGACAAGCCTGCCGTGGCGAAGGTGAAGACAATGAACATACGGAAGATTGTGCTGAAACTGGAGATTGGCATAGACCTCGCACAAGTGCGCCGCTATCTGAGACAGACGGAACGGGAGATGATGAGGAATAAACAATACAACTCATTGCAGGTTTACTTCGATATAGATCCTCTTTGATACAAAAAAGATGTAAAAGAGGGGTGGTATTGGAGGGAAAGACAATTCTCAAAATGCAATCTATTGAAAATTATTTATGTCGGGTAAAAGTTTTTCTCTACATAAAAAATTTAGGCAGAAGCCCTCTCTCGGGTTTCTGCCTTTTTGGTTACCTTTGTTTTTATCCGAAAACAATATAACCATGAAGAAAGGTACACATTTTATCGGGCAAATGCAAGAAAAGAGATGTTTTATGCAGGTAGATGGTAAGTGATTGAGAATGTGTGAAAAAACACGGATTATCGCCGTGTATTGCTTAGAGGGTGAAAGTGCAGAAAATGTGGATTTGTGCAGAAGATACGTTACCAAATCGTTAGCCAAATGTGCGTGGATAAAACAAGGTAACGATAAGCAGTTTGTACAGTGGTGGCGATTTCTGCCATTATGGTGCTTATGCACTGAAACACAATATCTAGCATAACTGAAAACGCTTCAAAAACGTTTTGTAATTTTGCACTTGCTGGTTGACTCTGCGGTAGCCCTTGCTTATGGAAGCCCCCCTCCGGAGTCGTGATTAGAAGAACAATCACCGAGAGTGAAACAATGATACAAACTCTGCTGTAGGAGCTTATCCGCCTTACAAAAGGACTCACCGCCTTGCAGGAACAGACGGTGAGTTTGACCATTTATATCACAGAAAAATGTAAAATAATCACTTTCTAAGAAACTTTATCATCCGGGTGATACAACGCTTCTTCTGTTCCATATTGGGGTGAACATAGAGATTGAGGGTTGTCGTGATGTTCGCATGACCGAGCAACACGCTAACTGTCTTATAATCACAGTTGCTTTCAATGCAGCGTGTGGCGAAACTGTGGCGCAGTCCGTGATATTTCAGCCGAGGAATATCCAAACGTTTCATCAGCCGATGATAGTAGTTGCGGTAGGTTCGCGGCTCTGTAGGTTTCTCTTCGTTGGTCAGCACATAAAAATTCTCATTTATCACTTTTTTGAGTGGTTTCACCATAGCCAAGAGTTCTTTGTTCATAGGTATTTCGCGGCAAGCATTCTTGGTCTTTGGCGTATTGATGACCAACTCTGTATGCTTGTGTTCACCTTCCACGATGTAGATACGCTCAATGGTACGATTCACGGCGATTGTTGCATTGTCTGTATTGATATCCGACCATTTCAAACCGCATATCTCACCAATTCGCAAGCCGGTGGTCAGGCTGATGTAAATACCAAGGTTGCGAAACGTGAAGTTTTGTTTGATGAAATCGAGGATCTTCTTGTGGTGTGCCACTGTCAATACCTCTATTTCCTTGTTGGCTTCTGTGGTTGGATATTTGATATCCCACTCTTGGTGGTTCATCCATCCGTTTTTCACTCCGAACTTCATCACCATTTTCAAGACAATCAGAATATCCTTCACCGTTTTAATGCTGAGTCCGCCATTGAGT
Organism: Prevotellaceae bacterium; assembly: GCA_028723525.1. Classification (GTDB taxonomy): domain Bacteria; phylum Bacteroidota; class Bacteroidia; order Bacteroidales; family Bacteroidaceae; genus Prevotella. Next base: position 60,513 of record JAQYET010000041.1, read on the forward strand.
TTCTGCAAAACAAACTCTTGCACAAGTTTTTCACTCAGAACATCACAACTGCCGAAAGAAGGCAGTATGTGGTTCTCCAGAATTAACGCATAAGCTGCGTAAGTAGATTGTTTAACGTAGCGTTGCTTTTCACTTTTCCAAACCAACGCAATTTCTCTAATTGTTTTTCTCTTCATATAAATCTTTAATTTAGAAAATATACCTATAATATAATTAGAGAAACGCAATTATCAATGTCCCAAATAAGCAAGAGCAGAGCCAAACCCTTTTGAGTTCTGCCGAGCGGGCCGGACTTCGCTCGAAGAGCAATGTCCCTAAACTAAGATTTCCGGAGTTTCAGGGGGAGTGGGAGGAGTGTACATTAGGAGATTACGGAAAAGTTGTAACAGGTAATACTCCTCCAACTAAAGATATTGAGAACTACGAA
>JAQYET010000042.1 GCA_028723525.1 Prevotellaceae bacterium
ATTCCACGAGACAATGACACTCCACGAGTACAGAATCCCATTGGTGCAGTGGCAGACACCATTGTTAGTGCAGCCGATGAAGTCGTAGAAGAATTGGGCGATTTGATTACACCAACCGCACAGGGCGATGACTATGCCGAAGTAGCGTGGCAGCGTAAACTCAGAAACCAAGCAAACAGAAAGAAGAAAAGAGGAAGAGGTATATAACCCACAGCAAACAGCCAATCAAAAGTGCAGAAATAGGAATATTTCATCAAAAACGCTTGTTATTCGGTAACAAAGTATTATCTTTGCAGACAGAATAACAAGCGTTCTTTGTTAGGCAGAAAACGGCGAAGCCAAGTAGCTCGCTCGTTTCCAAATCGTTACCTGTTTAGTTATACAAATAAGGTAACTTATTTGTTTTCAATTAGATACATTTCGATAATTATCTCGGTTTGTAATTTCGCCCATTTTGCTGAACAAATTCGGCGATTTTGGTTTTCACAAGTATCTATAACGGCAAACCTAAGATGCCCCGACACTGCCCCATCAGGCATCTTTGCGCAGCAGCGACAGCATTATGCGTGCCGCCTCTTCGGGCGCGTTGCTGTGCCCGAGAGCCTCATCCACGCGTTCATAGCCACGCAGCATTGCCTCGCGAGCATCTCCTCCGGGCAATATAGAGCGCAGATGGGCAGAGATTTTGTCCTTGGTGAAGGTGTCGGCAACCAGTTCCGGCACCACTTCCTCGCCCGCAATAAGATTTACGAGCGATACGTATGGCACCTTGATAACCTTCTTGCGCAGATAACCGATAATGTATGGCAGCGGTGTCTCATAACACACCACCTGCGGTACGCGAAACAATGCAGTCTCAAGTGTTGCCGTTCCGCTTGTCACTAATGCTGCAACGGCGTTAAATAATAGCGCGAATGTATCATTATCAACAATCCTTATATCGCAATCGCAGATGAACTTGTCGTAGTATTCGCGCTCTATGCCCGGCGCACCGGCAAGCACTATGTTATAGTCTTGCGAGTGTTCGCTCGCCGCGAGGAGCATCGCAGGGAGGTTGTCTTTTATCTCCTGCCTCCTGCTACCTGCCAAGAGAGCGATTATGGGGCGTTCGTCGAGCCCGTGCCTTGCGCGGAACTCTGCAGGAGTTTCCCTGCATCCGATCCTGAAAGCGTTCACTTCGGCAGATGTGGGATTGCCGACATAGTGTATCGGATAGTTGTGCTTCTTTTCGAAGAAGTCTCTCTCGAAAGGCAGGATAGAGAACATTTCGTCGATGTCGCGCCTGATATTTTTTATCCGGTACTCCTTCCATGCCCACAGTTTCGGCGATATATAGTAATAAATAGGGATGTCGGAATGTCGGTGCACGTACTTTGCTATGCTGAGGTTGAAACCGGGATAGTCAACAAGTATCAACACATCGGGGTTCCAGTCGAGCACATCTCGCCGGCACATCTTCATGTTTTTGGATATGGTACGCAGGTGCATCAGCACCGGGGCGAAGCCCATGTAAGCCATATCGCGGTAGTGGCGCACCCTCGTGCCCCCTACTCTTGTCATCAGGTCGCCGCCAAGGAAACGGAAATCCGCCTCCGGGTCGCGCTCACAGAGAGCCTGCATCAGATGAGAGGCATGCAAATCGCCGCTCGCCTCGCCCACTATAATATAGTATTTCATAACTCACATGCCGTTTTTCCGCATCTACATTCCACTTGCTTCACGCCTTGCACGCCTCACACGGGGAACTCCCAAGCCTTCATCCGCTCAATCATAGGATAGTTGGTGACATCTATCTGTGTCGGCGTTATTGCAACGTAGCCATGCCTCAAAGCCCAGTTGTCGGTGTCGTCGGCATCAGGCTCGGAGTTGTTATAATTGCCCATCATCCAGAAATAGTCATAACCTCGCGGATGTAGGCAGCGAACAGTCTCATTTTCCCATATCCCTTTAGCCATTCGGCACACCTTTACACCGCGATATTCGTCAACCACCGGGAAGTTGATGTTAAGGCAAACGCCGGCGGGAAGTCCCTCGTCGAGCACCCGCTTCGTGACATAGCGCACCACCGGAGTCATCATCGAGAAGTCGGCATCGGGCTCATGGCTGCACAGCGAGAAAGCCACCGAGGGAATGTTCTTCATGCACCCCTCAAGCGTCACGCCCATAGTGCCGGAATAGTGGGTGTTCACCGAGGCATTGTCGCCGTGGTTTATGCCACCTATTACCATGTCGGGGCGGCGCGACAGGATGTTGCCGAGGGCCATTTTCACACAGTCCACCGGTGTCCCATTGCACGACCACACCTGCAGCCCCTCCTCCTCGCGTCGGAGTTCGAGTTGCAATGGAAGGGTCGCAGAGAACGCACAAGAGTAGCCAGAACGCGGAGAATCGGGGGAACAAACGACTATTTCAGCCATATCGCGAATCATTTCAACAAGGCTTTCCAAGCCTTTCGAATAGTAGCCGTCGTCATTGGAAATAAGTATTAACGGTCTGTTATTTTTCATAAAAAAACTAATCTTTCGGTGCAAAAGTAATAAAAAAACATCAGTTTCCCAATTTTTTTATTTAACTTTGCAAGATATTTCGGGTTTGCCGCCTGCATAAGGCATAAAGACCGCTTTTCAGACGGGCGGTGAAGTGCCGGAACAACCGTAACAAGGGAGTTGAAAGCATGCGGAAGCAGGCAATGAAGCAACATGCAAGAAAGAAAGAAATGGGAAAGATTATAGCATTAGCCAATCAGAAAGGAGGTGTCGGCAAAACCACCACGAGCATCAATCTGGCAGCCTCGCTCGCCACTCTTGAGAAGAAGGTGCTCATCGTTGACGCCGACCCTCAGGCAAACGCATCAAGCGGTTTGGGTGTTGACCTCAACGAGGTGGAGTGTTCATTATATGAATGTATCATCAACGGGGCTGACGTCAGGGATGCCATGTACACCACAGACATCGAAACCCTCGACATCATTCCGAGCCACATCGACCTCGTGGGGGCAGAGATAGAGATGCTCAATCTGCCGCAGCGAGAGCGCGTTATAAAGAAAATACTCGAGCCTGTCAGGGATGAATACGACTATATCCTCATCGATTGTTCGCCGTCTCTGGGACTAATCACCGTCAATGCACTTACGGCTGCCGACTCGGTGATAATCCCCGTGCAGTGCGAATATTTCGCTCTTGAAGGCATCAGCAAACTGCTCAACACCATAAGAATTATAAAGAGCAAACTGAACCCGCAGTTGGAGATAGAGGGTTTCTTGCTCACCATGTACGACAGCAGGCTGCGATTGGCACGCCAGATATATGATGAGGTGAAGCGGCATTTTCAGGAGTTGGTGTTCAAGACAGTCATACAGCGCAACGTGAAACTCTCTGAGGCTCCGAGCCACGGGCTGCCCGTGATACTCTACGACGCCGACTCTACAGGAACACAGAACCACCTTGCGCTCGCAAAGGAGATTATAAACAAGAATTGATTATGGCAGTAAGAAAGAAATATGCCGCAGCAGGGCATAACGCACTTGGTCGCGGACTCGACGCTCTGATTTCTACCGGAGAGGTGAAGACACAGGGGTCTTCCACAATCTGCGAGGTTGCAATATCGCAGATTGAGGCTAATCCCAACCAGCCGCGCCGTGACTTTGACCAAGAGGCGTTGCAGGAACTGGCACAGAGCATAAAGGAGATTGGCATAGTCAGTCCGATAACGCTGAGACAGACGAATGACGGCAAATATCAAATCATAGCCGGAGAACGCCGCTGGAGGGCATCGCAGATAGCAGGATTGGAGGCAATCCCGGCATATATCCGCACCACGAGCGACGAGAACGTGATGGAAATGGCTCTCGTGGAGAACATTCAGCGGGAAGACCTCAACTCCATCGAGATAGCACTGGCATACCAGCACCTGCTGGAAAACACCGGGATGACGCAGGAGAAGGTGGCAGAGCGAGTGGGAAAGAGCCGTACGGCAGTGACCAACCATTTGCGGCTGCTGAAACTGCCGGCACAGGTGCAGGTGGCATTGCAGAAGAAGGAAATAGACATGGGGCATGCACGCGCCCTGCTGTCGATAGAAAGTCCGTCGCAGCAAATACGCATCTTCCGCGAAATTCAAAAAAACGGATACTCTGTGAGACAGGTGGAAAGTCTCGTGAAAAACCTGAAAGAGGGAGAGACAGAGAGCCGGAAAAGCATATTGAACAAAAGACCTTCGATGCCGGAAGAGTATGCTCCGCTGCACGAAAAACTCACCGCGCTGTTCAGCAACAGGGTGGAGATGACATGCTCTGCAAACGGGCGGGGGAAGATTACAATACCCTTCAGAAGTGCAGAGGAACTGGAACGCATAATGAAGGTGTTCGACAAAATGAACTGATTGTGCCGTGAGGATACTGCCGAGCAATATAAACAGGATTGCGGTGGCGGCAACTATCGCCATCATCGGGTTCGCGACGAGTGCAAAAGCGCAGGTGGAGACAGACAGCACGTTCATCTTCGACTACGAGCCGAGGAGCATTATCGGCGACACCGTGACAGCAACCGACGATGACATCATGGATTTCAGAGACGCCGAAGCGGAGGAACGACCTGCCATTGCGACCGAAAGGCGAAGTCGGGAGAAGACGGGAAAGAGCGCAAAAGCCGCCGGAACGTGGCGTCCTGACCCCAAAAGGGCACTCTGGCTGTCGCTGGTTCTGCCCGGTGCAGGACAAATATACAACCGGAAATACTGGAAACTGCCTATCGTGTATGGCGGATTTCTCGGCTGTATATATGCCATGCAGTGGAACAACATGATGTATAACGACTATTCGCAGGCGTATCTCGACCTTATGGACAACGACCCGCAGACACAGAGTTACAACCAGTTTCTGCATCTCGGAGCGACCATCGACGAGAGCAACAAGACGCGATATGAGAACCTTTTCAAGAGAAGGAAAGACTACTACCGCCGCTATCGCGACATGAGTTTCTTCATACTCGTGGGGGTGTATGCCCTTTCGGTAATCGACGCCTATGTTGACGCATCGCTGTCCGAGTTTGACATCTCGCCCGACCTGAGCATGAGGATAGAACCGGCAGTGATAAACAGCGGTATATACAACAATCCGCTCAGGGCTACCGCAGTGGGAGTGAACTGCTCGCTGACATTCTGACGCAAGCCGAGGAGAACCACGCAGGGAAGACTTCAGCCTCATGGCAGGTGTCCACAGTAACCGAGAACCAAATTGTATGAAATAATAATATAAACAACATATATGAAAAAGAGACTTTTTTTAATTATTGCCGCTGTGCTGACCGTAAGTTTTTCGGCTTACGCGCAGTATGATGACGAATATGAAATCGTGGTGACTGACGCGAACGGAAACCGACAGGAGATTGACATACCCGAAGCGATGACATTCGAGGTTGACAGCCTGCTTAATCTATATTATTCCAAGACGTTCCTCGCAGACGATGCTAACTGCACCACAAGCAGCAGCGACCCCGAATTCAGCGAGCAGGAATACATCGACAGACTCAACCGTCTGCCACATATAGTACCAATGCCATACAACGAAGTTGTGAGGAAATTCATCGACCGATACACCAAATCGGGACGCCGCTCGGTGGGGTACATGCTCGCAGCGATGAACTTCTACACTCCGATATTCGAGCAGGCACTCGAAACTTTCGGCGTTCCGCTCGAATTGAAGTACCTTCCGGTGGTGGAGTCGGGCTTGAATCCTTCTGCTGTTTCGCACGCCGGAGCAGCCGGTTTGTGGCAGTTCATGATACAGACAGGCAAGCGTTACGGACTGCGTGTGAACTCTCTCGTTGACGACCGACGCGATCCTATCAAGTCGTCGTATGCCGCAGCCGAACTGCTTAGCGATCTCTACCGCGTCTTCGGCGACTGGCATCTGGCACTCGCAGCATACAACTGCGGACCGGAAAACGTGAACCGCGCCATACACCGCGCCGGAGGGAGCAAGGACTATTGGACCATCTATCAGTATCTGCCGCGCGAAACACGAGGTTATGTGCCGGCATTCATCGCAGCAAACTACGTGATGAACTACTATTGCGAGCACAACATCTGTCCCATGCGCTCCACTCTGCCGGAGAAGGCCGACACGGTGATGGTGGATCGCGACGTGAGTTTCAATACCATTTCCGACTTTTGCGGAATTTCAATGGAACAGCTGCGCGCACTGAACCCACAGTATAGACGCGACGTGGTGAACGGCAGCAGCGAACCGTCTGCAATAAGTCTGCCACCGGCAAAGGTGCTGGCATTCATCGACAACCAACAGAAGATTTACGAACAGTCGTCAAGCGTGACATTCTCCGACAATATAGACAACTCATATTACAGCGAACCGAGAGCATACTCGGAGCCTCAACGCAGTTATTCTTCGTCGCAAAGAAACTCGTATAACAACAGTTACAACAGTTACAACAAGGCACGAGGAAAGGTTGGGAGCAGCAGCCGTAATTCATATTCGAAAGCATCAAAACTCTCAAAGAGACACAAAAGCAGTGGCAGATGGGGGACAAAGAGTTCGTCGCGCCGCAAACAGAAGACGCAGAGCGTGACCATAAAACAGGGCGAAACGCTCTCAAGTCTGGCACGCAAGCATGGCACCACGGTGAAAAAACTGCAACAGATAAATGGTATCAAGGGCTCTAACATACGAGCAGGAAAGAAGCTTAGAGTGAAATAAAACCATAACGACAAAGGTATGAGCATGCAATGATGAGCGTGTTCATACCTTATACTATATATAGGAGTGCAAATCGTGCATTGCCGTTGCACCCCAACCGAAAGTGAAGAGAAAGGAAACGGCATTATGGAAGAGCAGAACAAGACAGGCATCACGCGCGAAGAGGCGGAGGAGAAATTGGTGAACGAGGCTTTTCAAAGACTTCTGTCAAGTTACCTCGCATCGCGACACCGCAAGAAGGTGGACATCATCACAAAGGCTTTCAACTTCGCAAGACAGGCGCACAAGGGAGTAAGGCGTCTTTCGGGCGAGCCCTACATAATGCACCCCATTGCCGTAGCACAGATAGCATGCGAGGAAATGGGGCTCGGCTCAACGAGCATCTGCTCGTCGCTGCTCCACGACGTGGTGGAAGATACCGACTACACAGTGGAGGACATCGAGAACATTTTCGGCAAGAAAATTGCGCAAATAGTTGATGGACTGACAAAAATATCGGGTGGAATATTCGGCGACCAAGCATCGGCACAGGCTGAAAACTTCAAGAAACTGCTGCTCACAATGAGTGACGACATAAGGGTTATTCTGATAAAAATCTGCGACCGCATGCACAACATGCGCACCCTCGACAGCCAGCCCGCAAACAAGCAATACAAGATTGCCGGCGAAACGCTATATATCTATGCTCCTCTCGCCAACCGATTGGGACTGAACAAGATAAAGACCGAACTCGAAAACCTGAGTTTCAAGTTCGAACACCCCGAAGAATACCGGTATATCATGAAGAAACTCGAGCTGACAAGTGCACGGCGCGACGAACTCTTCGAGAACTTCACCGCACCTATCAGAGAGAAACTCGTGGAAATGGGCATAAAATATGAAATCAAGGCACGAGTGAAAAGCCCGTATTCCATTTGGAATAAGATGCAGAGCAAACATGTTTCTTTCGATGATATATATGATATTCTTGCCGTCCGCATCATCTTCACCCCCGACAAAAGAGAGAACGAAGTGAACGAATGTTTCAACATCTATGTTGCCATAAGCAAACTGTATAAAGCCCACCCGAACCGTATGCGCGACTGGCTCAGCCTCCCCAAGGCAAACGGTTATCAGGCTCTGCACGTGACTCTGATGTCGAAGTCGGGACAGTGGATAGAGGTGCAGATACGAAGCGACAGGATGGATGAGATTGCAGAGCAGGGCTTTGCGGCGCATTGGAAATATAAAGACGGCGGCGGAGAATACACCGAAGACGAGAGCGAACTGAACGATTTGCTGCGAACGATAAAGGAAATCCTCGACGACCCGCAGCCAAATGCTATGGATTTCCTCGACGCTATCAAGATGAACCTCTTCGCAACGGAGATTTTCGTCTTCACGCCGAAGGGGGAAATAAAGACCATGCCGGCAGGAAGCACCGCACTCGACTTCGCTTTCCAGATACACACTTTCCTCGGAAGCCACTGCATCGGGGCAAAGGTGAACCACAAACTAGTGCCGCTGAGCCATAAACTTCAGAGCGGAGACCAAGTGGAAATACTCACAAGCAACTCACAACACGTTGAGCCGCAATGGGTGAACTTTGTGGGAACGGCGAAAGCAAAGAACAAAATTCTCGCGATATTGAGGCGCGACGGCAGGGAAGTTCAGAAGACCGGAGAGAAAATTCTAACCGATTTCCTGAAACGCTACGACATGGAGCCTACGCTGTCGGTGCTCGACAAACTGTGCGAGATGCACGAAGTGAAAAAGCATGAGGAACTGTTCCAGAACATCGGCAGCAAGAAAATAATCCTCGGCAACCGCGACATTGAGGAACTGCATGGCAAAAAGAAAAAACAGAACACCGGCGGCTGGCGTCGCTATGTGCCGTTCCTCGGCAGCAAGGGGAAGACCGAACTGCGACCGGAAGAGGCAGAGCACACCGGAGGTTTGCTTGTGGTGCCAAAGGACATGAACCGCAAGAAGCCGATATTCGTGACCGACGACAACATCTCGCAGTATATATTCAAGGACTGTTGCCACTCTATTCCGGGCGACGACATACTCGGTTTCATCACCGGCGACAACAATGTGGAGATACACAAACGCTCATGCCCGGTGGCATCGAAACTGAAATCAGGTTACGGCAACCGCATACTCGACGCGAAGTGGAAAACGAGCAAGAAGGTGTTCTTCTACGCCGCGATAAAGATAAGGGGCATCGACCGCATCGGAATACTCAATGACGTCACACAGGTGCTGTCGTCGCAATTCGGGGTTAGCGTGCATAAAATCACCGCATGCTGTGAAGAGAACATCTTCGAAGGGACAATGGAACTGCGAGTACACGACCGGGAAGACGTGCAGACCATCATTGGCAGGCTGAAAAAGATTGAAGGGCTGAAAGAAGTTAACGTTACGATGTAACAGAAAAGGAGCGGAAAAGCAGAACCTTAGGTGAGATAATCGAGCTGCCTTTTCAGTTCCCTAAGGTCGTCGCGGACACGTATCAGACGCTCAAGAGCCTGCGTGCCTGAGTCCACATTCTTCTTATTATGATGCAACATCTTGCGAGCAGCGGCAAGCTTGAAACCGCGCACCTTCACAAGATTGTATATAAGGCGCAACTGCTCAATCTCTTTTTCCGTGTATTGCCTTACACGGTTGCCTGTGGTTTTCGGCCTTATCTGCGGAAACTCGGTCTCCCAGTAGCGCAGAAGGCTCTCCGCCACGTCGAACATCTCTGCCACTTCCTTTATCGAATAATAAAGTTTCTTGGGTTTCTCGGTCTTTAACGGCATATCGTGAATTTACGGTTTTGTTTTCAAATCGGCACAAAGCGATTTTGCCATGTCTGTATTTTCTGCAAAAATACAAAATAATTTGCAATATGAAATGGATACCGCGAGATTTTTATTAAATTTGCACTCAAATTTCAAAAATAGCAAACAGGAAATCAGTAAACAGCAATTTATATGATGACAGCAAACGAAATCCGCGACTCATTCAAGAAATTCTTCGAGTCGAAAGGACATTCTATAGTTGCGTCGGCACCGATGGTGGTAAAAGACGACCCGACATTGATGTTCACAAACGCCGGTATGAACCAGTGGAAAGACGTTATACTCGGCACACGAGAGCCAGAACCACGCCGCCGTGCGAACTCACAGAAATGCTTGAGAGTGAGCGGTAAGCACAACGATTTGGAGGAAGTGGGTCACGACACATATCATCACACCATGTTCGAGATGCTTGGCAACTGGTCGTTTGGCGACTATTTCAAGGAAGGTGCGATAGACATGGCATGGGAATACCTTGTGGAGGTGCTGCATCTCAACCCCGAAGACCTCTACGTTACGGTGTTCGAGGGTTCGCCGGAAGAGAACATTCCGCGTGACGAAGAGGCTGCACGCTTTTGGGCAAAGCATGTTCCTGCCGACCATATCATCAACGGCAGCAAGCACGATAACTTCTGGGAAATGGGCGACACAGGACCATGCGGACCGTGTTCTGAAATACATCTCGACTCACGCACAGCCGAAGAGAAGGCGAAAATATCGGGACGCGACCTTGTGAACAAGGACAACCCACAGGTTATTGAAATATGGAACCTTGTGTTCATGCAATTCAACCGCAAGGCTGACGGGTCGCTCGAAAAACTCGCAATGAACGTAATAGACACCGGCATGGGCTTCGAGCGACTCGTAAGAGCACTGCAGGGCAAGAACTCAAATTATGATACCGACGTGTTCCAGCCAATGATTAAAGAGATTGAAAGGCTGACGGGACTGGGCTATGAGAGTGGAGCGATGAACGATGAGGGCGAGAAGGTGAGCGTGGCAATGCGCGTAATTGCCGACCATATTCGTGCTGTGAGTTTCTCCATTGCCGACGGTCAACTGCCCGGAAATGCTAAGGCCGGTTACGTAATACGCCGAATACTGCGCCGTGCGGTGCGCTATGCCTATACATTCCTCGGACAAAAAGAGGCGTTCCTGTTCAAACTCGTGCCAATGCTTGTTCACGAAATGGGTGACGCTTACCCCGAACTGAAGGCACAGCGCGAACTCATCACGCGAGTTATCAAGGAGGAGGAGGACTCTTTCCTGCGCACTCTCGACAAGGGTATCGGTATGCTGAACGACGCTATGAACGAGATGAGGTCTGCCGGAACAAACGAACTCGACGGGTCACAGGCGTTCAAACTCTTCGACACCTATGGTTTCCCGCTCGACCTCACCGAACTAATCTGCCGCGAGCATGGCTTTTCGGTGGATGAGAAGCGTTTCGCCGAGGAGATGACAAAACAGAAAGAGCGTGCCCGTAATGCCGCTGCGGTGGAGAATGGAGACTGGATAACGGTGGGCAACGCGGAAGGGAATGACAACGACGAGGCAACACACGGAGAGCAGCAGTTCGTGGGCTACGACTACACCGAGCATGAATGCCACATCATACGCTACCGCAAGGTGACACAGAAGAAAAACTCTTTCTATGAACTTGTACTCGACTACACCCCTTTCTACGGAGAAATGGGCGGTCAGGTCGGCGACCAAGGAGTGCTCGTGAGCGAGGATGAGACTGTGGAAATCATTGATACCAAGCGCGAGAACAACCAGTCTGTGCACATCGTGAGGGAACTTCCTAAGAACATTGAAGCCGGTTTCATGGCGTGTGTGGATACCGACAAACGCGAGGCTTGTGCCGCAAATCACAGTGCTACCCACCTGCTCGACTACGCATTGAAGCAGGTTTTGGGCGACCATGTGGAGCAGAAAGGCTCGTTTGTGAGCCCCGACACACTGCGTTTTGACTTCTCCCATTTCCAGAAAACCACCGACGAAGAGTTGCGCGAGGTGGAACGTATGATTAACGACATGATACGTCAGAACATCAGCCTTGAGGAATTCCGCGACACTCCGATAGAAGAAGCACGCAAGATGGGTGCCGTGGCACTCTTCGGAGAGAAGTATGGAGACACGGTAAGGGTTGTGAAATTCGGTCCGAGCGTTGAATTCTGCGGAGGTATTCATGCCCATGCCACAGGTAGTATCGGTATGTTCAAGATAGTGAGTGAGGCGAGCGTTGCCGCCGGAATACGCCGAATAGAGGCAAAGACCGGCAGGGAATGCGAGGAGATGATGTATAACCTCGAAGACGTTGTACGCGCAATGAGGGCGATGTTCAACAATGCCAAAGACCTCGAAGGAACTATACAGAAATATATCAGCGAACATGATGAACTGAAAAAGCAGGTGGATAAATTCACAGCCGAAGCCGTGGAGCGCATGAAGGAGAAGCTTATCGCAAACCCACGCATCATAAACGGTGTCAAGGTATATGCCTCTGTGCTGCCCATCAAGCCGGAACTGGCGAAAGACCTTGTGTTCAAGGTTCGCGCCGCTGAGCCGGAACAGTCGCTCTGTGTGGTGGGAAGCGTTTATGAACAACGCCCCATGCTGAACGTAATCATCAGCGAAGACCTCGTGAAAGACCACAACATGAATGCCGGACAGTTGGTTCGTGAGGCAGCAAAACTGATACAGGGAGGTGGCGGAGGACAGCCCCACTTCGCCTCGGCAGGCGGAAAGAACACCGACGGAATAAGTGCTGCGGTGGATAAAGTTATCGAACTCGCAAATCTTTAAACCCAATAAAAACGCCAAATCCCGCTCCGTAATGAAGCGGGATTTGGCGTTTTATAGTGGCTTATACTGCTGAAAAAACAATTTAACCAGCCAAAGCCTCCATTATCTTTGCCTCAAGTTCATCGCAAAGTTCGGGGTTATCGTTGAGAAGTTTCTTCACTGCGTCGCGTCCCTGACCGAGTTTCGCCCCGTCGTAAGAGAACCACGAGCCGCTCTTCTGCAATATTCCGTGCTCCACTCCGAGGTCAACTATCTCACCAACCTTCGAAATGCCATTGCCGAATGTTATCTCAAACTCTGTCTTTCTGAACGGAGGGGCCACCTTGTTCTTCACCACCTTCACACGCACTTGATTGCCTACAAATTCGTCGCCGTCCTTAATTCCGGTCACACGGCGTATGTCAAGGCGCACCGAGGCATAGAACTTCAGTGCGTTTCCGCCCGTTGTCGTCTCCGGATTGCCGAACGTCATGCCAATCTTCTCGCGCAACTGGTTGATGAAGATGCACGTGGTGTTGGTCTTGGAAATTGTGCTCGTGAGTTTACGCAGTGCCTGACTCATCAGCCTTGCCTGCAGTCCCACGACGTTATCGCCCATTCCTCCCTCTATCTCTTTTTTGGGAGTGAGAGCCGCAACGGAGTCTATTACGATAATATCCACTGCCGACGAGGATATGAGTTGGTCGGCAATCTGCAATGCCTGCTCACCGTTATCAGGCTGCGAAATCCACAAATTATCCACATCCACGCCCAACCGCTCGGCATAGAAGCGGTCGAAGGCATGCTCCGCGTCGATGAACGCTGCTATACCACCCTGCTTCTGAGCCTCGGCAATGGCATGTATGGCAAGCGTGGTCTTACCCGACGACTCCGGACCATATATCTCAATGATGCGCCCGCGGGGATAACCGCCCACGCCGAGCGCGGCATTCAGTCCGATACTTCCCGACGGAATTACTTCTACATTGTCTATCTGCTCGTCGCCGAGTTTCATTATAGACCCCTTCCCGAAGTCCTTTTCTATCTTTGCCATTGCCGCCTGCAATGCCTTCATCTTCTCGCTTTGCGGGTTCAATGCGTTACTGTCTTCTGTTTTCTTTGCCATAATACTACTCCACCTTCAACCTCTTCAGCGCAATAGTTTTCCGCGGGAAACATCCCTGATGATTGCCGATGGTCTCCTTACTATTATTTTATATTGATATTTATGAAATCCCTGCTCCGCGGAACATCGCCCCAAGAGCATGGCATTGGAAACTCTTAGAGTTCCAAATCGCCGTCGAACACCTCCACCCAAGGCAGTCCGTGCCTGTTCAGTTGTTCCATGAACGGGTCCGGGTCGAACTCCTCTACGTTCCACACTCCCGGTTTTTTCCAAAGTCCTTTCACGAACATCATCGTTCCAATCATTGCCGGAACGCCTGTCGTGTAGCTCACTCCCTGCATACCGGTCTCCTCGAACGATGCCTGATGAGAGCAGTTGTTATACACGTAGTATGTGCGTTCCTTGCCATCCTTAATACCCCTTATGCGACATCCGATACTCGTTTCGCCATCGTAGTTCTGCCCGAGGTCCTGCGGGTTAGGCAGCACCGCCTTCAGGAATTGCAGCGGAACGATTTTCACTCGCGCCGTTTCTCCGGAGCCGTCAGCCAGCGGAGCCTCGTATTCTATCTCGTCTATGCGGCTCATTCCGAGGTTCTGTATCACGTCAAGGTAGGTGAGATACTGCTGTCCGAATGTCATCCAGAAGCGTGCCTGCTTGATTGTGGGATAGTTCTTCACCAACGATTCAAGTTCTTCATGGTGCATGAGATAAGACTCTCGCGGTCCGATGTTGGGATAAGTCAGCGGCTTGTGAACACTCAGCGGCTCGGTCTCTATCCACTCTCCGTCTTTATAGTAGAGTCCCTTCTGCGTTATCTCGCGTATGTTTATCTCCGGGTTGAAGTTCGTGGCGAATGCCTTGTGGTGATTGCCGGCATTACAGTCCACGATGTCCAGATGTGTAATCTCGTCGAAGTGGTGCTTTGCGGCATAGGCAGTGTATATTCCGCTCACTCCCGGGTCAAATCCGCAGCCGAGTATTGCGCAGAGTCCTGCCTGCTCGAAACGCTCCTTGTATGCCCACTGCCATGAGTATTCGAAGTGTGCTTCGTCTCTCGGCTCGTAGTTGGCTGTGTCGAGATAGTTGCATCCGCATGCCAGACAAGCGTCCATTATCGTCAAGTCCTGATACGGCAGGGCAAGGTTAATCACCAGTTCCGGCTTGAAATGCCCGAGCAGAGCTTTCAGTTGTTCCACGTCGTCGGCATCCACCTGCGCCGTGGTGATGCTGAGCGGCGAGGGCTTGGTGCCGAGAACATAGTGTGTGTGCTCCCCTTTCTCTTCCTTATTCTCAACGCTCAGTTTCATGCGTTCCACCATGTCGCCCACCAGTTTGTCGCACTTCTCCTTGCGGCGGCTTGCAATTATAAACTCGGTGAACACGTCAGTGTTCTGTGCAATCTTAAAAGCAGCGACTGTGGCAACGCCACCTGCGCCAATCATAAGTATTCTACTCATATTTCCTTTTTATTTGTTTTTCATTCTTCAAACCGGCGACGAGCCGGCACTATACCCGCTCCACCTCCGTTCTATCTGCTGCAAAGTTATCACAAATCGCTGAGAACACAAAATAAAAACATTTATTTTTACCCCAGTTCTTCGCTTTTTATGCCGAGCGCACTCATCAACGAATAGCCGAGAATTTCCTGTCGGAAATTGCCTCCGGGCATCGGCTGCATCGCAAACAGCGTGACACGCTTCTCTTCGCCAACACCGGCAAGGGCACGGCGGAGGGCATCATAGATACTGCCTTCTTCGCTGTTCGGCACCAGCATGATGCGTTTCACCTCGGGGCGGCTTGCCACCAGCTGCATTATTTCGAGCATCAGACTGTCCTTGGCGGCAAGTTCCGGCACTTCCACGGTGGTCATCGTGAACTCGCCGAGGTTGTCATTGAATGCCTTTCCGTTTATTTCGCGCTCATATTCGGAGGGCGAGAAGTTTTCCATCGCTGCCGATGCTGCGTCGTGGAGCAGCACCACATGGGTCTCGTTCTGCCCTTCGCGCACCCCGCCGTCAAGTGCCACGCAGTCAATCCAGCGCGCGAGGTCTGCTTTTGGCACACGTCTCATCAGCATCCTTTCGAAGTTCACCGTCAGATCGAACGCCACACGGTCAACGTAGTCGGCATCGGCAATGATGACATTCTCGCTCCATAGCTCGTTTCTTAATTCCTCATTCATAGATGCAAAGTTAATTTTTTTGTGCCAAATAACAAAATATTCAAGTATATTTCGTAATTTTGCCCCGATTGCCACACATGATATATAAGGTAAGATGATTATAAAACGAGATATGATAGGGCGGGCGAAACGGCTCGCGATGATGCTTGTTGCGGTGCTGTCGGCAGTGTCTGCAATGGCACAGAAAGGACAACTCAAGGCTATAAAGGGCGAAGTGGAAGACGGTTACAACTTCTGGCTTTACGCCCCTGCCGACTATTCCGAAACGCTTGATAAGACTCCGGTGGTCATTTTCCTGCATGGTGCGAGCCTGTGCGGGGGCGATATGAACCGCTCCAAACGCTACGGTCCGCTGCATGCACTGAAACTTGGGCGCGACATTCGTGCCATGATTATCACGCCCCATAACCCCGGAGGGGCTTGGAACCCGCGAAAGTTGAACAATGTGCTTGAATGGGTGAAGGCTAACTACCCTATCGACCACAACCGCGTCTATGTCATCGGAATGAGTCTCGGCGGCTACGGCACCATGGATTTCTGCGGAACCTACCCCGATAAGATTGCCGCAGGCATGGCACTGTGTGGCGGTTGCTCGCTGAAAGACGTGCAGGGACTTGGCAGGTTGCCATTTTGGATAATCCACGGAACAGGCGACCGCGCCGTGGGAGTGGAGCAATCGAAGAGGGTGGTGCGTGCCCTGCAAGAGGCAGGCAACGACAAAATGCTGAGGTTCAACTGGCTTAACGGTGCCGACCACGGGGCACCCGCGCGAATATTCTATCTCGAAAAAACCTACCAATGGCTCTTCTCCCACAGTCTGCGAGACAAGCAGAGGCGGGCGAATATGGCAATAGACATCGGCAATACCGACCTGCGAAATGCCTATGGCAACATGAAGCGTGGGCAGACGGGCTGGGAAGATGTCTCTGATATTGACTATTAAACTCGTCTGTGCACAATAAAACTACAAAATAATCTCACATAACGCATCGTTATGGATTAAATGTCGTAACTTTGCAGCCAATTATTTCAAAAACAATACTCTATTAAGAATGTCAACTTTATCACTGTTTATAGTAATCGCTTTCATTGCAGGCTATCTTTTCATCGCCGTGGAAAGCCTCACAAAGGTTAACAAAGCCGCCATAGCATTGCTCATGTTCGTGGCGTGCTGGACTTTGTTTATTATCGACCCTGCACAGTATCTGCCCGACGCCATAGGCAAAAACATCGGCAACGTGGTGGGCGGAGTGATTGAGCATCATCTGGGCAGCACTGCCACAACGCTGTTTTTCCTCATGGGGGCAATGACGATTGTGGAACTTGTTGACCAGAGCGGAGGCTTCAATTTCGTGCGCAACTGGGTGAAGACGCGTCACAAGCAGCTCCTGCTATGGCGCGTAGCCTTCCTCACATTCTTCCTTTCGGCTATCCTTGACAACCTCACCACGAGCATCGTGATGATAATGATACTGCGCAAACTCATACCCGAAAGAGCCGACCGCTTGAAATATGCGGCATTGGTGATAATCGCAGCCAACTCCGGAGGTGCGTTCTCGCCAATCGGCGACGTGACAACGATAATGCTGTGGAACAAGGGTGTGATAACCGCCGTGGGAGTAATAGCCGAACTGCTCGTGCCTTCGCTCGTCTCCATGCTCGTCCCTGCCTTCATAATATCGCTGTCGCTGAAAGGCACAATGGATATTTCAGGTATCAGGGAGGAGAACACCGACGACGAAGACCTCACCGACGGGCAGCGCAAAACGGTGTTCTGCATCGGCGTGGGCGGACTTATCTTCGTGCCTGTTTTCAAGACCTTGACCCATCTGCCGCCATTCGTAGGCATACTCCTCGTGCTCGGTCTGCTGTGGACCGTAACCGAAGTGTTCTACCGAAACCTGCCTGAGACCAACACTAACAAGAAGGGCACGATGAAGCGCGTCACCAATATGCTGAAAAGGATAGACATGTCAACAATCCTCTTCTTCCTCGGCATACTCATGGCTGTGGCTTGTCTCGAGACCATCGGAGTGCTCACAATGCTGGGGCACGGGCTCAACGACACCTTCAACGGCAACAACTACCTCGTCACAGGCATCATCGGCGTACTGTCATCGATAGTCGATAACGTGCCCCTTGTTGCCGGCTGTATGGGCATGTATCCCGTGAAGGCGGCAGGCGACTTGGCTGTTGACGGAATATTCTGGCAACTCTTGGCATACTGTGCCGGCGTAGGCGGTTCTATACTCATCATCGGCAGTGCTGCCGGAGTGGTGGTAATGGGACTTGAGAAAATCTCCTTCGGCTGGTACATGAAGCATGTTTCGTGGATAGCACTCGCGGGGTATCTCGCAGGAATATTCTGCTATGCCATAGAGCGTGCCATTTTCTTCTAACAATAATACAGATAAACAAAAATGAAACCTACTTTATTACTCCTCGCAGCAGGAATGGGAAGCCGCTACGGCGGACTGAAACAGCTCGACGGCGTTGGACCTAACGGCGAAACGATAATGGATTACAGCATCCATGATGCCATAAAAGCGGGATTTGGAAAGATTGTGTTCGTAATCCGCAAGGACTTCGAGCAGGAGTTCCGCGACCATGTGTTGAGCAAGTATGAGGGACACATCCCTGCCGAACTCGTGTTTCAAGGGCTCGACGCCCTGCCCGAAGGCTTCAGCGTTCCCGAAGGAAGGGAGAAGCCGTGGGGAACAAACCATGCCGTTCTGATGGGCAAAGACGTAATCAAAGAGCCGTTCTGCGTAATCAACTGCGACGACTTCTACAACCGCGATGCCTTCATGGTGATTGGCAGATTCCTAAGCGAACTGCCCGAAAACTCAAAGAACACTTATGGCATGGTGGGCTTCCACATCGGCAACACCCTGTCGGAGAACGGAACGGTGGCACGCGGCGTGTGCTCGAAAGACGACCGTGGCAATCTCACCACCGTTGTTGAGCGCACCGAGATAATGCGCATCGACGGCGCGGTGTGCTATAAAGACGAGAACGGCAGTTGGGTAAAGGTTGACGACAACACGCCGGTCTCCATGAACATGTGGGGCTTCACGCCCGACTATTTCGAATATAGCGAGGCATGCTTCAAAGACTTCCTTGCCGACAGCCGCAACATGGAAAACCCCAAGTCGGAGTTTTTCATCCCGATGATGGTAAACAAACTCATCGTAGAGGGCACATCGTCGGTGAAAGTGCTCGACACCACTTCAAAATGGTTCGGTGTGACCTACGCTGCCGACCGACAGGGAACGGTGGAGCGCATCAGCACGCTCATTCGTGAGGGAGTTTATCCGGAGCATCTTTTCTGAATATCGAAAAGTTCACGCTCCCATAGGAGCGACGCCCCACAAAGTGCTGAAGAGCCGAGAAATCATCCTTTCCCCCGTGCTCGAAAACAAATATTCCGCCGTCTTTCAGCATGCCCGACGAGAGCACAAGTCCGGGTATCTCGGCAAGCCGCTCCAGAGTGTATGGAGGGTCGGCGAAGATGAAATCGAACTGCTGGTGGCACGTCTTTATAAATCGGAAGACGTCACCACGCAGTGCGATGCAGTTCTCCTCGCCCAGAGTCTTCAGACAACGGCGTATGAAAGCATGGTGGTCGCGGTCAAGTTCCACGCTCACCACCTGCCTGCAGCCGCGCGAAAGCAGTTCGAGCGATATGCTTCCCGTGCCCGAGAAGAGGTCGAGAGCCGTAGCATCGTCGAAGTCAGTCATCCCTGTCAGCACGTTGAAGATGTTCTCCTTGGCAAAATCTGTTGTCGGTCTTGCCTTGAAAGAGCGCGGTATTTCGAAATGCCGCCCTTTATATTTTCCTGTAATTACACGCAAAGCGGAACTGATTAAAAGTTACGAAGTTAAACACCGGCAGCCGGAAACGCCGTTTATCACATCACATTCCATATTCCCGACAGCCGTCATCCCTACCCTCTCCCTTTCAGGTAGAGCGTCATAAGGTCGTAGGGCAAGCCCTTTATCTGTGTTATCGGGGCGCGGTTGAAGTCGCCCGAGGGATTTATCCTATACACGTTTTGCAGAAATTTTCGCAGTTGTTCCGTCATTTCCTCCCTTTCGGGAATGTCGCCCACGAGATGCAGTTCGTCGCGTTTCATGTCGAGCGCGAGCTGCTTCCACACCGAGAGAATGAAGTAAACGCTGTCATGGCGGTTGGTTCCGTCGAAGGTGTTAATAAACCGGAAGCGGTTCTCCGCGAAACTGAACAGCGACAGATGCCTGTCATAGAAGTAGGCATATAGTTTGCGACGCATGCCGGCATAACTGCGACGGTGCATGTAGTTCCACACGGACTGGCACACAGGACACCACTTCGCATCCTCGAAATGGTCGTCAACCACGGTCTTCAGGTCTTTGTTCACGGCAAAGAGAGCCACGGCATTGAGTTGTGTCAGCACCGAGAACATCACGTGGTCGCTCTCATGTTCCGGCACGGCGTGGTTGTATATCTCTGCTGCCGTTGCCTCGCTGAAGCCGTCGGCAGGCACTATCACCACCGGGGTGCTCACCATCACCAACACCTTTTTCCATCCTTTCTGCAGCAGCGGTTCTTCAACGAATGCCTCGCGCAGGTTTGCTGCCACAGACACCCCGCCCTTCATCGGGTATGGCACATATTCTATCTGCCCTGCCGCCTCGTTGTCTGCCACCGAGAACGACATCGCATAACGGCTCACGCGGATTGTGAGCCGCCTGTTGTCTGCCGCAGCCACCTTGTCGTCTGCGGCTTCTGCGGTGTTGTTTATATTATTGTTCTGCTCTGTTTCCATCGCGTCATTCCGTCTTTTTTCTTCCATTGCGCAGCGTCCTCTGCTACTCCCAGTTGCCCTTGTTGTCGTTGGGCTGCGTGAGGTCGCCAATCTTCAGTCCAGGGTATCGCGCCTCGGCGTCGGCTCGTTCTATCTCTGCCGCTATCTCGTGAACGTCGAGCCCCGAGAGGTATTCGTCGTAACGCGCCCCGCACTCCATTATCGGCACCGTGCGCCCCGACTGCATTTTCACAGTCCCTGCTGCCGCCTGAAATCGTCTTCCGCTGCTCCCGGGTATCATCTGCCGCCCCTCTTTAAGCAGGCGCAGATGCACCAGCGAGTCGAGATTGGCTGTATATCGCCCCGTTGCCCGGCGGTAGTACTCCTCTGCCGTGCGTATCTCCGAGAGCCGTTGTTTCACCTCCCGCTCGCGCTCCTCCTTCTCCCTTGCAAACGACACCGGGCGAGCCACGCTCCACACCAACGCTGCCACGAGCAGCAAAGCCATCGCAGCAAGCGCGAAATTATTGTATGGCAGGGCACGTCTTTTTCCCATTTATTTGTTACTTTTGCACTCGTATGATGCAAAATTACGCAAATAATTTGATTTGACAACGTTTTCTCACGAAAAAACTGATGATAAAGGATATTTTCACCGGGGAGATATGCCGCGCTTTCGGCTTCGTTCCCACCACCGAACAGGCGGCTGCCATAGATGTATTCGGCAGTTTCGTGACCTGTCGCGACGACCGAAGCGCGATGATATTGCGCGGCTCGGCAGGCACGGGCAAGACCTCTCTCGCCGGTGCTATGGTCAGGGCGATGAGGGCTTTAAACCGGAATGTGGTGCTCATGGCTCCCACGGGGCGCGCGGCAAAGGTGTTCTCGCTCAACGCCGGATGCCCGGCGCACACCATCCATCACTGCATCTATCGCCGCAAGACATACACCGGTGAGGACACGCCGTTCTCCCTTAACTTCAACAAGCACCGCTACACACTGTTCATCGTTGACGAGGCGTCAATGATTTCGTCGGGCAGCGGCATACAGAGCATATTCGGCAGCGGGCAACTTCTCGACGACCTCATCAGCTTTGTATATGGCGGACAGCAATGCCGGCTAATGCTCATTGGCGACAAGGCACAGTTGCCGCCCGTGGGAGAGAGTGAGTCGCCGGCTCTTTCGCCG
This sequence comes from Prevotellaceae bacterium, assembly GCA_028723525.1. Taxonomy (GTDB): domain Bacteria; phylum Bacteroidota; class Bacteroidia; order Bacteroidales; family Bacteroidaceae; genus Prevotella. Next base: position 21,611 of record JAQYET010000042.1, read on the forward strand.
ACGGTGATTGAGGGTTATGGCATCAGTGTGTTCCTCTCCGACCTCAACGAGGTGCTCCGTCAGAGTGCCGAGTCGGGCATTTTGTGGAACGCCACGCTGATACGCAGCATGATAACGCATGACGAAACGACGCTCTTGCCGAGAATAGTACTCAACCGCTTCCCCGACATCAGCCGGGTGCCTGGCGACGAACTGATTGAGAGCCTCAACACATCGTACAGCAGGGTGGGGACAGACGAGACAATCGTGGTGGTAAGGAGCAACAAGAGGGCTAACATCTACAACAACGGCATACGCGCAATGGTGCTCGGACGCGAAGAGGCTCTCGCCTCGGGCGACCTGCTCATGGTGGTGAAGAACAACTATCACTGGACAAAACCCTCGGGCGATGCTGCCGACGACGAACAGGAGATTACGTTCCTTGCCAACGGCGACCGCATGGGTGTGCGCCGGGTGCGCAATGTGCAGAGTCTTTACGGCTTCACCTTTGCCGACGCGCTACTGGTGTTTCCCGACTACGACAACCGCGAAATCAGTGCCACCGTGCTGCTCGACACTCTTCAGTCGGAGGCTCCCTCGCTGACACGCGAGCAGAGCGAGCAGCTTTTCAACGCCGTTATGGAAGACTATGCCGACATCAAACCCAAGAGCGAAAGGATGAAACGCCTGCGCGAGGACAGGTTTTTCAATGCCTTGCAGATAAAATATTCTTATGCCGTGACGTGCCACAAGGCGCAGGGCGGACAGTGGGCACACGTTTACATAGACCAAGGCTACATGACCGACGAGATGCTATCGCCCGACTATATCCACTGGTTATACACCGCTTTCACACGTGCCACCGAACACCTATTCCTCGTCAACTGGCCCGAAAACCAAGTGCTTCATTCCGTGCCCGCCCCAGACGGTGTCGCCGGCATGGCGGAAACCGAGCGAGGTGTATAGCCTTTCTGCACCGGGATTGCCTTTGTCCACAAGCAGTCCTACGGCAGGGATGCCCATTTCGCGCGCCTTGGCAACCGACGAGCGTAGCAATGCCGTGGCAATGCCGCGATTGCGGTATGCCGAGAGCACGCAGAGACTGTCGAGATAGAGTTCGCCGGCCTGCGTCTCGTCGTCAATATGCGAGAAGTCGCGGTCAAGATATTCGCGGGCGGCGGCGATAAACTGTTCGCGCAGCGGGCGCAGCAATGCTCCGTCATAGCACACAAGGCAGCCTGCCACCTTGCCGCCACACTCTGCCACCAAGGTGTTAAGGTAACTGTATTGCGACCGCTCATGACCCACGAGCATGGTCATCATGCAGTGGAAATCGTCGAGCGTATGCTCCGGTCCTGCAAAATTCTGGCAACAGTCGTGGTTCATCGCCTCCATTATCATCGTCGCAATGAGCGGTGCTTCGTCTTTCCGCGCCCCTCTTATTATTGTTTCTTCCATGCCACAAAAGTAATATAAAAAAGCCAAAGACGCAAAACTGCGCGCCATTTTCACCCCTTACGTCTCCCGCTGCAACATCTTCTGTTAGGCAATTTCGCCGAAATTGATGACCAAAATCGCCGAAATTGCATTGCAAAATCGGCAGAATTACTTTCCAAAATCGGCGAAATTGGTTGAGCGTTGAGGGCTGAGCAGGGGGAAGTTCTTTATGAACCGTACTTCGAAAGCATCTCGGCTACATGTGCAAGAACAGTAAGCTTTTATGGATTACAAAAATGTTTCAGGGTAAAAATATCCGGAAATACGGAAACGTTGGCTGGAAGAGAAATGGTTGGGGAAGAGAAAAACGGTGGGAAATGTTGTGACCCAACGTGATTTTATGTGTCTTCGCAGACACGAGAGTAGAACAATGCCGACAACAAAACGGCAGCACCGACCGTTAAAGATTGGCGAAACTCTGCCAGAGGTTGTCGCCGGGCAGGGGGGCATCGACGGAGATGAGCCGACGGGAAACGGGGTGCACGAACTCGATGTGGCGGGCAAGCAATGATATGCTGGCATCGGGATTGCTTCGGCGGGCTCCGTATTTCAGGTCGCCCTTAATGGGGCAACCGATGGCGGCGAGCTGGCAGCGTATCTGATGATGACGCCCTGTGAGGAGGTTGACCTCTACGAGAGTGTAGTGCTCGGAGGAGCCTATGACACGATAGCGCAGCACGGCTTTCTTGGCAGCATACTCCTCATGGTCGAGAGCGTAACTCTTGTTCTGCTCCTGATTGCGATAAATCCAATGCACGAGTTCGCCCTCGTCTTGGGCAGGGCGGTTCTGGACTATCGCCCAGTAGGTTTTGTGCACCTCGCCGTTGCGGAACATATTGTTGAGCCGGGAAAGAGCCTTGGATGTGCGCGCGAAGACAACGAGCCCGCCGACAGGGCGGTCGAGACGGTGGACAACGCCAACAAAGACGTTGCCGAGCTTGGCGTAGGCTTCCTTGATATACTGCTTCACCTTCTCCGACAGCGGCGTGTCGCCGGTTTTGTCTGCCTGCACTATCTCGCCGCTCGACTTGTTGACGATGATGATGTGATTGTCTTCGTAAACTACCTCCATGATGATATATATAAAAAGGAGAAGCCGGAATATCGCTGAATACCGACATGTCGTGGGGCAATATCCTGCTTCTCCCCTATCGCTTGTTTGCTTCTTATGACTACATGTTCATGCCGCCGTCAACCTGTATCACCTGACCACTGACATAACTCGACAGGTCGCTGGCAAGGTATAGGGCGGTGTTGGCAATGTCGTCAACATTTCCTCCGCGGCGCAGTGGTATCTTGGATATCCACTCCTTGCGCACATCGTCGGGCAGTGCCTGTGTCATTGCGGTGTCGATGAAGCCCGGTGCAATGGCGTTGGCACGTATTCCCTTAGGTCCCATCTCCTGTCCCACGCTCTTGGCGAGGGCTATCAGTCCTGCCTTTGACGCAGCATAGTTGGACTGTCCGGCATTGCCGTGAACGCCAACCACCGACGACATGTTGATTATCGAGCCGCCGCGCTGACGCATCATCAGGGGAATGCAGGCGTGGATGAAGTTGAACGCCGACTTGAGATTGACCGCAATCACGGCATCCCACTGCTGTTCGGTCATGCGGAGCATCAGTCCGTCTTTGGTGATACCGGCATTGTTTACGAGGATATCGATAGCCCCGAACTCTTCCTTTATCCGGTTCACCACTTCTTCTGTCTGCCGGAAGTCGGCAGCATTGCTGGCATATCCTTTCGCCTTCACTCCAAAGGCAGCAATCTCTGCTTCTGTTTCTTTGCCGCTCTCATCGATAACAAGGTCTGTGAACGCCACGTTTGCTCCCTCGGATGCAAACTTCAACGCTATCGCCTTGCCTATACCGCGTGCCGCACCTGTAACCAGTGCGGTCTTACCGGAAAGTAATTTCGTGTTACTCATAATTCTTTTTGTTTGTTATTATTTATATGTTTTCCCGACCGGAAGCCGGTGTTTGGTATCTCCGTGAACTGCAAAGGTACGTCACTTTTTCTTTTCTGCCAAGGATATTGGCGGGGAAATGGGTGTGCAGTGGTTCTTCAGGGTGTTATTTTCATTCCCGATGCTCCGCTGCGTCCCAACGCTCCATAGACCACCTTTGCCACGAGCGGCTTGCTGGTTTCGGGCGTCATGCCGTGACCGAGGCGACCGTAGATGAACGGCACTTCGAGCCCCTTGATGCAATAGTGGGTGATGTCGGCAACGAGTTCCACGCTGTCGATGTCGAACTCGCCCTCGGCCTTGCCCTCGGCATAGACCTTGCGGAAGAGTTCTATCTCGTCTTCGTCGAAGTTTTTGCGCACCTTCTCCACCATCCATATATTGCGGAAGAAGGCTGCGCGCAGGTTGCCGTTGCGCATCACAGTCTCCTTTATCGTGGTGAGGTGTGTGTAGATGAGTTCGATAATCTTGTCCTGCGGCTTTATATTTCGCGACGCCACCTCGTCCATACGGTCGGAAAGGCGTTCCAACTCTGCCTCTATAACGGCATAATAGACGTCTTCCTTGCTGTTGAAATAGGTGTAGAGCGTGCGCCTACCCTTACCCGAAGCCAGCGCGATGTCGTTCATCGTGGTGTTTTCGAGCCCGTTCTTGGCAAACAGTTGCCGCGCCACATCTACGAGTTTCTGCCTTGTTTTGGATATTGACATATTTATATTTAATCCTAAGTTACAGGTTGCACAGTTCTATTAACGTGTGCAAAATTAGTTTTTTTATTCCATACTTCCAAATATTTTAGCACGGAATATTGGCGAAATCATTATTTATAATTAGGTTTTCGCGTTTGATTTGGCGGTTATTGTACTGGAAATATGTAGTAAGATTTGAGAAATTTGATAAAAAAACAATATTTGTTTGGATATGTAAGAAAAAAGAAGTAACTTTGCACTCGCAATTAAAGAACGGCATGTTTTTATGATGCCGAGACGTGGTTGACTATATCGCGGAGTGGAGCAGTTGGTAGCTCGCCAGGCTCATAACCTGGAGGTCGCATGTTCGAGTCCTGCCTCCGCAACATCAGAAGCCGCAAGTGCCTTCACAAGAAGACCTTGCGGCTTTTTCGCATATATGCCGACACGTTTTTCACATAGAAGAATTCACTATCTCGGACAAGAGCCATGTGTTGTCAATCTTCTTGAATATGAAACTGACACTTATGCCTGACTCTTCGCCCTTCACGTCAACGACATAGTCTTTCTCATTGATTTCGACCACTACTTTCTCCCCCAATATCTCGCTATCGCAGATATTGGTGAAGGTCCACTCGTCTTTACTGACGTAAGACACGGTGGTTTCTGCCTCGTCTTCCATATCGTTTACCGTCATTTTCAGTGGGAACGACGTGTGGGTTTTCTGAAAATCGGGGTCGGAAGAATACTTCTTGACGAAGTTTTTAAAGTCTGTCGTTGGGTTCTCCCATTTCTCCGACTGCTGCATTTGTTTCTCGTCGGGAGCGGGCTTGTCGTGGCTTGCGGAACTGCACCCCAAACACAGGGCTGCGAGGAAAGCCAATAGTAATGTTTTCATAATGTTTCGGTTTAAAATATCATTTTCCAATGTCGTCTGCAATAAGTTTTCTGATGTATGGTCGGAGTTCTTTACCCCAAATATTGTAACCCGCAGGCGAGAGATGGAGACCGTCGCGAGTGAGTTCCTTGCGTAATTGGTTTGTGCCGTGGCGGAGGAAGCGCGGATAGAGGTTGATATACTCCACGCCGAGGCTTTCGCAGTATTCGCTCACCAAGCGGTTCAGCTCCGGGATGTCGCTACTGCGCCCCGCGAGGGTCTGCCACCTGCCGAAGCCTTCGTTAATGGGCAGGCAACTTTGCACGTAGAGCTTTGTTTGCGGTGCTCCGTGGTGGATTTTGTCAACGAGGCGTTTTATCATCTCTGCCACCTCTGCAGCTGTGAGGTCATGGCTGAGGTCGTTGATGCCAATCATCAGGAATATCGCCTTGGGCCGCCCGGCAAGTATCTTGTCGAGGCGTAAGGCGACTCCGTCGGCAGTATCGCTTGAGATGCCGCGGTTTACGATGTTGGTTGCGCCGAGCCTTCCGTTCCAGTCGAGTCCGAGTTCGGTCATGCTGTCGCCGAGCATCACTATGGTTTTGGCGTTGATAGGCTTCTCTTGGTCGAACTCTGCAAGACGCTTGTTGTAGTGCGGGAAAGGCTCGAAACCGGCATACTGCGCCCTGACCGGCGAAAAGCAAAGGGCGAACAGGAACAAAAACAGTTTATTCATACTCCACGGGAATGTACTTTTCTCAGAACTGTTCAAGTATTTCGATGCGCTTTGCAGTGTCGGGGTGGGTGCTGAAAATGGAGTTGAATAAACTCATTATCCCCGAAGTCATGTCTTTCGGGTGGATGATGAAGAGCTGTGCCACCTCCTCCCTGCCGCAGTCTTTCAGTCCCGGAGCGGCAGAAATGGTACGCAGTGCGTTTGCCAAAGCAAGCGGGTCGCCGCAAAGTTCTGCTCCGCCGGCATCTGCCATGTACTCACGCTTGCGGGAAATGGCGAAGCGCGTGACGGCGGTGAAGAAGTAAGCAATGGCACCACATATAAGCCCCACGAGCATTATCACGAGCACAGACATTCCGTTCTTGTTGCGGTTGTTGTTGCCGAAGGCTGCCACGCGCCATATCATGTGGAATATTATTGACACTATGGTGGAAACGATGCCCACGAAGACGATGCTGGTGATGAGCAGGCGCGTGTCGTTGTTGCGGATGTGGGTTAGTTCGTGACCTATCACTCCCGCGAGTTCTGCATCATTGAGGCGGTTGAGCAGTCCGGTGGTAACGGTTACGGTGTATGTTTTCTTGTTTATTCCGCTGGCAAAAGCGTTCAATCGCGGGTCATCGACGATGTTTATCATCGGCATGTCCATACCGCACGACATGCACATATTTTCGACAATATTATAGAGTTTAGGGTTTTCTCTGCGCTCCAGCGAGCGTGCTCCGACCGACTTCCGTATAATCCAAGTGTTGAACTTGTATGCTATCAGAAACCATACTCCTACGATGAGCACCACCCACGGGAAGATAGCGAGGAACTCGCTGTTCACCTCGTTGATGTCGAACTCGCTCACCCAGTTGCCATAACTGTCGTAGTAGCCTCCGCCCAGCATGCCGAGGATAAAGAAAAACATGTAAACCGTTCCCAATATAATCAGCGGGAACATCAACAGCAGCAACACGCTGAGACGGTTGTTGCGCCGGATTTGTGTCTGCATGCCTACGTATTTCATCTACGATAGGATTTAGAATTGTATTTCGGGGGCTTTCTCCACTGCGGCGCGTTGCTCCTGCGGGATTTCAAACATCGGCTCTTTGGAGAAATGGAACATGCCGGCAACGATGTTAGACGGGAACACCTGAACGGCGTTGTTGAGCTCGCGGGTGGCAGAATTGAAGAAGCGGCGCGACGCTGCGAGTTTGTTCTCGATGTCGGAAATTTCGCCCTGCAACTGCATGAAATTGGCGTTTGCCTTGAGGGCGGGGTATGCCTCCAACTGTACACGCAGCCCGGAGAGGGCGGAAGTGAGGGCATTGTCTGCCACAATCTTCTCGTTTATCGTTTTTGCAGTCGCCAGACCTGCGCGCGCATTGGTCACTTTCTGCAGTGTCTCACTCTCATGCTTGGCGTAACCTTTCACCACAGCAACGAGCTGGGGAACGAGGTCGGCACGCTGTTTCAACTGAACGTCAATGTTGGCAAATGCGTTCTCACGGTTGTTGCGCAGGCGTACAAGCCCGTTGTATAGTGATATGAACCATATCACCAACAGCACAACCACTACCAAAATAATAATTCCTATTTCCATTAAAAATAAAAGTTTAAACATTTTTATTTTTTATATCTCATGCAAATGTAATAAAAATATGTATAACTGCGAATTATTTTAAGAATTATTTCGTTAATTGATATGCTCTTAGCAGAAACAGGGCATAATGGCACAGAGAGGGAATTGTAAAAGAGCGGGCATCCCCGAGGTGTCGTGAATGCCCGAATTGTCATGTTTTAAGTTTATCTGTCTCTAAGATGTCTCAGCACCTTTTCATAATAACGCTGAGTTTTCCTCGCGCTGTAATGCGGACCGCCGTTCCACGCTCTTATGGCTTGCTCCACGTCGTTTTGCGGATTGTGGAAGGATTGTATCAATACGAACATCTCTTTAGATTTCTTTACGCTGAACCTGTCTGACAAGGCGTAGCGTTTCGCACTGTTCCGCAACTTCAGTATCTGGTTACATTCTGCCACCACTATCGGGGTAATCTGCATTGCACCAACCTGATTGCCATTCTTTGCCATGCGGTTCCCACCGCTTTCTACCTTAATAATTGCATCCATCACCGGATTCCAATCAAACTCATTGGTGCTACCGGTTCCCTCGTTTGCTGAATGTGCTGTAAAAGAGGAAATCATGAACACACACAATGTTACAAATCTCAAAGTTCTCTTCATTTTAAAAATTTTATAGAGCCGGAACAAATTACAGAAAGATGTTCGAGGTGCAACTTTATGTGAGAATGAGCATAGAAGCACCGAAGCTCTGTTAGACCTTGCATGAAACCTCCTAAGCATCGCAAAATGTAGAGATGCCGGCTGTGACATGCGTTAGCGGGTGCAAAGGTACTAAAAACCAACATATTACCCAAAGACAGGAGCATAAAAAATGTAAATAATCCTTTCTTTTCTTGATTAACATCATAGTTTTGGGTGGGTTAATCATGAGTGTGGAGGAACGATAATGGGTACGAACAGCATTGCCATTCGTACCCATTGGTTGGTTTTCGGTACAGATTGCTTGTCTGCCGATAAGGAGGTTACTGCTTAATTACTTTACGTGTAGTGCCGTTGCTTGTGCGAATTATGGTAATACCTTTGTGGTCTTGCCCTACTCTGACACCGTTGAGGTCGAAGTATTCTGCATCGTTTACAGCATCAGAACCGGTAATGGTTGCGCCGTCGATGCCGGTTGCCTCCGGATCCATCTCTATGATATTGGTGAACTCATTCCACCCTTCGGCTGCTTCATAGGCAGACTTACTTCCAAACGGAACGTAAAGGGGAATGTCGTGGTTAACCAAGAGGAACACGGGAACGATTCCGAGTGGCTGTGGGTGGGGATTGTAGTTACGTATCTCGGTGAGTTCTTTACATCCGGAGAATACGCCCTCGGTAATTGAAACCACGCTGGCAGGTATCGAAACTTTAGTCAATCCCGAGGATTGGAAAGCGTAGTGCATAAGATATTTCACTGTCTCGGGGATTTTAATTTCCTTGAGCGACTTGCAGCCGGCAAACATCTGGGCAGGAATTTCGGTAATGCCATCGGGCAGATCACATTCTGCCAAAGCGGAACAACCGTAGAAGATGCCGGTTCCGAATGCGGAAACAGACTCCGGGATAATAATTGACTCCAAATTGCTGCAGTTGTTGAACGCTCCGTTTCCAAGTTCCGTGAGCGTTTCAGGAAGGGTTATCGACTTGAGTGCCTTGCATCCGCTGAATGACATCACACCCATGATTTCGAGGTTGGAGGGGAGTTTGACTGTAGTCAACACCTTGCACTGCGAGAACATGTTCTCACTAAGCATGACGAGGTTGTCGTTCAGTGATACTTCGACAAGCGACTGGCAGTTGTTGAAAGCAAATTCGCCAACGTTCATAATCGTAGAGGGGAATGTGACAGAAGTGATGGAACTGCCGTCGAAAGCATAAGCACCTATGGTGATGAGTCCTTCGTTGAGGGTGACTGTCTGCAACGAAGAGTTTGCAAATGCACCGTTAGCAATTTCTTTTATTGTAGTCGGAACATCGAACTTAGTACCTTCGTGGGCTGCCGGATAATACAGCAACTTATCTAAATTGGCATTGTAGAGCACACCGTCGATAATCTTAAAGGAGGTATTCCCCTCGGCAATATTTATGTTCTTTACCATTGGGCATTCTGCAAATATCTCACTGCCAATCTCTGAAAGACTCTTAGGCAGGTTTACGGTTGTGAGATTTCCGCAGAAATAAAAGAGCAGGTTGGGGAGCGCGGTGACACCCTCGGGGATTGTGATTTCAGAAAAACCGCAACCAACGAAAGCTGCCTCTCCCATTTCCTGAAGCCCTTCGTGCAACACCAGTTCCTCTATAGCAGAACATGAAGAAAAGGCTGCTGCATCGATTTTCAGTACCGACTTTGGGGTGTTGATGTAGGTAAGTTTGTCGCAGAGGTCGAACATGTTAGAACCAATGGTGTTGTCTTCCGAGAACAGTTCGCCATCCATACCGTCGAAATAAGCACCTCCGCCTGACACGATGTTGGCATCAGAAAGGTCAAGTCGGGTAAGTATTCCATCTGTAGGATTGCCTTTCTTGTCACGACCTGCCATGTTACGGATTACTACAATGTCGCTACCGTTGATTTTCCCGGTAATCTTAACATCCGTGATTGTAGATTTCTCATTATCCGGAATAATCTGCGAGAGGGTTCCCGGCACTGCTACATTAAATGTTTTGACTTGTCCCCATGCAGCTATTGAGACTATCATGAGACTGAATGTAAGTAATAATTGTTTCATAAGATAAATTTATTTACTAAGATTTAGTTTCGCAAAGGTAATATTTTTGGGGAACTAAGACATATAAATACTTTCAAATTAACATTTATTGTTACACAAACAATATACTGATTGGACCGATTTGACTGATTAGCCCGATTAGCCTGATAGCCCAATCAAAAAAAGAGAGAACTCCCCGGACATCTCCGGA
>JAQYET010000043.1 GCA_028723525.1 Prevotellaceae bacterium
ACCGGCTGTCCGAAGAAATGTGTACTTTTGCTCATGTTATCTGAGTTTAGAAGCAAAAGCAAAGATAACAAAAAGGGCTGATACCTCGTGAGAAGTGTCAGCCCTAAATTTGTATCTTACCCAAAAGTTTAGCGGACAGTAATAGATTGAAATATACTTTTCCGTCAGAAACGAGATCTACCAGTCCGTCACCGTTGATGTCGGAGAAATAGACAGCCGTCTTGGAGGATGTCTTCGAGAGGCTTGTGCCAACTGTCGCCACCAATGATTGCCAACCAGCCTTTATATTAGCGCCTCCGGAGAAAGAATTACTGGTTGACTTGGAGAAATTACTGATACCACGTACCCTTATCGGATTTCCGTATGTGATTTCACCATTCTCAGAGCGCATCTGTGGTCTGTAATAAACGGCACCGCTCTGCCTGTACACCTTGTCAGGAGCACCGTCACCATTGAGGTCGGCAAAGGTTGAAAGACCGCTTGACCTGTCGTTAGAGTAACTAAAGGATGCACCTACGGTATTACTGCTGGTCGGACTGCCGTCAATAAATCCAGTTCCGGCATAGAAAGAACCACCGATAGAGGAGCTTAAAGAGCCACCCAACGCCGTAGGTTTGTCACTGAATATTCCTCCCACAGCCGTAAGTGGATTGAGAAATCCTGCATCCAAGCCGTCATTATGGGTGTTCCACTTTTCTTTACTGTCCTTAAATGGCACATAGCCCTTGTCAGCCTGCACGTCATCATAGTAGTCAAAATTTTGGTAGGAAACTTCTGCGCCTTTGTCATCGAGCTGCTTGACGCCCGTGAGCACGTCTTTGTTGAACGCCCCCTCACCGTAGGTAAAGGCATAGCTGCGGAGCGTATTTCCCTGGAAGTTCACGGTCATTTTCTCCAACAGACGGTTGGAAGAGGTGAGGAACCCGAAGCGGGCGTTGTTGGTTTTCAGCCTCTTTTCCTTGCTGCCCTCGAAGACCACCACGGTATGCGGAGCCTGTCCGCCGTTGCCGGCACGCGCTTCCTTAAGATAAATGGCTTTTGCCACAAGTCCGCCACGAACCGGTTCGTCGGCTGTCTCGTATACATACTCGATATAATCACCATGTGTTTCCTCCACACGCTTGAGTTTCCACTCGGAAATGATTTCGCGGCTGTTCCCTCCGGCATCGGTAACCGTGCCCTTGAGCACTGCTCCCTCGCCGCCGTAGGTATATACCACGCCCTGCTTGTCGGTCACTTCCCAATAATAGTTGGCCGGACTGTCGCCCTTGCGGATGATGCGTGAAAAGTCGCCGCCCTGACGGGTGTAGAACTGGCGGTCGGCTTTGCGGCTCATCTTCTCACCGCGGTGAGCCACGCCCATCTTGCCGTCGTCACCCATCGTGGAAAGCATGGAGCCGGAGAGCGAATAGGTCTCGGTCTCGTTGGCAAGGTCATAACGCGGAACACCCCAGCGTGTATCGAGCGTTATAGAGGGGACGGAGAGGTCCCAGCCCTGTCCGAGCCATCCGCTTCCGCCGTCGCTGTTGTAGCTGATGGCCAGGGACGGAGCCATGCCGTTGCGTGCCGGAGGCATCTCGAAGGCATACTGCAGGCTGGCAGAGCCACGGCTGTTGGCCGACGGAGGTGCTATGATGTTGAGCTTCGCCGTCGGGTCTGCCGCCTTGATGTCGTTCATCATGGTCGGGGCGAAACCGTCGGTCTCCGGAGATTCCGGTGCCTGTATGACACCGTTGATCATGTCGGTGAAGTGGGTGGTTTTTGACTCCACATAGGCAAGTTCCTTGTTGACCCTCACACGGTCAAGAGCCACCCAGTGCCCCTCCTTGGTGTCGTAGTAGAACGTGCGGATGTCGTCTTCCGTGTAACCGCTCGGTATCCTCGTGCGGTCGTACTTCAGGCGTATGGTGGCACCCTCTTGAGTGAAGTGCGTGCCGTGGGGGAGGAAGCGGTAGCCGTCGCTCTCGCCCGTGACATTGCACATGGCGAAGTCCAGCTCCGGCAAGTCCGCGCTGTCCACCGCGCAGATGGAAAGGCTTACCGGACGCAGCAGCCGTCCCTCTGCCACGGCAAGGGTGCCGCCGGCCACGGAAATGCTGTCCGACTGTGCCGTGGTGAAATACTTACGGACGGATCCGCCGGAAGAATCCTTTTCCTTATTTGCATTGGCCCGTTCCGTCTTATTGTCAGGAACTGCCTCAGCGACAGTTTCCTTCGACGTGCTATTGCTGGATATAAAATCTTCCTTCTGTTGCGGAGAAGGATTGCCGCTTTCTACAGTCGCCAATCCGGGCGATGTGTCGGTGGCGTCAGCCACTATGCCGGTGCCTGTGTCTTCCTGCCGGGGCATGGCGTCCGCTGTCGAGCCGGGATACATGAAAATCCCAGCCAGGCACGCCGCCGACAATATGACGGAAGCAACGGCTATGATATATGACCGTTTCATAATGTTACAGTTATATTTGATGATAATGTGGTTTTGGTTATTTGGCCAGAATCTTCCGGGTGTGCTCGCCGTCGTCTGTGATGGCCTTGACGACATACACGCCTGACATAGGCACCCTGAAACGCGATGTCTTTATGACATTGCCCTCCATCTGTCCCTCATATACGAGTTTGCCCGAAGTATCGAAGACCATGAGCGTTGCCGGACCTGTCTTTCCTCGGTCGAGCACCGCGTCAAAGATATGTGTGGTTCCGTCCTCGTTATATACCGAAAGTTGGCTGTTCCTTTCCGCCTGACCGGAATCTTGAGTCCCATGTTCTGCCTCTCCAATGACTATATCCTGTTTCGGTTCGATGCCGTTGGGTGCTGACGGGTCACATCCGTTGCCGATGTGTACCGTGTAAGCTACCGTGCTGCTCTTAGGAGTCTCAATCTGCACGTTGCCGTTTATCTCGAAGTCTTCCACCGGTTGCCCGTTGATGGTAAGGTCGGTGATATGGGTCTCGCCACGGCCGTACTTGATGCAGATTCTCCACAGGCGCAGTGTCCATGCGCTCTTCCTGAGGACTTCCACTCCATTGTGATACCAGCGTACATAGATGCCGCTTATCCTCAGCCCGAGGGTGTCGCCCGGCTTGATGTTCACGCCCTGGGTCAGGCTCGTGTATCCGTTAAGGATGAAATACGCCCTGTCGCCGCGCACGTCGTAGCCCCACTGCGTGATGTCCTCAACCACTGACGGCTCCGCTCCGATGCGGTACCATGAGCCCGTCTGGGCGACAGTCCACTCGATGTCACCGCCTGTAAACCTGCGGTCGGTGTGCGAGTAGGTGGAGTACAGCAGGTTCCCCTTTCCGTGGATGTCGTTGCCGCCGCCCTGCGTGATTGTCAGGGTGTAAGTGCCGGTTGACAGGTTGTCAATCCTGTGGGTGTCTCCCATGAACTGCCCGCTGGCTACGATGTCGTCTTTCTTCATTCCCGCAACGGAATCCACCGTGAGTACATATTTATATATTGGAGTACCGATGTTTATACCGATGTCGAGATAGCCGTCTTTTTGAGGAACACCGCCAAGGCAGGTCGTGGGATGCGCCTCCACATCGGCGGATATGCCGTCGAAGTAGGCGAAGGTGAACACATCCGAACCGCTGCCGTCAGCATCCCACAGGATGTTGTGGAACATCGTCTTGCCTCTGCTGATGTCGGGAGAGGAGCATTTCACCATCGTGGCGGTGCCTGTGTCAAAGTGTCCTTCGCCCGACGGGTCGATGAGCATGACGGTACGCCGGCGGCTGTAATGGTAGAACTCCTTTTCGGGGGTCAGGTTGTGGGCCAGCTCGGCAAAGTAGCCGGTCTCGGAAACGCCGTTGGTACGGACGGATGCCAGAACCAGCGGAGTGCCGGACGATTCGGCCTTGATGACGCCGTGCAGCGCCGAAGACTTTGCATTGTCGGGTATGATGACGGTGCATGGCGCACTGCCCTCGCCGTCGATGCGCAGATAGACCGCCCCGTCGGAAAGCGTGACGGAAATGTCCCTGCCGCCGGCACCTGCCACCACGGAAGCGGAAGACACCTCTCCGTTGCTGATAGCCCATACGGTGCCGTCGCTGCTGAAACGGAAGCCGTATGCGCATCCGTCATCCCCCGCACCGCTGAAGCCGGCGTCGAAAGTCGGGTGTGCGGAGGGACAGGAGAACTCTATGGACCCGTTGTTGTCAATCATGTTGGGCGTTACTGCCGTGCCGGCCGTCCCCTCGTCCTGGCTTATCATATCGAGGAACCCCTTGGGAGTGACCGTCATGCCGTTACCGGTCCAGCGCACCGTGGCACTGTCACCCACGACCGGCATGTTCGTCTTCACGAGCCATGTGCGGTTCATGATGTGCCACAGCGTGTCATTGGGAGAGGTGTATGTCTCCAGCGAGCCGCCGTCGTCGCCCCAGAACAAAAAGCCTTTGTCCGGCATGATGTTCCCGTACTCGCGTCCCATGACCAGCAGGTGCGACTCTGACGGAAGTCCGTATGCGTTTGATTTATGGTAGCTGTCATTTTCCGGGAAGGATGCGTACAGCGGCCCTTCTTCATAGGACGTCGCAGACATCGGTTGGCTGAAATCCCATGTACTGTTTCGCGCCACGGATGTCACCCTGTTGTGATAGGCACCTGCTTCATCCCTGTCCCACGCAAGGTTTCCGTCCCCGTCGAGATAGGAGTCATTGAGCGTGATGCCGTACTTCATGGCGAGGTAGCTTTCCGCCCTGCGTCTTTCTCCGGGAGTGAGCAGGCGGTTATAGACAAGCAGCTCCGGTGTGTAGCCCTCGAACACGTTGTTGCCAAACGTGGACGTGTCGAAAGGCCCGTTGAGATGCTCGTTGGAGGTGCTGTATGTTCCGCCAATGGCCAGTGTTCCGTTCGGGCCGCCCCATACCGAGGTGTTGGGCGCAGCCGCACGGTAATAGGTCAGCACCTTGGTGGCGTGTTCCTTGAAAATGTCCAGCGTTACGGAATCCTTGGATGTATGCCGGAGATCTTCTCCGTCGGTATCGCCATAATCGAGTGGCGCAACCGAACCCGGGCGCACAATCTTGTCGTTGGTGACAAGGCTGCCGCCGCCGTCGCCGCTGGCGACACCGTAAATTACAGATTCGTTTGTGAAGGAATAAGGCGCAAACACACCGATAATCGTGGCTTGCGTAAGGTCTGAGCGGATAAGGTCGCTCCATTTCGGGGAGTCGCCTTTGGAGAAATCAATCGCCGGATTGAAGTTGAGGAACTTGAGCAGGCTCCTGTCCTGCGTGAAAACGTAATTTCCGGCGGTGCGGTTGTACGCATAAAGCGACAATGAATCACCCGCAAAGTCGTACCAACGGTAACGACCTTGCAAATTGCTGCTGACCGGTGCGGTCCTGAACCAGACATCCACGCCATCGTCGAATCCACCGGGGGAACGAGCGGGAAGCATGAGTGCCGATAACCCGAACAGGCCAGAAAAGAGAAATAGCCTTTTCATAAGCGCAATGTGTTAGATAGTTGTACATTATGTGATGTATTTATTGGATGTCGGTTATCAGCGTGAAGTCCGTTGGGGCGTGAAAGGACAGAGTGTCCGTTCGGGATGAGTAATATGTCTAACCCCTTGTAAGTCGGAACTGTACCGCAAAGATACTATTATTACACAACAATCGTTATCTAAATCGAAATAAA
>JAQYET010000044.1 GCA_028723525.1 Prevotellaceae bacterium
TTTTTATTGTCGGTAAAACAGCTTCAGCAAATTTTTCCGGATATTCCTTTGCAAAACTTTTAGGAGTTATTTCACCGAATATAAGTATAATAACAGTTAGAATAAGCGTTGAAAGGGTTGTCCCTATTTCACCATAATTTCTTACAAATAAAACGGTAGATATTGAAGCAGCGGAAATATTTACAATATTATTTCCGATTAAAACAGTTGTGAGAACTCTGTCGTATTTATTGTCATAAAGATCCAAAAGCTTGGCTGCACGATCTTTTCCATCTTTTATTTCAGATTTAAGTCTAATTCTGTTTATAGCGGAAAAAGCTGTTTCTGTTGCTGAAAAATATGCTGAAAATATAACACACAAGAACAGGATTAAAATTAATATCGAGTCAGAAATAATATCACCTTTCCTCTATATTGAATCCAATTTTTTTTACTTTATCAAAGGCTTTATGTGCAACTTTTATTTCATCGACATAATAAGTCGGAGACAGTTTTAATATGAGAACATAATAAATTGTCACTATTAACAAATACGGAAACGGCGAGAATATTCCCGGATTAACAAGAGACATAAGTTCAAGAAAAATATAAGAAATAAACATTGTCAGCTTAAACAAAGATTTCCGATGTTGAATTATTACCTTTGCTCTTATAACAAATTGATACAAATAAGCTACAATTCCCAAAAGTCCCATACTCCCAATTATTTGAAACACGGAATTATGAGCCCATGGTAGCGATCCCTTAACCGCGTCATAAATTTTCATATTTTTTTCATTGGCAATTCCGGCACCAAAAACCGGATTATTAATAAAGTCTTTTATAGCTTGTTTCCAAAGTCTGATTCTGGAAAGGCTTTGTTTTGTGTCCGAAAAACGATACATTGAGAAATATAGCACATTAAACCATTTTTCATAGGTTAAGGTTAAGATTATTATAGCAACAGAAAAAATAAAAATTAATGTTTTTCTGCTTTCCTTTTCTAATGCAAAAATCGCCAAAAACAGGAACATAAATTCAAAAGTTCCGAAAAGAACTCCCCCTCTTGAGCCCATAAGAAAAAGTGTAACAACATTAATGACGGGGATCAGAATATATAACTTATTTCTAAAAAACATATAGAATGAAAAAGGCATTGAAAGCATAATTAATGTAGAAGCATTATTTCTCCATTGCACGCTTATAACACCAAATCCTTGGTCAAACCTGTAAGCGTTCAAAACATATTCTTTCACAAGTTCAAAAGCAATAAATAAAGACAACAAAATCATTGCATTTGCGAAATAGGATTCAAAATCATAGTCATGATTAGATTTTGTGATTTTTGAAAGTATCACATAAATTAAAAGCATTCCAAAACCGAGACCTATAATGTTTAAAATTGAAAAAGGCTGGAAATAATTTGATGGTTTGATGGTTCCAAGGCCGCCAAAAGTAACAGCAACGGAAGTAAATAACATTGCCGAAAAATATGAACCCCTTCCCATTACAACTTTTTCATGCGGTAAATTTCTATGATACAGTAAATAATTTAACAGAAAACCTACACAAACCGGCACTACAAGTATAGGTGCAATATCAGTGAACAGATCTACTGAATTATAAAATTTCATTCCTATTGCCGTAATAATTAAAAGCGGCATTATCAGCGCATAAAAATCTTCAGTTAAAATAAGAATTAAAGAACAGACATAAACAAAAAAAACAAGACCTGCCAAATCCTTGCCAAGAAAAACAAAGATTGCGGCGATCAAAAAAAATAAGAATAACGAATATTCAGAAGTAAGAAATTTTCTAATAGAATCGAGTATATTCAAATGAATTCCTTTCAAAGCTTTATACCATCGTAGTAGTAACATTTTATCAATTAAGATAATAAAAATCAATCAATAGATTTTATGTTCAGAAATATGTTTTTCCAATTATACAAGCTTTTTAATAACTTGAGATTTTATTAACTATCAACTAAATTTTCATAAATCTAAATCATATAAAGCACTTGATTTTTATTTTGCATGTATTATAATACTTTTAGCACTCTGATTAACCGAGTGCTAAATCATGTAACTTAATCTATAAATATAAGGAGGATAAAATGAATCTTAAACCACTTGCAGACAGAGTTATAGTAAAAGATATCGAGGTTGAAGAAAAAACCGACGGAGGTATCATTCTATCAGCAAAATCACAGGAGAAGCCCCAGATTGCCGAAGTTGTCGCAGTTGGTCCCGGAGGTTTAGTTGAAGGTAATCAAGTTGAAATGACAGTTTCCGTAGGTCAAAAGGTTATTGTCAGCAAATATGCCGGTACTGAAGTAAAATTCGAAGATGAAAAATACAATATCGTAAAACAAAGCGATATTTTGGCAATTGTTGAATAAGGAGGAAAATTTTAATGGCAAAGCAAATTATTTACGGTGAAGAAGCAAGAAAATCGCTTCAAGCCGGAATTGATAAACTTAGTAATACAGTAAAAATCACACTTGGTCCAAAAGGAAGAAATGTGGTTTTAGATAAAAAATACGGCTCACCCCTCATAACAAATGACGGTGTTACAATAGCAAAAGAAATTGAACTTGAAGACCCCTTTGAAAATATGGGTGCTTCA
>JAQYET010000045.1 GCA_028723525.1 Prevotellaceae bacterium
TATCATAACAGTATAAAATAATAAAGAAATACTCCATGAAAAAGGAAAAAGGTATAAATCCATTCCATGAAATAATAAAAATGCTTTTCTTGATCGAGTGCGAAAAAGAAAGACAAGGAAAGAAGCAAGTATAGCAATAATTACAATAATGTATTTAACATTATTATACAATCTTCAGATAAAGCTATAAAGTAATATCGAAAGTAGAATTATATGATTAAGCATAGTTAGTATGTAAGCTTACTAATTTAAAATCGTAATTATTGTCCCAATGATTAAAACAAGTACCAGCAACATGAAGATCTACCTCAACCGGGTATTATTCCAAAGTATCTCAAAGATTCTTGAAACTCAATAAAAAAACGCTATTTTAAACATATACCAAACAATACTTTTGTATATTTGAAAATCTTTATAAATTTGTGTGAACAAGACATATTTGGAGAGTATGGATTACGCAGATACAAGATATTGCATATTTTTACCAATTTAAAGTTTTATGATTATTCTTATTGCAGGAGATACACATACGGGGAAAACCATATTAGCACAAAAGCTATTGGAAAAATATAAATATCCCTACTTATCGATAGATCATTTAAAGATGGGGCTTATCAGAAGTGGACAATGTAAATTGTCTGCTGATAGTAATGATATGGAACTGACAAACTATCTGTGGCCAATTGTCAGGGAGATTATAAAAACCTGTATTGAAAATTCTCAGAATATGATTATTGAAGGATGCTATATTCCTTTTGATTGGGAAAAAGATTTCACAAATGAATATATGAAACAAATACAATACATCTGTCTCATATTCAGCCAAGAATATATAAAGCATAATTTTCAAAACATATTGAAATATGAAAATATTATAGAGAAAAGACAGTCAACAGACTTAATTTTTGAAGATATAAGTAAAACCAACAAATATAATTTGGAACAATGTATATCAAGAAAGTATAATTACATTTTGATAGACAAGGACTATCTAATAGATACAGATGATATATAAACCTTTGACGAGAAGCACCAAGAAACCATCAAAAAACTAACTATCAAAACAGGCCGTATATACTCTCCATATACAGCCTGTAAAAATCAATACTCTTACCTTTCATAACCCGACATATCCAGGCAGTGTATGAAAGAACATAAAAGAACTTACTCTGAAATCTTTTCCAGTTTAAGTACCCAAGCATAATCGCAAGGTAGTTCATCAACATATAGAAGAGGCATGATTACTTCAATATCATTACCTTTTTGTTTCCATTGTACTTTTTTGTCCGATCCTAATAGGGTTATTTTAGTCCTACCTGTTGTCTGTATGTCTTTCAACACAATTTTATTTTTGGGGTATCGTGGCAGGATAGCATATACATTATTCCCTTTCTTCGTAAAAAACACCTCTTTCACTGCATATCCCGGATCGGGATCAACAGTTTGTTTCAAGATTGCATCTCCACTGACGTAGTGTTTTTCTTTTGATTTCCACTCTTTGCTTCCTTTGGACCACTGACAAAAATTGCCCCAAGCACGTGTGCCATAAATCGCTTCTCCATTTACTTTCAGCCATTTTCCAATTTGCAACAAACGTTCCTGCATGATAGGAGGTATTTTACCATTGGCATTCGGCCCTATATCCAGTAATAAGTTCCCTCCTTGACTTACAATATTGACAAGTGTCAATATTAAAGCCTTCGGCGAAGTATAATCTCCCAAATCTTCATTTTGATTATAACCAAACGATAAGCCTATACCACGACATTCCTCCCATGGCTTATTGTAAGAACTATTGGTATTACTATATTCTCGCGTGTAATAATCACCGTGTTTTTTACCGGTATTGTTAGCCCAACGATCATTGACAACGATGCTGTCCTTTACCGGAGATTCTGAATATAACCAAGCTAATGTTCTTTCGGCCTGCCACTGTTTATCATTTATCTGATCGGGACCGTCAGCCCATATCAGATCCGGTTTATAACGATTTACCAGATCTTGTAATTGCGGAAACCAATGGCGTTCATAAAACAAATCCATTGTTTCTTTATTATATAGTGGGTTATCCCACTCTCTCAAAGAGAAATAACATCCAACTTTTATATCAGTTTTACGTAATGCATTTACATATTCCCCAACTAAATCACGATGTGCTCCAATTTCCATACTATTCCATGGTCTGCCATAACTGATTGATGCCTCTCTACTGGGCCACAAGGCAAATCCATCGTGATGCTTCGTTGTCAGCACTACATATTTCGCACCTGAGTGCTCAAATAAATCAGCCCATTCTTCGGGATCATAACTAAGAGCTTTGAACATGGGGGCAAAATCTGCATAAGTGAAATCTTCTCCATACATTTTTCGATGGTAATCATATATTTCGGTTCCTGTAAAATTTCCATTACCCATCAATGTTTTTTTATCAAGCCAATATTTATACCATTCCGAATAAGTTCCTTTGGGCGACCATGCCGGTACAGAATATAATCCCCAATGTATAAAAATGCCAAATTTCGCATTTTCAAACCATGCAGGAACCGGCCTTTTATCTATAGACTCCCAATCTGGCTTATAAGTAGACTGCCCCATTAAGGGAATACATATTAGACAGAATAGAAGTAAGCAATGTTTTTTCATATCATATAATTATGTTAAATAAGTTATTTCACACTCACTCACAATGTTAGCAAAAAAGATTCATTTATGCAACCTAATAAATAAGATTCTTAGTAATAGCATGTAGAAACATGCTATTACTAAGAAATACTATCCAACAGAAGTCGAAATTACATTTAATATAGTCGATATATCAAGCATAAAGGTAGATCTCCTGTTATTTATCATACCCCGGAGTTTGTTTTATCGAGGGGTCTTTATCAAGCATATTCTGTTCGATTGGCCAAAGAACTTTGTGGCTTTCTGTTGCTTCATTCAAGATTGGTACTCCATCATTTTTCAAATTAGCTTCTTTACAGAATACTAAATGCTTACCGCCTTTTGTCAGAGTCATGCGTAACACGTCCCACCAACGTTGCCCTTCTTGAACAAATTCTTTATCTTTTTCATGTAGTATAGCCAACTCATTTTGAGTAAAATCTCCTGATTTATATCCATGCTTATTTTCATCCCAATTGGAAGCATAAGCACGTTTACGAACCAGATTGATATATTTCTCAATACCAGAATGATCACTTTCCATATTAGCGATCTCAGCTAATGAAAGATAAACCCAGGGCAGACGATAAAAAGCATAATCCCCACAAAAAACACGATTGCCTTCAGAATTTATGTAACCTATATTCTTTTGGACATGAGTTCCCCAAAGACTTAAATTACCATCTTTATCTTTTTTATAAGAAGCCAGGAAAGTCGCATCACGACGAGTGTCTTCCACGTCAAATAATTGAAAGAGTTCAGGAATATACTCACACCATTGAGCACCACTTTTCTTTAATCCTAAAGGATCGTTCCATGGAGTTCCATCTTCACGAAAACCTCCTTTATCTATCTCTCCCTGATTCATGTATGTATAGTTGACATTTCTATTGGTCGCTTCTCCTTCAAGATAACGAATCGCAAATATTATTTCATTGTTGCCTTTATGGGATTTGGCTTCGAAAACATCTGAAAAATTATCCATCATGCTCAGACCGTAATTATCAATGACGCTTTGTAAATGTTGTTTCGCTATTGCCAAGTCAGCGATATTGGCCTCATTGTCACCGGTAGTAACTTTAGAAGTCCATAGATAGACTTCTCCCATCAAACACTCAGTAGCTGCTTTGGACCAATATACTTTTTTACCGCGATTATATGGATCAAAAGCTGTTACATTACCAAAATGCTCCATTGAAAGGTCCAAATCTTTCTTGATTTGCGTCATTACTTCTTTGGGGGTCGCACGAGCCATATACAGTTTATTGGGATCAAGTACTCCATCAATTACTTCTACATCCAGTCTCAAAGGTACACCGCCATAAATACGATAAAGTTCAAAATAGATAAAAGCACGTAAACCATATGCCTGTCCTAAATAGAATTTCTTCTTGGCATCATCTATATAATCTGCTTTCGACACACGGTCAATAAACAAATTGATATTAGCCAAGCGTCCATAATGCCCTCCAAAACCGGTTACACCAGTATTGTTCCTATCAAAATTCTGCAATATAATACTGCCGTAATTCAGTGCGTTACCATCAGATGCATTACCACTTCTATAGATTCCGCCCCTTAGTTCTCCAAAGGTGAAGATGTGCTGTTCGGCTACATCACGCAGATGTTTATGAAGACCATCCATATAACCGGTAACTTGCGCTTCAGTAGTCCAATAAGAACCACTTCCGTAAAAATCAATTGGAGATAAATCCAATAAATCACTGCATGAAGTCATTATGCCACCAGATACTACCAGTAACATGCCTGATATAATTATTGATTTTATTGTTTTCATATTTCTTGTATTTCAAATTATTAAAATGTAACATTAACGCCGAAGAGTAAAGTGCGTGGTAAGGCATATCCAGAACCGGCAGTTGAAACTTCAGGACTTGCTACATTGGCTGAAGTGATATATCCTAAGTTTTGGCCTGTTACAGATACATCTAATTTCTGGCAATAAAATTTCCGTGCAATATTCTGAGGTAAAGAATAAGACAATGAAATTTCGCGGATTGCCAGATAATTACCTTTATAAGCAAACATGGTAGACGTACGATAATAATTGGCAGTACCTAATTGATCGGCCCAAACATATCTCGGATATTTAGCGTTAGGATTTTCTTCGCTCCAAGTATTGAATACATCGGTTGTTGTATTATATCCACCCTGCATACATCCCAAGAACCAGGGAGTCGTATTATCATAAATCCAATAGTCCAGTGCGAAGTCAAAACGTCCATACAGTGTCAGACCTTTCCAAGTCAATGTAGTATTGAAACCACCAAACCAGTGAGGAGTGGTATTTCCCATTACTACCTGGTCAAAGGCATCGATCGTACCATCATTATTAATGTCTTTCCATTTTACATCACCGGGGGCAATTTGGAGAGCTTTCGCTTTTTCTGCATCTGACAATGCTGCATACGCTTTCGGACCATATTGATATTTTCCTTGATAATTTCCCGTTTTTACAATTAGATTCTCTGGAATATCATCCCAACTTTTATATAATCCTTCCGCTTTATATCCGACTAAAATACCCGGTTCCTGCCTTTCTTGTTTACCGCCTACAAAGATTACTTCATCCACTTGATTCCCTGCTTCATCTAAAACTTTGCGTCCGGTATAAATTTGTTGGCCACCAATACGATTCTTTGGCTGACCATTATCGGGTAAGGTAACAACTTTATTTTTATTATATGAAATATTACCTCCCATTTTCCAGGTCCAATCCTTTATTTTGAGTATTGTACCAGATAGCTCCATCTCAATCCCACTATTACGGAAATCTCCATTATTATTCTTTACCGATGAGAAACCGGTAGTAGTAGGTAAACTCAAATCAGCATATTTATCCATCGTTAAACGGTTATAATAAGTAAAGTTTGCGTTTAAGCGGTTATCAAAGAAGCTTAAGTCTAAACCAACTTCAGTTGTACGGGTCTTCTCCCATTTTAACCCCGGATTAGGGAGAGCACCAATTAAATATCCCACATTACCATTGTATTTCTGAGAGTTATAGGAACCCTGTAAAGTATAAGCTCCAATACCGGTTGCATTACCATTCACACCATAGCTGAAACGTAACTTACCAAATGACAGGTCAGGCACAGCATTTTTTATAAAGTCCTCTTTGCCAAAAATCCATCCGGCAGATACTCCCGGAAAAAATCCCCAACGGTTATCTCCCAATAAGGAAGAATATCCATCATAACGGAATACTCCTGATAACAGATATTTCCCCTGATAATCATAATTCAAACGACCAAAATAAGAAAGAATACGGTACTGGCTATGCCATGAATCAATTGTGCGTTTCCCTTCCCCATTATCTGTCAGGTTGAGATCTGCAAAATCGTCAGTGGGAGCACCGGAACCTGACGCACTAAATCCTTTTGTCTTTTTATCGTAGTATTCAGAACCCAACATAACATCTATATTATGATTTTGAGCAAATGTATTATTGTAATTTAATACTACGTTATAAGTTTGAGAGAAGTCACGCTCAAATTTGGCTGAGGAAGCTCGAGTTGTGTTGAATTTACCTGGAGCTGTCTCAAAATCTTTGGTAAAACTTTCATAGACACCTTCCGAGTAATACCAGTTAGCGGTACCTTTAATTACGAGATTCTTCATTGGCCTGATTTCCAACGACTGGATCATTGTAAATTTATCCGTTTGGTTATCTACAAGCCATTTTTCGGGTTGATACGACTGGTTTCCATCGCTATGATTAGGGCCGAGGACAGGATTTCCATCTTCATCTTCATATCGAACAGTGGGGGGCAAGGACATTATACGTCCAAAATAGTTCCCTTCATTATCTTGCGAACCGGGCATAGAACGCCAATTAGCACGATTATAATTAAAATTAGAATTTGCGGTAATCCAATCAGCCAACTTATAACTGCCATTGAAAATAAAGCTATAACGCTCATAAAAAGAAGAAATAGGAAGTCCTTCTGACTTATTATACCCTAAACCAGCATAATAAGTTCCTTTATCATTACCGCCTGACATATTTACATTATAATCCTGAGTTAAAGAAGGGTTATTCAAATTATAATCGGAAGGTTTGATATCTTTATAAAGAAGGGTTATTGAAGAATTAAGCGGATCCTGCATTTGTTGCCAACCTTTGTTCAACAGGAATTCGTTTCCGCTATCCTTTACCAATAAGTTCCAAACCAAATCGCTGCCATATTTATTTCCTGTTCCATAAGCGGAGGCACCATCCAATGATGATTTACTAGCCCATGGTGTTGTGTCATAAGCTGTACGTATGGCAGTGATAAAATCCTTAGCTCCTAGAAAATCATAGGGATTATTAATATAGTTCATACCTACTTTAGCCTTAAGATTAATTTCTGCCTTACCGACTTTACCCGTTTTGGTTGTAATCAATATTACACCATTACTGGCGCGCGCACCATACAATGCAGTAGCACCTGCATCTTTCAAAACTTCCATAGATTCGATATCTTCCGGATTGATATCATTTAAACCATCACGCAGCTGTCCATCGACCATTACTAAAGGAGAACCAGATCCATCCCATTCTGTACCGCCACGGAGTACAATGGTCGGCGTACTTCCTGGATTACCGGAACTCTGCGTCACTTTTAAACCGGAAACTGCACCGGATAATGCTTGTGCCGGATTAGAAAAGACACCAACCTTTAATGATTCCTCACTAACTTTGGAAATAGAATTCGTCACTTTGGTACGCAACTGTTTTCCTCCATAGCCTGTAACTACTACTTCATCCAACATTTCAGAGTCTTCTTTCAATTTAATATTGAAAGAATTCCTACCCTTTACATCGAGTACCTGAGACTGATACCCGATATAAGAAACTTTGATCTTTCCGTTAGGATCGACCATTAACGTAAATTTGCCGGAGATGTCAGTAATTACACCATTGGTGGTACCGACCTCGACAACACTGGCTCCGATGATTGATTCACCGCTAGCATCCATAACCACACCTGTGATTGATTTCTTTTGTGCCATGGCTCCAAGAGAACATAAAATGCACAAAATCAAGAAGATGGTTTTCTTCATAAGTATTGCTTTTTTGAGTTAATAATAAAGATGTTTATATGTGTTTAAAAATACTAACTAAGTTCTATCGGGACGGTAGGCGAAAATGGAGAAAAAAGGCATAATAGCCATATCACATAAAGGACTTATATACAAAAGATTAAATATCAAATAGTATTATAAAAAAGAAAAATTCAGACTTATTATTTATAAAATCCAATGGTAGCATAAGGGTATAAAAGACAAACAAATAATGCTATATTATAAATATAATCTTCATAATTAACTTATAGAATAATAAATAACTCATTAGTTTAAAATAGTTGACATGTATAAAATGACATATCGAGAAGCACACAATTAGCCATTAACATTATTATACAAACTGTAAGAAGAATCTTATAAAATATTGTAATTGAAATAATAAAAATAGGATTATCTTTGTAACCGTGGTTACAGTAACCATCGTTACAGAATCAAGACTTAATAAACAAAGGATATGAAGTTTTACAATAGGGAGAATGAATTAGCTGAATTACAAAGGATACAAGAATTATCTTTTGAAGAGAACTCTCGTCTGACAGTAGTTACCGGAAGGAGAAGAATAGGTAAAACAAGTCTTATTATGAGAGCTTTTGAAAAAACTCCTACTATCTATTTATTTGTGGGGAGAAAAAATGAAGCATCTTTATGTAGGGAATTCATAACTTTAGTTTCCCAAGCACTTGATATTTATGTGCCAGAAGAAATATCGACTTTCAAATCTCTCTTTCGGTATATTATGGAAGTTGCTACCAGACAGTCATTCAATTTGGTTATAGATGAGTTTCAAGAATTCTATAATATCAATAAGTCGATTTATAGTGATATACAAGATATCTGGGATCAGTATAGACAAAAAACTCACATGAATTTCGTTGTGAGTGGTTCTATTTATTCTTTAATGGAAAAGATTTTCCATAATGAAAAGGAACCTCTTTTTGGCCGTGCTGACAATATTATAAAACTTTCAGCTTTCAGTCTGAATGTTTTAAAGAAAATCATAAAAGACTATCATCCCCAATATACAAATGATGATTTATTGGCACTATACTCATTTTCCGGTGGGGTTCCTAAATACGTTGAATTATTTTGTGATAACAGAGTATTAACCGTTGATGGAATGATTGATTTCATGGTCAGAGACAACTCCCCTTTTACAGATGAAGGAAAAAATCTGTTAATAGAAGAATTCGGCAAGAATTATGGTACCTATTTCTCAATCCTAAGTGCTATCTCAGGTGGATATAATACTCAGACAGAAATAGAAGCGTTGCTTGGCGAAAAGAGTTTGGGCGGTTATCTAAAGCGATTAATTGAAGATTATAACATAGTAGTGCGCCAACGTCCTGTCTTTTCAAAAGAGGGTTCTCAAACTGTCAGATATGGGATATGCGATAACTTTATTCATTTCTGGTTTAATTATTTCGATAGAAATCGTTCACTCATTGAAATAAAAAATTTCGTTGGCTTACGAAAATTAATAAAAGCTGACTATCCGACATATTCAGGAAAAATCCTGGAACAGTATTTCAAACAAAAATATGCTGAAAGTTACGAATTCCGTCTTATTGGTTCGTGGTGGGAGCCTAAAGGCAATCAGAATGAAATTGACATTGTAGCTATTTATTTAGATAACAAAAGTGCAATTGTAGCAGAAGTCAAACGTCAAAAAAAGAATTTCAAGCCAGAACTTTTCCAAAAGAAAGTGGAACACTTAGAGAATAAAGTCCTGGCTAAATATCAAATAAACACAGTCTGCTTATCATTAGAGGATATGTAGTAGATTGAATCTCCCTTTTATCAATTTGCTATATTGGTACAGAGCTGACATTTTGTATATCTTGATGTCCCTGTATCGTGCTAATCAAAGGAGTGACCGGAACCGTAATAGAAAAAACAAAATCTGAACCATTTCACAAAATCAAAGGGAAAGTAAAATTATCATTCTACTACCAAATAGAATGTTTTTACCTATTTACGACTTATTCTTATTTGGGAAAATTTCAAAAAAGGAATATTATCACATATTTCTTCTTTCTTAATTTCATTGTCAGATAGAACATATAAAAAATTCTTTTCACACTCTTAACAGTGATTTAGAGCGTCTGTTGACAGAGAACTAACAATTTGTTTTCAAGAAATTAATTTCGTATCTGCACGAAGTTAACTTCTTGAAAACACAAAGTTAACATTCTGATTTTAATCAGTTAATATCTTCCGGTAGTTATAACGAATTTATATACACTACTTTCGCCAATACAGTATATTATTCCCCAATTTATTCATATTATCTTCTATCTGTAGGATAAGTGATAAAATTACAGGATTCCCAAACAAATAAAATGCTATCTTTTTGCATCATATTTTATCTTGTCACTTACTATATGTCTAATTGTATATTTCGACAATTAAAAAGGAGTATATCAAAAAAATAAAACTATATTTGTAATATCTATAAAATTTAAATCAAATGAAAAATATTTTTTTAATAATTGGAATATCACTGTTTTTTAATGGCAGCCTATATGCTCAGTCCGATGACTGGTCTCCTAAAGATCATAATTTAATTAAGTCTGTACGTGAGGACGGACGATTCTTAAGTTCTTATGGTGTAGTGCATGCCATGCTCAGAAATACTGAGCCACGCTATGCTTTTCATAGTGACTTTTCTCCCAAAGAATTTCGAAAATGGCAAAAGGGACTTCGCCATGCGATGGAAGAAATAATGAAATTTCCTCAAATAAAAAACTCTCCAGCTCCTGTCTGTATAAAAAGAGAACAGCGGGAAGGGTATCGATTAGAAAAATGGGAATTTTATCCGCTTCCTGAATGCGTTTCTACTTTTCTTGTTTTAATACCTGATAATATAAACAAGCCCGTACCTGCCATTTTGTGTATTCCCGGTTCCGGAGGAAATAAGGAGGGACTTGCAGGTGAACCGGGGATAGCTCCCAAATTGAATGACCGGTACAAAGATCCGAAACTGACCCAAGCCCTCAACTTTGTAAAAGAAGGGTATATAGCAGTGGCAGTAGATAACCCGGCTGCCGGAGAAGCCTCAGACCTTGAGAGATATACATTGGGCTCTAATTATGATTACGATGTTGTATCTCGCTATCTTTTAGAGTTGGGATGGAGTTATTTGGGATATGCTTCATATTTGGATATGCAGGTTTTAAATTGGATGAAGACCCAGAAGCATATTCGTAAAGATCGCATTGTAGTAAGTGGATTTTCTCTGGGAACCGAACCTATGATGGTATTGGGTACGCTTGATACTTCAATTTATGCTTTTGTTTACAATGATTTCTTATGTCAAACTCAAGAACGGGCGGAAGTAATGACTATGCCTGACAAAAACGGACGTCGTCCATTCCCTAATTCTATACGCCATTTAATACCTGATTTCTGGAAAAATTTTAATTTTCCGGACATCGTAGCGGCTTTGGCACCCCGTCCTATCATACTGACCGAAGGAGGATTAGATCGAGACTTGGGCCTTGTGAGAAAAGCGTATGCTATAGTAGGCACTCCCGACAACGTGAAAATATATCATTATAAGAAGTTCTCAGATCCGGATACACGAAAAAATGTAGAATATTTACCTGAAGGACTAGATCGTAATGAATATTTTCGGATGGTAAATGTAGATGGTCCCAATCATTATTTTAAATCAGAACTGGTTGTACC
>JAQYET010000046.1 GCA_028723525.1 Prevotellaceae bacterium
ATGTTGTTAATCAGTGATAATTTCACCCTAGTAAGTAATCAGTGAAAATTTCACCCCTAAGGTTCATTAGGCAGTGGGTACTCTTACTCTTTTATCCACACTTGAGATAATGGGAGGCATGGAATTAAAAATGAGCAAAAAGGAATTGAAAAGACACTACGTCATAAAACAGTGTTTGGAAGGTCTTTTAACATCCAGTCAAGCAGCACAATGTCTTTGCTTAAGTACAAGACGCATTAAGCAGCTCAAGAAGGAGTTTAAGGAAAAAGGAGCTGTTGCTGTCATTCATGGAAATGCTAGAAGGCCATCCCCAAAAAGATTGGATCAAGAAAAGAGAGAGATAATCTTAGAGCTGCGTAAAGATGAATGCCTTAGCCATAGTAACTTCACTCATTTCACAGAGATTCTAAACGAACGCTATAACCTCAAGGTCAGTTATTCTACGATCCATCGCCTACTCACTCAAGAGGGCTACAAGAGCCCTAAGAAAAGAAGAAGGCGTAGAAAAATACACCCGACAAGGACCAGAAAGCCTGCCTTTGGCATGATGCTACAAGCAGATGGATCACCTCACGCTTGGTTTGGAGGAAAAGACAAGTACACACTTCACGGCTTCATTGACGATGCGACAGGAACCATTACAGGCCTCTATATGTGCAAAAATGAGTGCCTGCTGGGCTACAACGAAGTCCTGAGGCAGACACTCACACAGTACGGGATTCCTCAATCCCTGTATCCCGACCGCTATAGCGTGTTCTTCGTTAACTCCAGAAAAGAACCCACCATTCAAGAACAATTGGAAGGGATTGATAAAAAGCTAACACAATTCGGCAGAATCGTCGAGCGACTAGGGATTGAAATGTTCCCTGCACACAGTCCACAAGCCAAAGGCAGGGTCGAAAGACTTTGGAACACCTTGCAGAGCAGATTACCGGTTGAGTTTGCTTTGAGGGGCATTAAGTCCATGGAGAAAGCCAATCAATTCCTGCTGGAGTACAGGGAGATATTTAACAAACAATTTGCTGTAGAACCTCAGGAGAAGTTTTCTGCTTTCGTTCCCTTACCACATACGGAGGACTTAGACAGACTCCTGTCTGTTACCTTTACACGCAAGCTGAGCTCTGGATCTACTATTTCCATTCAGAACAAGCTCTTTAAGATAGAGCAGGATATTTTCCCCGCCAAGACAACTGTGACCGTTCTACTTTCTGAAAAACATGGTTTAAGGGCGTTAATAAATGGAAACTTCTACCCCATCTCTCCATTAAATAACATTACAAAAAAAGAGGAAGGGCCCGTCAGAACAGGCGACTTTCCTCTTGTTGTACAACAACTTATCTTCAGTTACTTACTGGAAAATGCAAAAGCGGCGTAGACAGGGGGTGAAATTTTCACTGATTAATTAACACTGTTTAGGGGTGAAGTTTTCATTGGTTATTGACATCATCAAACAAAGCGAAAAACCGAAATATATGACAAAAACAGGAGCGTATTGCAATCATCCTGCAATAGAATTCATTCGTTTTACAATGGTAATAAACTTCACACGATTGCACACATTCTTAAATGACTTGGTGCTTGTTTGGATTTACAATGAGGAAATCATAATAAATGTGTGTGCTCAGCTTTTCAGCAATAGAGACTTCCTTTATATATCCTCTCATTAAGATATATCTTAAGAGGTATCCTCTTAGGTGCTGCTTATTTAAGCGCTGCTTATTCGGGACAATGCCCAACACTCTACGTATGAATTGGTCTTAAGGATCCCCATGGTCGTGTAATAACAGGTCTCTCAAGAAATTCGATTCCAGTGTAAGAATGATGTGAGTCATGTCGTGCGCCTCCTTTTTGTTGGCTAACAAAATGATACAGGAAGAGCCAGAGCTCTCATTTGTTTTTACCCCAACTTATTTTCCATCATCCTCATTGACCTGAATGTGTGATTTCCGTCATATCGCTGTAAACCATTTATAACTGTAAACGACTCCAATTCCTTAGCAGGCACATATTTAAAAGCAGGCCCTTATTTAAAGTATTTCCTGTTGGGGAACAAAACCCTCTCGTGACGACTTATTTCCCATGTAGCGTTACTTTGAAGCATGACGTGTGAAGCTCGCCATTGTAGGCAGGACAACGATAGCGGGCTTTGCCGATGGTCTTTTTCCCGTATTCAACCGCTTCGACAGGGCAGCTGCAGATACAGGCCATGCAGTGAATGCAGTCATTCCCCCACTGGGGGCGTTGTTCTTTCAGCACAATATTGTTTTGCACGCAGCTTTGTACACAGCGTCCGCAGCCAATGCAGGCTTCGGTCGAACAAAAAGACCGGCTTTTGACGACAAAGCGGCGAAAAAGCACGTTGATCATGCCCGATTTCAGCCGATCACTCAGGCCACAAGGAAGCGGAACAAAATCCTGATTTAGCTGAATCCGCTCCAGCCCCTGCTTTAAGGCCGGCAGAGCTGCGTCAATGATCTCGCGGGCTTCCCGAGGCCCGGGTACGGGGAAAAGCGCCAGATAATTTTCCGGCATGACGACCGGCAGCAAGCCTCTGAAATGCAAGC
>JAQYET010000047.1 GCA_028723525.1 Prevotellaceae bacterium
GGCGTCATGGGCGACTACCGGACCTACGAATACACCCTGGCCCTCCGGTCCGTCTCCACCTCCGACTTCATGACCGCCGACTGGTCCCGCATCCCCTACGAGGTTCTCGACAAAGTCTCCACCCGCATCATCAACGAAGTCCCCGGCATCAACCGCGTCGTCTACGACATCACCTCCAAACCCCCTGCAACTATTGAGTGGGAGTAGGGAGAGGCAGCCTATAGATTTTCTTGTACAAGAAAATCTATAGGAATTATCGCTGAGGTATAGCTGTATTAGCGTATTAGCGGAGACAATGAGAGTTGCCTCCGCTAACTGTTTACAAAACTAGGACATGTCTTTAGGCCTATGATGGAAAGTGGATAATTGATATGCTTTTTAATGTTTACTATCTAAATTTTTCAAAAGTTTATGAGATAAAAATGATGTTGAGCAACATCATTAAAACTGACCAAACGGTTGAGGTACGTCAAGAAAACACCATTGAGGCAGAACTCCAAGCCAAGATGGGTGCACAATTCTTAAAGCTCTTTCATGCGGAAGTTGGACCTGACATTAAATCAGTATCATCGGATTCTCAAAAAGTTCTTGATAACTTCAAAGTCACTATGGCTAAGTCTCTTATTTTAAATGAAGTCATAGAGAAGTGCACCGTTGTTTCATCAAGTTTTAACGGTATAACTGAGGGGCAGCTTGTTAAGGTTGATAATGTTTCACTCTCTCTTGAAAATGAAACTGAATTACGAACCGTTAAAATGTTCTCAAATGGTTCGTTCAAGGGGATGCGTTTGCCAGAAGCTGGCGGACTTGACATTAACAATGTGTTTAATTCAATACTCAAAGATTATTCCTATAAACTCAAAGGGGAATTAGCAGATAGCGACGAGAAGCTCTTAGTAAAAATCCCTCTTACTTTTGAAAGCGAATTTGAAAATCTTTACAATGTGGATGACCTATTTATTGGTAAAGTCTCCTTAATTGGCATATATAAGGGGAAAACCAAGATTAACGGACTAAGGAATTCTTTTCAATTCTTTCAGGAATTAGGACAAAATTCAGAATCAGAATACGATAATGAGATACATAACAGCCAGTACTCTACTACAACAGTAGTGAAATTAAAAAGTGAAGACGATGGCTTGGACTATACCTACATTGATTTACTTGCAATAGTACAGGTTATTAAATCTGAAAGTCTTGAGGCTGGTAAAGGGCCAGGAAAAGCTACACGAAAGAAGGGCTCTAAATGAGAACATTATTTTTCTATTCAAGAGGCCAGTTTTTCAACTTCAAAGCATCTCAAGAAGCATTTGGATTTAAAGTAACGAATATATCAAAATTTCTTTTACCTGATCAGAGAGAGGAGTTAGATGAATATCAAAAGGTTTTTGTAGATGTCTCATCTCTCGTTAGTCTTATTAAGTCAAACGACTCACAAACGATGAATTTTGAGCAACTTATTGACTGCTTCGGAGAAAATGTTGAGTTTATTTGCGATAAGGTTCATGAGCGAGACATTAAATACTTGTTCCGATATTCATTTGATGGCTTTTCGGATGTCGAAGCGGAATATGATAAAAGAGTTGATGAGCAGGACACAGATACGCATTTGAATTTTAAGGAAGTAAAAAAAATTACTGACTTAAATAATACGGAACTCGAAAGCTTTTTTGAGGCCTTTAATTCCAAACTATACGGCCATGAACGTTTCAAGAAAGAATTCAAATCACTTGTTACCTCATTTAGAGTTTTTAATAAATTAGGTGAACATAAAATTTTATCCTTGTTCTTAATGGGAGATTCTGGCGTCGGAAAAACAGAGGTTGCACGAACTATACACAAAGCACTTGGGAGTCATGCAAAACTAGCTAAGATTAATTTTGGCAACTACAGCAGTCATGATGCTCTTAATAGTTTAATTGGAAGCCCGCTAGGATATATAGGTAGTGATGGCGGTGAATTATTAAAAAGAATTCAAGAATCCGATGTAGGCTTAATTCTCATTGATGAGTTTGAAAAAGCAGATAATGCTGTGTTTAATTATTTTCTTGATGTCCTTGAAAATGGAAAAATTGTAAATTCTCAAGCTGATGAGTACGATATAAACGGTTATATTATTGTTTTTACCTCGAATATCAGCAAAGAGAATTTTAAGGAAAAAATATCTCCCGAGTTAAGATCTCGATTTGATTATAAAGGAATGTTTAACCTTCTTACAAACGAAGATAAGAAAAAGTTCGTGCATTTTAGAGTGAATCAAATCATGTCTAAATATAGAGAATTTGTTTCTCCTGATATACCCGAAAAACTTCATGGTGATGTAGTATCCATAATTGATGTATCCAGATATAGGAACATGCGCGATTTAAATAAAAAGATAAAAGATACCTTTGTTGAACTTATTGATACATAGATATTTTTTAATCTTAGATATAGTCTAACTCATGGGGACCTTCTAATTTATGACATCCTGCGGTGGCTTGTTGATATTGCGTATCAACTTGGTAAGTGGAAGTACACACATCAAGATGTATCAGTCCAGGCTTGCATAGCCTTCTAGGCCTTATGCTCAACAGTCTCACGAAGTAGCTCTTCGGCAAATTTGCAGCTTCTGAGTGATCTTTATTATGTCTACTTTGGTTTTTCTAATTTTCGGCCAAGTCTGCAAGTAATGGGTGGGCCCACGGGCAAACCTGCAACTAGTGGGTGGTTTTCCGGACAAAGTAACAAGTAGTGGATGGTTGGGCTCTTGATCCCCCGAGCACAACCCTCCATTACTTGCAATCTTGTCCCAAATTCCAGAAGTCAAAACAATGGTCAGCAGACTTATAGATCCATTAGGCTTAGATATATCATTAAGTTAGCTGGCCCTGTATTTTGTCCCTCTCCCCTTGCCGATTTTCTCAGCATAGCCGGCCTCTATAAGCTCGTTCAAAATTCTCAAGGTTTTATTCTTGCTAAATCCTACTTGCGTCATGATCTCAGAGCTGGAAAGAGTTTTGTTTTGTAGAACGGCATAGACACTTGCTTGCTCTTCAGACAAATTGTTACCCGATATCATACAGGGCAAGGTTACTTCTATAGAGTTATCAAAGAAGCTGAAC
>JAQYET010000048.1 GCA_028723525.1 Prevotellaceae bacterium
TGGAACAAAGGGCGCGGTCATCGTGTGGTGCGCGACTGGTTCAAGGGCAAGTACCTCTACAGTCTGTACAGGCTCAAAGAAGTCGAAGCAAGCTTCTATGGAAAGGCTTATCAGGGAATGGTGAGCGAAACGCTTACCGCCATGTTCTCAGGTGGATTGGAAACGTCAAAGGGGAAGGTCAGCATATAACTGACGGTATTCTTAGCACGGCAAACTTTATCATAACTTTGTCTCAGACATCAATGATTTTATATGGAAAAAGACAATACATATCGAAAATTGGAAAAAGACTTTGCTGCTATTCGTGACGAACGTGGCACGCAGGCAAACACGGCAAACCGCATAGGGTCAGCGTTTCTCTCTTTGCTGTCTTACATCGGCAGTGCGGCATTCCTCCGCAAGGATGTTCCAGACACGGCTGAGCAGGTCATGACGTTTCTCAAGGGCATCGTGGCAAAGGCGGTGAGCTATTTTCAGGGTATTGTGAATAGAGGTGACATCAAAAATTATGGAGATATTACCAACAAAGGGAATATCCACAACACTGGCGACATCACCAACACGGGCAACATCATGACGAATAACCTCACGGTGACGGGTAAGGCGACTTTCTTTGAACTTGAGATACAAAAGGCAAAGGCGGCTGGGGGTATGTCGGTGAACTCTGCGGGTACTTTCCACGTGGATGCAGTAGAGGAAACGCCAGACGGCTTTGTGTGTTACCAACGTGCGGAGAAAGACGGTGTAAAGCTGTTGCAGACGTGCGAGCCGAAAGACCAGATGATGTGTTCAAATGGGATGAATAGCCTCCCCCTACAGCCTCCCCCAACCCCTCCCAAGGAGGGGGGAAGCCAAGGGAGGGGAGACCAGACGAACGATGGAAAGCCACATGCCATTGGTAACCACTACTATTGGAGGTTAGTGACGGATGCGCCCACACAGGTGGTGACGCACACGATTGACGGTAAGGAGGAGAAGTGCCTGAAATTGGTGCTTTCAAAAACTGACCGCCAGAAAATGAAGAATGAAAGTCCACAGGATATAGGCGACATACCAAAGGTAGGTGATGACCTTGTGCAGATAGGAAATCGTGACAACAAGGAAAGGCAGAGTGTCATCATGACGTGCGCCTATAATAGTTTTGATGGCGATCTGAAAGCTCCATACTGGGTACAATATGATGGCGTGAACGACTACAAGCTATCCACACACAAGCGCACATGGTTTGCCGCAAATGGAAGTCAGGTGACAGGAAACTTCAAGGTGCAGAGCGACAATGGTGGACTTGAGTCAATCGAGGACTACATGAAAGGGCTTGCGTCTGAAAATAGTTCTGTGCTGTACAAGTTGGTGATGAGTGGCTCGCAGTTCAATGTAAAAGCGGATGGGAGTTTTTCACCAGAATTCATATCTATCTATGCTTACAAGGTACAGGGTGAAAATCTTACGCAGCTGTCGCCAAGTGAAAGCGTGAAAGTGCGTGTGACGAAAGGTGAGAACAATCTGCCTCTTAGCGATAAAAGCCATGTAACAGTAGTCAGGAATAAGTGGAACTTGTGGGCTGAGAAAGAAGACATGAACGATGTGTTTAATGTGGATTTGCTCATCTACGATAAGTTGGTTGACATGCAGAAGTTGGTTGACATGCAGAAGATACATGTTGTCAGGGACGGTAGGAACGGTTTAGACGGAAAAGACGGCATCAATGGCGAGAAAGGAACTGACGGCAAGGACGGAAGTGATGCCGTGAGCTACAAGCTGATACCGATGCAGGAAGCAGCCGTGGCATACAAGGCGGAGAGTGGAGACAAATTTGTAAGATTGTTTTTAGCGTACAAGATACAGAAAACAGTTGGTGAAGTTACTCGTGAATTAGCTCTCGGTGAGGAGGGTATAAATCTGTCTGTGACTGGTATTACTGCATCATTCGTGTCAATGGCTGGCGCGTATGTCTTGGATAAAAAAGATGTTGAATACAAAGAAACTAAAGTTGACACATACATTGTGACACTGACGAAAGGCAGCGACATCGTAGACCGTCGCATTGTGCCTATCACGTTCAAGCCAAAGGTGGTGTTCGATATTGACACCGTGAATGGAGCAATTACCAGCAGAATAGAAACTGCTGAGGGTAAGATTAACTCTGTTGAGCGGGACATCAAACATACCAAAGCCACGGTGGGAGAGCTGGATGGGAAGTACTCGCAGTTGGAAGTAAAGTCGGATGAAATCAGCCTGACCGTGAATAACGGAACTCGTCCAAACCTGCTGTGGGGTAGCGACCTTGATTTGTCAGAGGTACAGGATAAGATACGACTTGCCCACGCACAAGATGATGTTATCAAACAGAAAACCACTGAAAAGGAAAACCTGCAAAGACAGTTGGATGCCACGCCTACTAACGACACGACAAAGCGGAATGACCTACAGGATAAGATAAATGCTTGCGATAATGCCATAACCACTGCAAGGAATAAGGTTAGTGAGTGCAAAGCAGCCATCGAGAAGCATTTGGGCGTGGGAATAGCATCCACAAAGATAGACAGCAAAGAGTGGTTCGAGTACTTGAAAGGCGGTGGCGTGGCTGGTGGTGATGCAATCAAGTTCAAGACCTTGGCGGGCGTGTCCGAATATCCTGGTTTGTTTTGGGAAAAACAAACTGGTGCGAAATGCAACATTAAGTTGAAACAGCACACCACTTATACTTTGTCCGCATGGGTAAAGGTGGAATTTGACGAGAAAGCTGACGGATATGTCGGTTTTGGCTTTGAAGCTTTCAAAAATGAAGATTCCATGACTGGGCGCAAGCCAAATAATGCCAGCCGTTTGAATTTCAGCGAGAACCCAGCATTTAGTAACCCGACCGACGGATGGATTAGATTTGTGAGAACATTCACGACAGATGACTTAAACTACGGCAGTGTGACGATGAACATCAATGGTACAAAGCCTGCCACATTGTACCTCTGCCGCCCAAAATTAGAGGAGGGCGACACTGCAACGCCATGGTGTGCGTATGACGGCACGGTGGATGCGCTTGAGCAAACTGGTATTTTCATCAAAGATAAGAAAATAAGGCTCAATGCACGCAACACGGAAGTGAGCGGTGATTTGAGTGTCGGCAGTCTGCGTACAATGCCAAAGTTGGTTGGCGACCCTTTCATCGAAGCGCATGACGGTGAGTTTAATATCTTTACGTTTGAGAGGAAGAAAGGCATCGAGCTGTCGGTTGACGATAGTGGTATGCCGCATCTTATCTTTTATGATAAAGACGGCAACCCCGCTTACGACCTTGGGTGGACGGGCATGAAGCAGCTCACG
>JAQYET010000049.1 GCA_028723525.1 Prevotellaceae bacterium
GGAGCAGGTCAGTGACTGGTACAATCGCCGGAACATGAAAGTGACCATCGAGCAGATGGAGGACAACCTCGACCAGCTGGATGGCACCGGAGATCGTCGTCCGAGAGGTGGCAAGTACAGCCAACGCATGAGAAGGTTCGGGGACAATAGCAACACGATCGTGCTCAACAACGTCGATCGAGTCTACATCCTGGACGATATGGACTACGACCCATGGACCAACTCGTACTACGGTAGGGACTGGCGCAGCGGTGTGAACATCAACATCAACACCTACCCCTACTACGGATCCTCATGGCGCTACGGCAGATGGTACGATCCCTGGTACAGCTATGGTGGATGGTACGACCCATGGTACTACGGCGGCGTGTATGATCCCTGGTACAGAAGCAGGTGGCGCAACCCCTGGTACTACGGTGGAGGCTGGGGGTACACCTACGGGTGGGGTGCTCCGTCCTACAACCACGGCTACTGGCACGGCTACTACGATGGCAGCCACTACGGCTCAGGGTACACACGCACACGCACGTACAATCCCTATGGACGTACTTCCGGACGCTACGTACAGCGCAACTATAGCACATATGGCAGCGACCTGGGACGCACCGACCGAGCAGTACGCACCAGAGCGACAACCGGCACACAGGTCTACAATAGAAACACCAACGGCGGAAGGTACAACAACTCAGGCACATGGACCAATAGCGGCAGCCGTGCCAACTCCCGCTGGAACCAGGGCAGTACCCCCACTCGTACCTACACTCCTACTCGCTCGACCGATGGTGGTTCCTACACGCCGAGTACGCCAAGTACACCGACCAGGAGCTCCAACCCCGGAAACACCGGCACCTACGGATCAGGAGGACGTAGAAGATAACGACCGACTTTCCAGACTAAGATTATAAAGGTTTCTGACCATGAATAAAAGATATCGACTATTATTTGCATCTCTCCTGACAGCAGGCGTACTGTCCGTCGTAGGGGCACAAGCACAAGCCCCCTCGGACGGATACCGCAACAGCCTGGAGGGGGTACATGGGACTGCACGAGCACAATCCATGAGCGGTGCCGTAGGGGCACTGGGTGCTGACCCGACAGCTATCTGGATCAACCCGGCAGGAAGTGCACTCTACTATAGAGGAGCGCTCTCCCTCGGACTAGAGGGCGGCAAAGGGAGCACCTCCACCGACTACCGTCATGAGAACGGCGTCGAGAACACCAACAGTTCTTATGGTCTATTTGACCTTAGCAACATTTCCTACATCGGCTCAGGCATCGGACTGAGTTCCGCACCGCTCAGAATCAACTGGGGCTTCCTCTACAATAGAGACTACAGCTACAAACGGGACTACAAGCTCGCAATGCCACTTCCCGGCTCCGGGATCACCGACTATCTGGCATTCAAGGCCAATGAGAGTGGGGTACCCATCGGCAGATATATGCACAGCGACACCTACGATCCGCGCCTAGCTAATGTCAACCAGAGTGTGGTTATGGGACTAAACGCTTGGCTGATCGAGGGCCGTGTAGAGGGCAAGCCTGACAACTACTACCGTCCAAATGTCTGGGTATGGACAGGTGATCCGGAGCGTTCAGAGCAGCGGACTTTGCTCCCGGACTTTGCTTCTCTGTCTGTCAAAGAGACCGGTGGTAAAAACTCCTTTGACCTCAACTTTGGTGTCAACTATGATGACCGCTACTTCTTTGGTGCCACTTTGCGCTCCACTGCCAGCGTCTACAGCCGTCACTCCGAGTACTCAGAGGACTTTTACTACCAGCCTAAGAACAACAGGATGGGCATCACCTACGACAACGACCTGCACGTCACTGGCGGATCCGTAGGGCTCAACCTTGGTGCGCTGGTAGCGATTGGCGACTATGGGCGAGTAGGTATCTCCTACCTCCTTCCTCAGTATGCGACCTACACCGAGACCTACAGTGCCGCTGCCTCCTTCTACAACGACCACCTCGAGGATGTGAAAAACAACACGGTAACCTACAGCACCGGTGGTGACTTCACCTCCAAGTACGACATGTGGCTACCCGGCAAGCTCACTCTGAGTGCCATGGCATTCCTCAGCCGCTATGGTATGGTGACCTACGACTTCACCTACCGCAACCTGGGTAGTGCCAAGTACAT
>JAQYET010000050.1 GCA_028723525.1 Prevotellaceae bacterium
TTGCGGCTCAAAACCTCCGGATCTTCGCTCTCGTCCAGGTGAAAGAGTAAAATCAGGGCCGGGTTAATGTGCATGAGTTTGAGGTCTTTGGTCAAGGCCAAAATCCCCTCATTCAAACCGTTGAGGATTTGTTTCAAGCGATTCCGTTCGTTCGTCAAGTTCTTCAAGGTCTTATCCAAATCATCCGCCAAATCGTTCACGGCAGTAGCTAGGTCACCGATTTCATCTCTAGATGTGATCTGGGCCCGCTTGGAGAAATCACCTTTGGCCATGGCCAAAGCCACATTCTTGGTATCGACCAGAGGTTTAATAAGGCGACGACTCAAGTAAAGCAAAGGCAAGAGGACAATGAGAAAGGCCAAGGAAGACGCCAAAATCAAGGCAAAACGAAGGCTAGTATAAGACTCCGAAATATCCGCCATGGAGCCCATGATATAGACGGCCCCCATAACCTGATCATGGACCGAATAGACATCCTCGGCCAAAATCGGATAGCCCACAAAAAGATAGAGTTCTTTTTTTGGGCCGAGCCTGGCTTCAAAATGAACCGAACGCTTATCCATAAGAACGTAGTTGCGGCTCTCGATTTGAGCTTTGGCCTGGGCTAAAAAATCCGCCTCATAGTTCATGGAGCGAGGCGTATAGGCGCTCTCGAAACTGTCCCCCTTATACATATAGACCAGGATTGACGCTCCGATCAAATCCGGGCTTTCCTCCATGTAGTGGTCATAGACTCGAACCGACAGGTCGCCTAAGTAACGGTCGGCCGTCTGCTCGGCAATAAGTGCGGCACGATTTGTATATTCCTGGCTTTTTAAATGGGAAAAAACTATGTTGGAGGCAAAACTGTAAATGGCAATAGTGAGGCCGGCAGACAATAAGAGTGCTCCGAAAAGCAAACTCACTAAACGTCTTAAAAAGACACTATTGTTGGCTTCCGGCCCTCGTGCCATTAATCCTTAACCTCAAAGCGGTAACCAATACCGTAAACGGTGACCAGTTCCCATTTCTCATCTTCATTGCCAATTTTTTGTCGGATACGCTTGATGTGGGTATCAATGGTTCTAGTATCGCCGAAATAATCGTAACCCCAAACCTGAGAGAGAATTTGCTCACGTTCCATAACTTGGCCGGCGTTTTGAGCTAAAAGATAAAGGATTTCAACCTCTTTAGGCGTAAAGGCTACCTTCTCTCCGTGAACCAGAACTTGGTAGTTGTCTAAATTAATGTCCAGACCGTCAAAGACAATATGCTGCTCGTCGGATTGGACATTGGTCTGGAGTCTGCGTAAAACGGCCTTAATTCTGGCCATGACTTCTCTTGGACTAAAGGGTTTGACAATATAATCGTCGGCCCCCAGCTCCAGGCCCAGAACCTTATCGATCTCTTCACCTTTGGCCGTCAACATAATAATGGGTACATTGGATGCACGACGAATCTCCCGGCAGACATCCATGCCGGAAAGCTTGGGCATCATGAGGTCTAAAATAATGAGATCAGGCTTGTAGGTCCTAAAAAGGTCCAAAGCTTCCTGACCGTCGTATGCGGATTTATAGGCATAACTTTCTTCATTTAAATAAAGGCCCAAAGACTCGTGGACCACCATATCATCATCACAAATTAGAATTTTGGCATTTTTCTTGGAAAGTTCCATTTCATGTCCTTTCTGATCTAGTCTCTTACCC
Source organism: Prevotellaceae bacterium (assembly GCA_028723525.1). Lineage (GTDB taxonomy): Bacteria > Bacteroidota > Bacteroidia > Bacteroidales > Bacteroidaceae > Prevotella. Next base: position 1,686 of record JAQYET010000050.1, read on the forward strand.
CTCGAGGCAGCTTGGCTCGCATCGCTTTGTTCATTTTAGGCAGGGTCTTTAACTGCCCCCAGCCGATACTGAAAATACGTTTGAAATTTATAGAGTTTTTCCCACCTTGGCGCGGTCGGAAAGTAATGGGAATATAACGATGACTAAGGCCTGTATAGTTCGTATAAGCAGCTATTAAGGCATTAGGCAGATTATAGTCTTCCGGAAGTAAAGGTAAGTACAAGGCCAAAGCGTCTCTAGACATCAACCTAAAAGGTGTGTTGGGGTCCTTGGTTTTTTGGCCTAAAAAAACCAGTAGCACCAGGCGTAAAACCCAAGATACCAGTTTACGATTAAAGCCGTCCTCTCTGGATTTACGCCAACCAATCTGGACCCGATACGCCTCTCTGGCCTCCCACATAAGGTAAAATTCCTCGGACAAAGTCTGGCCGTCTGAATCCGT